>JAFVXC010000033.1 GCA_017501345.1 Clostridia bacterium
AGCATCGAGAAGCAAAGCAGCAGCGAAAGTGCGCTTGCAAGAAGAGCTTTCTTGGTCGTCTTCTTTTTCGTCATTATCATTTCCTCCTATTAAATTTTTTAGGTGACGAATTTATCTGAACGCCTTTGGCGTAGAGATCAGTGTAATGCAGCGTGTGGGCCGCGCGGCATTTGTGCAAATAGCACAAAAATAAGACAAATCACCCCCCCCCGCCGTCATTTTGACGAAACGAGAGGAGGTGACTCCAAATTTTTCCTTTTTTTATGAATACATTATACCACCTCAGGGTAGATTTGTCAACCCTGATTCCAAAAAAATTGCATTTTAAGACTCCTTTACGAGGAATTTAACGTAGCACCCATTTTCTCTCCGAAAGTCGATATATTCCCCGAAAAATGCACACATACGGAAAAAATTCGTTTTCGGTACTTGACAATTCGACAGAAAACACATATAATAATGTTATCTATTCTTATTACTATTTGTAAGAACGGCACGTCCGTTCGAAGGAGTCCCGTATGGCAGTTAAAGTCGTAAAATTCGGCGGCAGCTCTCTTGCCGATGCCGATCATTTCCGCTCGGTCGCGAGCATCGTCAAGGCAGATCCCCAGCGCAAATACGTTGTTCCCTCCGCTCCCGGAAAGCGGTTTTCCGATGACATCAAGGTCACCGATCTTCTCTATCAGTGCTACGAGCTGATCCGCTCGAAGGCACCGAAGGCAGAGATCGACGCCGCGTATCAGAAGATCGTCGATCGCTATACGGGCATTATCAGCGACCTCGGTCTCGATTTCAATATTTCGGGTGAGCTTGAATACGTAAAGAACGCAATGCTTCACGCATCGGGCCGTGACTACGCCGCATCGCGCGGTGAATACCTCAACAGCCTGATCCTCGCGAAATACCTCGGCTTTGATTTCATCGATGCCGAGAACGTGATCTTCTTCCGCGAAAACGGCTCGTTCGACGAGGAGCGCACCGACGCGATTCTCCGCGAGGAGCTTGCACGTCACAAATATGCAGTGATCCCCGGCTTCTACGGTGCAATGCCGAACGGAACGATCAAGACCTTCTCGCGCGGCGGCTCGGACATCACGGGTGCGATCGTCGCAAGAGCGGCTGATGCTGATCTGTACGAGAACTGGACCGACGTATCGGGCGTTCTGATGGCGGACCCCCGCATCATCGACGATCCCCGTCCGATCGACACCATTACCTACCGCGAGCTCCGAGAGCTTTCCTATATGGGTGCGACCGTTCTGCACGAGGATGCGATTTTCCCCGCGCGCTATGCGGGCATCCCGATCAACATCCGCAACACCAACCGTCCGAAGGATCGCGGCACGATGATCGTTTCCTCGGCTGACGGCTACGATGAGAAGAGCGTCATCACGGGTATTGCGGGTAAGAAGGGCTTCTCGGTCATTACGATCGAAAAGGATATGATGAACTCCGAGATCGGCTTTGGTCGCCGCGTGCTCGAGGTTCTTGAGGATCACGACATCGCCTTCGAGCATCTGCCCTCGGGCATTGACACGATGTGCATCGTCGTCTCGACTGCGGCACTCGAGAACTGCCGCGCTAAGGTTCTGTCCGCACTGAAGCGTGCGGTTCGTCCCGACAGCATAGCGATCGAGGATGGACTTGCTCTCCTTGCGGTCGTCGGACGCGGTATGGTCAAGGCAAAGGGCACAGCCGCCCACGTCTTTGACGCAGTTTCGAACGCAGGTATCAACATCCGTATGATCGATCAGGGCTCAAGTGAGATCAGCATCATCATCGGCGTTGAGGAAAATGAGCTGATTCCCGCGCTTCACGCGATCTACGACGCATTCGTAAAATAATCCATCAAGGCTACAAAAAACGAGGGGCTGAGTCGAAATGGCTCAGCCCCTTTGGTTCAAGGTTATGCCATCGTCTCGGGCAGCTTTTTGCCGCCGAGCAGATGGAAATGCAAATGCTTTACGCTTTGACAGCCGTCCTCACCGCAGTTGGTGATGACACGATATCCGTTTCCGAGTCCCTCGGACGCGGCGATTTTCGGGATCGCCTCGAAGATCGCGGAAACGTACGCGCTGTTCTCGGTGCTTACGGCATCCGCCGATTCGATGTGGCACTTCGGCACAATGAGAATATGGACGGGAGCCTGCGGATTGATGTCACGGAAGGCGTAGCAGCGGTCATCCTCGTAAACCTTTGCGGACGGAATATTCCCCGCGATAATTTCACAAAACAAGCACATAATAAAACCTCGCTTTCGGCGTTTTTTACTTTGATTACAGTTTAACACAGAAATACGGGTTTGTCAACCTGAATTTTGGATCTACACACGGAGGAGCTATGCAATTACCGATCAGGCAGGACCTATGGAGTTATCTGAAGGGCACTGAAAAGCCCATCGTGATGTACGGAATGGGCAACGGCGCCGACAAGATCCTCGCGGCACTCGACGAGCGCGGGATCGCGGTCGACGATTTTTTCGCAAGTGACGGATTTGTGCGCGGCCACGCCTTTCACGGAAAGACCGTGCTGTCGTACAGTGACGTTAAAGAAAAATACGGCGCGGGAAATTTCATCGTGCTCCTTTCCTTTGCATCGGCACTCCCCGACGTCATCGAGCGGATCGAAGGGATCGCCGCGGAGACCGAGCTTTACGCGCCCGACATCCCCGTCGTTCTGTCCGAGGATATCACCGACGCCGAGGTCTTTGATCTCAATTATTTCAAGGCACACGAGAAGGAGCTTGACGCCGTTTCCGCGCTTTTTTCGGACGAGCGATCGCGCGAGCTCCTACGCGACGTGATCTCCTATCGGCTCACGGGGAGCATCCGATATCTCCTTGACCGTGTAGACGATCGCGATACGGTATACCGTTCCCTTCTCTCTCCGGAAAAATATATCCGTTGTGCCGATCTCGGCGCATATAACGGTGACACCGTGCGGGAGCTTCTCCCCTTCGCACCGAACGTTGAGGAGATCTACTGCATCGAGCCCGATCCGCGAAACTTCAAAAAGCTGTCTGCATATGCAGAGAATGAGACGCGCTGCCGCGTGATCCCGCTGAATTTTGCGGCACACGACAAGCGTGAGACCCTGATGTTCGAAACGAGCGGCAACCGCAACGCGACCCTCGGCAGCGGGAATCCTGCGGCGAAAAAGCACCGAGCGGTCGAATGTGACTCCCTCTCCCATCTTCTCGATGGCTATGGAAGCCCGAAGATCGACTATATCAAATTCGACGTTGAAGGCTCGGAAAAGGCTGCGATCGACGGCTGTCTGCCCATCATTCGGCGCGACCGTCCCACGCTTCTCGTTTCGCTCTATCACCGCAGAGAGGATATTTTCGCACTCCCTCTCCGTCTCGCCTCTCTGCTCGACGGCTACGATTTCTACCTGCGCCGCTTCCGCTATATCCCCGCGTGGGATCTGAATCTGTATGCGATCCCGAAAAATAAATAAGTATGAGGCTGAGTCAAATTTGGCTCAGCCTCCGATTTTTATTCTTCTTTTCCGCTTTCCTCGCCCTCGGATTCCTTTCGGATGACCTGTACGAGGATCGCTCTGTGCTCGTCTGCCTGCGTCACGGTAAAGTGCAGGCTCTCAAACTCCAGAATATCTCCCTTCGAGGGGATCCGCTCAAGCTGCTCGGTGATCCAGCCGCCGAGCGAAACGCTGTCCGATTCGGATTTGATCCCGTAAAACTCGCAGAATTCCTCGAAATTGACCGAGCAATCCACGACGTGTGTATTATCGCCGACCTCGCGGAAGGTCTCCACGACCTCGTCGTGCTCGTCCCAGATGTCACCGACAAGCTCCTCCAGAATATCCTCCATCGTTACGATGCCGAGCGTTCCGCCGTATTCATCGACAACGACCGCAATGTGTGCCTTCTCTGCCTGAAGCTTCTTGAGGATCGCAATGATCTTTTCCGATTTGTGAATAAAGATCGGATGTGCCATAACGTCCTTGATCTTACGGTGCGTTACACCACCGCCGACGTAAAAGTCGCGCAGATGGAGCACGCCGATGATATTGTCGATGCTTTCCTCGTAAACGAGAAGGCGAGAGAACTTACTCTCGGAGAAGACCTTTGCGATCTCACTCTTTTCCGCATCGACCGAAACCGCCTCGAGATCGACACGGTGCGTCAGGATCTCCTCGGCGCGGCGATCGGTAAACTCGATCGCGTTCTTGAGAAGATCGCCCTCCTCATCGTTGATCGAGCCGTCCTGCTTGACCTCCTCAACGAACATCAGAAGCTCCTCCTGCGACATCTTGTCATCACGCTGAAGGCGGAAGATCTTCGCTACGAGCTTTCTCCACAGTGAAAAAAGGATATTGAAGGGGGTAAGAACGACCTTGATGACGTTGATGATCGGCGCAGAAAACAGTACGAACTTTTCGGGACAATCCTTCGCGATGTTCTTCGGGGTGATCTCGCCGAAGATCAGAACGGCCACCGTACACACAGCAGTCGAAACTGCGGCAGCGATCTCTTGATTCAAAATCAGCGTACAAAAAACCAGAGTGCCGAGTGAAGACAAGCCGATGTTAACAATATTATTACCGATGAGGATCGTCGAGATCAGCTTATCGTAATTATCAAACAATCTTAGAACGAGGGCTGCCTTCTTATTGCCGTCCTCCGCCATCGTTTTCATTCTCGTTTTGTTAAACGACAAGAACGCCGTTTCTGTCGCGGAAAAATATGCGGAAAGAATCACGCATATGATCATAACAACAATATGAGGTATGAAGGGTATCAATTTTTCTAACATATGTATCTCCTATGTCCTTATGCTTATAAAATGTCTTTTATACAACGCAAAAAGGCATAGTATCCCCGTCCTGCGGTATACCTATGCCACGCCAATATATACAGTTTTTCTGACAAGTGTTCGCGTTATCGTCGTCACTACTGCCGCCGTCCATTGTAATAAGAGACCTCCGTTCTCAAAGATATTGCCGCTATTATAACAAATATTATCAGAATCGTCAAGGGCATTTGCGATTTTTTCCCTTTGAATTTATAGTTTATTTATGATTTATTTACAAATAATCCCATATAAACCGAGTTGGCTCGCGTCATTATCACTGATATACGGCGCGAGCCTCTGCCTCGGGAGGCTTATTTATCCTTTTTCGCGCACTCCACCTTTACGACGCGGAAACGGATCGCACGTACCGCAATGATCGGCGTTCGTTCCGCCGCCTTCCTTGCTCGCCGCGCGGCAAGCGCCTCACTTTTTCTCCGCTTCTCCTCCTCGATCTGCACACGCTTTTCCTCCTTCGTCGCCCTTTTCAGCATACGCTTCTCGTCGCGGTCGGCGCGAAGGACGCGTTGCCCCTCATATATGAGCCCCCGAAGTGTCTTCAGCAAAATGCTTCGCTGTTCAGGCGTGATGCTCTTGAGGATCCGCCAGAGAGCGTCCTTATCGGCGTGAATATCCGACAGCGTCGAGGCAGAGGTCGAGGAAAGGATCGCATAAAGCGCCTCGACAAAGCGCTCGCGCTCCTCGGGTTCAATAGAGGTAACCCAATTTTTCAACGTGCGGTCGACAAGCTTGCTGTCTCGGGTGCGGTCATCAAGCACGACAAAACCCGTCCCGAGCACCTCCCAAGAAAATCCGTCGTGCTGAAAAAGTCCATTCTGAACGCTCTTTACGACCGTATACGCACACTCGTGCTCGAGCAGCATCCCGACGATTGAGGTCTGCGGAACGATCGTCCGAACACGGTCACGGATCCGAATATATCCGGGAGAATCAAGGAATTCGCGCAAAAAGCCCGGACCGTCGTTGTTATAAACACACAGAATGCGTTTTTGTGTATCGAGAGAGGCGTTTGCCGCGGCATACACCGCAAGATTCCCACCCTTGCTGTGTCCTCCGAGGCGGAGCTCGTGCGGATAGAGCGCGGCAATTCGGTCGAGATACCGTGCCGCGTATGCCTGCGCGGGAACAACCGAAAGAAAGGACATATTAAAATCCTCCTTCCAGCCGACAAGTGTGTCATCGGTTCCGCGATAGGAAACAAACACGGTGCCGTCCCCGAGGAGCATCGTCACCGCCGCAAACTGAAGCTCGGAGACAGTATCCGTGCGGCATTCATATCCGCATAGAGCAATACTTCCAAAGCGCTCGCTTTCCGCCGCCTTATATAAAAGAGGGACCAGCTCCTTGGGCAAGAGGACACCGAGCTCTACCATATCCTCCTCACGGTATTCGGACAGCAGGCTCGCCGCCTCCCGCAGCGTGAGGGCTTCGGAAAGGTCCTCGGGCAAAACACCGCCGAAATCAATGAATGCAAGCTCGGAAAGAATAAGATTATCCACCTCATTAAAGGGGGATGCAGAGAAAGAAAGATCTCCGCGCCACGCAAGATAGTCGAGTATATTTGCCACCCTTCCCTGCACCTCCGTTCGTTCTCGGGCTTATTATATGTAGACAAAGTATTCTCTACCCCCTTCAGTATAGCATAAGAATCAAAATTTTGCAAGAGGTAAAAAAGGAAACCGCCCCGAAGGGCGGGTGGAAAAATTCCTTAAATGAAAGAATCCCTATTCTAATAAATCTAGTAATTTTTCATCATTCAGCTCTTTGGCGTAATCATAAGCACTCTTTCCGCTCGCGTCCAAAATCGTTTTGTCCGCACCGTTATCGAGAAGATATTCGCAAACGTCATATGCCTGTCCCTGCACGGCAACCATCAAAGCCGTTCTGTTTTCTTCATCCACAATTTCGTCTATAGAAAACAACTCGTTATCCAAAAAATATTGGACGATCAAAACATAGTTGTTTCGGGCGGCCAATCCGTAAACAGAATCTATACCAAATTCCTTTTGATCAGGGGGCTCTAATGAAACTCCCTCGTCCAAAACGAATTTCATTAGTTCAAGACTTTTCGATTGTATTTCCGTGTCAAAGTTCGATTTCTGCCATTCGTAAGAAACAATTGCAAAGGGGACGGTCTCAAACCGTTGTTTAACCGAGAGGTCAGCTCCGTTCTCGATCAAATACCACGCCATATCATAACGTTTCTCTCCCCCACGACACAATATATTGATTAGCGGATATGCAGTCACAGCTCTAGCGCTTTTGTTTACATCAGCACCTCGTTCAACCAATAGTTGCATCATTTCAAAGTTGTTGTACCGACAAGCTGCAAGCAAAGGTGTTTCTCCACTGACATCTATCAGGAAAAAATATTGTCTGTTCTCGTTAACCAAAAGTGGATGAACATCCAGAATTTCTGCGACCTTATCGCAATCGCCTTCCTCAATGGCAGTAAATAGTTGTTTTTTAGCTTCTGTACGATGAATCATTATCGATACAAGAATCAAAATCAATCCTGATCCCAATATGATCGGCACAATTGCATATTTCAACCATTTTTTCATATAAATCCTCCTAAAAGCAGAAAATATGTGAAAATCTATCCGCTACAAGTATAACACAATTTCTTGTAAATTGCAATAGGGCGGAATATAGGGACAAAAAAAGAAGTCACCCTCGAAAGGATGACTTCAGATGTAGGCCACGACCTATCTTTCCGGCCCGTCGCCAGGCGAGTATTGTCGGCACTGCAGAGCTTAACTACCGTGTTCGGAATGGGAACGGGTGGACCCTCTGCGTC
>JAFVXC010000034.1 GCA_017501345.1 Clostridia bacterium
CGAATCCCCGTTTTTCAGTCGCTCGATCTTCTTTATTTTTCGTGAATTTGTGAAAATATCCACGTATAATTTGATCCATTGAAGCTCACTCAAGCGGCCTCACCTCACTTATCACACGGTATAATTTTGATCCCGCGCGGCACGATTTCTGCCACGCGCCAAACGAATTCATCCTCTCTGCTCATTGCGTCAGAGAGGTGCAAAAGGTAGATCTCTCTGCACGTCGAGAGGTCAAGCTCGGACAGATATCCACACAACACACCGATCTCCATGTGCGCGTTTGCGATACGGTGGCGTACCTTCTCAGGGAGCTTCTCGGAGCGCGCGAGAACGTCTTTGTCGTAGTTCGCCTCGATCGCGAGGATTGTCACGCCCGGGAATCGGTACCGCAAATTCACCGTGTCAGTCGCAAATGCAAGCACCTCACCGTCAATGCGGCTTTTTACGAGAAATCCGAGTGGCTCTGCGGCATCGTGGAAGGTCGTGAACGGAACGATATCAAAGGTACCGACACTGAACTGCTCCATTGACTCGATCAGCGTCACGGACTCTACGCCAAGAGCATCGGCCGTCCCTTCGCTCATGTAGACCTCGATCCCCCGCTCGATCAGATCAAGGACACTCTTTGCGTGATCCTTGTGCTCGTGCGATACGAGACACGCGCGGATCTCGGACAGCGCAAACCGCGCCGCCTTCTGCAGCTTTTTCAGCGGGATCCCGCACTCAAGAAGAATGCGGGTCTCGCCGTCACTGACGATGTATGCGTTTCCGTGGGAGGAGGACGCGAGCGATTTGAATTTCATATAGGGCACTCCTTTTCTGATACAGAATTCTCGGGAGGCTTTACCTCAACCGTCGTCGCAGGTGCGTGATCATGCTGATATTGCGATGATTTTTTAATTTTTTCCTGAATCCATTCGGGTAGCTTTCCGAACACCTCGTCATTCCACGCGTCCATATCCCAATAGATCCGCTCGGTATTGCTCTGCGGTGCGGGAAATCCCTTCGGGATCGGCATCAGGTTGTCGACGTTCGAATATTCCTTCGTCTCGTTCAAAACCACGTTGAGCTGACACGGCTTGCCGACCTGATCGAAGATATCAAATTCAAGGAATTCATCATCGCCATAGCTTTTGCTATTCCACGACTCGATGAATTTTCGGAAATTGCTCTTGTTCGAGGAAGAAACCGTAAACTCCTTCGAGAGCTGGCGTGGCTTCTGCTCTCCGTCAACCTCTACGGTCTCGGTCGGCAGCTCCCACACAAACATCACCTTATTCGAGTAAGATTTGAACATCTCGGAATATTGCTCACCGAGGTCGATCACCCCGATACAAACCGCCATATATACGCCCGGCTCCACAGGCGGGAGCTTCGGCTTTGCTCTGTCCTTAACCTTCATAATTCACCCTCAATTCTTTGTCGAATTCCGAAACGACGAGACGAATGATCTGGCTGTCCGAGCCCTCAAGCCTCGTCACACTTTCTGCGTTGTCTACGAAGAGCGGAACGGTCACACCGTACGCCCTCGACAGCGTGTTGATGATATCCACCCCGACGTTGATCCGCGCACCGTTGTTCAGATTGATGTAGGGTACACCCTCGTATACTACGTCGCATCTGTCCTCGACGCCGCCGTTTGCCTGCTCCCTGAAGAGGCGGAACCGCGCGATGCGGAACATACCGTTCACACTGTCCTCGACGTAGCGCGTCTTATAGCGCGTGTATTCGTCGATCAGGTAGAGCATAGCCTCGACCCGTTCGAGACACTCCGCGGCGTGCCTTGCCTCTTCCTGAAGGCTCTCGATGCGCTTCCGAGCGTGCTCGAGCAAAGTTTCCTTCGCAAGGGTCTCTCTTTCCTTCTCTGCATCCGCCTTGACCTTCCCGAGCTCTTGCAAAATCTTTGCCTTAATAGAAGCGGAACCCTCTGCCATTTCCGCAAGCTCGCCTTCAAGTGCGCAGATCTGTTCCTCGATCGCACGGCGCTTCTCTGCATAACCGGGCATATCGGTGACCGCGACCTTCTGCCCCGCAAGAAGCGTGACCCTCGACTCGGTCTCCGCAATGAGTCCTTCGATCTCGGCGATCTTTTCTTTTTCCGCACGGATCCGCTCCTCCGTGCTCACTTTCGATTCCTTGAGCGTCGCCGCGCTCTGCTCGATCTCGCGGAGATGCTCCTTCTTCGACGCCTCAAAATTCTCGGTCGCCGCCTTCACCTGATCAGTAGGAAGCGGCTGATTGCAGGTCGGACAAGTACCGCCCGAGAAGGTCCTGCCGTGTACCTCGATCCAACGTGCGCGGGACGCCGCGATCGCGTTGTCATACTCGATCACGCTCTTTTCGAGGGATGCGATCTCTCCCTCGCTCCCCTTCTTCCGTGCCATAAGACCTGCGTGTTCTGCCTGCAGTCGACGAAGCTCCGCGTCTCCCGTGTTCTGCTCACTGCGATACACGCGGTTCTCACCGTCGAGCGTCGAAAGCTCGACCTTTTTCTCACGGATCTCGATCGCCTTCTTTTCCTGCGCCGCATCGTGCTCGATCGAAAGAATCTGCCCTTCAAGGCTCTCGCGCTGTGCGTTCAACCGCTGAACCTCTGCCCGCGCCGACTCAAAATCCATTCCCTCTACTTCCGAGATCGTTATTTTGCATTCACTAATGCGGGCGGGGATGTCGTTCTTCGCACCCGTATAGGCGCGTCTCTCGGAAAGGAGCTTCTTCTTGTAATCCTCGAGAGAAAGACGGCTCGTAGCCGCAAGCAAGGGCGCAAAATCCTCCCGCGTCGCCATAATCTGCGCGTCGTCCATCACCCCCGCCACACGGAAGAGCGCCGCTCTGCGCTCCTGCCAGGAGATCCCGCTTGCAAAGTGAGACACACTCGTCAGAAGACGGAAGGTGTTCTCGTCTACGAGCTCCCCGACCTTCTCGGTGAACGCATACTTTTTCACCGGGACACCATCAACGTAATACTCCGATGTGTTCCCGTCGTAGGTCGCCTCACTGCATCCGCGCTTCTGCGACCATACCTCCTGATAGGTGCGGCGGAGCGTGATCTCCTCTCCGTCTACAAGCAGCACGGCCTCCACGGCAGTGACCGCAAGATGGTCCCGAACCTCTCCGAGTGCGTTAAGGGGCTTGATCTCAATGTTCTTTTCGCCGTTCCCGAGGCTGTCCTTGCCGAACAAAAGCCAGGTCAGAGCGTCGTAAATGCTCGTCTTACCCGTCGCATTGTCGCCGTAGATCGAGGCGTTCCTGCCTGCGAAATCGAGCGTGAGGCTCACGTGACACTTGAAGTTTTCGAGCGAAAGCCGCTGAATTTTGATGTTTTTCATGTATTTTTACCTCTTTCTATTGATTTTTCTTTGATTTTGTGATACAATAGAAATACAAGATTTTGTGACGCAAAACTTGTACCTCTTAGAGCCACGGTGTGCCAGCACTGCGGCTCTTCTTTTTATGCTTCGAGCTCATAGATAGACACCCTCCTTTTCTCACGACGAGTGCCCTTCACAAGCGCGTGATGCGGGTAGAGATCCATATAGGTCCCCTTGTCGTATCCCGTGTACTGATAGACAGGTGAGCCGTTCTCGTATTCCCATACGATGTAGCCTTGCTTCTTTGAGTCGTAGCCCTCGCGCTTATACACCGTTTTCGTCGCCATCGTCGTCACCCCCTTCCCTCCACAGGATCGGAAGATAACGGATGCCGTCCCAGAGCGAGACGATCGCGCCGCCGAGCTTTTTGAAAAATGCTTTCACTGTCGAGTCCTCTCTTTCATAATAATTTCCGGCATTAAAATCATCTGCGCGTTGCAGTTGGTGTACCACAGATAGAACTTGACCGTCGGGATCACGATCACCCGATACGCACCGTCCGTCTTTTGATATGCAAATCCGAACGGTGCATTTCCGCGCATCAGCGCCGCCTTGAGCCCTTCTTCATTCATACCAAGAAAGTCTGCTACTGCTCTAAGCGGGAGTTTTAGAGGATATTTCTTCACAAGCTCCTCGAGGCGCTCAAGTTGTTGTTTGATTGCGTCCATTCTCTTCTCCTTTCAAATTTAGTTCAAAAGATCATCGACTTTGCAGTCGAGCGCACTCGCGTCCATCGCTTTCGCCGCCTCCTTCACCGAGATCGTCGCACGATCCGGATATAACTTTTGAAGCCATTCAAGCGTTTCAGTGTAACCTTTCTTTTCCATTGTTCTCCTTTCCGTCCCCGTTCCGAGAGGACTTTTCGCGAAGTAAATCGTCCACAAATCTGAGCGACCGCTCTCCCGCTTCGTACCGTTCACAAAGTTCTTGCCGTAATGCCGTTAACGTCTCATCACTATACAGATTTACGGTTTCTGTTAGCTCACAACAAATAAGGCACGCGATACACTTTCGTTTCTCTCCGATATCGGTTCCGAACAGCCCACAGTTGTAGAAAACTATATCTTTCTCTTTTTTGAACGAGCGGTCATAACTTGGCACCTTTGTTGAATGTAAAAATCTGCAATCATCGCACTGCTCGCCACCGGGAACACGTACTTGAATTTTAGCGTCCAGCATTTTACCATCTCCTTTCCGCCCGCGAGGGGTTCGACGCAAACTGCACTTTAAGTATGCAAGATGAAGCACACAATTCCGTTCGCATCCGTTAATCCTCATTTGCGTACATCGTTTCGAGCATTTCTCTCGTGATTCCCGCCTCGATCATAGCGCGCCCGCGCTTCTCAAGATCTCGTAGCGCATAAAGCTGTTGTCTGCGTCGATGCTGCTGACGGTATTTGAGCCTGTCCGCCTTTCTCGCAAGCGAAACTGCAGCCGATTGTTTGAGACGCGCGATCTCCTGCTCTACTTCTTCATCGGTTAAAAACTTTGCCATTTTCTTTCTCCTTTCTGTCTTTTGGATCGGGCTCATTTTGATAACTAATATGAATAACGAGATAATCAACGGAATCATACGGATTGACTTCCGTGCAGATCACCCACACTACATACCCCTCCAGTATCCATATTTTCGCTTTCAATTCTGCCGCATGCCCCGTAAAAATGAGCTGTTGTTTCGTGTCGTCAAATATCACAACGTGTTGCGATCTTGGAAGAGCATCAATAAGTTCTTCAAGTGTCATTTCCTTTCTCCTTTCAAATCAGTAGGTCATCGACCGTACAGCCGAGCTCTTTGGCAATGAGCGCGAGCGTTTTGATGTTCGGCTCACGCTTACCCTGCGTGATAAAGGTGATCATTGCCACGCTGACGCCTGCGATCTCTGCCATACGAGTGCAGGTGATATTTTTCTTTTTCATAAGAGCGGCGATCTTTTCTCCGTTTACCATATCGTTTCTCCTTTCTTCAATTAGTCGACAAAGGTATGACGTTCGAAATCATAGATTCCGAAGTATTCGCCGTCAGCGAAGATCTGTGCGACAGGAGTGAACAGACCACCCTCGACGATCTGTACGTTACGGCTCTTTACGCCGAGCTTCTTCATTGCGTTCGTGATTTCGTTTCTTCTTGCCATTTTCTTTTTCTCCTCTATTGACTTTGTTAAAGTTTTGTGATAAAATGTGAGTAACAACTCTTTTTTGAGTTATTTTTTTGCTCCTCGCTTTAACTGTGTTAATTATAACTCAACAAACTCAATTTGTCAACACAAATTATTGAGTTTTTTAACTTTCGTGAAATTTGTACAAATTGAGTTTTTTAACTTTGTGTATTTTGGAGGTGTTTTATGTTCAAAGAGCAATTTGTAAAGCTTTGCAACGAAAAAGGCGTTGCTCCCACCGTGGTGTGCCAAGAGATCGGACTCTCGGCAGCAGCTTTTTCAAAATGGACTGATGAATCAATACCGAGAGCTGCAACATTACAAAAGCTTGCCGATTACTTTCACGTATCCGTTCCATATCTTCGCGGCGAAACGCAATTCCGTCACACTCTTGATCTTCAACTCTTCGCCGAGCGCACCGAGCCTGCTCCGCCTCGCACCCGCGGCGTCAAGATCCCCGTTTTTGGATCTGTGGCCGCAGGCATCCCGATCGAGGCGATCACCGACATCGAGGACTATGAGGAGATCTCGGAGGACCTCGCCGCAACAGGAGAATTTGTAGCACTAAAGATCAAGGGCGACTCTATGGAACCAACACTCCTTGCAGGAGACGTTGTGATCGTGCGCGTCCAAGATACGATCGAGAACGGAGAGATCGCAATCGTTCTTGTCAACGGCGATGAGGCGACTTGCAAGAAAATAAAAAAGACCCCCGAAGGGGTTATGCTGATCTCGCTGAACGCTGCCTATGACCCGATGTTCTACACGAACGCCGAGATCGAGTCCCTGCCCGTCCGCATCTTCGGCAAGGTCGTTGAAATGCGGAGAGCGTTCTGAGGAGGAATTATATGGGATTTTTTGATGCCATAAAAAACAAAAAATACATCAACGAGATCCATCCCAGCTTAAAAGATCTCGTATATATAGAAAAACACGTCCCCGAAAGATTCGACCCGAGCCGGCACGAGCCGAGCACGATCTATCTCGACCTACCTGTCACCAAACCGGATGCATGCACCGTTGTCTCCGCCCCTGGTTATTTGCCTGCATATGCGCAGTTCGGCCGCGAGCAGCGGTACGAGTATCTGCAATTTCTTTCGAATCCTTTCGTCTGGCATTACGATGCCGGGTATTTCTTCTGCCTGTTCTATGGAATAGAACGACAGCTGCAAACCCCAAAATTCGAGCGCGCGACAGAGGTCGTTTTCGACTTGCTGAAGGCGTGCTCTGACGAATCCTTTCAAAACTATGCCGCAAAGTCTCTGTTCTTTTCTGCAGAGCGACGCAGGGCGGTCAATGTTATTCGAAAAATGATCACTTCAGGGATCGCATACCGACTCGACGTAAATACATTTATTTATGCAAAAATTTTAGCAAAGCTCCCCTTCACTCCCGAGGACCTTCTTCACTATAGCAAACTCCTCGGCTTAAAATCCAAATATCTACCCGAAAAAGAGGATGTATTTCTCGAGAAGCTTCGCGAAGCGATGAAGACTGTAATGGGAACGGACGAGACTCCGCTCGATTCACTCCTCGATGCTGCGAAAGAAGAGGACCTACCACGTCGAGAACATATTCCGTTTGCAAACCCCTCTCTACATTGCGATTCCATTTATATCTATGATTTTACCGAACTCCCGAGCTTCCGCGCGGCTTGCGAGGTCGCCCTCGACGTCGCCAAGATCAACTGCTCCCCCAAAAAGCTCGTCGATGAAAAGCCCGCCAAGAAACAGAACGGAGAGTCTCAAACCTACCTACACGGCGATATTGAATTCAACGAAAACGAAGAAATCTTCTATCAAGAACTGCTTCGACAATTATCCGGAGTTTGCGAGGAAAAAGATTTGCAAGTGGAATTGTTTGAGAATAGAGAAAAAAGGCTTTCGTTTTATGCCTTCGGAAGCGATATCGGGGATGTGAAGCTACGAGGCAGAGTTTATCGAATACAGATCATTTACCCCGAAAACGGGAACTGGGAAAAAGTCTACAAGGGTCTTGAAAACACAAAAATGGAATGGATCGCCTGCACCTCGACAGAGGATGCGATAGCTCAAATACCCTTTTGGGTGGATCGGGTGAAAGCTATAAAGCAGTACGGATACGTGTAAACAGAAAGTTCTCAGAAAGGAGCCCTCTATGGCGAGACCGAGAAAATCAAACCGTTCCGACGGCAGATATGAGATCAAACGAGTGATCGGTTACGATGCCGAGGGAAGAGGAATAAAAAAATCTTTCTACGGGAGGTCTCAAAGTGAAGCCTTGCGGCAGTACGAAGAATTTTGCCAAGCGAAAGAGGCACAACGTGCGGAGCGAAAAGCAATCCTTTTCTCCGTGTGGGTAAATCGCTGGCTTGAAACCTATAAGAAGCCGGATGTCAAGCCAACTACTTTTCTCACTACTTACGAACGTCCTTGTCGTAATTACATCCTCCCCTATTTCGATGAGTGCATCCTGCAAGATATCACGCAAGCGCATATCAAGGGCTTTTTGAATACCTTAACCTCTCACTCGCAATCCCTGATCGATAAGGTGATAATATGCCTACGCGGTATATTCGAAGCTGCGATTGACAACGACTTGATTCGCAAAAACCCTGCTCGAAATATCTCCTGTAAATCGCAGAAGCAGAAAGAACGTAAGCGTACATACGACAGAGAATCCGTGGAATATCTGTGCTCATCGAATCACAAGTATGCACTGTACGTCCATATCCTCCTCCGAATGGGACTACGTTGCTCAGAGATGTGTGGTCTACGCTGGGAGGACATCAACCTCGACACAGGCGAAATGACGATCAGGCAAGCTCTCACCACAGAAAACGGCGAGGTCTATATCGGTCCTCCTAAATCGGCAAATTCCGTTCGAAAGTTGAAGATCCCCGAAGATCTACTGGAACGACTTCGAGCCAACCACGGGGAAGGCTATCTCGCAATGTTGAACGGCAGACACATTACACCGAACCACTTCGGAGATCGGCACATGGAGGCATTTTACAACACCATGAAGGTGCCCAAAGAACAGCGTCTTTCTCCGCACGAGCTTCGTCACACCTGCGGAACGCTCCTCTATGAAGAGACGAAGGATATATACTTTGTGTCAAGGTTTCTCGGCCACTCCGATATAGGGATCACTACAAAAACCTATGTGCACTCCGAAATGCAGGACGAGAAGATCCACCTCCGCATAACCCCTTAAAAAGTGCATAAGTTCGTCAAAAGTTCGTCAAAAACAGCGCAAAGCCTTATGATTAAAGGCTTTTACGAGAGTGTTCAAATCTCTCCTTCTCCGCCAGAAAAAAGCACACATTTGTCTACCAAGACAATGTGTGCTTTTTTCAACGAAATTTGCCCTTGCGGGCAAGTGAAATAGCTACGCTGTGAAATATTTGCTTCGCAAATGTGAAATATTCGCTGACGCGAATGTGGGCAAATTTCATTTCACATTGCGACCGAAGGGCGCAATATTTCACAATTCACGCAGTGAATTATTTCACATTCGGCGTAAGCCGAATATTTCACTTGAAAAAATATTGGATTTATGATATAATATCTTCAGAAAGGCGGTGTTATTATGGCAGATTCCAAACTTCGTGATCTATCCACAGACTTTGCAGTTAAAGTAATTAAGTTGTGCGATAGCGTAAAAGGACATTATTCTCTTGTAAATCAGTTAGAGCGTTCGTCAACCTCTATCGGAGCCAACATTCACGAAGCGAATTATGCTCACAGCAAAGCCGACTTTATTGCCAAATTTCAAATCGCACTGAAAGAATGCTACGAAACGGAATATTGGATTGAATTGTTTGTAAAATCCGAATTGCTTAACCGTGAGATTGCAAAAGAACTTTATAATCAGTGCGGAACGATTCGCAGAATGTTGATTTCATCAATCAATACTGCAAAGGAGAATGAAAATGACAAAAAATGAGTTTTACAAGCATTGGTTAGAACATTTTGCAGTTGGAATTCCCCCGAAAGACTTAAAAAAATATGTTGTTTCCACCGGAAACTTAATATGGCACACCTTCTCTTGGAAATTGCTTGATGATAACAAGTTTTTGGAAGGTGATAATGCCAGAAAAGCATATAATGAAATAAACAAAAGGGGCGCTCAATATATAGAGTGGTTTGAGGATGAAAAGACACACGATATAACATGGGAGTTGAATTCGGCAAGTGCACTTGACAGAATGGTAGAAGTTTATGTCATAGCTCCAGATTTCTCGTGGACTTATATAAAAACACACGAAAGTACCTGCGGCCCTTATTTTATGAAGCTTTAATCTTTATCCTCGCCCACACACCTTTTTACTGTTCTTACCTACCTTTACACACCTTTTTACTGCTCTTTCGCAACAAAAAACGCACTTTTGTCTACCGACAAAGGTGCGTTTTTTGAATGATGTTTGCCTTCGGCAAATGATGTTGGCTACGCCTAATGATGTTCGCTTCGCGAATGATGTGTGCCTGACGGCACATTGGGCAAACATCGCATCATTGCGACCAAAGGGAGCAACATCATTTTGAGCGAAGCGAAAAACATCATATCGCCGCAGGCGATGCATCATTTGACATACAAGCGAATTTATGCTATAATAAACTTAGAAAGGCGGTGGAACTATGAAAAAAAGTATTTTTATTGCGGTACTTTGTCTTTTGTCCGTTTTATTGATTTCATGCACTGTTCCATATTCCTTTATGCATGGTGTGCCGGATATTGATACGATCCAAATTGATATCGTCAATTTGGAAACAGAGATGGGATATCATGCAGGTTCCTCTTACAACGAGGAGAATATTTCGGTTATCAAGGTTATAGGAACCGATAAAAACGAAGCATTTCTTTCCGATTTTAAGAAGATCAAGAGTTATCAGCCAATTTTCGGTAGCAGAATAGATTGTATTTCAGGAGTGGCAATCCGTATCACTTACGCGAATGGAGATATCGAGTTAATCACGGACTACGGAACAGCAACTGTTGAAAACGGTGAAATTCACACCCAGACTACGACCTTTGATTCAGATGCTTTTTCTGAATTGATAGATAAATATTCTTAAAATCAAGCGGCATCTTTTTTGTCAACACGCCTCCAATGATGTGTGCCTGACGGCACATTGGGCAAACATCGCATCATTGCGACCAAAGGGAGCAACATCATTTTGAGCGAAGCGAAAAACATCATATCGCCGCAGGCGCAATACTTCACTTGGTCGATAGCCCAAACTTCACTGCGGCTTGTCGCAACTTCACTTTTGATGATTTACAAGGCTACGAGATCCATATTCTCAACGAAGAATAAAGAAGAGACTGTTTCATTTTGCGCAGAACAAAAACACACGGCAATACATAAAAGAAAGATACCGCTTTATTACCAAGGATGGATGATAAAGCGGTATTTTTAGGTAGAAATTCTTACGAATTTCAAATTTTAGTTGTGTTTTTTTAGCCGCTATTTGGCTCTCCGGCGTACCTTGGTACGCCGACGAGAACCAAACCGCGACTTCTGCATCTAAATGAAGCAGCCCTTCTCTTTGATATTGCTTACTGCTTCAGCAGCCATTCCAGATCAAATTCCGCAATGCTGATGCCGAAGGTGTAGGGAAGCTTTTTGGGGTGGGCATCGTCGCCCTTTTCATACATCAGGTAGAAATGCTGATCCTGGGGATTGAATACCAGCGAGGAGTATGCGGCGGGACCGTCATATACCGCTTTGGCAAATGCCCACGTTTTTCCGCTGTCAAAGCTGACGCAGGCGCTCATATTGCGTCTGGTGTCGGCACGGGGATTGCAGAAT
Source organism: Clostridia bacterium (assembly GCA_017501345.1). The sequence goes on from JAFVXC010000034.1 coordinate 11,322, forward strand.
ACCGTTACGTCCTCAGCGCCCTCGGGCAGAAGGTTGCGGTTTTGGATCTGTTCCGGAGGAATGCGGATAAAGGAGGCATTGCAGCCTATTCTTTTTTCCTCCTGCAAAAAGTCGTCGGTGCGGAAATCACCATAAGTAGCACCGCCGTCGGTGGAGGTGGCAAGATATCGCTTGCCGTCCTGATAGAATGCGCGGGAGTTATAGAGAATCGAGCCGTCTGCGCGCTCGATCAGCGTGCCCTCACCGGTTGCCAGCTGTACACAGTTGGCGGTTTTCCACGTTTTTCCGTGGTCATCGGAATAGATAGCGTTGTTGTATACGCATTTGCGCACACCATCCCAATCGATATAGGTGCCGATGCAGGTGCGGGAGGCACAAAGCAAGCGACCCTTATAGGGCCCGTATTGCAGCTGAATGCCGTGGGCGGCGCCGTGGGTTTGGCCGGTAACGGTATGCACGCTTCCGTCCGAATGTACCTGCTCGACACTCGAGAGCTGCAGAGGAGCTTCGCTCCAGGTTTTGCCTTGGTCGGTGGAGGTGAGTAAAAATGCACCGGGATGTATACCGAAGGGCTTTGCCTTTTCGATGGACTCCTGCTCTCGGCGGTCCAGCTCTGCCTTCTCTTCGTCGGTATACGTGCCAAACTCCTTGCGTGCCATGGGATTGCGGTAATTGGTGACAAGCACAGTGTCGCACATGGCGTCATACACGGCGCTTCCCATGGTAAATGCCCAGCCGTCAAAGCCTGCAAGCTCCTCGGGGGACGTCCACTCGCCGTTGGGTGCTTTTGTGGCATATACCAGGGTGGTATAAATGGCGTGGTCGGAAAGCGTGTCCTTTCTGTCGTTACAGAAGGCAAGGACGGTACCGTCTTTGGTGGCTATGATGCTAGGGATGCGGTAATTGGAGCGATCCTTGGATGGGAAAACAAGCTTTTCCTGAAAAAACATGGTAATTCCTCCGTTTTATTATTGCATTCTTCTGAGACAATCTTTCATATGGGTTCGTATATGATCATGCATCGGATGGTAATAGCGTGTCGATCAGCCTAACAGATCGTAATAGATCCAAAGCACGGTGTAACGGTCCTTGAGGTCCTTGGCGTACAGCAGCGCATACTGCGATGCGATCGTAGGCTTTTGCATTATAGCGATTTTTGACTGCAGCGGACGTTTTAGTTTTCCGTTTTGTTTCTTCCATTGCGAAACCTCCTTGCATCTCGGATTACATCGAGTAAAATGACGATCGAATTTGCCGCTACTGCTACACGAATTGGAAAGACCCAATCAACAAAAGAAGCGATGATAAGCAGAGCGCAAAGCGATATAAACCAAAAATTTTTCATAAGCACTTGAAATCCTCCTTTGTTTGTGATATAATAAGTGTGCCCCACACACGGGGGAGGGGCTTTCGCCCCATCCCTGCCTTGAAAGCGTTATTTGCTTTGGGGGTTGCCTTGCTCGGCTTAGGCTTTTTCAATGTAATCGTAATCCGAACACTTTCGACGGCGTCTTGATTATCGATTGCATCTGCCAAGTCTTGCAGGGCTTTTTTGATTTCGTCCATATTTCTCACCGCCTTTCTGTATATATTACAGCACATACATCCATTTTTCAAATGGGTGCCACGGTGTATCGGATATTGTAGACGTTTACAAGGGCATTTTTGCCGATCTGCAAGATCGCGGGCTTTGAAATTCTGTGACCCGCATCCCCGCCTGATGTGCGAAGGATTGACAAGTCGCAAATTTTATGCTATACTGAATCATCTGATATTTCGACATTCAGGAGGAGAACTCGGATGTTTTATTTATGTACGGTTGCGACGGCAATCCTCCTCATTGCACTCGGAAATTTCCTCTCAGACGGCATTTACCGCTTCTCTGCATTCGGGTGGCAACTACTCACTGCCCTCCTCGGCGTCGCGGCGGTCTTTCTGATCGATGCTCTGTTTGCATTTTTGACGCGCCGTTTGCCCGAAAAATGGTTTCTGCCCGAGGCGCGATTCTTTTCCGTCGGGAAACGGGAAAAGGACTTTTACCGAAAGACGAAGATCAACACCTGGAAAAAGCACGTTCCCGAATGGGGCTGCTTCACGGGCTTTCACAAGGACAAGATGCAGGATCCCAATGACAGCACCTATCTCGGGCGCTTTCTGACAGAATCCAACTACGGCGTTGCGGGACACGTTGCGGGCGCATTTTTCGGATTCCTGATCCTATTGATCCCTCCGCTCCGCCCCCTCACGGTCGCGCTTCCCATCGCCGTCATCAATATGATCCTAAGTCTCCTGCCGACGATGATCCTTCGCTTCAATACCCCTGCGCTCCGCCGGCTCTACCGCAGGAATCTCGAGCGCGAGGCGCGCGAGGCGGAGCCTTTGAAGAAGTGATGCGTCAAAGCTCGACCGAATTCCGAACCGATCTTTTTTCATACATAACATATACCGTCAAAGGGGCTGCCTCACGAAAGTGAGACACCCCCTTTGTATTTTTTTGCGTTATCGCTCCTCACGGAAATAGGAAAGTCCGAGAGAGGCGGGAGGTTGATTTTCGCGCTTCTTACGAACGCTCGTAATGATCAGCACAAGGATGGTGACAACGTACGGAAGCATCTGCAGGAGCGGCGTCGCGCTCATATCGAGCGTGATCCCGAGCAGGGTGGGCAGGCGCGAGCCTGCAAGGTAAAGTGCTCCGAAAAGAACCGATCCGAGGATACTGATGTGCGGTCTCCACAAGGTAAAGATAACGAGAGCAACGGCAAGCCAACCAAAGGCTTCAATGCTCTTATACGCCTCGTTTGATCCTGCGTAATCCATAATATAGAACAGTCCGCCGAGTGCCGCGATACCGCTTCCGATGCCCGTCGCAACGTACTTATAAAGCGTTACGTTGATGCCGACAGCATCTGCCGTTGCAGGGTTTTCACCGACCGCTCGCAGGTGCAGACCAACGCGGGTACGCGAGAGAATGAAGGATGCGACCAGTGCGATCACGATTGCAAGATAGACCATCACACCGCAATACTTCAACGCATCCGTACGCTCTGCAAAAGGAAAGCGGAAGTAATCCAATGCATAGAGATATTCGTTCGGCTTGCCCTTGAAGACCATCATAATAAATTTCATCGTTCCGCCGCCAAATATCGTCATTGCGAGACCCGTGACGTTCTGATTCGCCTTCAAAGTAACCGTGAGGAAGCTGTAGATCACACCCATCAGAAGCCCACCAACAAAGGAGGCGAGGATCGAGAGGATGACGATCAGTACGGGCGGGATGCCCGTTCCGTACATCCATTTCAGTGCAAGGCAGCCCGTTGCACCGCCGATACACATAATACCGGGGATACCGAGGTTCAGATGGCCAGACTTTTCAGTCAGGATCTCTCCCGTGCATCCGTAAAGGAAGGTCGTGCCGAGTGCGACGGCAGAAAAGATATAATCGAGAAAGCCGTTCATTCTTTGGCACCTCCTTTGCTATGTGCATTGTGAAATTTCAGTGTGTAGGAAATGAAAAATTCACATCCGATGATAAAGAACAGAACGATACCGACCATCATATTCGGGAAGGACGAGTCGATGTCGAAGCGTGTCGAGATCTGCTCGGCTCCTTGCGAGAGGAAGGTAATAAACGTGGCACTTCCGATCATAATCAGCGGATTGAATTTCGCGAGCCACGACACCATAATTGCGGTAAAGCCGAGACCACCGACCGTATTTACCGTGACCGAGTGGTCGAGCGCGCCGACGATCAGGAATCCCGCAAGTCCACAGACCGCGCCCGAGATCAGCATCGTACGGAGGATGACCTTACTGACGTTGATACCGATATAGCGCGCGGTGTTTTCACTTTCACCGACGACCGAGATCTCATAGCCCTGCTTCGTATAGTTGAGATACACGTAAGCGAGTGCGGTAAGGGCAAGAACTATGATGAGGAGGAGAAGATATTCGTGACCGATAATGGGCATATGACCGACCGAAAGCGCACCGAGCACACTCGATCCGCTGGGCGTCCAAAGCACCAGGAAATAAGCAACGAGGCTGCTCGCAACGTAATTCATCATCAGCGTGAAGAGTGTTTCGTTCGTTCCCCACTTCGCCTTGAACACCGCAGGGATCCCACCAAAGATCGCGCCTGCAAGCATTGATGCGAGAAGCATCAGAATGAGCAGGAGCCAATTCGGAACACTGCTTCCGAGGTAAAAGGCGACCGCAACCGACGCGAGTGCACCAACCAGCACCTGTCCCTCCGCGCCGATGTTCCAAAAGCGCATACGGAATGCGGGGGTGATCGCAAGCGCGATACAGAGTAGCACGGCGGAATCCTTGGCGAGCTTCCAGATTCGTCTTGTGGAGCCAACCGTTCCTTCAAAAATGGTCGCAAGAAATTCAAGTGGGTTCGCACCGATGAGGAAGATCGACAGAACCGAGCAAAGCAGGACTGCCGCTACGACCGCGATCACACGGATGAGCATCGATTTCCAAAGCGGGATCGTGTCGCGCTTTACCACGTGGAAAAGCGGCTCACGCGTCTGTTTTTTATTCACTGACACGGTTCGGTTCCTCCTTTTCGGATTCTGTGGAAGATGCAACGTCCGACCTTGTCATCAGGATGCCGATCTCCTCCTTGGTCACGCTTCTTCCGTCTACGATACCCGTAACACGGCCGCCGCAAATGACCATAATACGGTCACAAAGCGCAACGAGCACGTCGAGGTCCTCGCCGACGAACACGACGGCAACTCCCTTCTCCTTTTGCTCGGTGAGCAGATTATAAATGGTATAGGACGAATTGATATCGAGTCCGCGCACGGGATACGCCGCCATCAGAACGGTCGGGGATGCCGCGATCTCGCGTCCGACGAGGACCTTCTGCACGTTACCGCCCGAAAGACGGCGGATCGGTGTGTGCGTATTTGGTGTTGAGACCTCAAGCTCACGGACGATCTTATCCGCAAGGTCACTCGGCTTTTTACGGTCGACGAACATCGAACGGCCCTTACGATAGCTTCGGAGCATCATATTGTCGACGATGTCCATATTTCCAACGAGCCCCATTCCGAGTCTATCCTCGGGAACGAAGGAAAGTCTGACGCCGAGCTCGCGGATCTGCAAGGGATCCTTATCGCGCAGATTCTCCGAGGTCCCGGTCTTGGGATTATGATAAACGATCGTTCCGCTCGCAGGATGGCAAAGTCCCGCGATCGACTCGAGGAGCTCTCTTTGTCCGCTTCCCGCGATACCCGCAACGCCGAGGATCTCTCCCGCGCGCGCGGTAAAGCTCACACCGTCAAGCACCTTGACACCCTCTACGTCGAACAACGTCAGATCCTCGACCACAAGACGGTCACAAACGTTTTTCGGCTCGGGGCGATCAATGTTGAGCTCGACCCTCTTGCCGACCATCATCTCGGTCAACTCCTCGGTCGAGGTCTCCGCTGTGTTGACCGTCGCGATATGCTCGCCCTTCCGAAGGACGGCAACGCGGTCGGAAACCGACAGTACCTCGTGCAGCTTATGGGTGATAATAAGGATCGATTTGCCGTCGTCGCGCATACGACGCAGGACGTCGAACAGCTTTTCAGTCTCCTGTGGAGTGAGCACGGCGGTAGGCTCATCGAGGATCAGAATATCTGCACCTCTGTACAGCACCTTGATGATCTCGACCGTCTGCTTTTCGGAGACCGACATCTCGTAGATCTTCTTCTTCGGATCGATCTGGAAGCCGTACTTTTCCGCGATCTCAGCGACGCGACGATTGACCTCTTTGATATCGTACTTCATCCCGTCGTCGATGCCGAGAATGATATTCTCAGCCGCTGTGAAAACGTCGACCAGCTTAAAATGCTGATGGATCATCCCGATACCGTGTCGAAAGGCATCCTTAGGCGAGCGGATCACGACCTCCTCGCCACCCACGAAAATATTTCCCTCATCGGGGAAATAAATTCCTGCGATCATATTCATCAGCGTCGTTTTGCCGCAGCCGTTTTCCCCGAGGATCGAAAGGATCTCCCCGCGGTAAACGGTCAGATCGACCTCCTTGTTCGCCGCGAGACTGCCGAAATATTTGGAGACCTTTTTCATCTCCAGTGCAAGCGGTTTGTTCATAAATTCCTCCCAAAGAAAGCATCCTTGTACAATTCAGACGCAAATCCTCGGTAGCCTCCCCCGAGGACTTGCGTATAAACTGTAAAAAGTTGAGACAAGCGGAGCAAAAGCCCCGCTTGTCGATTGCTCATTGCGGCGTATCAGTCACCGAAATTGGTGTTGAGAAGCTTGATTCCGTCGATCTGAATATCGAAGTAAGGAGCGCTGCGATACTCGGACTCGTGGAAGTATCCGTCCGAAATCACCTCGGTATCCTTTTCGAAGTTCTCATCGGTATTGACGTCAGCCTTATAAGACGTGAGCGTCTCTCCGTTGACCGTGAAGGTGGAGGTGGCAAACACCTTGATCTCACCCGAGATAAGCTTTGCCTTCACATCGTCGAGATATGCCTGTGTGCCTTCAGCGGCAGCCTGCGGGTTAACCGCAGCAAGTGCTACCGATCCGGTCTGGAGGGTACCCGTCCAGTCAACGTCGATCTTGGTACCGTTCTGTACACTCTCGCAGATATACTTGAAGTAAGGCGTCCAGTCGATCTTGGAGGAAACAATAAAGGTGTTCGGGCAGGACGCAACGGTGCTGCCGTTGTAGGAAACGTTGGGAACGTTCTTCTCCTCGCATACCGAAGGCGCGCCCATCGAGTCAGCGTGCTGGGAGATCAGTACACAGCCGTTATTGATCAGAGCGGTTGCGGCATTCTTCTCCTCGATCTCGTCGTACCATTCGCCGGTGAACTGCACTTCCATCGTAACGGAGGGGCAGACCGACTTTGCGCCGAGATAGAAGGAGGTGTAGCCCGAGATAACCTCTGCGTAGGTGAATGCGCCGACGTAGCCCATCTTTGCCTGCTCAGCAGTGATCTTGCCGTCATCGATCATTTCGTTCAGCTTGAGACCTGCCGCAACGCCTGCGAGGTATCTGCCCTCGTAGATTGAAGCAAATGCATTGTGGAAGTTGTCAAGGCCTTCCGTGTGTGCCATCGTGCCAGTCGCGTGGCAGAACTGAACCTTCGGGAATTTCTTGGCTGCCTTCAAGAGATAGGTCTCGTGACCGAAGCTGTCCGCGAAAATAACGTCACAGCCCTCGTCAACAAGGTCAGCCGCCGCCTCATAGCAGGCGTTGGACTCACCGATATCTCTCTTTATGATGACCTGGTCCTCAGTAAGACCGAGCGCATCAGCCGCCTTTTTGACAGCCTCGATAAAGTTCAGGTCGTAGGTGGAGTCCTCGTCGTGAAGCAGGATAACGCCGAGTCTGAACACGCCGTCGTCGCTGTCGCAGGATACCATTGCCGCGCCAAGCGACGCAATCATAACGACAGCGATGCAAAGGGATAACAGTTTCTTGAACATCTGGATGTTCCTCCTAAATATTTTTTTATCTACAAAGGCGTCTGCCTTCATAAATCGAATCGAGATCAGACGGCTTGTCCGCCCGAATGTGACCGTTCTGTGAAGTTACAACTTCATTATAACACACCATTTTCCGTCTGTCAAGAAAATAATCGTTTCTTTGACAGATATCGAAATATTTTTTCAATCCTCTACAGGGTAAGAGAGGATTTTTCGTCGACGGAGAGGTGGACGGCAATTCGTTACATCTTAAGAATATGAATAAAAATCGTTAGAATGGGATATACGGAAAAGGTTTTTTTGTATAAAATAAAAGAAAAACACAACACGGAGGACCTGATATGAAGATCACAGTAAACGCCAAACACTCTCTCGGGAAATACGTTGACCCGACCGCGTGGCAGAACAGCACGCTCCGCTATACTCCGCCCGAGGACTTCCCCGCTTTTCTCGAAACTCGTGTCGGACGCGCCAAAATTATGCGCACCTGGATCACGCTCGACGAATACTGGGATTACAAGACGGGAAGGTTTTACCCCGATTACGACATTGGCGTCGCACGCTACAAGCCCGAGGAGCTTCACTACGTTTACGACTGGGCTAATATCGTTCCCGCACCGTCGGGTACGCGCTTTGAGGCTTATCTCACCTCCCACGCAAAGTGCGCGGACGAGCTTCTTCTGAACGTTCGCAGACTCGAGCGCGAGGTTTCGGACGGTGTCATCACCTACGAGCAGTACGAGGAGATCTTCGAAAAGGCAGTTGATTACTGCAAGTCTCTCGCGCCGAACATCCGTTATATCGAGTGCTGTAACGAGGTCGACGGCAAATCCTTCGGCAATCTTACGCCCGAGGAATACGTAAAGATCTATCTCGCTGCTCATCGCGCAGTCAAGCGTCTGAACGCAAGAAACAATTATGATATTCCCCTTGAGATCGGCGGCTACGCAGCGGCGAAAACCCTCGCACGCTGGGATATGATCGACAAGGTACTTCGACTTCTCCGTGAATCCGAGATCGGCGACTGCCCGATGGACTTTTACTCCTATCATCTCTACAACCGTAGCTTCTCGGTTGATCTGTTCACCCAGAACCGCGGTGAGATCGCTTCCCTTGGCGGTGTCGGCAAGCTCCGCAAGATTATGGAGCTGCACAATGCTCTTCTCGACGAGATCGGACTCCCCGTAAAGCCCGTCTTCCTGAACGAGCTCGGCCGCGCAAGCACGACCGGCATCGACGGCGACTCGATCTACAACGCCTGCGGCATTCTGACCTATCTGATCGCATTCGGCAGCGAGGGACTTGATAATCTCTATCCCTTCCCGTGGTGCACCTTCCACAATCCGAAGCTGCAGATGTCCTTTACACAGTACCTTCTGAACGAGGACGGCTCCTATTCGGCAACGCCGAACGGCCACGCGATCGAGATGCTGCATAGCCTTAGCGGTGACCGCCTCGCTTTAGAGATCACCGAGGCAAGCGGTCCCGATGCAGAATTCCGCGCGATCGCCGCACAGGACGGTGACGGATCGATCGCGGTCGTCTGCGTCAATCCGACCGCAGAGGTTGACGAAAGCAGTATTACCGTGACGGGTCTTCCCGACGGCACGTACCGCTTTGATTCGTACAAGTGTACCCCGAGAGACAACAACGTCGTCACGGGCAAGGGCACCGGCGCACTTGAGCTAACGGCATCGAAGACCCACACGTCGAAGGACGGCGTGCTCTTCCACTACGCAATTCTTCCGAATACATCCTTTGCGCTCTACCGCATCACGAAGATCGACTGATCGCGAAAAAGCGCAATTTCAAAGGGAAACCGCCGAGGAACGCCTTGACGGTTTCCTTTTTCTATGCTATAATAAATATGTATGCATTTCCGCACCACGCGCGAAAGGCAAATTTCATTCGAAAGGACGGCATTTATGTCACAAAAAGCAAAAAGGATCGTGCATCTTTGCTACGGCACAGTGCTCACACTACTGATCCTTGCCTCTTGCGTTGCCTTCATCCTTTTATGCATCGAGATCTACAAAAGCGGTAGCCGCCCCTTCTCACGCGAGTCGATTGCGGCGGCGTTTGACCGCATTGACATGCTTGTATATACGACGCTCGGCGCCGTCGGCGGCGGCATCCTGCTGTCGATCGCTCTTCCGCTTGAACGATCCCGTCCGAAGGCAATGCGCGACGAATACGAAACGCTGAAGCGGCTTCGGAAAAGGGTCGGCTCTGCCGTACCGAGCCGCGAGGTTCAGCTTCGGATGACACTCCGCATCGGAGCGGCGACGCTGGTGGCGCTCCTCGGTATATGGCCGTTTGTGAGGCTTTGCAGTGCTTCGCGCTACGGACTTGAGGATCTGAACGGCGACGTCATCGCAGGCGTGCTACCCGTGCTCCTGTGGGCTGCGATCACCTTGGTGCTCGCGATCCTTTGCTCCCTCCTTTGCACCGCAAGCGTGCGGCGCGAGATCGCCTTATGCAAGGCGGCGATCGCAGAGGGGCGCACCGCTCCCGATACGAGCTCCTGTGAGAACGCGCTCACCTCCGTACGCCGCTCTCTGAAGGAAAACGAGCGAACGAGCCTACTCGTGATCCGCGCAGTCATTCTCGTTGTCGCAGTCCTCTTTATCGTGCTCGGCGCATTGAACGGCGGCATCGACGACGTGCTCGGCAAGGCGATCCGCATCTGCACCGAGTGCATCGGGCTCGGTTAAGGAGGTGTCGGAATGAATCTTCTCAAGAAAATCGGCGCGTGGTTTTCCGCACACCGACCAACCAAGCGGCGCATCATTCAGCTTTACGCCGCACTCCTCACAAACGCAAACCTCAAGGGCTTTGGAAGCGGCAAGATCTATCAAGGGGATCTGAAAAAGATCTGTGCCCCAGGGCTGAACTGCTACTCCTGCCCGGGTGCCTCGGCGGCGTGTCCGCTCGGAGCGCTTCAGAACGCACTTGCGTCGAGCGGCAAAACCGTTCCCTATTACATATTCGGCATCATTCTTCTCTTCGGCTTCCTCTTTGGTCGTTGGATCTGCGGATTACTCTGTCCCTTCGGACTCATTCAGGATCTGCTCCACAAGATCAAAACGCCGAAGATCCCGAAAAACCGCTTCACGCGGATCTTGTCCTACCTCAAATACGTCATCCTCGTGGTGTTCGTTGTCATCCTGCCGTTGATCTACGCGGCGGATGCGCTCGATTTCCCCCTGCCCGCGTTCTGCAAATACATTTGTCCGTCGGGAACCCTGCTCGGTGCAGGCGGTCTGCTCGCGAACGAGTCGAACAACACGATGATGAAAATGCTCGGCCCGCTTTTCACCTGGAAATTCTGTCTGCTCGTCTTTTTCATCGCGGGATCGATCTTCCTCTATCGCTTCTTCTGCCGTTTCTTCTGCCCGCTCGGGGCACTGTACGGGCTCTTTAACAAGATCTCCCTTCTCGGGATGAAGGTCGACGAAAAGAGCTGTACGAATTGCGGCCTTTGCACTCAAAAATGCGGAATGGATATCCGCAAGGTCGGCGACCACGAATGCATCAGCTGCGGCGACTGCGTAGACGTTTGCCCGACGAATGCGATCACGCGAAAGGGTCCGAAGATCCTGCTCCCACCGAACGAGATCGGCGGACGAACCAAAGGCGCACAGATCTCGACCGTCGAAAGCGACGAGCTTTTCCCCGGCACGAAGCCTCTTCCGAAAAAGACGAAGATTGCCCGCGCGGTGGTCGCGGTGCTCCTCCTTGCACTCCTCGGCGGTGCGCTCTATTACTACAATTTCGTAGACGGACGGCCATCCGAAAATAACAAGCCACCAAGTGATGAAACGACGGTCGGCGCTACACCCTCGGACACGACGGCAGGTGATCCCGACGTCACGGACGAATCGGGAGAAGTGACCGCTCCCCTGCCTGAGCTCGGAAACGAGGAAGGCGATCTTTGTTACAGCGTACCGCTCGCATTGTGCGACGGAAGCGGAAGCATCAGTATTGACGATTTCCGCGGCAAAATCACGGTCGTGAACTTTTGGGGCACCTGGTGCGGTCCTTGTAAGCACGAGCTGATCTATGAATTCCCCGCTATTACAGAAGCCTACGGCGACAAGGTTGAAATCCTCGCCATCCACACCTCATTTGGAGATTCGAACGACGACGTGATCGCGTGGGTAGACGAGAATCTGCCCGATGACCTGAATATCACGCTCTGCCGTGACAACGGTGAGTCCTACTACTACCAACTTGTGGGCGAGGGCGCATCCGCTTGGCCTGCGACCTTTGTGCTCGACGAAAACGGCGTGATCCTCGCCGCGCTCCCATATGCGGTGACCTTTGAGGGAGACCTCAAGCCAATCATCGATGTGGCACTTGCGGATTAAGCCGCAGATGCCTTATACATGAGAACAACGGCTCCCCTTTCGTGGGGAGCCGTTGTTCGTTTCTTTAAGAACACGTAGACAAGCAATGAAAATCCCCCGGCGCCAGAACGGCGCCGGGGGATTGACTTTATATCAAGCTTTGTTAACTTCGAATTACGCGAGGGTAACAGTTACAACGAGGTCAGTGCCTGCCTCATACTGTGCGCTACCGAAGATAACTGCAATACGAACCGAATCGCCCTCGACGAGGTCGATCACCATGCCGGTCTCGGTCGGGTAGTAGTCGGAGAGTTCGCTTTCGGTTTCGATGCCGTAGGGGCAATCTACGGCGTTCAAATCCCACATACCTGCGCCCTCGATCTGAGGAACGGTGAGAGTAATGGAGCAATCAGCCGTAGCGGTGTAGGTGTACCATACTGCATAGCCCATAAAGCCCTGGGGACCAATTTCATCAACCATCTCCTTGGTAATGGTCAGGGTTGCAGCACCTTCGGTGAAGGTGAGCTCAAAAGGATCTCTCTCCGAGCCGGGAACAGAGGGAACCTCAACGGTTGCGTATGCGCCGGTTGCACCCTCGATTACAACGTAGAGAACATTGTAGCCTGCTGCATCAACGGTAAGGATGTTTTCAGCTTCGTTGGTGTCAACTGCTTCTGCAGAACCGTTTCTACCAGCGAGACCGAGTGCTTCAACCTTGCCGCCGTTAGTGGTAATGGTGAAGATGTCTTTGCCGGACTCGTTGATGAACTGGCAGTAAACAGTCTTGCCTGCGATGTCCAGATCAGCGAGATCCTCGGGGTAGTAGATCGTGAGAGGAGCGTCCTCGCACGAGCCGCTCAGCTTGATCTCAACCTTTGCGTCAGCAATGGAAGAGGAGATGCCGATGAGACCGTAGGGGTAGTCGAGCACGGACATATCGATGATACCGTCTGCGTTAGGAGAATAGAGGATGCCGTTTACGTTGACCTTAACGGAGGGGTTCTCGATGAGGAAGTAGTAGTCCTCGAGGTAGAACCAAACGGTCTCACCCTCGGGAATCACAACGTCCGTTGCAACAGTTCCTTCGCCGAGGTAGTAAGGAGCGTCCTTAGAACCGTCGGGATATGCACCGGCTGCAACCACATAGAGAACCTTCTCGGTCAGCGTGTAGTTAACGGTGATCTCATAAGTATTGCCTGCAGTAATGGGAAGCTGCATCAGGCCAATGCCGCTGAGGGGCTCATAGGTTACACCGGTGGTAATGTTCTTAACGCTTACCTTGGTACCGAGCGCCTGGATAACTTGCAATGCAATTTCACCGTCTGCAGTTGCCTCGTAGGTGTAAACAACGGAATCACCCGCCTGAACATCTACCAAAGCATCCTCAACCTCTTCTGCTTCGAGGTTGCCCACAATATAGCCGTGGAGGTAGACCATTTCGCCAAGAACGGGATAGTTGTCGGTAATGACATTCTCGTCGTTCTTCAGGTCGATAGCACCTTCGGTGGGAGCGGGAGCAGCAGCCTTGAGAACGATCTCAAGGGAGGTAGCGCCTACAGCAAAGTCGTACTTTGCAGAGGTGTCAACAACATAACCGGAAACAGCGCCGGTGATGCCTGCCTGGTAAACTGCCTCGGGAAGCGTAAAGGTAGCTACGCCGGAAGCATTGGTAACAGCGGGATGGCACTGCTCAGCGCAGAGCTGAACGCCAACGCCTGCGATTCCAACACCTGCTTCGTTCTTAACGGTTACGGTGTAGGTAACAGTCTCAACGTCGGGGGTAGGAGCGGTCGTAGCGTCATCGTCGGGATCAGCGGTCGTAACATCGTCGCCGGGATCAGCGGTTGTAACGTCGCCGGGATCAGCGGTCGTAACGTTGTCGTTTCCTGCAGGAGTGGTCTCATCATCGCCACCCTTATTGCCGCAGGAGCAGACCAGGAGGCACAGGCAAAGCAGCATGCAAAGCACTGCGATGATTCCTGAGCGTCTCATCAGATTGTTCATAAGAACCTCCATAATCTAAAATATTTTTTGATTATTTATAACCATTTCCGTTTCACAAAAGCGCAAACGGCTATCATACTTCGTATTATATCACAACTTTTTCGAAAATGCAATCGTTTTTTCAAAAAAAGTTAGAAAAATTTTGCATATTTTTCTCGAAAAGGGGAAAATCGGCTTTATGCATAATAGCAGCAAGCGAACAGGTAGGCGTTTTTGGTAACTTCGCCGACTTCTTCGAAGAGGTATTGCGGATGATCCGGATCCCACCAGCCCATATGCGTGCCAACATCCTGCAGCATCGTGATCAGCTGATCATTCAGCGGCACAACACCGTCGCCGTTTGCATACGCCGCATATGCCGTAACAACGGCATTCCAGCGTTCCTTCTTCAAAAGATTGCCGCTCGCATCATATGTATAGCAAGCAATCGACTGACAATCTCCAATCTTGACAAAGGAATCGATGTACGGCGATGCAGTCGAGAGGCGAAGCATTACGATCGGTCCGCTTTCGTTTCCGTAGTGATAGTAGCCGTCAGCCCCCTTCACGATCACGATATCCTCCTTCGTGATGTCGATATCGGTCAGAGCGCCGCTGACTGCCGGCGTTTCCTTCAGGTATTCGCTTTCGGGCTGGATCTCCTTGAACGGAACGTCCGAGATATCGGTGAGCGGATCGGCAAAGCGATCGATCGTCAGGATCGCATCACCCGCGCTTCCGTTCGTGGTTTTAAGCCCGACCACAATAATCAGCGTTCCCGTTTCAAGCGTGCGGATGCTTCCTGCGCGAACGTTTATCTCAAAGAAAGAGACACCTGCCGTTTCGGCGATGTTATTCGTCTGCACGAAGGACGGAACACCGTAATTGCCGACGCTGACCGTCGCCGTCGCACAGGTCGCGCTGATGCGGTACTGCCCCGCTACCTGCGGATAGAAGAGAACGTAGGTCATATCGTTTGCAACAAGCTCGACCGCAACGCTTCCCGACGAAACATAAGGAGCGTAGTATTCGGTTCGCGTGCCGTCTCCATCGGGGTCTGCCCAGATAATATCGCCCTTCGTCTTATCGATCGTCGGCTCGTCGCTACCCGCGCCGCTTCCGCCCGACTCAGTCTCGGTCGACACCTTCTCAACAAAGGAGATTGTCACAGAGGGAGCATCCGGTGTAAGCACGCAAGCCGCAGTGTCGTAGAGGTATTCCCCGCTCCCACCGATCTTTTCAAGCGTGAAGGTGTAGCTTCCGCGCGCTACGCTCAGCGTCGCAACGCCCGAGGAATTGGTTACGGATTGCTTGCCGCTCGAAAGCTTGACGACGACGTTTTTCAGCGGATCACCCGCGCCGTCCACGACGGTCACGGTATACGTGACAGCCTCTATTCCGCCCACGGGAGGCTCGATCTGCGATCCGCCCGCGCTCCCGCTCGTTTCGCTTCCGCCAGAGGACGAGCCTCCGGTTTCAGCACCGCTCGCGTTTCCGCTCGTTTCGCTTCCGCCAGAGGACGAGCCTCCGGTTTCAGCACCGCCAGCGTTTCCGCTCGTTTCGTCTCCGCCCGCAGAGCCCGAATCAGCTCCGCCTACCCCCGAAGAGGTATCCGAAGGATCGGCGCTTCCGGTCGTTTCATCGGACGATCCCCCGGTGGGATCATCCCGGCCCGTACCACTGTCACAAGCAACAAAAGTCACGAGCAACGCAAGCATCAGGAGAATTGCCAAAGCGAGTCTCTTATAATAATTGGAAGATTTCATTCAGTTTTCCTCGCACAAAACAGATTTATCAGCCTTAAGCGCCGACAGTCTCGTAGTAATAGCAAAGCTTGGTCCAGGAATGCTCAACACCCGCAAAGGTGAATTTATCCATCAGCTGCTGCAGGATCTCTGCAAGCTCCTCGGTCACAGCAACGCATCCCTCAAGCTCGGGGGCTGAAGAGCTTGCTGCGATCATCTTCTTAACGTAACCCTTTATCACATCCGAGTAATCCTCGCCACCACCGTGGTATCTGCCCGCAACGACGTCCTCGACCTGATAAAGATCCATATAGTAGTCGTACTCATCGCCCCACTCGATCTTGAAGCCGTCCCGGTAGTTTACGCCGTCCTTCTCGAAGATCTCGAGGAAGTCGAGCACCCACTGGTCATCATCGCTGATCGCAAAGTTGAAGGACTCGGTCTTTTCAGCCATTTCCTTCAGAGATGCCCTTTCAAAGATGCTCGTGGTATTCAGGAAATCAACATAAATGATCGAACCGAGCGTTCCGTCTGCACGGAGCTCGTGATAGTAGCCGTCATCGCCGAGTGCGACGTCGATGCCGCCCGCAACGATCTCGTTCTGGTCGGTCGCGCCGTCCTCCGTCTCATAAAAGGTAAAGGGTCCGGGGGAAGCAAGTGTAAAGACCTCGAGCTTTTCAGCCGCGTACGCGATCTCGAAGTTGAAGGTTCCGTTCTTATACATATCCCAGAACGCAATATCAATATAGTAAGGAGTTCCCGCCTCCATATATACGACCATCGAGCAGTTGACGACGTCGTTATGGAGACGCTCAGCATTCTCATACTGATAATAGATGGTACCGTCCTGCAGGAACACCCACGCCTCGACTGCATCAAAGGGATCGTCCGAGTCGATGAGGGAGTTGATACGGTAAACGCCCGACTTCTGAGGGATGAATTCATACCAGAGGCCTCGCGGCATAAGCACGCGGTTATAGGTCACGGTGTTATTCTTTCCGAGCTGCGCGTCGTATGCGGAATGCCACCAGAGACCCTTCGTCGGATCGCTGAGCTCTACGCCGTTCGTACCATATGCATCATAGTAGGAGCACATCTGCAGCCACTCGTTTTCGCTTTGCTCAATACCGACAGCCGCCGCAACCATTTCGAGATATTCTCTCAGTTCAGTTGTAACGGGGACGAAGGAGTAGATCTCCGAGTTCGACGCGTACGAGCAGTAATCCACGATCTTATCGTAGAAGTCGGCAGACACCTGGCCGTTGTACGCGATCGTCCAGACCGAGTCGGCGCTAAACTGCGTAGCGGTCATCAGCTCCGCGAGAAGAAGAGGACCGTTCGCGGTGCCGACGTGGTAATATCCGTCCTCTTCGTTATAAACGACCTCGACGTAATTTTCGTAGCCAAAGCCGTCAGCCTTCAGATTTGTCGCCGCATTGCGCGGAATATAGGTGGGGACGTCGATATCCTTGATCGTCTCAACGCGGAGATCCTTGACGTAAACGGTATCCTCGCCCGCATTGGTGGAGCCGTCCTTGAAATAGCAAAATGCCAGCTCATATTCGCCGTCCTGCGGCGCAACATATGCGTAACAGGTAGCCCAGTCCTCGCTGATACCCGAGATCTGATAGATATCATCACGGTTTACGAGAAGATAAAGGATATCCGCCCCTTGCTCGCTCGAAGCGAAGTAATCAAGCGCCACGACGTCACCCTTCTTCAGGTTCATCGTTGCATACATAATCGAGTAGGAGCCCGCCTGATTTTTATTGGTCGGATAAACGCAGGTCTCGCCGTTCTTTTCGCCGATCTTGAAGGGCCAGGAGTATTCGTCGTCCTGTTCTCCCGAATAAGTAAAGCCGAGAGAGGTCGTTCCGAGCGCCGTCGCGATCTCATCCGAGGAAGGCATCGGCTCCTCGGGCTTCTCCGCAGGGGTCAATTCCTCAATGCTCTTAAAAAGCTTCTGCACGTAATTGTCCGCAGTGAAATATTCAAACGATTTTTCAAAGGGCTCAAGTGCGGGAAGCGCGCCCGTCTCGATGAGGCAGACCACACCGTAGCGGTCGACAATCATCGTCGTGGGATAGCCGCCAAAGGAGGGCAGTGCGTTCTTTACGCCCGCCGTATCCTTGCCAAAGATGAAGGAAAGCCCATAGGTCTCCTTGAAATTCTTTACTGCAGCCTGGTCATCGTATTCGTAGGGATTCAGCGCAAGGATCTCAACGTCGTCCTTGTACATCTGATACGCCTCCTCCATATACGGGACCTCGCTCACGCAGGGGCTGCAGGTCGTGTAGAAGAAGTTGATCAGAACCGCCTTCTTGGTCTTCAGGATCTCGGAAAGCTTTACCGTCTTTCCCTCGGTATCGGTGAAGGAAAAGTCGCGCATAACCGAGCCAAGCTCGTACTTCACGCCACTGAGGCTTGTGTTATCCGTGATGACCGAGGAGGTCAGGGTGAGCGTGGTATTACGCTCGATCATCGGATAGCTGTCCGCGAGCACATAGCCCTCGGGTGCGTCGGTAACGGCGATATGATACGATCCACCCGCATCAAGTGAAACGGTCGCCACACCCGACTCGTTGGTAACGGCGTAGCCCGCAAGATCCTCCATAGCCGAATCGGAATAAACGAGGAGGGTTACGTCATCAAGGAGCAGACCTCCCGCAGATTTCACCGTGATCGTATAGTCGACCTTGCCGCTTTCGGGGTCTCCCCCCGAGGAACCGCCGGTGGTTTCGCCGGAGCCCGTGGTCTCACCCGCTCCTCCTGTCGTTTCATCACCCGCGCTGCTTGAATCGCATCCGGTCAGCGCAGAAAGACTCATAGTGAAAAGCATCGAAATGACAAGCAAGAACGCCAGGGTTCTTTTGAATCTCTTCATATACATTCTCCCGCAAAAATATTTGCGCATTTTTATACGCCTTGCATTTTGAACACACAAATCCTGCAAGGCGAGGTCCTCGACCTTCGACAAAAAAGCGCTATGCATTATATAGGGTAACACAAATTTCCGAAAAAATCAATAGTCTTTAGAAATATTTTTCGCGATTATTCATTTAATTTCAAAAAAAGGGGTGAAAAAGACTTGAAATCTTTTATTATTTATGGTAGAATATTATTTGTGTGACTTGGCGGCAAGCAGTTTTTTGCCGTTATGCAAAAATTCAGAAAGGCAATTGCAATCACAGATGAAACAGCAAAGATCAACCAAAAAGATCATCTGCCGTATCGGCATATTGATGATCACGCTGTCCGTCCTGCTCGGCGTTCTCTTGTCGGGCGGTCCCGGCAGTGTCGCTGCAGCACAATCGGTCGTCAGCCTCTTCGACGGCATCATCGACACCGCTCGTGACAGCTTCTTTGACAGCTCCGTAATATATGCACTTCCCACGGGCGTAAAGGATACCGACGAGCTCTCTCTGATCATAGAGGTGAACGAGAATTCGATCCTTGACGCATTCGAAGAGAAGAATCGGAATATGACCGTTTCGGAATTCGCATATTCGGACGACGCCGCCGACATCCGTGCGCGCATCTCCGAAAAGAAGTCCGAGCTTCTCAAGGCGCTCGACAAGGCAGGCGTCCCCTACAAAACAGGCGCCGATTACGCAACGCTCCTCAGCGGCTTTGAGATCCGTATCACCGCCGCCAATTTCGAGACCGTCTGCAAGACCTTCAAAAACAAGGCAAACACCTACATCGGTGAGGTCTATAACAAGGCCGACACCAAGCTCGTTGAGAACGACGTCGACGTTTACGACACGGGTATCTTCGATAGCTCGGACTGCGCCTATGACGGCACCGGCGTTGTCGTAGCCGTTCTTGACACAGGCCTTGACTACAATCACACCGCATTTTCAACAAAGAACTTTACCGCCGACAGATCGAAGCTCGGTATGACCTTCAGCGAGGTCGCCGCACTAATCTCGAGCACCCGTGCGTCCTCTATGCACGCGGGACTGACTGCATCCGACGTTTACCTGAATGACAAGATCCCCTTCAGCTTTGACTACGCCGACGAGGATCCTGACGTCTATCCCGTTGACAGCGACCACGGCACACACGTTGCGGGCATCATCGCAGGTAAGGACGACGTCATCACGGGCGTTGCCCCCAATGCGCAGCTCGTCATTATGAAGACCTTTTCCGACGTCAAGGACTCGGCGTACGCCTCCTGGATCCTCTCGGCACTTGAGGACTGCGTCGTTCTCGGTGTTGACGTCATCAATATGTCTCTCGGCACGCCCTGCGGCTTCAGCCGCGAATCGGACGACGAGATGCTGAGCGGCGTATACGATCGCATCCGCGAGCAGGGCATCAGCCTTGTCGTTGCCGCGTCAAACAACTACAACTCGACCTACGGCTCCGAAAAGAACGGTAACCTCGGCCTGACATCGAATCCCGATTCGGCGACTGTCGGCTCTCCCTCCACCTACGAGGGTGCGCTCTCGGTCTCGTCGGTCAGCGGTACGAAAACACCTTACATCCTGTACGGTGACAAGATCATTTACTTCAACGAATCCACCGACCGCATCGCAGAGGAAAAGAACTTCTTTGAGGAGCTCCTCCCCGAAGGAACCGACTCACAGACGGTCGAATTCGTAACCATCCCCGGCGTCGGACGCTCGGCAGACTACACGGGCATCGACGTCACGGGTAAGATCGCACTCGTTGCCCGCGGCTCGACGACCTTCGAGGAAAAGGCGAATACCGCCGAAGCGAAGGGCGCCGCAGGCGTTATCATTTACAACAATGTCTCGGGCGACATCAAAATGAACGTGGGCGATATCAAAATCCCCGCCTGCTCGATCAGCCAGGACGACGGCGAAATGCTCGCCGCGCTCGGAACGGGCAAAATCACGATCGCACGCTCGCAGACCTCGGGTCCCTTTATGTCCGACTTCTCGTCGTGGGGTCCCGGCCCGTCCCTTGAGATCAAGCCCGAGATCACCGCACACGGCGGATCGATCTATTCGGCAGTCCCCGGTCAATCCTACGACAAGATCTCGGGAACCTCGATGGCTACGCCGAACATTTCGGGCGTCACCGCACTCCTGCGTCAGTACGTCCAGGAAAGCTTCCCCGGACTTTCGGGCGACCCCGTCGGTGTAACGGCACTCGTCAATCAGCTTATGATGTCCTCTGCGGATATCCTGCTTGCAAAGAACGGACTTCCCTATTCGGTCCGCAAGCAGGGCGCAGGACTTGCAAATCTCGATAACTGCACCGCAACCACTGCATACATCATCACCTACGACCGCGAAAACGGCTCGGAAATGGACAAGTCCAAGATCGAGCTTGGTGACGACCCCGACAAGAACGGCGTCTACACACTGAAATTTGCGATCAAGAACTTCGGAAAGACCGCCCTCTCCTACGATCTTTCGACCTACGTTATGACCGAGGGCGTCAGCGACACCAAGACAAGCCGCGGCGAAACGACCGTTACCGAGGAGGGCTATATCCTCGAGGGCGCAAAGGTCGACATCACCTCTGTCACGAGCGGCACGCTGAACGGACAGAACGTCACAGTAGCAGCAGGTCAGACCGCAACGGTCACGCTGACGGTCACGCTCAGCGACAGCGACAAGCAGTATCTCGACACCTCCTTTGAAAACGGTATGTACGTCGAGGGCTTCGTCGTGCTCACCGCGACCGAGGGTACCGAGGTAAGCCTCAGCGTTCCCTACCTCGCCTTCTACGGCGACTGGACCGAGGCTCCGATCTTCGACCTCTCCTACTACGATACCAACAAGGACGAGATCGACAACTCGATCGACCCCGAGGACAAAACGATGGCAGACGCATACGCATCCCGTCCGATCGGCGGTATGTACAGCGACTACGTCAGCTACCTCGGCTCTTACTACTTCTTCCAGGATCCCTCCGCGACACAGATCGCGGCTGACGCAAAGCACAACGCGCTTTCGAATCAGGCGGATACCATCAACTCCCTCCGTTACGTTTGGGCGGGTCTGCTTCGCAACTGCGATAAGGTCGTCGTCACGATCACCGATGACGTGACGGGCGAGGTCGTCTTCGAGACCGTCGATGAGCAGATTCGCAAATCGTACAGCGAGGGTGGATCGATCTTCCCTGCGAACGTCGATATCGAATTCAGCGCAATCGACCACGCGCTGAAAAACAACACCTCCTACACCGTAAGACTTCAGGCATACACGCCGTACGGCGACGGTGGCGAGGCAAACAACGACAACAACGTGTTCGAGTTCCCGATCGTTGCGGACTTTGAGGCGCCCGCAGTCACCGATTGCGAATTCTACACCGAATATGACAGCTCCTCAAAGGAGCTCCGCTACTACGCGAAGATGTCGGTCTACGACAATCACTACGCGATGTGCCTCCAGCCCGGCTACGTCGGTCTTGCCGATGACGGCACGGGATATATCCTTCAGGCGTTCGATCACTATATGACGCCCGTATACTCCTCCTTTAACTCTACCTCCTACGTGGTATACGAGCTCACCGATTACATCGACGAGATCAAGAAAAACGCGACCAACCGTAACACCTTTACCGTTGCTTGCTACGACTACGCCCTGAACTCAGCGACCTACGAGATCGAGCTTCCCGACGAGTTCCTCGACCTTTGCTTTGCAGAGGAGGAGATTGTGATCAGCCCGAACGAGCTCTTCGATCTCTCCCCCCTCGTTTATCCCGATTCCGAATGGTCGACACTCCTTGATTACTACTGCACCGTTCCCGCAAGCGGTGAGGTCGCTCGCGTTGTCAACAACACCCTCGTTGGCGTTGCCCCCGGCACTGCGCGCGTGATCGCAAGAGATCCCGTGAGCAAGAAGCAGACGACGATTGCTGTCACGGTTCTCGGTGAAGACGACGAGGGCTACAAGAAGTACGACAAGCCCGTTGTGGACAACTTCACTTTGACGGGATATGACGTCGACAGAGCCTTCTACTTTATTGCAAGTGAGGACCGCGACATCGGTCTTACGGGAGACCAGCGGAAATTCGTCTCCGACGCCTATTCGCTGACGCTCTTCCCCTCCGAGGAGGTAACGCTTCGCTATATCCTCGATGCCTTCTTCCCGAATGACACTGAGGTAGTATTCGAATCGAGCAACAAGTCCATCGTCACGGTCGACGAAAACGGAAAGATCACGGCAGTGGCAAAGGGCTACGGCTCGATCTCCGTCCGCGTCCTGCTCGACGGAAAGAGCACATATTACTCAAAGACGATCAGCGTTGAGGTCAAGGATCCCTACGTCACGAACGGCTCGATCCTGACGAACTATTTCGGCAACGGCGGCAAGGTCGAGCTCCCGAAGCGGCTCTCCCTCACCGAGATCGGTCAATACGCATTCTCCAACTTCGAATACATCGACAAGAATCCCGACGAGATCACTAAGTACGAGCCCGAATCGATGAAGCTCTGGTACATCGGTGACGACACCATCGAGGAGGTCATCATCCCCGAGGGCGTCAAGACCATCAACGCCTATGCGTTCGCAAATCTCACTGCGCTGAAGCGCGTCGTGCTGCCCTCCACACTTGAGCGTATCGATCAGGGAGCATTCTACGGCTGTACCTCACTCGTTGCGGTCGAGGGACTTGAGAACGTCAAATTCCTGAACCGTGCTGCCTTCTACGGCTGCAAGCTTGATGGAAAGATCTCCCTCGACAGCGCAGTCGCGATCGCGGATTACGCCTTTGCGTATAACGAGAACCTTGACGAGGTTACCCTCTCGAAGGTTTCTCAGTCGGTCGGCGCATACGCCTTTGCGGGCTGCACTTCGCTCGCGAAGCTGAACATCAACGCAGATTTTGTGAAGATCGGTGCATACACCTTTGCGGATTGTAAAGCACTCACCGAGGTCACGATCAATACGGCAGTCGTCAGCCGCGGTGCATTCAGCGGATGCTCGAGTCTCGCTTCGATCAATCTCGGAAAGGACGTTGCCGTCCTCGGCGAATATGCGTTCAGCGGAACCGCGCTGACGTCGTTTAATATCGACGCGAGCAACCAAGCCTTCAAGGCAAACGCATCCTATATAACCAATAAGGAAGGAACCGAGCTTGTTCTGGTCGCCCCGGCATTCTCAGGGGACTTCACACTCAGCGACAGCAAGATCGTTTCGATCGGAAGCGGCGCCTTCTCGGGCTGCACGAAGCTGACCTCGATCACAGCTCCCTCGGTCACCGCGATCGGCGACTACGCCTTTGCGGGCTGCACGAAGCTGGAGGCTACCTCCTTCGGAGCCCTGACGGAGATCGGCTCTTACGCCTTCTATAAAACCGCTCTCACCGCACACCCCGCGCTTTCTGCAGTCAAGGTGCTCGGCGACTACGCCTTTGCGGGCACTGCCCTTGAGTCGGTCACGATTCCGAGCGGTATGACCGTCGGAAAGGGCGCGTTCTCGGACTGCAAGTCTCTCCACACCGTTACGATCGGAAACGACGTCACGATCGGGGACTACGCATTCTATCTCGACAGTGACCACAACTGGACCTACAGCTTCTATACGGTTAATACCGATCGCGGTACCGAAAAGAGAGTCTACTACTATGTATATCTTTCCCCGATCGAGTCGCTCTCGATCGGAGACAACGCAGTGATCGGCGCGCACGCCTTCTCCGGTGCCGCACAGCTTGAAAGCATCACGCTCGGTAAGAACGCAACGATCGGCGAGTACGCATTCTACAACAACTCCTCCCTTAAGGAAATCGACCTTTCTGCGGTCGTTTCCATCGGTGCAAACGCCTTCTCGGGTGACGTTCTCTTTATGGCGAACGACAGCTCCTGGAGCTCCTCCGCGATCGATGAGGACGGAAATTACATCTATAGCTACCACGCCGCAGATCTCACGAGCGTGAATCTCTCCGCTCTCACCTCTCTCGGCGACTATGCGTTCGCATACTGCCGCGAGCTCAAGACGGTCACGCTTTCCGATGACATCACCGTGATCCCCGAGGGCGCATTCAACCTTTGCGCTTCGCTCTCGAGCATTGATCTTTCGGGCATCACCTCGATCGGAGTACGCGCATTCGAGGCGGCAGCTCTCACCGAGATCGACCTCTCAAGCGCCGAAACGGTCGGTAGCTACGCCTTCGCTTACTGCGACAAGCTCACCTCCGTCACCCTGAAGGAGGGCGAATTCCCCGTCATTGAGGAAGAGCCCGAAGAGGAGGACTCCGAAAGCACCGAGCCCGACACCGATACCACGGCGGACACCGATGCAGATTCCGATACCGAGCCCGATGCAGACGTCGATCCTGATGACACCACAGACGAAAACGGCACCGAGGAAGAGCCTCTGCCCGAGCGGATCCGCGGAACGGCGATCGAGGAGGGTGCGTTTGCATACTGCTCCGCCCTCGTTGCTCCCGTAAACGTCGAATTCTCTCCCGTGATCGGCGATTATGCCTTTGCATACACCGCGATCACCGAGATCGACCTCACCTGCGCCGAGTCGATCGGTCAGCACGCCTTCCTCAAGGAAAGAGCAACTGCCTTCAAGGTCACCCTCGGTCCGCTTCTCACGTCTCTTGGGGACAATCCCTTCGCATACTGCATCCTGCCCTCGTTCTCCACGGAGGAAACCGTCGAGTTTAACGGCACGGAATACAAGACCGAGATCTACACCTACGACATCAGCGACAGCGTTTGCGTCATTGACGGACTGCTCTATCGCGTCGTGCCGAACGGTCTTGAGCTGATCTCCTATGCGGGAGACACTTCGGTCGTCACCGTTGCAAAGGATACCGTCCGCATCAGCGCGATGGCTTTTGCGGAATGCGACTCGGTCACCCAGGTCATCCTTCCCCATACCGTCGCGGCAATCGGCCACAAGGCATTTTACGGCTGTGACGCTCTGAAGGTTATCTCCTTCTCAAGCTACGTTTCCCCCATTCTTGAAGAGGAATACGACTATATGTACTTCGCCTCGGGCGATCATATTCCCGCGCGCGGAAAGTACACCTTCTCCGACGCAAACGGAAATATCATCGAAAAGGAGGGCATCGGAATCGTCGATTACTTTATGTGGAACGCCGCCGATGTCCCCACCTCGACCTACTACGGCGCAAGCTTCGTGGATTACATCGGCTACGTCGAAAGTAAGCTCACGATGATCCGTCCCGCAAACGGCAAGAATTACGACTCCTTCATCCTCGCGCAGTACTTTGACACCGTTATCGACGGTGCGGCGGCGGCTGATTCGATCACGCTCGCGGCAATCAAGGCGATCGACCTTCTGCCCGACACGGTATCCCTTGCGGACAAACCGCTCGTTACCGCTGCCCGCGCAGCCTACAGCCTGATCTCCACCCTTGAGCAGCGCGCTCTGGTCACCAACTACGCAAAGCTGACACAGGCTGAAAAGCGTATCAGCGACCTCGAGTATCTCGAAAAGGGTGACGACACGGATGATCCGGGATCCTCCGATACTCCGAAGGACGAGCCTCTTGACCCGATTCTCGTCGTCATTCTGATCCTCTCTGCCGTTACGGGCTGTCTCGCAGTTGTCGTGATCGTATTTGCGATCCTTCTGTCAAAGCAGAGATTCGGCACGTCAAGCGATGAGAGCGCCCCGACCGAAGAAACGCCGACCGATTCTGTCGACGACACTGAAAAATCCTCGTCCGAGGACGAAGCTGCTTCCGTAGAGGCTCCGTCCGAGGAAAACGCCACTGCCTCCGAGGAGGAGGCGTCCGACCGTATCGAGACCGTTTCCGCTGAAAGGATTCCCGAAAGCGGTGACATCACGCCTGCGGCGGAGTCTTCCGAGATAAGCGAGATCACGCCCACCGCGGATCCCGCGCCGACCGAGGAGACACCCGAGAATACCCCCGACGCCCCCGACGACAATACAACCGAAACGCCCTCGGTGCAGTCGGACGAGGTCTAAGGATTTCGGAGAAATGCTATGAAAAAACGAATGAAGCTTCTGACAGCAGCAGGTCTGATCCTGCTTTTGGGTCTCTGCTGCACCGCCTGCGGAAACGAATGGGATGCCCCCTATCCCGCTCTCGACGACGAGGGCTACACCGTAAGCGTAAAATACGACGCCAACGGCGGTGTGTTCGCAGGCACCAACAACGTCACCGTGGTTGACGTATTCAACCCCGACAACGCAAAAACCAATGCAAAGGGAGAGAAGGAATTTTCCCTTCTCTCCCCAGACGACCCGCTCCGCGGTAAGGAGAGCGCCTTCTCGATCTCGAGAAACGGCTACATCTTCGTGGGCTGGTACGCAGAGCGTACGCTCCGTGTTGACGGAAGCGGCAACGCGCTTGACGAATACGGCATACCGACCTCCGCATCAGGCAGAGAGCAGGGCTACGTCTATAAGAACAGATGGGACTTCGACAAGGACGTTCTGACGGTTGCGGCAGACGCAAAAACAAGCTCTGACACCCCGGTTATGACGCTTTACGCGGCGTGGGTCCCGTACTACGTATTCGAGCTCTACGCTCCCGACGCAACGACCGGTGAGATGACGCTTTACGACACCGCGCAGATGGTCTCGCTCGAGGTTCCGTCCTGGAATGACAAGACGGGTAAGATGGATATGGGAAATTTCCCGAAGCGCGAGGGTATGACCTTTGACAGTGCATACCTCGACGCCGAAATGAAGACCCCCCTGACTGAGACCCTCACGGGCACGATTGATTACGAGACCGGTGTGTCGACTAAAAGCACCTTCAAGGTCTACACGAGATGGACGGAAGGCACCTGGTTCAAGATCCACACAGCTGAACAGTTCATCCAGAACAGCCGCATCGACGGCAGCTACATCATCTGTGCCGATCTCGATTTCTCCGGGATGGTCTGGAATGCGGGCCTCTCAAAGGGCGTCTTTACGGGAACTATCCTCGGAAACGGTCATACCTTCTCAAACATCAATGCGATCCAGACCGACATCTCCCAGTCCCGCGGCGGCCTCTTCGGTGCGCTCGACGGCAATGCGAGGGTCGAGGACCTTACCTTTGAGAACGTAACCTATACGCTGAATGTCGGCTCGCGCGTTGCTGCACCGACCTTCGGTCTTCTCGCAGGAACGATCGCAGAAACGACCACTCTTTCGGACGTAACGGTCTCGGGCTCGCTTCTGATCAGCGACGCCTGCTACCCGTCGGATGAGTACCAGATCGGTCTCCTTTCGGGCAACGGTGTCACGGGCGGAGTCGATCTCACGGAAATCACCTGCAGTGTCACACCCGAGGCTTCCGAGAAGCTCTCGCTCACCGTGAATGCCGACGGATCGGTCGAGCTTTCCTTCTCGGCGGGCTGACCGCGACCTTTGGCGTTATATTTGTGAATCATTTATGGAGGATATAAACAAAATGAAGCAAAGAAAGATCTCTATCAAGAAAAGAGCTACTGCCCTGTTCCTCGCAGCGCTTATGTGTCTCAGCACCCTCGTGCTGCTCGCCGGCTGCTCGGGTAACGGCGGAGGCGCGAAGCCCGACGCGCTCGTCATAATGACCGAGAGCCTCGACGGACTCTTCAACCCCTTCTATTCCACCACCGGTGCGGACAGCACCATCGTATCGATGACACAGATCTCGATGCTCACCTACGGCTATGCCGACGGCAAGGTCACGCCTGCCTGCGGTGATGACGAGGCTGTCGTTGTCAAGGATATGATCCAAAGCTACGACAGCGAGAAGAATCAGACCGTATACACCTTCGTTTTGAAGAACGGCATCACCTACTCGGACGGACACCCTCTTACGATGGAGGACGTCCTGTTCAATCTCTACGTCTACCTTGACCCCGTCTACACCGGCTCGTCGACGATGTACTCCACCGATATCGTCGGTCTTACCGACTACCGCACGCAGACCATCAGCTCGGGATCAAGCGACACCGACGACGTGATCTCCGAGGCGGCATCGGCACGCGCAAAGAACCGTCTCAATGAGCTGATCAACCTCTTCAAGGCAGTCGGCACGACCGCTACTGCGGGCTCCTATCAGGCAGACTACGACACGATGGTAAATGCCATCAAGGGCCACTCGCTCTCCTCGGGCTATAAGGAAGCCGTTTCGAATAACGCCGATTCGGTCACGAACGATCAGCTTCTGAAGGACTACCAGCGCGCTCTTGAGCTCTTCAAGAAGGAGCTTGAGACCGACTACGTCAGCGCAGAGAGCGCTTACACCGAGGCTCCCTACAAGAACGTACCGGAGTTCTCCGATCCCGTCTTCTGCTTTATGTACCACGAGGGCTACGTCACCGTTGAGTACGAGAAGGACGCAAACAACAAGGACATCAAGTCTCAGATCAAGAAGGTCACGCCTCAGTACAGCACGAGCGTTGTAAACAGCAAGGAGGCTGCGATCGATTACGTTTATAACTCCCAGATTGAGCAGAACCTGCACGTTATTCTCCAGTACTGGGCAACCGCACAGACTCTGACCACCGAATTCACCGCTAAGGCGAAGGAGGTCATTCTGCACGAAAACGTTTCCGAGGACGGATCTCTCGCGATCCCGAACATCTCGGGCATCGTATCCCTCGGCCACTCGACCGACGTCGAAACCGTTACCGCCAAGAACGGCACCTATACGGTTGCGCACGAGCACAACGAGGACGGTACCGTTAAGAATGCGAATGAGTACGACGTACTCGAAATCACCATCAACGGCGTTGACCCCAAGGCGATCTGGAACTTTGCATTCGCAGTCGCTCCTCAGCACTACTACGCAGAGGGCTACGACGTCGATATCGCAAACAACAAGTTCGGCGTTGACTACGGTTCCTTCGACTTTATGACGAACGTCATTCAGTCTCCCCGTAATATCAAGGTTCCGATGGGAGCCGGCGCATACGTTGCTACCGACTCTGCAAAGAACGACAACCCCGCAGGTACCGAGTTCTTCAAGAACAACGTCGTCTACTTCAAGAGAAACGACAGCTTCCTGATGGGTCAGCCCAAGATCGAGCTCATCCGTTACCAGGTCGTCAGCGCTTCAAACGCACTCGACGCACTTTCTACCGGTCAGGTCCACTATGCGACTCCTCAGTACACGCAGAATAACATCACTCGCCTCGACTCGATGAAGTCGAAGGGTATCGAAAGAATGTACACCGAGCAGCTCGGCTACGGCTACATCGGCATCAACGCGGGCAAGATTCCGAACATCAATCTCCGTAAGGCGATTATGAGCGCAATGGACACCTCCCTCGCGCTCAACTACTACAGCACGGGTATGGCAAAGACCATCTACTGGCCGATGTCTACGGTAAGCTGGGCTTATCCGACCGA
The DNA here is from genome assembly GCA_017501345.1 of Clostridia bacterium. The sequence goes on from JAFVXC010000034.1 coordinate 41,114, forward strand.
CGGCTCCGGCAACCCGAGCCGCGACAACCTGCACGACTATCCCGCCCTTCAGTTCAGCAAGCAGTCCGCTATGACGCAGATCAAGGACTATATGGCACAGGCAGGCGTTTCGGCAGGCGACAGCGAGCTTTCGATCACCTTCACCATCGCAGGCTCTAACCTGACCGACCACCCGACCTACGAGACCTTCCGCTACGCCGCAGAGATCCTCAACGAGTGCGGATGGAACATCGAGGTCGTCCCCGACACGCAGGCGCTCACCAAGCTTTCGACCGGCTCTCTCGCCGTTTGGGCAGCCGCTTGGGGCTCCACCATCGACCCCGATATGTATCAGGTCTATCATAAGAACTCCACCGCAACGAGCGTTCTCGCCTGGGGTTACCGTGAGATCCTTGCAAACGAGGCAGCATATCCCGAGGAAAACAAGATCCTGAACGACCTCAGCAAGATCATCGACGAGGCTCGTGCAACCGACGATCAGGCTACCCGTACCGCTCTCTACGAGGAGGCTATGGGCTACGTTCTCGACCTTGCCGTTGAGCTCCCCGTCTACCAGCGTATGACCCTTTACGCATACGACTCGAGCGTCATCAGCTCGGCCTCTCTCCCCTCTGAGCTGAATCCCTACACCTCACCGCTCGATCACATCTGGGAAATCGAATTCGTCGGCTGATACTCGGAGTAAGCTATGCTAAAATATATACTGAAGAGACTTGCACTGTCGGTGTTCATTCTGATCGGTGTATCTCTGATCATCTACATTCTCATCCGTTGTATGCCCTCAAGCTTCATCGACAATAAAATTGCCGCTATGAACCAAGGGGGCGCAACGGTCCCCCAGGAGACGATCGATGCGATGAAGGCGCTCTATGGGCTTGAGGACGATTCCTTCCTCGGCATCATCAAGGGCTACCTCGGCTGGTTCAAATCGATGTGCAGACTCGATTTCGGAACCTCCTTTAAGTACGGATCGCCCGTTACTGAGGTTATCAAATCGCATATGGGCGTTTCCTTTGCAGTAGCGCTGATCGCAACGATCTTTGAATTTATGATCGCGATCCCGCTCGGTATTACAGCGGCAACGCATCAGTATTCGATCCGCGACTACGTCGTGACCGTTCTTGTTATGATCGGTATCTCTCTCCCCTCCTTCTTCCTTGGTCAGATCGCGAAATATGTATTCGCGATGAAGCTCGGATGGCTCCCATCGGGAGGATTCGGAACGACTTCCGCAACCTTCCCCGACACATTCGGGGGAATGATCGCGGAAACTGCCGACAAGATCCCCTATCTCATCCTGCCCATCGCAGTGGTGGTGATCCTCAGCATCGGAAGCCGTATGCGTATGACGCGTACGAATATGCTTGAGGTTCTGAACTCCGATTATATCCGCACCGCGCGTGCCAAGGGTCTGAAGGAGAGCAAGGTCATCTACAAGCACGCCTTCCGCAACACCCTCATCCCGATCGTAACGAGCCTCGCAGGCCTTCTCCCGTCACTCTTCTCGGGTGCGATCATCACCGAGCAGATCTTCGATCTTCCCGGTATCGGTAACATAGCGCTTCAAGCGATGATGGCGGCTGATATCCCCTTCATTATGGGATATAATATGTTCCTCGCGCTCCTCAGCGTCATCGGCGTTCTGCTCGCAGACCTGACGTACGCGATCGTTGACCCCAGGGTCAAGCTGGCGTAAGGAGGTGCATACTAATTATGGAAGAAAACAAAAATCTCCTTGAGCAGGACGAAGAGAGCGCAGGCAGCGTCTCCTCCTTCGAGGAGGAGACTCCGCTCGACAAAAACGTGCGTCTGATGTCTCCGACGCAGATGGTCCTTCGCCGCTTCTTCCGCTCGAAGCTCAGCATCATCGGTCTCGTTATGATCGTAGCCCTCTTCCTCTTCTCCTGGGTCGGGCCGCTCTTCTGGAGCTCATCCGAAACCGACCGCTCGATGAAGATCGACTACGACAAGCACCCGATCTACTACACAAACGAAAGCGGCGAAACCGTGCTCTTCTATCAGATCGTCGAGACCGGTAAGGAGCTCAGCAGCCTCTCGCCGCCGAGCGCTGAGCACCCTCTCGGCACGGACGTCAGCGGACGTGATAACCTCACCCGTCTGATGACGGGCGGACGCGTATCGCTCACGATCAGCTTCCTCGCAGTCTTCGTTATCACCCTCTTCGGCGTGATCTTCGGCGGTCTTGCAGGTTACTTCGGGGGTGTGATTGACAACATCCTGATGCGTCTTTGCGACATTCTGATGTGTCTCCCCGGCATTCCCGTTATGCTGATCGTCAACACCCTTCTCGAGGGTCTCGCCGTTCCGTCGGAATACCGCATCTACTGCCTGATGGCATTCCTCACACTGATCTCGTGGTCGGGCACCGCCCGCCTCGTCAGAGGTCAGATCCTCTCACTCCGCGAGCAGGAATATATGGTCGCCGCAGAGGCAATGGGCTACTCGACGAAGAGAAAGATCTTCAAGCACCTCGTGCCGAACGTTATGCCGCAGCTGATCGTCTCGATGACGATGAGCCTTGGCAGTATGATCCTTTACGAGGCGACCCTTTCCTTCCTCGGACTGGGCGCATCGGACGAGTACGCCGCATGGGGTACGATGATCAACTCGGCGAACGATCCCTATATCCTTCAGAACTTTTTCAATATCTGGGGCCCTCCCGGCATCTGCATCATTCTCGCCGTCCTCGGCTTCAACTTTGTCGGTGACGGTCTGCGCGACGCCCTTGACCCCAAGATGAGGAGGTAATCACCGTGGCAGAACAGAATAAAAAGAAAAACGGTCATTATCTCTCGGGTAAGGAGATCCGCGCGATCGCAAAGGAAAACAAGAAGGTAATGAACGCACTCGAAAAGCAGAAGCATCAGAAGCTGCCCGAAAGTGCATTCCTCACCGAGATGAAAAACGATGCGAACATCCTTGAGATCGACGATCTTCACACCTACTTTTTCACCGATCAGGGCGTCGTCAAGGCAGTCAACGGTGTTTCGTTCGAGATCCCGAAAAACGCGACCGTTGGTGTCGTCGGCGAATCGGGCTGTGGCAAATCGGTCACGAGTATGTCGGTGATGCGACTCCTTCAGGGGCCGCAGGGACAGATCTATTCGGGCTCGATCCGCTTTAAGTCGAGCGACTACAAGCGAGACGCCAAGGGCGAGCCCATACAGACGGGCACAAATGCAGACGGCTCCCCTCTCTACACGACCGAGGAGAAGATCTACGACATCGCAAAGATGCCGATGAGCGAGATTCACCGCATCCGCGGCAGACAGATCGCGATGATCTTCCAGGAACCGATGACCTCGCTGAATCCGGTCTTCACGATCGGCGATCAGCTTGACGAGGTCACCTTCATCCACGTTCCCGGCGCCACGAAGCAGCAGGCGAAGGAGAAATCCCTCGAGATGCTGTCGCTCGTCGGCATTGCAATGCCCGAGCACGTTTATAAATCCTATCCTCACGAGCTTTCGGGCGGTATGCGTCAGCGCGTAATGATCGCGATGGCACTCGCGTGCAATCCCCGCCTGATCATCGCCGACGAGCCTACCACGGCACTCGACGTGACGATCCAAGCACAGATCCTCGATCTGCTCCGCGATCTGAAGACGAAGATGGACGGCTCGATCATGCTGATCACCCACGACCTTGGCGTCATCGCAGAAATGGCAGATTACGTTGTCGTTATGTACGCAGGCAAGGTCATCGAGCGCGGTACGGTGCAGGAGATCTTCCATAATCCGCTCCATCCCTATACGGTCGGTCTTCAGAAATCAAAGCCGACGATGGATTCGGACACAGAGACGCTCTTCAACATCCCCGGAAACGTTCCGAACCCCGTCAATATGCCCACCTACTGCTACTTCAAGGAAAGATGCTCGCGCTGCACGAAAAAGTGCTCAGGCGACTATCCCGCAATGGTGCAGGTGAGCCCCACGCACTTCGTTGCGTGCCACCTCTACGGTGAGGCGGACAACGAGAAGAAGGAGGAGAACGCAAATGGCTGATAACGCTACCGTAAACGAAGCTGTTTACGACGACGACGCGATCAAGGCGACGGAAGCGGCAGACCGAAAGGCTCGGATCGAGGCAGACCGCGCGCTCCCTCCCGACGAAAATGCACTCCTTGAGGTGCGCCACCTCCGCAAGTGCTTCCCGATCGAGAAATCGATCACGGGTAAGGTACGCCGCGAGCTCGTCGCCGTGGACGACATCAGCTTCAAGCTGAACCCCGGCGAGACCCTCGGCATTGTCGGCGAATCGGGATGCGGCAAGACCACGATGGGACGAACCATTCTGAAGCTGCACCAGCCGTCGGGCGGTCAGATATTCTTCGAGGGCAAGGACATCGCAGGCTACAAGCCCGCAGAGATGCGCAAGGTGCGCACGAAAATGCAGATCATCTTCCAGGATCCCTATTCCTCCCTGCCTCCGAGAAGCACGGTCGGCGATATCCTCTCCGAGCCCGTACTCGTGCACAATATCGTGCCGAAAAACGAGGTCAAGGAGTACGTGCTCGACCTGATGGAAAAGTGCGGTCTCCGTGATTACTACTACGAGCGCTATCCGCACGAATTCTCGGGCGGTCAGCGTCAGAGGATCTGCATCGCGCGCGCCCTCTCGGTCAAGCCCGAGCTCGTCGTCTGCGATGAGCCCGTTTCGGCACTCGACGTATCGATCCAGGCGCAGATCATCAATCTTCTGAAGGATCTGCAGAGATCAATGGGTCTGACCTATCTGTTCATCTCGCACGACCTCTCGGTCGTCAAGTTCATTTCGGACAAGATCGGCGTTATGTACCTCGGTGCAATGGTGGAATTCGGTAGCAAGAAGGATATCTTCTCGCATCCGCTCCATCCCTACACAAAGGCGCTCTTCTCGGCGATCCCGAACCCGAACCCAGACGTTAAGATGAACCGCATCGTGCTGAACGGCGACATTCCCTCCCCCGCAAATCCGCCGAGAGGCTGTCGCTTCCACACCCGATGCCCCTACGCCAAGGAGATCTGTAAGCACGTCACGCCCGAGTACCGTGAATACGGTGAGGGGCATTTCGCCGCCTGCCATCTGCTTGCCGAAGAGGCAGACAATAACGCATAAGATATGAGCAAGGAAAACAAAAAGAAAAAAAAGGAAAAGATCACCTATATCGATGACGGCAGAACCATCGCGGATATGTCGGCACTCGACGGCAGGCGCAAGCCCTCCGAAAGGAAGGATCCGAAGCGGCAAGCCGCTCCGCACCTCCTGCCCGGCAGACATTCAACCCTGAAGGAGCAGGCACAGACCTACTTCGCCGCAGTTCGGATGATGTTTCTGCCGATGCTCGTCGTGATCGGCATCCTCACCCTGGCTTTTCTCGTTCTGTGGTTTCTTCTTTGACATCTCGAAGGATTTCTTGTTTACAAATTAAACAAAAGATTCTGCATAATTCGTAATATTCGTTCATTATAATCTCAATAGAATGGCTGTTACAAAGCCTTCTAAATACATCTTAACGGAGAATAATATGGATACTCTCAAGAAATTTTGGCCTTATGCGTTCAAAGAGCGCACGGAAGGCGGTCAGCTCGCAATTGCGATCATCATTTACCTCGTAGCAAGCATCATCGCAGGTGCGGTCATCGGTCTTGCAACTATGCTTGTCGCTTGGATCCCCGTTGTTGGCGCTTTGGTCGGCTGGCTCCTCGGCGTTGTCGGCTCCCTCGTCGGCCTCTACTGCTTCGCAGGACTTATTTTCGCGATCCTTTCCTTCTGCAAGGTTCTGAAGTAATTTCAGCACAAACAAATCGGACTCCGATTGGTCTACGTGCCATTCGGAGTCCGTTTTTATATTCTCATACGCCGCCCCGCGCAAGGCAGTTGACAATACCCGCTCTTTTGTGTTATAATAAAAACGGTTCATTTCCCCGAAAGGAGCTTTTCCGAATGTATCCTCACGATATTATACTCGACATAGGGCTGTACGAGCTTTGCATCGTATTCGGTCTGATCGCCGCTATGATACTCTTCCGCGTGCTCGCCGACAAACGCGGGCTGTCTGCGCGCCTACAAAACGGCGTTCTCGTCGGCATTCCCTTTGCCCTTTTTGTCGGCTATCCCTCTGCCGTCGTCGTGCAGTGGGTCTACAACGGCATCAGGGACGGCAAATTTGCAGATTCGATCTTCGCGTCCTCCACGGGCTCGACCTTCTACGGCGGACTCATTGGCGGATCGCTTGCCTTTCTCGCGTTCTATTTTGTATATGGCCGTCTTCGCGTGAAAAATCGCGAGCATCTCCACCACCTGCCGACGATCCTTGAGATCGGTCCGCCCTGCATCGCCATCGGGCACGCGCTCGGCCGCGTCGGATGCTTTTTCGCGGGGTGCTGCTTCGGTATCCGTACCGATTCCTTCCTCGGAGTCTATCTCGACAACCCGGATATCCCGCACAAGGTGCTCCCCGTACAGCTTTTTGAAGCCACCTTTCTCGTCGTGCTGTGTGTCTATCTCGTTCTGCGCTTCTACGACGGCAAGCGCTACGCTCTGCCGCACTATTTGATCCTTTACGGCATCTGGCGCTTTTCGATCGAATATCTCCGGGGTGACGATCGCGGTGCGACCTTTGTCAGCTTCCTGACGCCCTCTCAGCTCACGGCGATCGTGCTGATCCTGCTCGGCATCATATTGACCGTTGTCTTCCGCAAAACGATTTACAAACCCGGCGGGGATGCCCCCGCGGGCGAGGATCGCGCATTCCCTCCTGCAGGTGATCACCTATCACCCGACGGTGAGAGTACGGAAAAGTCCGAAACCATCGAAGGCGGGGATGCCCCCGCGGGCGAGGATCGTGCATTCCCTCCTGCAGGTGATCACCTATCACCCGACGGTGAGAGTACGGAAAAGTCCGAAGCCATCGAAGGCGGGGATGCCCCCGCGGGCGAGGATCGCGCATTCCCTCCTGCAGGTGATCACCTATCACCCGACGGTGAGAGTACGGAAAAGTCCGAAGCCATCGAAGGCGGGGATGCCCCCGCGGGCGAGGATCGCGCATTCCCTCCTGCAGGTAATCACCTATCACCCGACGGTGAGAGTACGGAAAAGTCCGAAGCCATCGAAGGCGGGGATGTCCTCGCGAGTGCCGAGGGCACGGAAGTCATCGTGGAAAATGCAGAAGAAGCCCCCGAAGGCGGTGACGATACGTGACGGCGAAATTTACGCGGCGCGATCGCGTCTATATCGCACTGATCGGGATCTTCGCAGCACTCCTGCTCGTCTCGCTTCTCCTTTTTCCGTGTCTCAAAGGAAGTCTTGACTCGGACACGTATACGCTGTCCGAGCTTGCCCTTTCGCGCCTTCTCGGCGGGATGATCTTTCTGTTCCTCATCCCCTATCTCGGCTATTCGCTCCTTTCGTTCGAGCGGATCCCGAGTATAAAGGCGCTCCTCGCGGTTTTACCCGCCGTCGTGATCGCGGTGAACAATTTCCCGATTATCGGACTGATCCGCGGCAGTGTGTACGTCGACAGCGGGCTTCCGAAGGCGCTCCTTCTTGTTCTCGCTTGCCTCGGCATCGGATTTTTTGAGGAGGTCGCCTTTCGCGGCGTGATCTTCCCGCTCCTCCTGACGAGGCTCCTTCCCGCTATGCGGAAGCGGACAGAGGCAAAAAAGCCCTCGCGCCTACCACCCGAGACCGTCGCGGTCTTTCTCGCGATCGTTTTGACCTCCGCCGTGTTCGGACTCGTCCACGTCCTGAATCTTTTCGCAGGAGGAAGCCCGATCGCGGTCCTTATGCAGGTCGGATACTCCTTCCTGATCGGCGGGATGTGCGCGATCGTGCTCCTCAAAACGCGGTGCATCTGGTTCCCCGTATTCATCCACGCGCTTTACGACCTCGGCGGTATGCTCGTGCAGTACCTCGGCGGCGGCAAGCTGTGGGATACACCGACCGTCATCCTCACCGTTTTGGTTTCGGTCGCAGTCGCGATCTATTTCCTCGTGCTCCTCTTCCGTATGAAAAAAGACGAGATTGAGGGACTGCTGAAGCAAAACAACAAAAAGGAAGCCTGATCAACTCAGACTTCCTTTTTCAGTTTGTTCGGCGGCGGCTCGTTTCCGCTGACCTTGCGTTGCAGCGAAGCACTGCAATTTTCGCCTGTCTTTCGGGCAAAAAACGCAAATTTCGTCCGCCGAAAAAGCCACCCGTCGCGGAGGGGCTGAGTCGTTGACTCAGCCCCATAGATTATTCGGAGTAGACCTCCATTCCAAGGGAAAGCAGAAATTCCACCGAAGGACGTTCTGAAAGCTGTCCCAACTCAATGATATAATTGAATTCCCCATCCGCGCAATATAGCTTCACGCTTCTTGGTACTACATCGTCTGCCTTTGAGCTATATATTTCATCTACCGCAAAGGTTTTATCGCCGGCGCTTAACGTATAACGGATATTCCTTCCGTTTTTGTACGAGAACTGCACAGCATTCCGGTCTGTTAAACGCTCCTCACGAAGCTCGGGGTACTCTCTACGAAACGCTTCGTCGAATGAATCCGTATACTCGAGCTGAAGGATATCTTCGTAGTCTTCGGTTGAATAACAATAAAAAGTAGCTGTTCCTTGGCTCTGGCTTTTGGAGCAATAATAGTAATTATCCCCCATCCAAGCCCCCCTGAAGAGTTCATATCCTTCGGGAAGCTGTGGCACGAGCAGTCGATCAAAATCACATATCGGAATTCCATTTTCGTCCTGTCCGAAATAGTTTGCAATATGTCTTTTATCATCCTCATTCAGCTTTCGCTGAGTAACCTTGTCACTAAGTTCTTTCAGTTCTTTCACAGAGCTGAACTCCAAGCCCGGGTAGACAAAAATACATGTACCATACTCCGGGGGTTGGATCTTATACACCGATATATCGTCAAACACAATATAACAATTGCCGTTGATACGTTGTATCGTATACTCCGACGTTGTCGGTTTAGGCGATCCGGTGGTTTCATCGGGCTCGGACGAGCTGTCGCTCTCCGAGGTCTCACCGCCTGCGCCTGAATTCGAACAGGCGGTAAATAAGGAAAGCAGCATCAACGCGATCAATAGGACAGACATAAAACGTTTGAATTTGAATTTCATTATGATACCTCCTTAAAATTTGCTTCGGCGACGGCTCGTCCGAGCCTATGCTCCCCCACGGCTGTGCCGTGGGGGGATGACTTTGCATTATTTCTTTACTTCTCAGCGTTAATCAACGCAATAATTGCATCTCGTTCTGAAATGTCAAAAACACTGTACGGGGATGACATAAGATAGAACGAATTCCCAGCTTCGTGCAAATTTAAACCAACAATGAAAGCTTCGCCCACGATATCATTGTTGTGCGAAAACTTTACCAAAATATCAGTTCGTTCAGGTTCTCCCTTATGTGTACGGTTGATTGTACACTGATACGTAATTGCCGTTTTGTCAAAGGTTTCCATAAATACCGAATCAACCGTGACCTCGAACACAAAGTCCGAATGAAGGAGTACAGATTCCATATCGGAGGTGCCCTCATAGCCTTCGCCGTAATAGAATGGATTTTCCTTTACAAGCGACAGAAATTCCTCCATGAAGGTAGCGCCCTGCAACGCAGAGCGAAGTGCATCGGTCTCTACGTGGTTTCGCAGGGGCCCTCCGTATAAGGAAGAAGAATCGAGCAGTATGCGTTTTGGTGACGTGGCACGTATGATGAGGCTATCCTCTGCAAACGAAAAGGACTCCTCCTCGTTGTATGTTGTTCTGGTGCGCTTTAGGAGTAGTAGATACTTCGCGTTAGTCTGATATCTACATTCATAGGTGGAAAAAGAGGTGTTTTTATCTAAAACATTGTAATAGGCGGGAGTCGAGCTTACGGTAATTTCACGCTCTGTCCCGAGACCTCGGATGCTTTCCGATATGGAAAATTTATACTTGTAAGTGAGGCCTTGCGCCGTGTATCCCTCGAAGGTTGCTAAAACAATATCGGTGACATCGGGGAGTATTCCTTCGAGCGACCGATAAAAAAGCGACCATTCAATCACGGTATCAGTAGAGCCAACGCCACCGGTATAACCTCTGTTAGCAGACGTTACGGAAGAATCTGTTGTTTCAAGCGGATCACTCGTTGTTTCGGAAAATACGTCTGTTGTTTCAAGCGGATCGACGGTTGAAACGTTGCAAGCAGTTAAGGAAAGCAGAAGAAGAATTAACACTAATATAAATACTTTTTTCATAGCACCTCCCACGATCAATCAAAAAATGCTTCATAGCATTGCAGTAAGTGAGCAATTTCCGAAGATGAAAGTTGATAGTTAGAATGAACGGACTCATACATAACATCAGTTGATGTTGTAGAGTGACCCTTATAGCCTAATGAATGTCCAAGTTCGTGTGTTGCTATCATTTTTTCTTGGGATTCTCCATAACCTCTTGATATTAGGTAGATTATGAGATTATCCATTCGATATATCTCTATGGGTTGATTATTATATATACCATATCCAAGCAAGGTTCTATAATAGACAGTATTTCCTGCAAATGATTGAGGCCACGGATTTCCTATCATATCATAATACTGGGATTCATTTAAGCCATAACATATAATGTCAGCGTTGCTTGGCAAATTAGTCTCAGTTACCGAAATCGGTAATACACTATTCCATTGGGAAATTGCGGAGCTCATACTTTCTTCGAAATAAAAAGTAGCACTTGAGTCCTTCTTTTCTAGATATATCGATGGAGAATATGGGAAATAACCAATCTCATCCGAACTCGAATTCCAAGAGTCGAATACAACACCTAAATAATCAGCTACCGGATATATATTCCACTCATCACAATAATTACTATCATCGGTATAGGTTGTCATAACAAGATCTGCGCCGTTCCCGCTAACGGTAGATGAAACGCCCAGGGTATTTGAACCGGAAGATATTCCCGTACATACTATTCTGTAATAACCCGAGGATGTTTGACAAAATGACCATAAAGATGAATCGTTTGAATTTTGCGTTTGTGTTACTGCAGTAGAAGATGCATTACTTGTAACACAAAGTTCGCTATACACCGACCTTATTGCGATATTTCCATTTGAATCGTGGGTCAAGCTCCACCTTGACTGCATTGCCCCATGAAAATCCCACTGTTGAATGATCGCCCCTTCGTTTCTAGACGGCCCCTCCACGTCCATATATCTTCCGGTAGCAACATTTTGAATAAAGTAAATCCCATTTTCAAAAAGGCGATAAGTAACCGTAAAATATGGCCGCTTTTCGGCAATTGCCTCTGCAGAATATAGTAACACATTATTATTTGATCCCGCTATCTGCTTCAATGCGATTCCTAGATTCGTTGATAAATTATTATACCACATTGTTGCCACTGTTGTAACATCAATAGCATTATACTCAGCATCTTTAGATATCCGATTCGAGGAGAGGAGAACGGTGTTCATTCCAAAATTTGTCATCGTAGCTGCGCTATTCCATGTAATATTGGATGAGAGCCAGTTTTCGGACATTTGATAAGCACCAATGTAAATTGATCCGGAATCTAAATTAACCGGCATCATATGCAGGCTTGCATTCGTAATAATTGCTCCACTCGGCAAGGAGGGGAGGCCCCACATAGAGTATACGATCGTATCATCGTTGATTGGAAGAAGCGATATTGAACCGTAATTTGCATTCGGCGCAGTAGAGTAGATATAAGTATCCATAAACTGCGTCGTTTTCGTCACCGTCGGGTCGATGGTAACGGGGAAGGCGCGGTCCTCGGCGTTGATCCATTCATCGGAGGCGGTGACGGTGAGGGTGTAATTGCCGCTACCTGCGGATGTGAGGGTATAATGCACGTCATACGAGAGCACACCGTCGGCGTCGTACATATACGGCGCAGGGATGGTGTATTTTTCCTCACCCGTCTCGCTGTCGGTAAGCGAAATATTGCCTGTGGGCAGAAGGGTCGCGGTGAGTCCCATGAGCGTAAGGGTGAAGCGGTAAACGTAGCTGCCGCCTGCGCGCTTTACAATGATGTTTTCCTTGACGTCATTTCCATCGAGAACGTATTCGAGGTCGGTATTCGTCTTTACGTTTTCGTAAACGATCACACTCTTGTTGTCGATCTCGGCGGCCTCCTCAATGGTGTCAAAGCGCTCTGTCACGGGGCGCTTTTCTGCATTCATGACGGTGGCCACTTTATTTTCCGTAGGCGCGAGCGCCATTACCGACACACCGGGATCGCTTGCTGTGAGATGGGGAACCATTTGGATGGTATAACCATTTTCGGTCAGAGCGAACAGTGCTTCACCCGCAGCATACGTCTTTGCGAACGAAACGCGCAGGTCATCCGTCGCATAGCGCTCCACGCCCTTTACGGCTTTCATCGAAAGGCTGTTGTCGATGTCCTGCCACGTGCCGCTTTCGTCCTTTCGGTGCACGGGGCTCGGGTAGGTGACGGCGGTATAGGTGCCGTCGGGTAACGCAAAATGCTTGACGCTTTCCTCTCTGAGGTCTGTGACCTCACGGATACCGTCTATATCTTCCGTGCCGATGATGTCGGTGAAGGGAGCACCGATGTCGGTTGCCGGCTCGGCGGCAATATCCGGTGCATCCGTATTGGTGATGGCGGTCGTTGAAAATGGGAATGCGTAGATCAGCATAAGCATACTGAGCAGTAACGCAAACGAACGTAAACATCTGAATTTTTTCATAATAGAAGCCTCTCTTTCTTTGTTTTTTGTTGGTTCAGGTGTTTTCGATGTTTGCCTTACGATCTCATTATATCATAAGGCGTGGGATTTGTCAACAACGGTTCCTGAAAAGGCATTCTCGATTTTGTGCAGGTTGCACACTTCCCCCTTTCGCCTCTGCACATCCATACGGTCAGGCTCAGAATGAGCACCGTTTTTATGCCCCTCTATAAATATATACGGCTTTTTTCGCGATTTTTCTTCAAAA
>JAFVXC010000035.1 GCA_017501345.1 Clostridia bacterium
CCCCGAGCCCATAACGACTCCCGTCGACGAGTGGTAGGATTCCGACGGGCAACATCATATACTACGTATTAACAGAGTGAGGTGAATTGATATGAAAAAATTCATTTCTTGTTTCTTTTTGCTCGTTCTTTTCTGCCTTTCCTCGTGCAGCGGCGGCTCGGGTGCAGACACTCCGACCGAACCGAATACACCCCCCGAATCAAGTGAACCCGCTGAGAGTAGTTCTGCAGATACGACCGAAGATGAAACAACCGAGGAGGAAACGACCGAGGAAGAACCGTTTTCCTTCGAAGCTGACCCCGACAGAACCGATCTGCCTTCCCTCGACGTTCTTTATCAGATCCAACTCGGAATGTCGATGCGAGAGGTATATGAGATTGCAGGAAGTCCCCATAGAATCGTGGAAAGAAGAGAGCCGGCCTCTCCGACGAGCTCCTCTTTGATGAATGCACTCTATTATGTGTACGATAGCGACGGAAATTACTCGATCTATATATTCTTCAGTAGGAAGACCTCCGAGCCCCACATGGGGGTCAGTCGTCTCATCCGGGTTTGGAAGGATTACACTTTGAATGAATGAGAGCATTTCTGAAGTGCGGCATCGTGCGTGAGGTCATCTTTCACGAGACGGTCACAGAGAGCACCATCCCCCCATAAACAAAAACCCGCCCTCGGGGACTTCGGTCTCCGAGGGCTTCGTGTATTCTGTTTTCAGCCTCGATCACGTCGTGCCGTGTGCGGCAGGCGGAACAGGTTGCGGGGCAGATAAGAGGACGGGAAATATGATCCCTCCGAGAACTTTCGCGCCCCCTCTTGCATTTTTCGCGCGGATGTGTTAAAATAGACCTCGTCAGAAAAAACGAGAGGGGAGAGGATCCGAATGGCACAGGAAAACGAGACGAACGGATACGGCGCACTCGCGTGGGTGTATGATCGCTTGAACGCCGAGATCGACTACGCGCTTTGGGCGGATTTCGTCGAGGAATGCTTCCGCCGATACGGCAAGGAAAAGCCCGCGCTCGTCCTTGATCTCGCCTGCGGAACGGGTCGGATGACCGTTGAACTCGCCCGCCGCGGCTACGATATGATCGGCGTCGACGGAAGCGAGGATATGCTGATGGAGGCGTACAACCGCTCGGAGGGTATGGGCATCCTCTACCTCTGTCAGGATATGCGTACCTTCGAGCTTTACGGAACGGTCGGCGGCGTCACCTGCTGCCTCGATTCGCTGAATTACCTCACGGATGACGGAGACCTCGTGAAAGCCCTCCGCAACGTCAGGCTCTATCTCGAGCCGGGCGGTCTCTTCCTCTTCGACGTGAATACGCCGTATAAATTTGAGCATATTTACGGGGACGAGGCGTATATCCTCGAGGAGGAGCTGCCACCTGACGAGGAGGGTGGCGACGCCGTGCCGATCTACTGCGGCTGGCAGAACAGCTACGACAGGGAATCGCGCCTCTGCGACTTCTGGCTCTCTATCTTCCTCGAATGGGAAAAGGGAAGCTACCGCCGCTACGACGAGCACCAAAGGGAACGGTGCTACACTCTCGGGGAGATCCGATCGGCACTCGAAAGCAACGGCTTCGAGCTTATGGGCGTCTTCGGCGGCTACGATTTTTCACCTCCCGCAGAGGAGATACCGCGGTGGTATTTTGTCGCCCGCGCCGTGCCGGGAAACACCGATCAGCAGGTGATCGAAGAGAAATGAACGAAAAAGCAGGGAACAGATATGAGTAACGAAAAGAATCAGCAAAGCTCCACCATCCTTCGCGCGATGAGCCGTGACGGCTCGGTCCGCATCCACGTGATCGATTCGACCGCGATCGTCAACCGCGCGATCGGGATCCACCGTACCGCGCCGACCGCGACGGCGGCACTCGGCAGACTACTCACCGCAACGTCCGTGATGGGCTGTATGCTCGGCGAAAAGAACGACGCCATCACCGTGACGATCGACGGCGACGGTGCGCTCGGTAAAATGATCGCATCGGCAGACTATATCGGCAACGTGCGCGGATACGTGCAGGACCCGACGGTAGACCTTCCCCTGAAGCCGAACGGCAAGCTAGACGTCGGAACGGCGGTCGGGCAGGGAGAGCTCCGCGTTCTGCGCGATACGGGCGGGGACGAGCCCTACATCGGCACGGTGCGCCTCCGCAGCGGCGAGATCGCGGAGGATGTTGCCGCATATTACGCCGAAAGCGAGCAGATCCCGACGGTCTGCGCCCTCGGCGTGCTCGTCGATACCGACTGCACCTGCCGCGCTGCAGGGGGCGTTCTCATTCAGCTTCTGCCCTTTGCCGACGAGGAGGTCATCAGCCTGCTTGAGCGCAACGCGCCCTCCCTCGCAAGCCTTTCACAGCTGATCGCCGAGGGTAAGACGAAGGAGGATCTCCTCGATATCGCAATGCGTGATATTCAGTACGATATTTTTGACGAGCTCGACGTCGAGTACCGCTGTACCTGTTCACAGGAGCGGATGCTGACGGCGATCCGCTCGATGGGAGAAAAGACGGTTCGGGAGCTTCTTTCCGAGCAGGAGGCAGAGGGCAAGCCCCGCGAGCTTGAGGTGTGCTGCCGATTCTGCGGCAGAAAGCATCTGTTCCGTGAGAATGAGCTCCTCGGGGTCCTCTGACGGAGGCGTGTCCGCATATTTGGGGATCCAATCGCATAAAGTAAACCGAGCGAGAGATCGCTCGGTTTACTTTTTGAACAGATTTCGGAGGTGCGGTATGGAATTTTCACAGTGCTGCACGGAAAAGCGCTACTGTATGGACGGCGAGGAGCTGCTGCGCGCGATCGTTTCGATCCCCGCTGACACCGAAGACGATTCACTTCGGGTGCTTGCGGATCTTTGTAAAGCCCTTTCCGACCGAAGCCTCCTTTTTGCAGAGGAGAGGCTCTTTCCGTCGATTTGCGCCGAGTATGAGGGGCTTTCTCCGCACGACAGAAAATTTGCGATCCCGCGCCGCGTCTATCGCGTGGACGTAAGAGCGGAGGCGGTTACGGATGAAGCGTACGGAGAGGCGATACGGATGACCGTTTCGGTCACGCTCCGCAGGAAGGGACGAACCGAGTTTTCACGGTCTGAGGTTCGCCTTTGGGCAAAATACGGAAAGAATCCCGTTTTTTTGATGGTCAACGCGCAAAGAAAAACGAAAAAAGACAAAGATCATCAAAAAACGCAAGAAAATATACACTTTGTTCATAAATAGATGTTATAATCTCGTTGTATTACCGAGGTCGTATCCCGACCGTTTCGATTCTTCCTTGTTGCAGTGCGATTTGTCAGCAAGCGACACGGGCGATTTCAAAATGTATTTGGAGATTATTATGAACGAGAAAATTTTAATTGCAAGTGATAGCACCTGTGATTTGAATTCCGAGCTCATTGAACGCTACGGTATTAAGATCCTGCCTCTCGGTGTGGCAATCGGACAGGAGCAGTACACCGACGGTGTTGACGTTAACCCCGATATGATCTATGAGGCGTATGAAAAAACAGGCGTGCTTCCGAAAACCTCGGCAGTCAACGTTGCTGCCTTTGAGGACTTCTTCCGCAGAGAGACCGAGGCGGGAAACACGGTGATCCTCTTTACGATCAGCTCCGATATGTCCTCGACCTATCAGAATGCTTGCGTGGCTGCGGCGGACTTTGACCGTGTATTCGTCGTCGATACGAGAAATCTTTCAACGGGCGGCGGACTGCTCGTCTGCAAGGCGGCAGATATGGCAAAGGAGGGAATCCCCGCAGAGGAGATCGTAAAGGAATGCGAGCGCCTCGCGTTAAACGTCGACGCCTCCTTCGTGATCGACAGCCTCGAATTTCTCTATAAGGGCGGTCGCTGCTCGGCGCTTGCCGCGCTCGGTGCGAACCTGCTCCAGCTCAAGCCTTGCATCGTCGTGCGAAACGGCAAGATGGGTGTCTCGAAGAAATACCGCGGCAGATACGCGGACGTGCTGAAGAAGTACGTTGCAGAGCAGATCGGAGACGCATCCGATATTGATATGAGCCGCGTTTTCATCACCCACGCAGGCTGTGACGAAGCGATCTATAACGCGTGCGTCGAAGAGGTCAAGTCGCTTGCCCCCTTCAAGGAGGTACATATCACACGCGCGGGATGCACGATTTCGTCCCACTGCGGAAGGAATACGCTCGGCGTGCTCTTTATCCGTAAGAAGCCGTTGTAATAATTTATCCCGTGTACGTTGCGGGGGCAGATCACGCTTGTGAGACTGCCTCCGCTTTTGTATGTGAGGATGTCGGATCGACCCGAATAAAAAAGAAGAAAAATTTTGAAAAAAGGGCTTGACAAGCGAAAGGAACTGTGGTATAATATCACCCGTTGACGATGCGGCATCGCCAAGCGGTAAGGCAACGGACTCTGACTCCGTCATTACCTAGGTTCGAATCCTAGTGCCGCAGTATAAAAATAACCGAGCACTTTTGTGCTCGGTTATTTTTATATTCCGGTACGGGGCAGCCCGAATCTACGCAAGGTGTAAGGAGGGAAACGGATTCAGGAAAGAAGCTTGCACCTTGCCCCGTAAGCGAGCGGCTCGCCGCGAGTCTCGGATGTTCGACATCCTAGTGCCGCAGTCAGAAAAACTCCATCTTGCTTGCAAGATGGAGTTTTTCTGTTATATTCGCCTTGCGGCGAGTTCTATGCACAAGTGCGTGATATGTCCTTCGGACGTGGTATGCGCTTCGCGCAAACGGAATCGTAACCGTTCGCTTGGATTGCTGATTTATAGTTGATTTTTAATCGAAAGTATGATATAATTATTCAAGAAAGGCGGTGGGGATATGAAGAAGCAAGCAATAACAAAGCAAGATATTCAAAAAGAATTGCTTACAAAGTTGAACAAGCGAAAAGTCATTTCTATCTTTTTAACCGTTATCGCAATCATTGGTATAATTCTTTATCCCATACACCTTATCAATTATTTGAATGGTACACCTTTTGATTATACAGGCGGATTCAGATCTCCTGACCTTACACCAACGGCTGCAATGTTCGTTTTACCGCTTTATATAATATTTTTTGTCATTATCGTTCTTTACTTGTATTACATTGATCTGTATAAAATAAAAAAGGGTAAATTTGAAGTCATAGAAGACACAGTTTTTCAAAAAGACAAGGAATGGCGGAACTATTACAGAAATTCAAGAAAGGAATCTTCCCTCTATTTCCGTTGTGGCAGAGTGGCGGTCGAAGATAAGGTTTATTCATATTCTAATGTAGGAGATAAATTTTACATTGTAATCCTAAAATCCAAATTAAAATCAAAAAACAACCCCCGCTTAGCTTATCATACAAATTATTATGAAATAAGAAACATGTAAGATTCTGTTGATTTT
The DNA here is from genome assembly GCA_017501345.1 of Clostridia bacterium. Next base: position 5,366 of record JAFVXC010000035.1, read on the forward strand.
TCTCCCTGCGTGTGCTATAATAATCGCGAAAGGACGGTGGAGAAATGAAAAAATCGCTTGTGATTTTATTGTTGTTCATTCTGTTATCGTGTGTATTCTGTGCGGTTTCTTGCGGCACGCCTGCGGATGATGGGGAAGCACTGTATGAAGATATTATCAACAGATATAAGGAGCTTTTGCTCGCAAAAGCGGGTAACGAAGTAATTACTGCGCCGGATGCCTCTGCGGATGAAATAGCCACCGTTCTGTACGAGATCGCTCGGGATTGTGAGGATCCGTCCGTTATGGGCTACGCGACCAAGGATATAAACGGTGACGGATTTGTAGAGCTTTTGCTGATGAATAAGAGTAATAAGCTTTATGCACTCTTTACGATCCAAAACAGCCTTCCCACGATGCTTTTGCGGATGGATCATATGTCTGCGTGTATTACTCCCGACGGCACGGTCTTTGCAAGCAGCTATGCCGAGGGCGGTAATGAAATTTGTACGCATATCAAAAAAATAGCCAACGGAAAGCTTGAGGGCTTGGAATACGGATGTGATGCGGACGGAGAAAACGTTTCGTATTACAAAATTGAAAACGGCGTTCGCTCCGAAATCACGAGATCCGAGATGCTTCAGCTTGACGATATGGCGCAAAATATTTCGACTATATACCCGAGCCATCGAACCAAAACCACAGGCTTTCGGTTTGTTCCCGCTCTGGCAGACGCTTCACAGAGTACGGCTCCTGTTCCCGACTTTACAAGCTACGACGGAATTTTGTCTGCATATAAAATGATCGTTCAAAGCTTTTCCGACTATGAGGCAAACGATTGGATAAACGGAGAATTTGACGATCTCTTTTGTATTTCGGATAATGAGAGCTACGATGTATTTCATCAGATCTTTTGGGGCGGAATTCGGGTGATGCCGACGGAAACGTATTTTGGACAGGATTACGCTAAGGACGGAGACAACTCGTACGGATACGCAAGAAAGGATCTGAACGGTGACGGGATCGAGGAGCTGATCCTTTTGAATGATCAATATGAGGTGTTCGCACTCTTTACGATGAAGGACGGCAAGGCGGTTCTTCTCGACGGTGCTTACGGCGTATGGATTGACGAAAACGGATTCCTCCGCAAGGAAGTATCTACGGGAGGTATGGTCAGCCGTGACGGCGAGGCGTATATATATGAAATCGAGGACGCGGAGCTGAAAAGCAAGGTTGGTGTCGGCTATAAGGTGAATATGTTCCTACAAAAGGAAGGCTGGTATAAGACAGACGGAAATACCAAGACGGATATTTCCGATGAGGAGGGAGAAGCATTGTATGCCGAATATGATATCCTTCCGTCGGATTATTGTAACGACGAATACACAAGAACCTTTTCGGGGATCGAGTTTGTTCCTTTGTTTGAAGCGACACTTGCTTCTCAAAAGCACGTCAACAGCTTTTCAAACAGTTGGTTTGGGAACGGAGATACGCTTACAGTATCGACATATACGGACAACGATGTGACGGTAAGAATCAAATTCGTTTATACCGTTGGAGAGTTTGATCCTGAAACAAATCCTGACCCGAAGGTATATATAAACAGCATTGAGGGAAAGGCGTTACGCAGCGGTCATCAATATATCTTTGAGATCGACGGCATAAAAGGATATATTGAATTTGGTGTAACTTCCGTTTGGGTCATCGTGACCGAGAGCGAAAATGAGCAAGTGCCCTGCAAGGCGTATTTGTTTAACAGACCCGAAAATGATTGGTAGACGGTGAAAATATGAAAATAACAGCCGTATTATAAAAATATTCTTGGCGAATGAAACCACCAACGAAAATCGGGGGCTGTCTCACCTTAGTGAGACAGCTCCTTTCTCTTAATCTCAAAATCGGTTTGATCGAGGAGACGATTACAATCACGGTGCTTCACTCTATGAAAGCAAGAGGAGACGAGATATGTCAATCAATTTTTGGTTGAATTGTTGATTTTTTGTCGCGTATATGCTATAATCAAAGGAAGAAAGGCGGTGCTCTTATGAGAAAAGATAAATTTATGAAAATTCAGGATAAAAGGAGACAAAGGCAAGAGGGGAGACACGCGGCTTTTGTGCGTGTGATCAGTACGATCTGCGCCGTTGTGCTTCTTTGTGCAGCCCTTGTTGGGTGTGACCTCGGCGGCTCGTCCGAGGAGCTTATCGCTCTTCGTGAAGAGATCTCGGAGGCTGCTCTGCGGATCGAAGCGCTCGAAGGTCAAAATGCTACGGCAAAAGAGGAGATCGACGTGCTCGAGAGCCTTTACGCGGCGGCAGAGGAGGAGATCGATGCGCTTGAAAGCCGCAATGAAGAGGCAGAGGAAGAGATCGATGCCCTCGAAAGCCGCAACGAGGAGGCAGAGAAGGAGCTCGACGCACTCGAAAGCCAAAATGCCGCAGCAGAGGCTGAGATCAGTAAGCTCGAGGATGAGATCAAGGAGCTTGAGAGCAGTATGACGAAAAAAATTCGAATCTATATCGATCAGGGGCACAATCCGAGCGGAAACCACAATTCGGGAGCATCGGGCAACGGTCTCAATGAGGAGGATCTGACCTTCCTCATCGGCTATATGCTCGCCGAGCTCCTCGAAAAGGACGCGCGGTTTGAGGTCTGTCTCTCCCGTCCTACGGAGGATACCGTGCTCGGGACCGACAACGATTCCAGCCTTGACGCCCGCGTGCGCGGTGCAGAGGAGTGGGAGGCGGATTACTTCATCAGCCTACATACGAACGCCGCAGATAACGAGGCGGCAAGCGGGATCGAGGTGCTGGTCGCAGAGGAGGGCGGTGTTTCGTATGCCTTTGGCAGCAAGCTTCTCGCGGGCGTTCTCGATTCCACGGACCTCTATGATCGCGGTATGAAGCTTCGCCCCGAGCTGCGCGTCCTCAAAAACACGACGATGCCGGCTGCCCTCATCGAAATGGGCTTTATTACGAACAAGGGAGATGCCGCGCTTCTCTCGGAGCATCCCGAGCGCTTTGCACGGGGGATCTACGAGGGGATCCTTGCGTATTTCGGACTGCCGTCGTGCGGTGTAACGGCAAATTGAATTTGTCTGAATCCGTATGTCAGGTGTCTGAAGGCAGAAAAACAGGAAACGGAGATCGATCTATGAAGATCAAGGATAAAATTATGATGGACCGCCACGGTCTCTCTGCGCACGGCCCCATCAACGTCGTCATTTTCGGAGACAGCGTATCACACGGCGCGTTTAACGGGTATATCGATTATGAAAGCGTGTACTGGAATCTTCTGAGAAAAAAGCTGAATCAGTTCCGCTCGTACGTCCCCGTGAATATGATCAATGCCTCCATCGGCGGAACGACCGCAAAGGGCTCCCTCGCGCGGCTCGAGCGTCAGGTCCTCATTCACGAGCCCGATCTCGTGATCGTATGCTTCGGGCTGAACGACGTAAACCGTAGCCTTGAGGACTATCTTTCGGCGCTTGAGACCATCTTCAAAAGGTGCACCGATGCAGGGCTTGACGTTATTTTTATGACCCCGAATATGCTCAATACGTACGTTGCGGACGACACCCCGCAGGAGCATTACAGCTACGCCATCAAGACCGCCGAAATACAAAACAGCGGAAAAATGGACAAGTATATTGCTGCGGCGATCGCGCTTGCCAAGGAATGCGGCGTTGCTGTCTGTGACTGCTACGCGAGCTGGAAGGAGCTGTCGAAAACGCAGGACACTACGATGCTGCTCGCAAACAGGATCAACCATCCCACCCCCGAAATGCATCGGCTTTTTGCGGACAGTCTGTACGATATGATCATGGGAGACACGCAAAGCTCTCAGAAGGAAGAAACGACGATGTTTCAAAAATAACCGACCTTGTAAACCAAGCATCACACAGAAAAGCCGTGAAAAAGGAGCTTACCGCTTCCTTGTAAGAAATGCCTGACCTTCAGAAGCACCCGACGGGAGCGCGTCAGGTATTGCGTGAAAAAGTTTCGGGGATCTGCTTGAATTTTGACGAAATATATGCTATAATGACAATAATATCCTTCACGAAAGCGAGAGCATATTATGGAAAATATTCATTCTGTTGAGGATTTTAACAAAGGAATCAAGCGCGTGCTGATCACCGAGGACGAAATCAAGGAAGCCGTCCGCCGCGCGGGACAGAAGATCAGCGAGTCGTATGACGGCCGTCCGATCCTCCTCGTCAGCATTCTCAAGGGAGCGTTCGTCTTTATGGCGGATCTCTGCCGTGCGATCACCGTGCCGTGTGAGATCGGCTTTATGTGCGCCAAGAGCTACTATAAGGGCACGGTCTCCTCGGGTGTCGTCAAGATCACGATGGATCTCGATCAGGATATCAGCAAATATCACGTGATCATCGTCGAGGATATCATCGATACGGGCAGGACTCTGCGTGATATCGTTGAGATGCTGAAGCTCAGGAATCCGCTCTCCCTTCGCGTCGTCACCCTGCTTGATAAGCCCGACAGACGCCTTGTGGAGTTCAACGCCGATATGACGCTCTTTACGATCCCCGATCTTTTCGTGATCGGCTACGGGCTCGACTGCGGAGAGTATTACAGAAATCTGCCGTATATTGCGGAATTCGATACGTCGAACTGATGGCTCGGCGGTTGCATATTATCTTTTTATTCTTGAAATTCTTAAAAGAAAGCTGAGGTATTACTATGAAAAAGGGAACAAAAAGCGTCCTTCGAGTCGTCATCAGTATCATTTACATCATCTGGGGTATCTTCTCGCCCATCTCCGCGATCAAGGCGATCATCGCGCTTGACGTCGGTGCGATCGCGTCTGCGACGGTCGGCGTTCTGATGCTTCTCGCGGGCATTTTCGGACTTCTCGGTATGAAGAAGGGCAAGTGCCGCGCGTTCGGTATCGTGATATTTATCGCCTCTGTCGTCGCGGTCGTGCTTGCACTTCCCGTGATCTCGCTGTCGTCGATCATTACGGCGATCCTTGCGTGGCTCTTTATCGTTTGCCTGTAAGGAGCTGAGGTGGATTCGGAAAAGGATCGTTCCGCGCTTTGCGGTGCGGTCCTTTTTTTGCGGAAAAAGGGATTTCCTTCGAAAATCGCGCGAAATATACAAAAGAATTTTGAAAAACGGCAGGGAAATCTTGTATAATGCTCTTGCAATCCCGAACAAATTGTGCTATAATAAAATCTGTATGAGGATGTGCATAATTCCTCGAAAAATTTTCAGAACTACGAAAGGTGTTAAAACAATGGCAACGAATCCTGCTGCTAACAACCCGAAGAACATTGTCGACTGGAATACCATTACGAACTTCGTAATCGATTCCTTCGTCGGCTACGGCATTCCCCGTGAGGACGCAGAGATCTGCGCGGACGTCCTTCTCGAAAGCGATAAGAGAGGCATCGAATCCCACGGTGTAAACCGTTTTAAGCCGGTCTACCTCGACCGCATCAAGGCGGGGATCCAGAACCCCGTAACCAACTTTGAGATCATCAAGGAGACCGAGACCACCGCGGTTGTTGACGGCCACGACGGTATGGGTCAGGTCATCGGCTACAAGTCGATGAAGATGGCGATCGAAAAGGCTAAGAAGTACGGTATGGGTATGGTCGTTGTTCGTAACTCCTGCCACTACGGTATCGCAGGCTACTACACCTCTATGGCAGCAGAGGCAGGCTGTGTCGGTCTGACCGGTACGAATGCTCGCCCCACCGTTGCTCCTACCTTCGGCGTTGAGGGTATGTTCGGTACGAACCCCCTGACGCTCGGCGTTCCCACCGACGAGCCCTTCGACTTTAACTTCGACGGCGCTTCCTCTACTTACCAGAACGGTAAGCTCGAATACTATGCCCGTATCGGCAAGGATGCTCCCGCAGGCGCACTTGTCAATCTTCAGGGCGAAGCATTCGTCGGTACTGCTGACGAGGCTCTGAAGGCAATGGCACGCGGCGAGGCAGCTCTTTGCACGCTCGGCGGCCCCGGCGAAGAGGGCGCAGGCTATAAGGGCTACGGCTACGCAATGTTCGTTGAGCTTCTTTCTGCGGCTCTTCAGGGCGGAAGCTACGGCAAGGCTCTTTCGGGCAAGGGTGCAAACGGCGAGAAGGTTCCGTTCCACCTCGGTCACTTCTTCATCGCGATCGACACGGATCACTTCCTCGGTGAGGACGCTTGCCGTAAGAATGCAGGCGACATTATCCGTGAGGTTCGCTCGGCGAAGAAGGCTCCCGGAGCAGAGCGCATCTACTCCGCAGGTGAGAAGGAATACGAGGTTCGCCTCGCTCGCGAGTACGGTGTTCCGATCAATGAGTCGGTTCAGAAGGAAATGGAGGCAGTTCGTAACGAGCTCGGCCTCAAGTACACCTTCCCCTGGGAGGCATAATCGAGGCGTAGCTTGAGTGCTAATTATAAAAGCCGCACGACGGATATTCCGTCGTGCGGCTTCGTATTTAATTTATACGATCAAAGAATCGGGTATCCCGCAGCCTCGTGTGCCGCGTAGAGCTCGTCGCACATCGCAACGATCTCGTCGGTCGAAAGCTGTGCGCCCGTGAGGGGATCCATCATTGCAGCGTGATAGATCAGCTCCTTCTTACCCGTAGCAGCCGCCTCGATCGTGAGAAGCTGGGGATAGATGTTGGAGGCGTTCATCGCTGCGAGCTGAGTCGGAAGTGCGCCGACGTAGGTCGGGGTGATGCCGCTTCGGTCAACGAGGCAAGGAACCTCGACGCACGCCTCTGTGGGAAGGTTCGGGATCAGCCCGTTGTTGATCACGTTGCCGCCGATCTTATAGGGCACGTCCGTAACGATCGCTTCCATAATGTGGGAGGCGTATTCTCTCGAGCGTGTGTGCTCGACTGCGTCACCCGACATCAGGGCTTCGTACTGACCCTTCCATTTTTCGATCTGCTTGATACAGCGGCGAGGATATTCGTCAAGCGGGATGTTGAACTTTTCGATCAGGTCCTCGCGCCCCTGCTTGATGTAGAAGGGATTGTACTCGGCGTTGTGCTCGCTCGATTCGGTGCAATAGTAGCCGAGCTTGTCGATGTAGTCGAAGCGCACCATATCGCTGTGCTTCTCGGTCGCGTTCTTTTCCTTCGCGCGGCGGCGGATCTCGGGGTAGAGATCATTGCCGTCCTTGTCGGTGATCTCAAGAAGCCACGCCATATGGTTGATGCCCGCGATCTTTTCCTGATGACCCTCGAGATAATCGAGCATATCGAGCTTCTTGAAAAGATTCTTCGTGCAGACCTGGACGCTGTGGCAAAGACCGATCGTCTTGACGCCCGTGTGTCTCTGCATATAGCCCGTGAGCATAGCCATCGGGTTCGTGTAGTTGAGGAACCACGCATCGGGGCAGACCTCCTCGATGTCAGCGGCGAAGTCCTTCAGCACGTGGATGGTTCTGAGAGCGCGGAAGATTCCACCGATGCCGAGCGTGTCACCGATCGTCTGACGGAGACCGTACTTCTTTGGGATCTCAAAGTCGATGATCGTGCAGGGGTCGTAAAGACCGACCTGGATCGCGTCAACGACGAAATCCGCACCGCGAAGCGCGTCCTTACGCTGCTCGACGCCGAGATACTTTTTGATCGTTGCGCGTCCCTCATTGATCGATTGATTCATTTTTTCAATGAGCAGATAGGATTCCTCGAGTCTCTGACCGTCGATGTCATAAAGTGCTACCTCCATATCGTGGAAGGGCTCACACATCATCGTGTCACCGAGGACATTTTTGGAAAACACGGTGCTTCCCGCACCCATAAATGTTATCTTCATCTCTTGCCTCCTGAATTTTGTGCCGTATACGCCGTGCGTGTGCGGCAAAGCTGTATGTTCAGGCAGAACGTCCGTCTGCCCGGATCGTATTCATTATATCGGATTTTTTTGAAAAAATCTATTGCATCAGGTAACCAAAATATGGTATAATGTAACTATTCAAAAAAGGAGGATTCGTCAAATGAGCCGCACGAGAGAATCGTTTTTGATAAATCGGCATCTGAGAGATCTGAACCCGATCGTGCACGGGAGTGAGAATTGCGCTCCGGGGTATACCTACGGACCTGCGGTGCGAAAGTACACGCTACTGCACTACGTCGAGTCGGGAAAGGGAACGTACACCGTCGGAGGTGTTACCTATTCGGTCTCTGCGGGGGAGATCTTTCGCATTTTGCCGGGGGAAACAACGGTCTATTCCGCCGACGGTGAAGACCCGTGGTATTACCGATGGATCGGCTTTGACGGCGCGCTGTCTGACCGATTTTCCGAGCTTCCCCCCGTTTTTCGCCCTCCCGAAGGGGCAGAGCGCTTGTTTTTTTGCGCATTGCCCGACGGAGGGGGGAGAGAGTACCTCCTCGTGTCGGAGCTGTTTCTCTTTTATGCCGCGATCTTTTCGGTAAGCGGGGAGCGCAATATGCATTACGTTCGCCGCGTCAAGGACTATGTCCACGCAATGTATATGCAGGAGGTCAGGGTTGAGCGTATCGCCGAGCAGATGAATCTCGACAGGCGCTACCTCTCGCGCATTTTTAAGAAAAAAACGAGAAAGAGTATTCAGGAGTACCTCATATCGATTCGGATGGAGGAGGCGGAGCGCTGTCTTTTACGAGGATGCACCGTTGCGGAGACCGCGCGGCTGTGCGGCTATGAGGATGCCTCCAATTTTTCGAAAATGTTCAAATCGCGTACGGGGATCAGTCCCGCATATTTTGCGAAAGCGCGGGAAGGGGAACGCGAGAGCTGATCCCAGACGTGTTTCTGATTGCTGAGAGCCGCTGCTGCGAGATAATTATGATTTTTTTGTAAAAATCCGAAAAAATCTGAAAAATAACGCGATTAGCTCTTGACAAACGAATGAGAAACGTGTATAATATACCAATGTGGCAGATAGTATTCTGCCGCGATGTAATGAATTGTCTTTCAAACCGGCAACGCGGAGGGAGGGAAATCAAATATGGCAGAAATCAAAGTTAAGGAAGGCGAGTCTCTTGACAGCGCACTCCGTCGCTTTAAGCGTGCTACCGCTCGTTCCGGCGTTCTTACCGAGCTTCGCAAGAGAGAGCACTACGAAAAGCCCAGCGTAAAGCGCAAGAAGAAGTCTGAAGCTGCTCGTAAGCGCAAGTATAAGTAATCTTCTGTCGCATTCGCAAGAATAGAAAAGCCTGCGGGATTCCGCAGGCTTTTTATTATGTTAAGATTCACATTTCTGATACGCAAGCCGCTCGTCGCCGCTTTCGAGATATATGATCCCGCAGGGAACGAAGCCGTTTTTTGCGAGCGACCGTTGCATCGGCAGGTTCCTGCGGTGCGTGTCGATTCTGAGATTCCCACAAAGAGCATAGCAATACGAGAAGCAAAATGCGGCAACGCCCTTGCCGTGGCTGTCCTTCGACACGGCGATGCGGTGGATCACCCCGTACGGATCGTCATTCTGCCAACGTCCCTCGTAGATTTTTTCATACGTCGGATCGTTGCCCTCGCGATAGTAGAAGACGCCGAGAAGCCGAGAGGCATCTCCGTCATCGGTTACAACGTAGAGAAGCCCCGCCGCAATGTCCGCGCGGACGAGTCCCTCGGACGGGTATCCGCCCGACCACTGCGTTTTGTTGCCGCTTTCGCGCATATAGTCCCGCGCGTCGGCGTAGACCGTCATAATCTGATCGAGCTCTGCGAGCTCTGCCTTCCGAATCTCCATCGTGCGTTCCTTTCTGCTTTGGGGCAGTGCCTCTTACCCGGATTTTCTCTATCATAACACACGGATGTGATAGCGGAATGAGTGAAGTGAAAAGTTTTTTTGAACAAGGCGGGAAATCGGGGCGTTTCGCGGAAATTCTTTTAATTTTTACAAATTACGTATTGATTTTTCGGGACGGATTATATTATTATATAATGTAGGGCAGAATTGTGCTCGGAAGAGCCCTGCCGTCTGTGATATGATAGCATTACGGAGAGGAGACCTTTTGATATGAAGAAATATTACGCACTCTTTAATCCGCTTTCCTGCAACCGACGCGGTGCAGACGAGGCAAAGCGCCTTGACGCGATCTACGGAGCAGAGAACGTGATCTACCGCGATATCACGAAGGTGGACGATTTCCGCGCCTTTTTCGCAGAGATCCCGCTTTCCGACGAGATCGTTCTGTGCGGCGGTGACGGTACGCTGAACTGCTTCATCAATGCGATGAAGGGGATCACGATCGAGCACACGCTCCTCTATTTCCCGTGCGGAAGCGGAAACGATTTCTGGCACGACATCGGCGGCGGGGACAAGCCCCTTCCGCTGAACGAGTACCTCGAGGATCTGCCCACGGTAACGCTGAACGGTGAGGAGCATCTCTTCATCAACGGCGTCGGCTACGGCATCGACGGCTACTGCTGTGAGGTCGGGGATCAGATCCGCAAGGATACCCCCGAAAAGAAGATCAATTACACGGGCATCGCGATCAAGGGCTGTCTTTTTGATTACCATCCTACGACGGCGTACATCACCGTCGACGGAAAGGAATACGTTTTCGAGAAGGCGTGGCTCGCTCCGACGATGTTCGGCAGATTCTACGGCGGCGGTATGATGGCGACTCCCGTGCAGGACAGAAGGGCAGAGGAAAAAACTCTGTCGGTTTTGCTCTTCCACGGATCGGGCAGACTGAAGACCCTGATGATCTTCCCGAAGATCTTCAGTGGCGAGCACGTGAAGCACACGAAAAACGTTGCGATGATTACGGGTAAGGAGATCTCGGTGCGCTTCGATCAGCCGAGAGCAGTTCAGATCGACGGCGAGACGCACCTCGGAGTCACCGAATACAGCGCCTTTGTACATAGTATGAGCCCTGCTCGAGCAGAATAAGAATATTCGGCGCGTGCTTGCTTCTCAAAAAGCAAATATTGACAAGACGTGAAAACCGTGTTATAATATCGGTAGAACGCCGAAGCAGCTCCGATGCGACTTTCGTGTCGGAGCTTTTTCAGAGGCATTGCTTGAATTTTGATTTTACGGAGGAAACGATTATGCCGGGACCCGGAGGAGGAGGACACAGCGGCGGCGGCTTCGGAGGAGGCGGCTCCCGCGGTGGAGGATTTGGCGGAGGCGGCTTCGGCGGAGGACCGCATCACAGACCGCCGCACCATCACCATCACGGATGGCACTTTGGCGGTCCGCGCTTTTATTTCGGCCCTCGTTATTACGGCGGAGGCGGATGCCTCGGCGGTCTTATCGGTATGCTGATGATTCCGCTGGTATTCATTCTGCTTGCATCGATCATCTTTATATCGAACGTCAGAGACGCGGTTACCGCATTCAGAGAGGGTGGTGTCGTGGTCTATGACGAAGATACCTTTTACTCATATTCGATGGAACGTTATGCCGAGGAATTTTCTGCCTGTGATAGCAGATCATATGAGGACAATATATTGGTTGTCTTACTAGTAGATGATGACTGCCAGACGTACAGATTTTATGGACTTGTGGGTTATCATATTGACTCCAAGGTGGATAGTATGTTCGGTGATGAATATACCGCGCTCGGACGCACCCTTGATTTTTATATGAGCGAAGATTACCGACATACGCTTTCTAGGGCGTTGTCCAATACGGTAAATAAACTTGAGTCGGATATAACTGCTTTGAATCTTTCGTCTAATCATACCTGCAGTGATACTCATACACAGGTTAATTCTCATCTGACGAATCTTTCTGAGCTTGTAATTGACTCGGAACTTGTGAATGACGCCCTCACCCGCTTTACCGCATCGACCGATATCCCGATCGTCATCGTGGTCGACGAAATGGAGGACGTTTTCGGTAAGACGATGCCGTTTGAGCTCGTGTTGACGTTGCTTGTGGCTGCCGCGTTCATTGGCGTCGGTATCTATCTCATCGTCCGCGTGGTTAAGAACAATAAGAAAAAGGGCGATGGAGACGGCGGTAACCGCTATGCAAAGGATGACGGAAACGGCGGCGGATACAGCGGATATACAAACGACCGAAACGGTAATTTCCGATAAAAAGATACGACAGATGAAAATTTCAAGACTGGTCAAATCCACTGCGGTATATTTCATCGGAAACGTGCTGTCGAAGATTATCGTATTTTTCCTCCTTCCAATCTATACGCAGTATATCCCGGCAGAGGATATGGGTGTATACGATACGGCGGTCACGTTGATATCGCTGTTTTCGGGTATGATCTTCCTCGACATCGGTTCGGGAATCCTGAAATTCAAGCTCGAAAACAAGGAGGATGACGGAGGTCTCGCGATCACGAGCGGGGGAGTGATTCTGCTCCTTTCGACGGTCCTATATTTCTCGCTTCTTTTCGTGGGCGGATACTTCCTTGATACGCCTTACTATGGCTGGATCATTCTCTATGGATTTCTGTCCGCGCTTCATACGGCGGTCGGTGCTTGTGCGCGAGCTCTCAAAAGGAACGTCGACTACGCCGTATCGGGAGTGCTGCAAACCCTCATTCTTGCGGGCTCGAATCTTCTGATGATCCTGAAGCTCGGAATGGATTATTCCTCGCTCTTCATCTCGTTTTGTATTGCGACCGCCTTCGCGACGCTTTACCTCTTCGTGAGGTGCCGGCTGTACCGCTATATGAGGAAACGGTATTTCCTCAAAAAGAAGTTTGTCGAAATGCTGCGTTTCTCGCTTCCGCTATGCGTGAATTCGGTGGCATTTTGGCTTCTCAGCTCCTCCAGCCGCGTGATCGTTACCTATATGCTCGGAGCAGAGGCAACGGGATATCTCAGCGTTGCCAACAAATTCAATCAGATCCTCTATCTCGCGTCGTCCTGTATTCAGCTTACCTGGCAGGAGGAGGCATATGCGCATAACAATCGCGAGGCTGATACGGGAGGGTATTATTCGCGTGCCTTCGTCACCTATTATAAGGCGGTGCTTTACTGCGTCGTGCTGTTTATTCCCGCGATCAAGCTCGGACTGTGGATCCTTCCGTCCTTCATTGCGCCCGAATACGCGGCATCGGTCAATATGATCCCCGCCGCGATCATCGGAACCGGGCTTGCGATCGTCAGTACGTTTATGGGAACGATCTTCAGCTCGCTCAAGAAAACGAACATCATCTTTATTTCAACGCTCCTCGGAGCGATCACGGCGGTCGTGACGAATATCGTGATGATCAAGCTCGGCGTCGGTCCGAATTCGGCGAACTATGCCCTGATCCTCGGCTATATTGCGTCAACGGTTCTCCGCATCATCCTCCTCAGACGGATGCTCCCGTTTTCCTTCGAGCCCTTGAATATCGCGGTGATTTTCGTCTTGATCGTGATCACGACGGCGATCTACGTGAGGCTGTCGGTGCTTTACAGTGTTCTATGGCTCGCTGCGGCGCTTTTATTTGCCGTCTTTTATTTCAGAAAAGAGCTTGCCTCGCTGATCAAAAAAATTCGGGGAAGGAATCAAACGGATGGATAAAATATTTTGCTTCGATACGTCGATCGGTACGCCGAACGTCGGAGATTATATCATCGCGGAAAGCTGCGAGAGAGAGCTCGCCTTTTTGCTCGACGGAAGCTTTGTGATCAAATACCCGACCCATACACCGCTTTCCCATTGGTATCAGAATTTCCGAAAAACCGCCCTCGGCGGATCGCTTGGAGACGTGCGGTATAAATTCGTGTTCGGAACGAATCTGATTAACCGCAATATGCTCGTGCCGACGCCGCTCTGGAATATCAATGCCCTTGATACGCGCATCGCGCGCGGTGCCATCTGCATCGGTGTAGGGCTCGGCTCAAGCGATGAAAAGCCTAATCTCTATACGAGAGCGCTTTTGAAAAAGGCTCTGAATTCGAATTATGCACACTCGGCGCGCGACGAAAAGACGGCGGCGTTCCTCAGAGGGCTCGGTGTTTCCGCGATCAATACGGGCTGTGCAACGACCTGGCGTCTTACAAATGAGCACTGCAGTGAGATCCCGACGGAGAAATCCGATTCGGTGATCTTCACTCTGACCGATTATAAGAAGGATCCCGAATCCGATCAGCTTCTGATCGATACCCTGCAGAAATGCTACAAGAGGATCTCCTTCTGGGTGCAGGGGGCGGGGGATTTCGAATACCTTCACACCTTCAGAAACATCGAGGGAATCGAGATCATAGCGCCGACGCTTCGGGCATACACCGAGGCACTCAGCGGAGACGTTGATTTCGTCGGCACGAGGCTCCACGCAGGCATCAAGGCGATGCAGTGCAAGAAAAGAGCGATCATCATTGAGGTGGACAATCGCGCGACCGATATGAAGGGAAGCATCAATCTGCCCTCCCTTGGGCGCTCTGAGCTGCAAAGCCGACTTGAGGAGATGATTTTTTCCTCCTTTGAAACGAGGCTCAACATCAACGAAGAGGCGATCCGCTCGTGGAAGGAGCAGTTCGTGTGACGAAAGCGTGCGTCAATACACATAACGGGGCTGTCGTATTGCGACAGCCCGAGTTTTTTTTGAAAAAATTTCAAAAAATGTTCGTTTTGGGGCTTTTTCGATACGGGGTGGGGTATTGACAGCATTTTTTCGGCGTGTTATAATTCTTTACAGTGATACGTAGACGAAACTGCAGATCGTTTCTCGGGTCGCTTGGTTCCCCTGTTCTTGCCTTGGGGGACAATGCGAAGGTCAGTCGACAGCCTTGGCTTTGAAAAGAGGTTTTTCGTTTTTTACAGTTTGACGGCCGAAGGAGCGGGACTTTACTTTGTTCCCCCCTTCGGCAGAAAGGAAAAAATATGAAACCCAAAATTTTCAAGGTTCTGTCCTTTTTACTCGTTCTTTTGTGTCTTTTGACCGCCTGCACGGGCGGCAACACTCCCGCTGAGACCACCGCGGGCGGCGGCGAAACCACAGGCGGCGATCCGAACGCCTCGGGTGATGTGACTACGGGTGGCGACGAGATCGATGAGGACGATCTCCCGATCGTCGTTAAGGGCGACAGCTATCCGCTCACCGTTCGTGACTTCATCGGAAACGAGACCGTGCTCGAACAGAAGCCCGAGCGCGTTGCCGTTCTTTCGGGCGCACCGATGAACATTTGGTACGACGTCGGAGGCAAGTCGGTCTGCACCGCAACGATCTCCGATAATCTGAAGCTGATCGAGGAATATGCGGATGAGATCAAGACGCTTCCCTCGATCGGTAAGGTGACGGATGCAAACCTTGAGGCGATCGTCGGATACGAGCCCGATCTCATCATCGCGCAGGAAAACTCGCAGAGCGAAGTCATCGCGAGCCTTCGTCAGATGGGCTACAAGGTCATTACGACTTATCTGCGTGACTACGACGACGTAGTCGCGACCTACCGCGCGTTCGGAAAGATCGTCGGAAACGAGGCGCTCGCCGAGGAAAAGGTGGAGGCGCTCGAGGCACGCTATAGTGAGCTGCTGTCCAAGATCCCCTCAGAGGGTAAGCGCGTCATCATTCTGTATCTTACCTCGAAGAAGCTTCAGGTCAAGCTTGACGGAAGCATCGCGGGCATCGTTGCGAAGGATCTCGGTCTTAACAACATCGCCTCGGGTCTTTCTCCCGTCGAGGAGGGCTCGGAGAATGCAACGCTCGACATCGAATATCTCGTCGCGAATCAGCCCGACGTCATTCTCGTCACGAGTATGATCTCGAGCAACGATAAGGCGATCAGTACGATGCAGGAGCATCTCGAGAACCCCGCCTGGAAGGGCGTTGCGGCGGCACAGAACGGCAATATCGTCTATCTGCCGCAGGAATACTTCCTCTATAACGCAGGACCCTACTTCGATGAGGCGCTCCGCTATATGGCGTGCAGCGTTTACCCTGAGATCTACGGAGAGCTCAGCGAGTGGTACGGCAAGTGATGCGCCGTTAAGGCATCCGAGTACATAGCTTTAGGAAAACGGAATGGAACAAAAGGTGTATAAAGCAAGGTTTCGCGACCGTGCCTCATATAAGCTTCTGATCATCGGAATTCTGGCGGCGCTCTGCGCCGTCGGGTTCCTGGTCGGAAACGGAAACGGCACGATGCAGATCAGCCCGTCGCGGATCCTTGAGGTGATTTTTCATAACGACGGATCCCCACAGTGGATGGTCATCTGGAACATTCGTCTGCCGCGTGTGATCCTTGCGGCACTCGTCGGGATCAATCTCGCCCTTTCGGGATCGATCCTGCAGGGCGTGATGGGCAACCCCCTTGCCGACCCGGGTGTCATCGGTATCTCGTCGGGAGCGGGGCTGTTCGGTATTTTTATATTGATCGTGCTTCCGCAGCATCAGGCGCTTGTTCCGATCGCTGCCTTCGTCGGTGCAATGCTTGCGGCGACGATCATCTATATTCTTGCGTGGAAGGGCGGGATCCAACCGATCCGCGTGATCCTTGCGGGCTCGGCGGTCTCCGCGATGTTCGGCGCGGGAATATCTGCGACACTCGTGTTTTACAGTGACCGCGTTGCGGGCGCGCTCGACTTTATGAACGGATCGCTCTCTGCAAGAAGCTGGCCCGACGTCAAAATGATCCTTCCGTATACGATCCTCGGGGTCGTTTCAATGTTCTTTATGTCTCGGAAGATGAACATACTGATCCTCGGTGACGACGTCGCACGCGGACTCGGACTTCACGTTGAGCGGACGCGTCTCCTCTTTACCGCACTCGCGGCACTCCTTGCGGCGTCGGCGGTCTCGGCAGTCGGACTTCTCGGATTTGTCGGGCTGATCGTTCCGCACACCGTCAGACTCCTGATCGGAAACGATTATAAATATATGTTTCCCGCCTCAGCACTGCTCGGTGCGGCGCTCGTGATGTTCAGCGATACCTTCGCGCGAATGGTGATGAGCCCGATGGAGATCCCCGTCGGCATCGTAATGGCGATCCTCGGTGCGCCCTTCTTCCTCTATCTCCTAAGGAAAGGATGAGTGACGCGATGGAAAGCAATGCGATTTTAGAGGTAAAGGGACTGTTTGCAGGGTACAAGGAGAAGCTTGTGCTTGAAAACGTCGATCTTACGATCGAAAGAGGGAAGATCTATTCGATCATCGGCCCGAACGGCTGCGGCAAAACGACCCTCCTTCGTACGATGAGCAGATCACTGAAGCCTATAAAGGGGAAGATCCTCCTCGACGGACAGGACGTCTTTCGCACGAATACGAAAAAGGTCGCACGAAAAATGGCGATCCTCTCGCAGGCGAACAACGTGATGGGCGATGTTACTGTAAAAAGGCTCGTCTCCTACGGAAGATACGCACACAAGGAATGGTGGCAGAGTGGCTCGGAGGAGGATACGCGGATCGTCGAATGGGCGATCCGACGTACAAATCTCGCGGGCTATGAGGAACGGAAGCTCGGTACGCTTTCGGGCGGAGAACGTCAGCGCGCGTGGATCGCGATGTCTCTTGCGCAGAAGCCCGAGGTCCTGCTTCTTGACGAGCCGACGACTTATCTCGATATTTCCCATCAGCTTGAGGTCATGGAGCTCGTTGCCTCCCTCAATCGGGAGGAGGGGATCACGATCCTGATGGTGCTGCACGATCTCGGTCAGGCGGCGCGCTACTCGGACGAGATGATCGTCGTGAGCGACCGTGGAATTTATAAAAAGGGTGACCCGTGGGAGGTGCTCTCGGAGAACGTGCTTTCGGACGTTTTTCGGATTGAGGCTGAAGTCACGCGCGACGAGGAAACGGGAAAGCCGATATTTTATGCGAAAAAAGTAAAGGGTGGCTGAGATCTCCGAAATCGGGAGAGCTTCAGCCTCCCGATTTGTGTTTTTTTCAGAAGGGCAATTTTTGCCCGTACACACGATAGAAAGGACTTCTTTTACGGTATGAAGCTTACGTTTGTGACCGTCTCCGTGACGGCTGTAAAGCGGCTCATCGAAGCCGAGGGCGCACTCAGAGGGGAATACCCCGGGGCGCTTGAGCTCGCGGTCTATTATGCCGTTGACGAACTGAATACAGAAAAGCGCGAGCGGATGATCCGCGATCTCGCAACGGCAGATCTCGCCTTCGTCGACCTGATGGGCGCGGCACCCTCGGTGCGCCGCGCAGTGGACGAGGGGCTTTCGTACTGCCTTGGACATATTGTTCCGTACGGAAGCGGTGCAAAGGAAGCCTTGCGTCTCGGTAGCTTTACCGCAGAGACACTCGATCGGATGTCCGCAGGGAAAAAGTCGCGGATGAAGTCGGTCAGTGAAAGAATGTCGGGGACGGACGGCCTTTCTGCGGAGACCGCGCACGATATGCGGAACTACTCGTATATGCTGCGATATTTTAAGGTCGGAGACAAAGAGAGCGTTGAAAATTTGCTTCGCTTTATTCTGGCCGAATACGGCGGGATGACGGAGCTTCGCGGAGCAAAAGAGCCGCGTGAGGTCTCTCCCGTTTCGATCTGCTTCCCGCGCGGAATGGTGACCTATGAGGGCTTCTCCGAATATGCGGCGGCACACGGCTGGGCCAACGACCGTCCGACCGTCGTGATGCTCTACTACGCACATCTTTACCCGACCGACACCTCGTCGTGTGTCGCGGAAATTATGTGCCGTATGGAGCGCATCGCGAACGTTTTGCCGATCGCGATGTCGGGGGCAAGCCCTGAGAGCCTCGAAGCACTTCGCGGCATTCTGAAGAGAGAGCTTCCGACGCCCCCCGATGTGATCCTCAACTTTATGTCCTTCCGCCTCGGAGCAGGTCCGATGGGCGGTGACGCAGAGGCGGGAACGCGGCTCCTTTCCGAGCTCGGAGCGCCCTATCTCCATCCCTTCTTTATGTCGCGCCGCACGGTTTCCGAGTGGGAAAGGTCGGTGCAGGGCTGTACCTCGTCCGAAACGATGATCTCACTGCTGATGCCCGAGCTTGACGGCTCTATCTATACGATCCCCGTCGGTGCGATGTGTGAGCCGACGCGCGACAGCCGCTTTGACCTTGAGATCGAGGAACTGACCGTGATCGACGAGCGCGTTGAGCGCCTGTGCACGGTGGTAGAGCGTCAGATCGCGCTCCGTAAAAAGAAAAACTGTGAAAAGCGCGTTGCGCTCATCTGCTATAACTATCCCCCCGGAGAGGACAATCTCTTCGGCGGCGCTTTCCTCGATACCTTTACGTCGGTCGCAGAGATCCTCGCGCGACTGAAAAGGGAGGGCTATGCGGTCGGAGACGTCACAAAGGCAGATCTTCTCGCGCACTTTACCGCAGGAAAGGCGGTCAACTCGGGCAGATACGCCTCGGGCACGGATGGTATGATCCTCTATCCCGCGAAAAAATATACGCCCGACGAGGCGGTCACCGCATCGTGGGGAAGAGCTCCCGGCACGGTTATGGTGGAGGGACGGGATTTTCTCATCCCCGGTATGATCTCGGAGAACGTCTTCATCGGTCTTCAGCCCGCACGGAGCGGAGAGGGTGGTGACCGCTCTCTTTATCACGACAAGGAGCTTCCGCCGCACCATCAATACGCTGCATTTTACGAGTGGCTCCGTGAGGAGTTCAGAGCCGATGCGGTCGTTCACGTCGGAACGCACGGCACACTCGAATTTCTCCCGGGCAAGGAAGCGGGAATGAGCGGAAAATGCTATCCCGACCGTCTGCTTGGTGGACTTCCGCACGTTTATCTTTATTACTGCGGCAATCCCGCAGAGGCAACGATCGCAAAGCGCCGCTCCCACGCCCTCACCGTCGGTTATCAGCCCCCCGTGTTTGTCGAGGGTGGACTCTACGGCGATCACGCGATACTTGCAGAGGAGCTGAATAATTACCGTCAGGCGCTGAGCCTCGCTCCACAGACCGTACCCGATATCCTTGATCGCATCAAGGCGCTTGCGGAGGCGCTGAAGCTCCCACGCGACCCCGAGGAGCTCGAGGAGGAGCTCTACCGTATGGAGCACGGCCTCATTCCGAGAGGACTTCACGTGTTCGGTACACCGTATTCGGACGAGGAGGGGGAGGAGTACCTATCGGGACTCCGAAAATCCTTCGACGGAGAGATCGACGAAGAAAAGGTGCGAGAGGCTTGTCGGGAAAACCGCGAAATGCAGAGCCTCCTCGACGCTTTGTCGGGTGGCTATATCCCGGCGAAGCTTGCAGGCGATATTTACAGAAATCCCACCGTGCTCCCGTCGGGCTATAACCTCTATCAGTTCGATCCGAAGCTCGTGCCGACGGCTACCGCCTACGAGCGCGGCAAACGGATCGCGGAGAATACACTCGAGGCGTATCTCTCGGATGTGGGGGCATATCCGTCCTCGGTCGCGGTCGTACTGTGGGGACTTGAGACCTCGCGCACGCAGGGCGAGACCTTCGCACAGATCCTGACCTATCTCGGCATTCGCCTCATAGCCTCGGCGCGTGGGCGAAAATACGAGATCATCCCGCTGTCGGAGCTTGGTCGGCCGCGTATCGACGTGACCGTCAACATCTGCGGCTTCTTCCGCGATATGTACCCGAACCTCATTGATACGCTGTCCGATCTTTTTGAAGAGATCGCCGCGCTTGACGAGGGGTATGAGGATAACCGCCTGAAGGAGCACGCCGATCGGCTTTACGCCGAGCTGATCGGAAAGGGCATCGGCGAGGAGGAAGCGCGTGTGCTGTCCGTTTCCCGCATTTTCGGTCCCGCGGAGGGACAGTACGGCAGCGGACTCACGAAGCTTTTCCAGAATCACGACTGGGAATCGGAGGAGCAGCTCGGGGAGATCTTTACCGAGCGCGTCAGCCACGTTTATAACCGCCGTATGCGCGGCGTTTCCTCGGACGGACTGTACGAGGAGCAGCTGCGGTGCGTTGACATCGTCTCCCAGCTCCGAAGCTCGAACGAATACGAGATCACCGATCTCGATCACTATTTCGAATATTTCGGCGGACTCTCGAAATCGGTCGAGCGCGCACGGGGAACAAAGGCGAAAATGTACATCACCGATACCGCAGGGAAGGAGCTGTACACCGAGACGGTCGATAAATCGATCGCGCGCGGCATCCGCACCCGCGTTCTGAATCCGAAGTGGATCGACGGAATGCTCGCACACGAAACGCACGGTGCACAGCAGATCTCCGACCGCTTTGAAAATCTGATGGGGCTTGCCGCAACGACGGGAAGCGTCGACGAGTGGATCTTCAACGAGCTTGACGCGAAATACGTCGAGGACGAGGTGATGCGCCGCCGTATGACTGAAAACAATCCCCACGCTTATATGAAGATCCTTGAACAAATGATGGAGTACAGTGACCGCGGCTACTGGGATGCTACAGAGGAGCAGCTCGAGCGGATCCGCAACTGCTATCTTGAACTTGAAAACGACTTGGAAGGTATGATATGAAGAAACAACCGAACTACCCCTTTTCTGCCCTTGTCGGGCAGGAGGATATGAAGAGAGCCCTCATCCTGAACGTCATTTCACCGAGCATCGGCGGCGTTCTGATCCGCGGTGAAAAGGGAACGGCGAAATCGACCGCCGTCCGCGCACTTGCAGACGTGATGCCGCTTCGTCGTGAGGTCGACGGATGCCGCTTTTCCTGCGATCCCGACGATCCCTCCCACCTTTGCGAGGAATGCCGCGCGAGGGTAGAGCGGGGCGAGAAGACAGGACGGATGCGCGTCGTGAATCTGCCTGTCAGTGCGACCGAGGACCGTGTTGTCGGTACGGTCGACATCGAGCACGCCCTGAAGCACGGCGAGAAGCGCTTTGAAGCAGGTATTCTCGCAGATGCGAACCGCAATATCCTGTACGTGGATGAGGTCAATCTTCTTGACGACCACGTCGTCGATCTTCTGCTTGACGCCGCTGCTATGGGTGTGAATTCGATCGAGCGCGAGGGGATCTCCTACGCGCATCCGTCGCGGTTCGTGCTGATCGGCACGATGAACCCCGAGGAGGGCGATCTGCGCCCGCAGCTTCTCGACCGCTTCGGACTTGTTGTGGACGTTACGGGAGAAAGCGATACCGCGTGCCGTATGGAGATCGTCAAGAGACGCCTTTCCTTTGAGGCAGATCCCGACGCCTTTGTGAAGGGATACGAGGAGGAGCAGGCAGAGCTCGGCCGACGCATCACCGAGGCACAGAAGCGCCTTTCGGCGGTGACCTATTCGGATGCGTGCCTCCTTGCCGTTGCAGAGCTCGCGATCGCGATCGGTGTGGACGGTCACCGCGCTGATATCACCGTTCTGAAGACGGCGATCGCAAATGCCGCATACAGGGGA
The DNA here is from genome assembly GCA_017501345.1 of Clostridia bacterium. Next base: position 27,505 of record JAFVXC010000035.1, read on the forward strand.
AGCACCCGCGTCGAGCGTGAGGATCTCTTGGTTGCCGCACGGCTCGCGCTTCCGCACAGAATGCGCCGCCGTCCGTTTGAAGAGGGCGTGATCGACCTTGACGAGATCTACGGACGCATCGAAGCCTATGAGATCTAACGTATATCCCTTCGTTGCCGTCGTAGGGCAGGAAAGGCTGAAGCGCGCGCTTCTCCTTTGCCTCGTGGATCCGATGATCGGCGGCGTGCTCGTGAGCGGCGAAAAGGGAAGCGCCAAATCGACGCTCGTCCGTGGGCTTCCCGAGCTTCTTCCGTCGCGGCGGCTCTGTGAGCTTCCGCTGAACGTCACCGCCGACCGTCTCGTCGGAAGCATCGACGTGGAAGCGATGATGAAGGACGGACGGCGCGCATCCGAGCGCGGTATCCTCTCCGAGGCGGATGGCAATATTCTATACGTCGACGAGGTAAATCTCCTCTCCGAGCATATTGCGAATATTCTGATGGAGGTCTCGTCGAGTGGAGTGAACCGCATCGAAAGAGAGGGACTTTCTGAGGAGCAGCCTGCGCGATTTGCACTCATCGGTACGATGAATCCCGAGGAGGGGCAGGTGCGTGGGCATTTGCTTGACCGCTTCGGTCTGTACGTCGAGGCAATGGGAGAAAAGGACCCCACACGTCGGTGCGAGATCCTTCGGAGACGGCTTCTTTATGAAAACGATCCGATCGCCTTCCGCGCCTCCTTTGAGAAGGAGACCGAGGCACTGCGGATCGCGGTCGAAGATGCGGTCGTGCGCCTGCCCTTGGTTTCGGTTGGGGAGGATGCCGTGCGATTTGCATCGGAGCTTTCCCGCACGGGAAACTGTGCGGGGCATCGGGCCGAGCTGATCCTTACCGAAACGGCGCGCGCGATCGCGGCACTCGACGGAAAGGATACCGTTACCGAAAGAGAGATCAGAGAGGCTGCGCAGTACGTGCTTCCGCACCGCATTCGCGAAGCGATCGAGCTTCCGCCGATGGATCCTGAGGAGCTCGAGGCACCGCCCGAGGAGCAATCGGAAAAAGAGCCTCCCGAGCGGCACTCGGAGCAGGAGGTGCAAAATCCGGAAACGCAGTCGACCTCCGACCTGCCGCAGAGCGGCGCCGAGCGAGACAGCGGTGACGATGTCGAGGAAATCGAGAGCATTCCGCTTGAATTACGGTTTGTTGATGCGAAAAGCGCATCGGGAAGCGGAAAGCGCGCAAAGGTCAGAAGCGGCACGGCACGCGGTCGGTATATTCGTGACCGCATTCCGCGCGATAAGGCGCGCGACATCGCGCTTGACGCGACGATCCGTCAGGCGGTTCTCCACCCGAAAAGAGAGGGAGAGACGCTTGCCGTGACCGTCAGGGATTCCGACCTCAGAGAAAAGGTGCGCGAGCAGCGCACGGGCGCGACGATCCTCTTTTGCGTGGACGCCAGCGCCTCGATGGGCGTCGGCAAGCGTATGGCGGCAGTGAAGGGTGCGGTAATGTCTCTTCTCACCGACGCATATCAGAAGCGCGATACGGTCGGTATTCTGACCTTCCGAGGAGAGGACGCCAAGGTCGTTCTGCCGCTCACACGAAGCGTCGATCTCGCGACGAAATACCTTTCCTCACTGAAAACGGGTGGAAAGACACCGCTTGCGGCGGGCCTCACGCGCTCGTACGAGCTTCTGAAGGCGGCACGGGCGCGGAACAAGGAGATCCTGCCGTACATCATTCTTCTGTCGGACGGACGGGCAAATGTTTCGTCCACAGGAGGAGATCCCTTCGAGGAGGCGGTCGAGATCGCCTCGCGCATCGTTTATGAGAAGATCAATCTCCTGCTTCTCGACACCGAAACGGGGCGCATCCGCTTCGAGCTTGCAAAAAAGCTCGCCGAGCGATCGGGATGCGAATACGTGAAGCTCTCCGAGCTTTCAGGCGGAGAGATCGAGCGCCGTGTCAAGGACTTTATGGGCGTTCGGTGAAAAATAGGCTGTCTCACTAAGGTGAGACAGCCTATTTTTGTCAAATTCACTCAGTACGCCGCGAGACAGTCCTCGGTGATGGTCGTCGTGACCGTCATCTCGGTTCCTCCGCGAACGATCACCATCGAAACCTTGTCTCCGATGCGAACGTCAAGCATCGCGTCGATCAGATGGTGCTGACGGCTGACCGTAACCGTCCTCTCACCGATGGTGATGCTCTTCACGACGTCCCCCGCCTTCAGAATGTTCTCGGCAAGCCCGCCCGCTGTGACCTCGTGTACGCTGATCTCCTCCGATCGTACAAGCATCCCGCTCTCGGTGTCGTAAACGGTGGAGTATGCGGTCGTCGTGATCGTCACGCCGAGGAGTCCGCGCATCACGGATTCGCAATCCTTCTGGTAGCAGTAGTCAATGATGTTATCGGCGATCGCCCGTGCAACGTTTGAGGGGATCGCATAGCCAATGCTCTCGATCTCCGAGCTTGTGATCTTGGCGTTGACGATTCCGATCAGCTCGCCCTTGTCGCTGTAAAGTCCGCCGCCCGAGTTTCCCGAGTTTACGGGGGTGTCGGTTCGGATCACGCGGAAGGAGACCTCACCCGAGTTGTCGCTTGCGACCATCGTGATGTATTCGGAGTCCACACTGACAATGCCCTTCGTGACCGAAAGACCGCCGAGGTCGGTCGCAGAGGGATTGCCGATCGCGATCGTGGTCATACCGGGGAAGACCATATCGGAGTCCCCGATGCTCACTGCCGCCGCACTTCCCGATGCGTACGCATTCTTCAGCACGGCACTCTTTTCAACGCGCAGAACGGCGATATCGTAATTCGCAGAGCCGCCGACAAAGGTCGCGGGGATCGCATACGCCTCGTTTTCCATACCGTAAAGATAGACGTAGATCGTGTCGCTGACGCCGTTTGCGGTAGTGCTTCCCGCGTCATATACAACGTGATGGTTTGTGAGGATGAAGGCGCTTCCGTCCGCGTCAAGGGTGTAGAGCACGCCCGAGCCTGTCGTGTAATAGGTCTGTGTCGTCGGCTGGGGATTCCAGAAGGATCCGCCGAGAACGGTCTTTTCGAAGGTGCAGTAGATGCTGACAGCCGAGCGAAGCCCTTGGGCTACGGCGACAGCAACGTTGTCCGTTCCGTCCCCGATGATCGTGACGTTCGTGCCGCCCGAGGAGCCGCTCGAATTGCCTGAGCCCGATGAATTCGAGGATCCCGCGCCGCCTCCCGAGGGGTTTGCCAAGCTTCCGCCCGGGGTGGTGTTCACGGTCTGTCCGCTCGTTTCCGAAGGAGTACCGTCTCCGAGAGAGATCAGTCCGAAGCTGAAGGGAGAGCAGGAGACAAGGGAGAGGGATAGAAGAAGTATAGACAGGATCAAAACGATCGAGCCAAAGCGTGTGTAGCCTTTGTTTCGTTTCATATATTATAAATTCCTTTCTTGTCGACTCGACGGTGCGCATCTATCAAGGGTCGCACCGGTTTGATACTCGCATTATACGCCTTATACCTTAACTTGTTCTAAAGGTTTTGTAAATTTTTTAAGTATTCGGGCGGAAACGGAAAAAATTTACAAAAAGCGAGCAAATCCGAAGAAATTGCCGCTACTTGCGTAGTACAAAAAAGAGGGAGGAGCCGCTTCACCGACGTGAGACGAGCCCCTCCGAAATTTTTATTTGTTGTATTCCTCGGCAAGTGCCTTAAAGGCAGGCAGGGCGCGCTCAATGCGTCCCTTATCCACGCAATAGGCGATGCGGACGTATCCCTCGACGCCAAAGTCGTCGCAGGGCACAACGAGGATTTCGTGCTTTTTCGCCCTTTCGCAGAATGCGGTGGCATCCTTCTCGAGAGCCTTCACGAAAAGGTAGAAGGCGCCGTCGGGCTTTACACACTCGTAACCGTAGGCGGTGAGGCTTTCGAGCAGGAGATCGCGGTTCTCCTTGTAAACGTCAACATTGACGGTGACGTCTACGTTACGACCGACCACCTGCTGGAAGAGGCTCGGCGCACACACGAAGCCGAGCGAGCGTCCCGCGCCGCAAACAGCGAGGTAGAGCTTATCCGCGTCCTGCATTGTGGGCGAGACGGCAATGTAACCGATACGCTCACCGGGGAGGGAGAGCGACTTCGAGTAGGAGTAGCACACGAAGGTGTTGTCGTAGTAGTTCATCAGGTAGGGAACCGCTACGTCACCGTACACAAGCTCGCGGTAGGGCTCGTCGGCGATCAGATAGATCACGTGACCGAACTCCTCAGACTTGCGTCTCAGGATCTCCGAGATGCCTTGAACGGTCTCCTCGGAGTAAACTACGCCCGAGGGGTTGTTCGGGGAGTTGACGATCACCGCCTTGGTCTTTTCGGTGATCCTGCTCTCAAAATCCGCAAGGTCGACCTGGAAGGTCTTTTCCTCGGGGGTAGACACTACGAGCTGTGCGCCTGCGTTTTCGACGAATACACGGTACTCGGTGAAGAAGGGAGCAAATGCGATGCACTCGTCTCCTGCATTCACGATCGCCTTCAGGGAGATCGTGAGGGATGCGGCGGCGCCGCAGGTCATATAGATCAAGCTTGGGGAGATCTTCACCCCGTGGCATTTTTCAATGTGTCCCGCGATCGCGGCACGTACGCTTGCATCACCCTGTGCGGAGGTATAACCGTGCAGAAGGGTGGAGTCCGCGCTTTCGAGCAGCTCCTTTATGGTGTCGGAGATCGCGCGGGGCGGCTCAACGCTCGGGTTGCCGAGGCTGAAATCAAACACACGGTCTGCACCGATCTCGGCGGCACGCTTTTTGCTGTATTCGAAGATCTCACGGATCACCGAGCGGCGACTGCCGAGACCGTACATTTTTTCGTTGTACTGCATACTGTTTTCCTCGCGTTACATCTTCGCGACGTCCTCGGATGTGAGGAAGGAGGTGCCGCAGGCGGAAAAGACCTTTTCAGCAGTGGCGAGATCCGAGGTCTTGATGACAACCGACGCCTCTGCGCCGTCGATCGACAGACCGTACATATACTCAACGCTGATATTGTTCGATGCAAGGATCTCCATCAGCGCCTGCAGACTGCCCGACTTGTGCGAGATCTTGACGATCAGAACGTCGGTGAGCAGGGTGGAGAATCCGTTTTCGGAGAGCTTTTCCTTACAGAGCTCGGGGTGATTGACGATCAGGCGGAGCAGACCGTATTCGGTGGTATCCGCAAGGCTCAGGGAAAGGATGTTGACGTTGTTTTCCTTCAGAACGTGCAGGACCTCGCCGAGGCGCCCCTGACGGTTTTCAATAAAAACGGACAGTTGTTTTGCAGCCATAATAATTCTCCTTTATTAGTAGAGCTTTCGGTTGTCGATTACGTGGACGGCCTTGCCTTCACTGCGCTTCAGCGTCTGGGGCTCGACCAGCTTGATCTTGGCGTTCAGACCGAGGGCCTGCATGATCACGTGACCGACCTTCTTCGTGAGGCTTTCAAGACCGCGGATCTCGTCGGGAATGTGCTTCGGATCGATCTCGACCTGGATCTCTAAGGTGTCAAGGTTATTGACACGGTCGACGATCATCATATAGTGAGGCGATACCTCCTCCACATCAAGCAGAGCGGCCTCGACCTGGCTCGGGAAAACATTGACGCCGCGGATGATGAGCATATCATCCACGCGACCCTTGAAGCGGCTGATGCGCGCGCTCGTTCTGCCGCAGGAGCAGGGGGATCGGTCGATGCTCGTAAGATCCTTGGTGCGGTAACGCAGAAGGGGAAGGCCTTCCTTCGTGAGGGTGGTGAATACGAGCTCGCCCGTTTCTCCGTCGGAAGCGGGGGTCATCGTAGCCGAGTTGATGATCTCGGGGTAGAAGTGATCCTCGCAGACGTGCAGTCCCGCGTGTGCGTCGCAATCGCAGGCAACACCGGGGCCCATAACCTCGCTGAGACCGTAGATATCATACGCCTTGATACCGAGACGCTGCTCGACCTCGTGGCGCATATTCTCGGTCCAGGGCTCTGCTCCGCAGATCGCCTTTTTCAGCTTGAGGCTTCCGATCAGCCCCTCCTCTGCGAGTAGCTCGGAGATGTGGAGAAGGTAGGAGGGGGTACAGGCGATGGCGGTCGCGCCAAAGTCCAGCATCATCGTGGTCAGCTTTTTGGAGTTGCCCGTGCTCATCGGTACGACCATTGCGCCGATCTTTTCCGCACCGCCGTGCGCGCCGAGACCGCCCGTAAAGAGCCCGTAGCCGTAAGCAATCTGGATGATGTCGGATTTGGTGACGCCTGCCATTGTGAGACATCTCGCCACACATTCAGACCAGATGTCAAGGTCGCGGCGCGTATAGCCAACAACGGTTGCCTTGCCTGTGGTGCCGCTCGATGCGTGTACGCGCACGATCTGCGACTGAGGAACCGCGAAGAGTCCGAAGGGGTAGTTGTCCCTGAGGTCGTCCTTCGTGGTGAAGGGGAGCTTTACAATGTCCTCAATTCCCTTGATGTCACCCGGGAGCATCCCGAGCTCCTGCATTTTCTTGCGGTAGAAATCCACGTTGTGGTAAACGTAGTCTACGAGCTTGATGAGTCGCGCGCTTTGCAGAGCGGTCATCTGATCGCGGCTCATACATTCCTTGGTTTCGTTCCAGATCATAAGGGCCTCCTTATTTTTCGTATCCCGCAAGGAAGGCCTTCTGGTTCAGCGCCACAGTCTTCGGGGGGACGGTTTTCTCGATCATTTCGAGCCACTCCTCCTTCGAGAAGGGGAGGAATCTTGCTGCGAGACCGAGCACCACAGAGTTCAGAACCTTGCTGTTTCCGAGGGTGAGTGCGATCTCATTGCCGTTGACGGCGTGTACCTCGTGGTCGCTACTGAGTCCTTCGAGGATCTTTTCGGGGTATTCCTTCGCGCCGATCACGACGGTCATAGGATCGATGCGGCAATCGTTCACAACGATGACGCCATCCTTCTTTAGAAAATGTGCATAACGCAGAGCCTCGAGTCTCTCAAAGGAGATCAGCATATCCACGTCGCCCTCCTCAACAACGGGCTCGAAAACGCGTTCGCCATAGCGGACGAAGGTCACGACGCTACCGCCGCGCTGTGCCATACCGTGTACCTCGGAGAGCTTGACGTCGTATCCCGCCTGCAGGGCGGTCTTGCCGATGATACGGCTGGTGAGCAGCGTGCCCTGACCGCCGACACCGACTACCATAATATTCATATCCTTCATTTACTTTTCCACCTTATTGATTGCACTAAATTTGCAGTAGCTTTGGCAAAGTCCGCAGCCGTTGCACATCGTGCGGTCGATCTTCACGCCCTCCGATGTCTTCGTCAGAGCGGGACAGCCGATGCGCATACACGCGCCGCATTTCTTACACTTTTCGGTATCCACCTCGCAAACGTAGGGGAAGACCTGACCCTTCAGAAGGGCACAGGGAGCCTTTGCGATGATAACGGTCAGCTCGTTTCCGCTGCAGCTTTCCTTGAACGCCTTTTCAAGAGATACAACGTCGAAGGCATCGATCTCAAGGACGCGCGAGACGCCCACACTGCGACAAAGCGCTGCGAGATCGATCGCGTAGGTGCTTTCACCCTTCAGCGTCTTGCCGGTAGCGGCGTGCTGCTGATGACCCGTCATACCGGTGGTGCGGTTATCAAGGATCACGACCGTAGCGGTGGATTTGTTGTAGACCATATTCACGAGCGAATTGATACCCGTGTGCAGGAAGGTCGAGTCGCCGATCACGGCAACCCAGTTATTTACGAACTCGCGTCCGCGTGCCTTTTCGATGCCGTGGAGTGAGGAGATGCTTGCACCCATACAGATGGTGGTGTCAATGACGTTTAGGGGGGCGACCGCGCCGAGCGTGTAGCATCCAATGTCGCCTGCGGCGTGGATCTTCAGCTTATTCAGCACCGAGAAGACACTTCTGTGCGGACAACCGGGGCAAAGGATCGGGGGGCGTGCGGGAGCCTCCTGCTTTTCGAATACGCGACCGTCCTCACCGGAAAGCACGCGGCGCAGGAGATTTGCGCTGTACTCTCCCTGCTTTGTAAAGACCTCCTTGCCGACGACCTTGATGCCGTAAGCGCGGATCTGCTCCTCAAATACGGGCTCAAGCTCCTCGAAGACGTAAAGCGTCTCGACCTTCGCGGCAAATTCCTCGATGAGGCGGCGCGGCAGGGGATTGACGAGACCGAGCTTCAGTACGCTCGCCTCGGGGCATGCCTCCTTGACGTACTGATATGCGATGCCCGAGGTGATAAAGCCGATCTTCTCGCTACCCATCTCTACACGGTTTACGGAGAGCGAGCAGGCATCCTCAGCGAGACGGTTCTCGCGATCCTCGACGACGAGATGACGGCCGATGGCGTTACCGGGCATCATAACGTACTTCGGTGCGTTGCGGGTGTATTCCTTCACCTCGGGGACGATGCGTTCACCGAGCTCCACGACGCTCTGCGAATGGGAGAGCTTGGTGGTGGTGCGCAGGATCACGGGGGTATCGTATTTTTCACTCAGCTCGTAAGCAAGCTTCACGAATTCCTTCGCCTCACCGCTGTCGGACGGCTCGAGCACGGGAACGTGCGCGGAGCGTGCGATCATACGGGTGTCCTGCTCATTTTGCGAGCTTGCGAGTCCGGGGTCGTCTGCAACCACGATGACAGATCCGCCACCCACACCGGTGTAGGCGAAGGTGTAAAGCGGGTCAGAAGCGACGTTCAGACCGACGTGCTTCATACAAGAGAGCGAGCGCACACCTGCGATAGAGGCGCCGATCGCGACCTCAAGCGCGACCTTTTCATTCGGAGCCCACTCGGTGTAGACCTCGTCGTATGTAGCAAGGAATTCGCTGATCTCGGTGCTGGGCGTACCGGGATATGCACTCGAGACCTTTACGCCGGCCTCAAAGGCGCCGCGGGCAATGGCTTCGTTGCCCAACATCATTTTCTTTTCACTCATAATAATCTCCATTCGATCGTTGCCCGCGAAGCGGTATGCTCCGGGCTGCAACTATTTATTATATGTATGCTTTTACGCTTGTTTTCTCAGATCCTTGATCCGCTTTGCCTTTCCCTCAAAGCGTTGCAGGGTGTTGGGGGATTCGAGCTTGATCTTTGCGTCAAGTCCGAGCACGGTGCGCAGCTTTGCGCGGACTGCACCCGAGAGCGCTTCAAGCTCCTTGAAGGAGTCTGTGGGACGGAGAAGCTCAACGCGGATGGTGAGCTTGTCAAGGTATCCCTCGCGCTCCACGATGATCTCGTAGTGCGGACCGAGCTCGGAAAAGCTCAGAATGACCTCCTCGATCTGACCGGGGAATACGTTGACGCCGCGTACCTTCAGCATATCGTCGCTGCGTCCCGAGAGATTCTCCATACGACAGAAGGTTCTGCCGCACTTGCAGGGCTCGTAAAAGAGACGCGTGATATCCTTCGTGCGGTAACGGATGAGGGGGATACCCTCCTTTTTGATACAGGTGATGACAAGCTCGCCCTTTTCACCGGCGGGCAGAACCTCGCCGCTTTCGGGGTCGATGATCTCGGGGATGAAGAAGTCCTCGTTGATGTGCATACCGCACAGATGCTCGCATTCGCCCGAAACGCCGGGGCCGCAGAGCTCGCTCATGCCGTAATTGGAGGTGATGAGAAGGTCCTCGCCCCAATATTTGTGCATTTCCTCGCGCATCGCATCGGTCAGAAGCTCACTGCCGACGAGCGCGATGCGTACCTTGAGGTCCTTCCTCGGATCGACGCCCATCTCGCGTGCCACCTCGGCAAGGCGAAGCGCATAGGAGGGGGTCGCGACGAGCAGCGTGGTCTCAAAGTCCTGCATATACATGATCTGCTTTTCCGAGTTGCCGGTGGAGGAGGGAACGATCGCCGCTCCGATCCTTTCAAGACCGTAATGCAGGCCGAGCGCACCCGTAAACATACCATATCCGAAGCAGATCTGTGCGATGTCCTCGCGCGAGGCTCCGCCCATACAGGCGATACGGGAAACGCATTCGGTCCACATATCCATATCATTTTTCGTGTATCCGACCACGGTAGGCTTGCCCGTGGTGCCGCTCGACGCGTGGATGCGCACGAGCTCCTCCTTCGGGACTGCAAAGAGACCGAAGGGATAGTTGTCACGCATATCCTGCTTTGTGACGAAGGGAAGGCGTGCGAGATCCGCGAGGGACTTAATATCCTCGGGCTTTACACCGAGCGCATCCATTTTTTTGCGGTAAGCGGGAACCTTCGCGTAAACGCGGGCGACGGTTTCCTTCAATCTTTCGAGCTGGATCGCTTCGATCTCAGCGCGGGACAGTGTTTCTTCTTTTGACCAGATCATAGGGACTCCTGTTAAATTTCGTTTTCGAGGGGGGCGTCAAACGCCTTTTCAAGAATTGCGTCGTCGGGGCGCTTCGTAAAGAGGCTGACGACGGGGGTGATAATGAGAGAGGATACGATACAAGTGACACCGATCATAGGTGAGCACGAGATACCGTTTTTGATCGCGGCGCCAAGTGTTTCGGCTCCGCTTGGGTGATTGTAGCCAAGCACGAGGATGAGGACGACAGTCAGCACGAGCGAGCTCAGGATCGAGCACCAGACTGCAGGGCGGGTGACGCGCTTCGTGATCACACCGAGAACGAAGGGCCCGATGAAGCAGCCTGCAAGCGTGCCCCAGCTGATTCCCATCAGATAGGCGATCGCGGCAATGTTGAATTTTTCATTGAGGATCGCAAGCACGACCGAGATCGCGATGAAGATGATGCAAAGCACGCGCATCAGAATGTTCACGTGCTTGTCGCTTGCCTTTTTGTTGATGCCGCCCTTATAAAGATCGATCGACACCACGGATGCGCTGACGAGAGATACGGAGGAGAGGGTGGACATACTTGCAGAGAGGATCAGCACCGCGATAAGTCCGGTAAAGCCAACGGGGATCGCGACGAGGAGCATCTGCGGGATGACCTGCGAGTCGGGAGCGTTTTTGATCGCCTCCTGCTCGAAAAGATTGCTGAGCGCACCGGAAAAATATGCTGCAAATCCGATGACCAGTGCGAATATCGTGCTGACGACCACGCCCTGTCGGATGGCTTTTCTGTCGCGGATCGTATAATATTTATGTACCGTTTGAGGAAGAGCCCACACGCCGAGCGAGGTGAGCAGGATCAGCGATATGAGGGAAACGGTGCTTCCGTAGAGGCCGGTCTTTTCGGCACCAAAGGTATGCCAGGTGAGAAGCGGGTTCTGCGTCAGCTCGGAAATATCCCAAGAAACGTCGGGGTGAGAGAGGAGACAAACGACCATAACCACAACACCGAAGAGCATCACGATGCCTTGGATGAAATCCGACAGCGCGGTGGCAAAATAGCCGCCGAAGAACAGGTAAAGCGCGGTGAGCGCGGCGAGCGCGATCATTACGATCCAGCCGGGGATGCCGAACACGATCTCGAACAGAGCACTGAGGCCGTTGTAGACCGATGCGGAGTAGGGGATCAGAAAGACGAATATAATCACGGCGCTGGTAAGCTTGAGAGCCTTGCTGCCGTAGCGCTTTTCAAAGAACTCGGGCATCGTTTTGGACTTGAGACGCTGCGTCATATTTTTCGTGCGGCGCGCGAGGACGAGCCAGGCGATCAGCGTTCCGATGATGGCGTTACCGATTCCGACCCAAACCGAGGCAAGACCGAATTGACGTCCAAACTGACCGGCGTATCCGATGAAGATGACGGCAGAGAAATAAGTCGTTCCATAGGCAAAGGCAGCCATCCAGCCGCCGAGTCCTTTTTTGCCGGCGAGCAGAAAATCGTTGACCGAGTTCGACCGATTACGCGTATAAAAAGCAATGCACACCATTGAAATGACGTATAGGGCGAGCATCAGGTAATCCCAAAGCATAATAAGCCTCCCTGAATAATGATATCCTTCATTATACACCATCTTGTGATAGAAGTCAAATCCTTTTTTGAAAATAGTGCGCTTTAAATCGACAAAATATCAAAAAAATTTCATTTTTTTGTGTGGAGGAGCGGATTTTACCTCGCAGAAAGTAGCAACGCACGGACTTTCGATCAGAGAGACGCGCTGTTTCCTTATTAAAGATGGGTCGAAAATGAGATAAACAGAGCAATAATCAACGAAAAATTCCCATTCATAAAGAAATCTCTTCGGCGCAGAATAGTAACAGAGCCGCGAAAGCGTCTCGATTCAATATAGATTGTGCGGACGCTGCGCGGAAGGATTCGTGAAACAGACGTGCGGAAGAAACCGAGAAGGGCGGCAGAGGCACAGACAATCAGAAATAGGAGATTTCAGATTATGGCAAGCAATAAGACTCTTGTTCCCGAGGCAAAGGAAGCAATGAACCGTTTCAAGATGGAAGCGGCAAGCGAAGTCGGTGTTACCCTTAACCAGGGCTACAACGGCGAGCTGACCTCCCGTCAGGCAGGCTCTGTCGGCGGTCAGATGGTTAAGAAGATGATCGAGTCCTACGAGAACTCGCTGAAGACCAAGTAATTTCCATCCTTTGAATAAAAGGACGACTGCGTGGAGGTTGACGGCTTCGGACGGTACGCGGGAGACGGAAGAATGGACCGACACCGTGCGGTAGTGATTACCGATGAAGCGGAGAAGGGTCGGATGGACGGTCGGAGACAGAACCGTAGAGCCGTTATATGACAGAAAGTGGGCTGATTCACATTTGTGAATCAGCCCACTAATATTTGTATTCGATTACCGAAGGGAATTACTGTGCGTTAAATTCGTCAACGATCGGCGTGAGAATATGAGGACACTTATCGAGGATCTCATAGCCGAGCTCGTTGGGCTTTACGTAGTAGACCGCGTTTGTGATGATGCGGCGAACGTAAGGATTGAAGAAGGATTTGCAGGTCTCGTGGCCGGGCTGGAAGTAGAAGATCTTTCCCGCACCGCGCGTCCAAACTGCACCCGAACGGAAGATGTTACCGTCCTCAAACCAACCGCCGAAGATCAGCTCCTCGGGCTCGGGAATGAAGAAGGGCTCCGAGTAAAGCTCCTCCTCTTCGATGAGGAAGTGATCGGGAATGCCTGCCGCGATCGGATGCCCGGGATTAAGGTTCCAGATGATCTCCTTCTGATTACGTCCCCACTGCAGATTGCCGTTCGTACCGAGGATCGCCTTGAAGGGCTTCGAGTGATGGCCCGAATGCAGGGCGATAAAGCCCATCTTGCCGAGGTAAACGCGCTGCTGGATCTTCTTTACGAGCTCGTCATCTACCTCCTTGTGTGCGCCGTGGCCCCACCAGAGGAGAACGTCGGTGTCGTTCAGGACCTCGTCGGGAAGTCCCTGGTCGGGATCGTCAAGCGCCGCGAGGCGGACCTCGAGATCGTCCTGCTCATCGAGGAATTCCTTAATGACTGCGTGCAGACCGTTCGGGTAAAGCTTCTTTACCGATTCCTTTTTCTTTTCGTGGCGGAATTCATTCCATACCGTTACCTTGATTGACATAGATAATACCTATCCTTTCTTCTTGTGTGTTAGGATTTGCTTTTAGTATAAGACAAATTATGTGCTTTTTCAAGACAGAAAAAAGGAATTTTCAGACAAATCTTGCTGTCTCTTTTTTGCGGCTGCAAAATGGGTGTCACTCAATGATTCGGATTCGGAATGGGTGCTGTGAGGAGGGAGAGCGTAGGGGAACGAAGTGCAGCGACGAGCTCCTCGCGGGTCGTGATCGGTGCTTCTGTTTCGATGCCGCCCGAGATGATGTGCTCGGATGTGTGGATGTCGCTTCCCGACGACCGCATCAGTCCGTACCGCTCCGCCCACTGAGACGCGATCCAGTTGCGGGAATCGTGCTCGAAGTGACCGTTATAGACCTCGATGCCGTCGAGGTCTACGGGGGGCGTGATCCGAATACCGTTGCGGAAGGGATGCGCCTGATAGAGGAGACCGCCGACTGCGTGGAGCTCCTCGCGTACATCTTCAAGATGCGCGTCCATCATATCGGGGAACGATCGCAAAAGCTCCTCGGTCACGCCCTGAAGCAGGTAATCGTTTCCGCCGTCGCGGTTGAGGCGAAGCTCACAGCCGAGAATGACGTGAAGTCGCCCCCTTGCGGCATCCTCAAAAAGATGGAAGCCGTTCATAAAATAATCGATCTTTTTGTTCCAGTCCCAGTCGGAGTGGTCAAATCGCTTATTTTTGTAGGTGTATTTGCTGAGGTGATTTGTGAGGACGACGGTGGTGTAGCCGCTTTCGATATAACGCTCCGCAAGCTCCTTTGCAGAGAGACGTCCGCAATCACTGACCTCTGCCGAATGGCAGTGTAATTCGGTTTTGAACATAACAAAGTCTCTTTTCATTTCCCGACGGTAAGCCTTCACGGGGCTTCTGCCGCCTGATTTGATATGCCTATTGTACTACATTCTTCCGCACTTTGCAAGGCGTATTCCTAAAAAAAGTTAAATTTTATTCATCAGAGATGATCCCGCCGCCTGCGAGATAGTCGCCCTCGTACATCACGAAGGATTGTCCGGGGGCGATCGCACGGACGGGCTCGTCAAATTCAACGAAGAGACGGTCATCTGCGATCTGCGTGACTGTCGCGGGTACGGGGGTGTGGTGATAGCGCACCTTTGCGGTGACGCGTACGGGGGAATCGAGTCGGTCCCAGAGCATCAGATTTGCTCGCTCGGCCTTGAGAGTCCGTCGGAACAGTCCCTCGTTTCTCGCAAGCGTGACCGTATTCCTTGCGGCATCCTTTTTCGAAACGTACATCGGCTCGCCGAGTGCGATCCCGAGCCCCTTTCTTTGTCCGACCGTGTAGTGGATGATGCCCTTGTGACGGCCGAGGTAATTTCCGCTTTCGTCGAGAAAATCTCCCTCGGGGAAGGATTCCCCCGTATGATGCTTGATAAACGCCGCATAGTCACCGTCGGGAATGAAGCAGATGTCCTGGCTGTCCTTCCGATTTGCGCTCACAAAGCCGAGCGAACCGGCAATCTCTCTGACCTCGTTTTTCGTCATACCGCCGAGCGGAAACAACACGCGGGAAAGCTGCTCCTGCGAGAGAGACCAGAGCATATAGGTCTGGTCCTTGCTCAGATCCTCAGCCCGGCGCAGGATATAGCGACCGCCGCTCTCTCGCTCGATCTTTGAGTAGTGTCCCGTTGCGAGGTAGGGGAAGCTGAGCGCATCTGCCGCGTCAAGGAGCTTTCCGAATTTGAGGCAGCGGTTGCATTCGACGCAGGGGTTCGGCGTGCCGCCCGCCCGATAGGTCTCGATGAAGGGCTCGACGACCGATGCACAGAATTCGTTTGAAAAATTCAAGGCGCGGTGAGGAATTCCGAGGCGATCTGCCGCGTCACGCGCGTCGTCGATCGGGGAGGACCGGGGAAGGGCACGCTGCGCCTCGGGTGTCAGAAGCTCGCGCTCAAACATCTGAAGGGTAACGCCAAGAGTGTCGTATCCGTCTCTCTTCAGAAGATACGCGGCGACTGCGCTGTCTACGCCGCCGCTCATCGCGATCATCACGCGGCGCGGCTCACGGGTCACGTCAAAGCTGCTTTGTTCCATATGTTTCTCCGTTCCAATCGTACCTTGTGAGATTTCCTTCCTTCGAAAGCCCGTCGAAATCCCATTGCCTAAGTACCTCGTATGCGGCAATTGCGACCGAATTCGAAAGATTCAGACTGCGTAGGGTGTTTCGCATCGGGATGCGGAGTGCCGTGTCGGGATGGCGGACGAGCAGCTCCTCGGGGAGCCCCGCATCCTCTCTGCCGAACATCAGATAGGTGTCGCCCTCATACGTCACGTCTGTATGGCGGTGCCGCGCCTTGGTGGTAAAGAACCAGACCGCAGCATTCGGATTCTTTCCGAAAAAATCCTCCACGCCGTCGTAGTAATGCACGTCGAGCTTGTCCCAGTAATCAAGCCCCGCACGCTTCATCTTTTTGTCGTTTATCTCGAAGCCGAGCGGTCTGATCAGATGGAGAGAAGCACCCGTGACGGCGCAGGTGCGTGCGATGTTTCCTGTGTTTTGCGGGATCTGCGGCTCGCAGAGTACGATGTGAAGGCGGTTCATAATAAATCCTTTCGGACACCTGCCGACCCTGTGTGTGGCTCGGCGCGTGCACTTTGTCTTGCTTTTTACAACATTATAGTATATTCCGATTTGTTTTTCAAGCATTTTTTTTGGATTTTGAGATAAAATTTACAAATTACTATGGTAATTTATGAGAATATGATGTATAATAAAATGGATTAGGTGTTTTTACTCAAAATGCGTCAAAAAATCAGACACGAAAGGTACGGGAATTATGGGTCTCATCACAAAGATCTTCGGAACCTACAGCGAGCATCAGCTGAAGAAGCTGAAGGCAACCGTTGACTATATTGAATCGCTTGCGGACGAATACGCCGCAAAGACCAACGAGGAGCTCTCGGGTATGACCGCAGAGTTCAAGAAAAAGCTTGCAGAGGGTGCGACGCTGGACGACATCCTGCCACACGCGTTTGCGGCGATCAGAGAGGCGGACGAGCGTATTCTCGGCAAGCGTCCGTACAGAGTTCAGCTCATCGGCGGTATCATCCTGCATCAGGGACGGATCGCCGAGATGAAGACGGGTGAGGGTAAGACGCTCGTCGAAACGATGCCCGCATACCTCAACGCGCTCACAGGTGAGGGTGTGCACATCGTCACCGTAAACGAATACCTCGCGCGCCGCGATGCTGAGGAGATGGGCAACGTCTACGAGTTTATGGGACTTAAGACGGGGCTCGTTGTGCACGGTCAGACCTCCGATGAAAAGCGTGCGGCATATCAGGCGGACATTACCTACGGTACGAACAACGAGTTTGGCTTTGACTATCTCCGTGACAATATGGTCGTCTACAAGTCGCAGATGATGCAGAGAGGGCACGTTTATGCGATCATCGACGAGGTCGACTCGATCCTCATCGACGAGGCGCGTACGCCGCTCATTATTTCGGGCAGAGGCGAGCAGTCCTCCGAGCTTTACGAGCGCACCGATGCGCTCGTCCGCCGACTCCGCAGATTCGTTATCAAGGAGATGGAGGGCAAGACCTCGTACGACGAGGTGCTCGACGAAAAGGGAGAGGCCTGCGACTATATTGTCGACGAGAAGAACAAGAAGGCGATCCTCACGGCGGCGGGTATCCGTAAGGCAGAAGAGTATTTCGAGATCGAGGACATCTCCGACCCTGCGAATGCGACGATTTCGCACCATCTGAATCAGGCACTCCACGCATACGGCTGTATGCAGCTTGACCGCGATTACGTCGTGACCGATGACGGCGTTATGATCATCGACCAGAACACGGGTCGTATGATGCCGGGCAGACGCTACTCGAACGGTCTGCATCAGGCGATCGAGGCGAAGGAGCGTGTCACGGTACAGAGAGAAAACAGGACGCTCGCGACAATCACCTTCCAGAACTACTTCCGTATGTACAGGAAGCTCGCGGGTATGACGGGTACGGCTCTCACCGAGGAGGATGAGTTCCGTGAGATCTACGGGCTTGACGTTGTCGAGATCCCGACCAACCGTCCGATGATCCGCGTCGATCATCCCGATGCGGTCTATAAAAATATCAAGGGCAAGTACGACGCGATCGTCGCGCAGATCAAGGAGTGCCACGAAAAGGGACAGCCGATCCTTGTCGGAACGATCACGATCGAAAAATCCGAGGAGCTTTCGCGGAGACTGAAGCGAGAGGGGATCAAGCACAATATCCTGAATGCAAAGTACCACGCGAAGGAAGCCGAGATCGTCGCGCAGGCGGGTAAGCTGGGTGCTGTCACGATCTCGACCAATATGGCGGGACGCGGTACCGATATTATGCTCGGCGGTAACCCCGAGTACATGGCAAAGGCTGAGATGCGCCGTATGGAATACGACGAGGAGCTGATCGCGATGGCAACGGGCACGGCGGAGATCGACGATGAGGCGGTAAAGGAATCCCGCCGCGTGTACGCCGAGCTGTACGATAAGTATAAGAAGGCGGTCGCGCCCGAGGCTGATAAGGTCAGAGAGGCAGGCGGTCTCTATATCCTCGGTACCGAGCGGCACGAATCGCGCCGTATCGATAATCAGCTGCGCGGCCGTGCGGGACGTCAGGGTGACCCCGGTGAATCGCAGTTCTTCCTCTCGCTTGAGGACGATTTGATGCGTCTTTTCGGCTCCGACCGAATGGCTATGACGGTCGACCGTCTCGGACTCGACGATGACACACCGATCAGCGTGAGGATCCTTTCGAATTCGATCGAATCGGCACAGAAGCGCATCGAGGCAGACCATTTTAGGCACAGAAAGAACGTCCTCACCTACGACGACGTAATGAATCAGCAGAGAACGGTCATCTACCGTCAGAGACAGAGCGTGCTCGACGGAGAGAATGTCAGCGCGACGATCCGCGATATGGTATTCTCGACGGTCGAGGAGACAACGCGCGGATATCTGATGGCGGACGAAAAGCATGACTGGGATCTCGACGGACTGCGCCGTCACTTCAGGGGACTCCTCACGGCCGACGAGGACTTCCGCTACGACGAATCCCAGCTGAAGGCACTGCGGGACGAGGATATCGTTGACGAAATGCTCGAGCGCGCCGAGAAGCGTTACGCTGCGCAGGAGGAGCTGTTCGGCTCCGAGATCTTCCGTGAGATCGAGCGCAAGATCTTACTCGAGACGGTCGACCGCTTCTGGATGGATCACATCGACGCGATGGACGATCTGAAGGGAAGCGTTGGGCTTCAGTCCTACGGTCAGCGCGATCCCGTGACCGAATACCGTCTGCAGGGTGCTGATATGTTCGACGCGATGGTCGCGGATATCCGTGAGCAGACGACGCGCAATATTCTCTCGGTAGTTCCCGTGGCGAATCCCACACAGCGCGTGCAGGTGGCACAGCCCACGACGGCAGGCTTTGCGGGCGGCGGTAGACCGAAGCCCTTGAAGGTCCGTGCTGTTACGACCGTCCGTAAGACCGAGGCGGAGATCGGACGAAATGACCTCTGTCCGTGCGGAAGCGGCAAAAAGTATAAGAAGTGCTGCGGGGCAAATCCCGGAGCGGCTTCAAAATAAACGGTGGAGCTATGGGATTTGGTATTTTAACGGCAGGCTATTATATAGCCTTTCTCGTGGGAATGATGTGGCAGAGCGAGATCTGGGGGATACTCCTGATCCTTCTCGGATGTGCGATGCTTCTTTATGCGATCTCCCGACTGATGGAATACGAGTATAGCTTTCGGAATGCTTTGTTTTTCGGCGTGGTATTGCTCCTTCCGTCTGTTTACCGCCTCTTTTTCTGGCTTTCCGAGAATTTTCTTTGGGAGCTTCCCGTGTTTTCGGATTCGATATTCGAAACCGTAAAGCTCGCCGAGTTCGTCGCCTTTGCGGCATTTCAGCTTACGCTGCTTCTTGCGATCCGAAAGCTCGCGCGCGACGTCGATAACCCGAGGATCGCGGCGTCGACAGAGCGGAATATGGTATGCCTCGGGCTTTACGTTGCAGTACAGCTGATCTCGAAAACGCCCTTTTCCGCGGCAGTATATTTCGCTTTTTCCGCAATGCTCCTCCAGATTGTGTATCACGTTCTGGTCGGTGTGATGCTGGTCAGCTGCTATATGCGTATCTGTGACGCGGAGGACGAGGATATGCCGCTGAGAAGATCGCGCTTTGCGTGGGTCAACCGCATTCGCGAGGAGCGCGCGCGGCGTGAGCAGGCGGCGGCAGACAGCGTAACGAAATATGCGGAGGACAAGCTGAAGAAGCGACGCGAGGAGCGTGAACGGCGCTATAACGCGCAAAATCGCAAAAAAAGAAAATAATGCGGCTGTGCCGCGTATGACTTTATCAGAATCAGACCCGTATTGAAGGGAGGTAGAAGAAATGAACGAGCCCAGGGCAATCGTTCTCGAACGCAAGAAAAAAATCAAAAGATATCTCGGGATCGGCTCGCTTACAGCGGCGGCGATCTTCCTCTTTCTGCCCGATATGGCGACGTTTGACGTCCTGCCTGATTTCATCGGGTACATCCTGCTTCTTTCGGGGATCTCTCAGCTCCGCGACCTGAACGATTATTTCGGGGACGCGTACGATCGGTTTTATAAGATCGCGTGGATCTCTGCTCTGGAGTATTTTTCCTTTTTCGTCGTGCTCGGACTCGTTACGGCGCAGGAGCGTCCCGATACGATCCTGCTTTTGACCTTTGTCTTCGGCGTGTTTGATTTTTTCCTCGTCATACCTGCGTGGAAATGCCTCTTTGACGGATTTTCCTATCTTTCGGCACGCTGTGACGGCGCGAGCTTTGATCGCCTCGTACGTCCTCCGAAAAAGGTCCTTTTTCCGAACCGAAAAAAGGGTCTGAAGCGGGGAATGACCGTCGAGCGGGCACCGCTGAACCGCATTGAGCGCCTGCGCGTGACTACGGTTTTCTTCATCGGTGTCAAGGCGGTGCTTACCGCTCTCCCCGAATTCTCGGCGCTCTCAAAGGACGTCGAGATCAGTACGGTCTTCCGTCCGTACGATTACATCGGCTTTTATCGCGTCTTTGCAATGATCGCGGTGTTTGTTTTCGGGTGCATTTGGCTGGAACGGGTGACCGAATTTGTGCGTGCTGCGAAGGCGGATGGGGAAATGATCTCCTTCTACCGCGAGAAATATCGTACCGACGTCTTGACGAAGCCGCATATCTTCACACACCGTCATCTGCAAAACGCGCTTACCGTCGCAAGCATCGCGATGGTGCTTCGCGTGGATCTGCGTCTTGACGACGTCCACGTGATCCCGGATACCTTGCTTGCGGTGATCCTTTGCATCGCGGTGCTGATCCTCGGACAGCACGTCGGACGGCGTCGGGAATTCTTTTTGTCGGCGGGGGCATTTGCCGTCTTATCGCTCGGAGCGAATATTTTTGAAACCTATTTCCTCTACAATTACAGCATAACGTCGATCGAGACGAATGAGGCTGCGTACACGATGCATATCTATTTCCAGATATTGAAGGCGGCGTCGGAGGTTACGTTCATCATTATGATGCTCTTGTTCTTCCGAATGCTCCGACACGTGATCTCCTCCTACACGGGCTTCGCGGTCACGCCGCAGGAAACGCAGAATCCGAGCGAAAAGATCAAGACGATCCACAAAGAGCTCGAAAAGGGAATGATCCCCGCACTTGTGTTTACAGTGCTTTCGGCTGTCTGTAAGCTTCTTATGGTCGTGCTTCTTCTCTGGCGCAGGGAGGGATTCGCATTCGAGTGGCTTCCCGTGCTTGACACGGTGCTTGCTGCACTGTTTGCTTTCTTTACGATCCGTAGCATCCGCGCGATCTACAGTCAGGTCGAGTATCGCTTTATGCTTCTCTGACGCCCCCCTCTTGGAAATTTTTTGTATAGATGCATCCGTATCCGGGTATACTGTGAATGCAGGACAAAAGCCTGCACAGGAAAACAGAAAGGTACGGTCAATCATTATGCAGAATAACGCACAGAACAAAGCACAAAACAGTTCTCAGAACAGCACACAGAACAATGCGCAGAACAGTTCTCAGAACAGCACACAGAACAATGCGCAGAACAGTTCTCAGAACAGCACACAGAACAATGCGCAGAACAAGAAGCAGCAGGGCGGCGCACAGAACAATATGCCCGTCGGCGGCGACAACTGCAGATAAACGCCGAGCATCTCAGGTAAAAAAAGAGTCCGTCTCTCTCTTTGAGGGACGGGCTTTTTCGCTTTCTTATGAATTTGTAAGCGCGAACGCAGAAACGATCGTATGCCGCTTACTGCGCGGCGGTGTCCGCTTCCTTTTTCCATTTTGCAAGAAGAACGGAAAAGATCTCGAGCCAGACGCCGACGAGGAGCATAGCCGCGAGCGTGAGTATAACGGTCGTGACGGCGACCGAGGAATCCTCGGCTCCGACTATCGCGAGAGCGAAGCCTAAATGATAACCGATAAACAGCGACAGGGCAGTGAAATAACGCTTCAATACAGCGAGGACGATCGAGAGAAGCGCAACGACGGGCAGGATATAGCGTGCGCACGTTGGTGCAGCGGCGAGTCCGCTTGACACGGGCTCTCTGCTGATCGTATAGCTCATATAAAAGAGGAGGAGCAGGAGAAGGGAGAGAAATACACGAAGACCGTGCCGCCTCAGAAGGGATTTTATTTCAGATAAACGCGATGTGTTCACGGATAGACCTCATTTCCCGACGCATAAAGGTGCGTCGCACTTGTATTGTAGCACATATTTGTGAATTTGATATGAATATGCGAATATTCAAATAATTCCCGAGGTGTGAGCTCTGATTTGGCTTTTGTCAGTTTTATCGGACTTTTCCGCATAAACCCCTTGACAAAGGCGAAAAAATGGGTTATAATAACGTAGTTAAAACTCAAACGCTATGAAGGGGCAAAAGGACGGATTTTTCCGTGTGCAGAGAACTGCCGGTCGGTGCAAGGCAGAGGACGGGACCCGAACGACTCTCCCCCGAGCGGTCAGCTGAAGAAGCCGCACGGCTTTGCGTAGGCTTGAACGTTATGCTCGCGTCAGAAGCAGAAAAGTGGGCGGAGTTTCCGTCAACGCGGAGTGGTACCGCGGAAGCCGAGAATATTTTCACAGCTTTCGTCTCCCGAATTTAGAACGGGAGAACGGGGCTTTTTCTTTTTTCTCCGCTTCCCGAAACGAAAGAAAGGCAGAAGAAATAATGCGATACGATTACGTTGCCATTGAAGAAAAATGGCAGAAAAAATGGGATGAAAAGAAGATCTTTGAGGCAGAGGATGATTTCTCAAAGCCGAAGTTTTACGGTCTGATCGAATTTCCGTACCCCTCGGGTGCGGGTATGCACGTCGGACATATCAAGGCATATTCGGGTCTTGAGGTCATTTCGCGCAAGCGCCGTATGCAGGGCTACAACGTCCTTTATCCGCTCGGCTTTGATGCGTTCGGTCTTCCTGCAGAG
This sequence comes from Clostridia bacterium, assembly GCA_017501345.1. The sequence continues at coordinate 50,419 of JAFVXC010000035.1, forward strand.
AACTACGCGATCAAGACGGGTATCCATCCCCGCGTCGTCACCGACCAAAATATTGCACACTTCACGGAGCAGCTGAAGCGCGTCGGCTTCTCGTTCGATTGGTCGCGCGTCATTGATACGACCGACGAGGATTACTACCGCTGGACGCAGTGGATCTTCCTCAAGATGTTTGAGAAGGGACTTGCATTCCGCGATACCGCGATGGTCAACTACTGCCCGTCGTGTAAGGTCGTTCTTTCGAACGAGGACTCGCAGGGCGGCAAGTGCGATATCTGCCACAGCGATATCATTCAGAAGACGAAGGACGTCTGGTATCTCCGCATTACCGAGTACGCAGACCGCCTCCTTTCAGGACTCGACTCGGTCGATTATCTCCCGAACGTCAGAATGCAGCAGGAGAACTGGATCGGAAAATCCACGGGTGCCTTCGTGAATTTCACGGTGAACGGCATCGATGAAAAGCTCCGCATCTATACGACGCGTCCCGATACACTCTTCGGCGTGACCTTTATGGTCATCGCGCCCGAGCATCCGATGATCGACGCGAATAAGGATAAGATCGCGAATATGGATGCGATCGAAGCTTACCGCGAGGAATGCCGCAAAAAGACCGAATTCGAGCGCACCCAGCTTGTCAAGGATAAGACGGGCGTTCGCATTGAGGGACTTACCGCGAAGAATCCCGTGAACGGCAAGGACGTTCCGATCTTCATTGCTGACTATGTAATGATGGGCTACGGCACGGGCGCGATTATGGCAGTTCCCGCACACGACGGACGCGACTACGACTTCGCAAAGACCTTTGGCGTTGATATCGTTGAAGTCATCAAGGGCGGCGATATTTCGAAGGAGGCGTACACGGGTGACGGTGAAATGGTCAACTCGGGCTTCCTCAACGGTTATACGAATAAGAAGGAATCTATTGCACGTATGGTCGAGGAGCTCGAAAAAATGGGCATCGGCGAAGGTGGCGTGCAGTATAAGATGAAGGACTGGGCGTTCAACCGTCAGCGCTACTGGGGCGAGCCGATCCCGATCGTGCACTGCGCGGACTGCGGTATGGTTCCCGTACCCTTTGAGGAGCTTCCGCTCCGTCTTCCCGAGGTCGAGAACTTCGCACCCGGTGAGGGTGGCGAATCGCCCCTTGCAAAGATCGACTCGTTCGTGAACTGCAAGTGCCCGAAGTGTGGCAAGGCTGCAAAGCGCGAGACCGATACGATGCCGCAGTGGGCAGGCTCGTCGTGGTACTTCCTCCGTTATATCGATCCGCATAACGACTCTGAGCTTGCCGCTATGGATAAGCTGAAGTATTGGATGCCCGTTGACTGGTACAACGGCGGTATGGAGCACGTTACGCGCCATATGATCTATTCGCGCTTCTGGCACAAGTTCCTCTACGACATCGGTGTCGTTCCGTGCGAGGAGCCGTACGCAAAGCGTACCGCACAGGGTATGGTGCTCGGTGCGAACGGCGTGAAGATGTCGAAGTCACTCGGCAACGTCGTCGACCCGAACGACGTCATTGACGTCTACGGTGCAGATGCGCTCCGTACCTATGTCCTCTTTATGGGTGACTACGGCTCTGCGGCACCGTGGAACGATTCGAGCCTCCGCGGCTGTAAGAGATTCCTTGAGAGATTTGCGGGACTTTCCGACCTCGTAACGGGCGAAAAGACCGATAAAAAGGTTGAATCCGCGATCCACAAGACGATCAAGAAGGTTTCGTCGGATATTGAGGAAATGAAGTTCAACACCGCGATCGCCGCGATGATGTCGCTGCTGAATGAGGTGTACGACGCGGGTAAGATCTCGAAGGATGACCTCAAAATCCTCGTCCGTCTCCTCTGTCCCTTTGCACCGCATCTTGCGGAGGAGATGTGGGAAACACTCGGTGGGGAAGGCTTCTGCAGCCTCGCACAGTGGCCCGAATACGACGAATCGAAGACGGTCGACGAGAGTGTGACCGTTGCGGTTCAGATCTCAGGCAAGGTTCGTGCGACGGTCGATCTTCCGATGAACTGTCCTGCGGACGTTGCGATCGCAACGGCAAAGGCAGATCCGAAGATCTCGGCGATGCTTGACGGCAAGACGATCGTCAAGGAGATCTACGTTCCCAACAAGATCGTAAATATCGTTGCAAAATAAATGCTGTGGGGCTGAGTTTTTAACTCAGCCCCTTCTGAATTTATATCATATATCAAACATTTTTTCTTAAAGTCCAAAACATTCACACTGCTGTCACAAACGCTTGTTATAATAAAAGGTAGAACGTTATTTTTGTGCGATTGCTCTTAGTCTTATATTTTCGATCGGAGGAAGTTGATTTGAAACCTGTACTTATGAACCGCGCAGTGCGCGCTCTGGCGATTTTTCTTGCGGTGCTGATCCTGTCCGGTGCTCTTACCGGCTGTGCATCCCGCGCTCTCCCGACAAGCGAGGAGGATCTTCGTGTCGTCGGTACGATCGGTGAATACGAGGTGCTGTACGAGGAGTTCCGTTTCCTCGTCCTGACCTACAAAAAGCAGCTTGAGGATATGAACGGCACCGATATCTGGGACGACGAGGAGACCTCGGCGCAGTATCTGCGCGAGCTTCGGGATATGGTCTACGCCGATCTTGAGTCCAACTATGCGGTTTTGACGCTTGCCGCAAAGGAGGGGATCACGGTCGATTCGTACGACAAGACGGTGCAGGAATATATGGACAAAACGCTTGACGCCGATTTTGGTGGCGATCGGGGAAGCTACAAGGACTTCCTGAAGGCGATGAATCTTACCGACCACTACGTTCGCTTTACGGCGGCGGTCGATGCCATTTACGAGGATCTTTACTTCCTTTACCTTGAAAACGGACGCGTGCCGAGCGACAAGGATGACGTAAAGCAGTATATTCTTGACAACTTCGTATACGTTGCAAGCATCTGCCTCATCAATAAGACGGAAGAGGAATACGAAGCGAACAAGACGAAGGCAGAGCAGTACCGTGAGGAGGTCCTTGCAGGCGCGGATATCAACGATTACGTGAAGTATACCCTTGATATTTCCCCCGAGCATTGCTTTACCTACGGAGAAATGGAAGAGATCTATGAGAAAAAGGCGTTTGCTCTTGAAAACGTCGGTGACGTCAGCGAGGTCTTTCTCGGAACGGCAGATTACCTCGGAAATACGCGCAGTGCGTGGTATTTCCTCCAGCGTCTCGGACTGACCGAGGGCTATGTGGACAAGAACTATCCCGATCTCTTTGATCAGTACACCTCTGCGCTGATGAACGATTACCTGAATGAGGCGAAGGAGACGCTCGTGTTCGTTCCGAACGATTACTGCAAGAGCCTTGATCTTCTTATGATCGAGCCGATCGATGAGGTCAAGGATAACACGGGACTGCTTGTCACGCTCGGCGTTCTCGGCGGCGTGGTCGTCATTGTCCTTGCAGTCGTAGTCTTTAAGCTCCTGAACCGTAAGCCTACGACGAAGAAGCGCGTGAAGAAATAATGCGCGGAAACAGTATTTGGCGGCTCGCTTCCCGCGCCGTATCGGTGCTCCTCCTCTTCGTGACCGTCCTTTCCTGCCTTGTCGGGTGCGGATACCGAGCGATCGAGCCGAGTGAGGAGGAAACCCGCGCGGTCGGTGCGGTGGAGGATTACACGGTATCCTATGACGAGCTGTTTTACCTTACGATGACATACCGTGCCGCGCTGAAAAGCACATACGGAGACGACGCCTTCGACACGGCGGAGTCCCGTGCACTGCACCGAGAGGAGCTGACCGAGCTCGTATATGGCGCGATCAATGAAAAATACGCCGTCCTTTCGCTTTCTGCAGAGATCGGATACGGCGAGGAGGACGTGCAGGAGCTCGTGCGCGCGGATATGGAGAAGCTCGTCGCGTCGCTTGGTGGAAAACACGAATACAAGAAAATGCTCCACGAGAATTATATGACCGACCGTTACGCGCGCTTTGCCACGGCGATCAGCATTCTTGAGAACAATCTTCTGTATTCCTACGTCAATTATCTCGGAGTGATCGAGTCGGACGTTGAGAAGATCGTTTCGATCGTGATGGACGAAAGCGTATATGCACGGACGCGCCACGTCGCGGTCTTTAAGGATAACGGAAGGAGCGACGCGGAAAACCGTGCGCTCATTGAGGACGTCGAGAGTCAGCTTCGAGCCGGCGCTGATTTCGATTCGCTCGTCGAGTCCTACGGTGAAGACGAGGAGCAGGGAAAAAACGGCTACTACTTTATGCGCGGCGAAATGCAGGAGGCGTATGAGGAGGCGGCGTTTGCGCTTGCTGTCGGAGAATACAGCGGGATCGTGGAAACGGCAGACGCTTATTTTATCATCCGCCGCGAGGAGAAGGACTATGAGTACGTTCTGCTCAACTGCTACGGCGAGGGTGCCGCGCTGTACGACGGATATCAGACCTATACCTTCCTCGCGCTCGTCGAGGAGCGCCGTGAAGAGCTCGTGTTCAGTCCGAACGAATACTGCAGGTCGCTCGACCTCACGACACTGCGGCAAAGCGTATTTTTTGATCTTGAATATACGCTTCTCGTGACCTTGTACGTCCTGATCGGGCTTGCGGTTGCAGCAGTCGTCGCGTGGTGGGTCGCAGTGTCGGTCCGTGCCGATCGCGCGGAGAAGGAAAAACGCAAAAAACAGCGGTCACGCTGATGATTTGACCGTGTCAAAGTCAGAAGAAGGGAGGGCAAGCGATGATAAACGGATCCGAGGAAAAAAGCCTTGAATCGCACGAGAAGTCGGGCATCACTTCGGGAGAAGTGACGGGTACTGCGGATGAGACCGTCGCAGAGACGCAGGATCGTGAGCCGCCTGCCCGACCCGTTCGGATGAGGTGGGGCAAGGTGGTCGAGGATCCGCCCGAGGAGCCCGCACCGCCTCAAGGGCCCAAGGAGCCCGAAAAGCCCATTCCCCCTACGCCGAAGCCCGATCCGCGGATCGAGGCACTTCGGGAAAAGCTCGCCCGCGAGGAGCGGGAGGCAGAGGCGAGGCTTCGGAGGGAGCGGGAAAGGCGCGAAATCGAGGCGCAAAGGGAAGCCTCCGAATCGGCTTCTGCCGAAGCGGGAAAAAGGAAAACGCCGCCCGCAAGAGACAAAGCGAAAGCCGCAACGCGAGGGAAGGCAAAGAAAGCGCCTGTGTCACCGTCCCCCCGGCGGTCTGCCGATAGCACTGATCGTCGTGCGGATCTCCGTGGAGGGGAGCGTACGGCAGAGGAAAACGCGCGGATGCGCGAGGAGCTTGAGCACGAGGCGCTTATGAAGAGGATCCGAAAAAAGCGCAGACGGGAATTCTTTCGAGACCTCGGCGCTGCGATCCTCGGTGGGATCCGGGCGCTGATCCGCAGGATCCGCATTTCGAAAAGGCTTCTGATCGGACTTCTCCTCACCATTCTTTTGTCGGGGATCACAGCGGTGATTCTCGGAAATCTCCTGAAGGCGCGCGTCGGATCACTCGGAGATGATGCCGAATCCACCGATACTGCCGAGACCGAGGAGGAAACGGTTTCCCCCTCCCGTGGGCTTGAAGTCCCCGAATTGAATGCGGGGATCGTTTCGCTTGAGGGCGCGACCAAGGGCTCTCTCAAAAGCGAAGCACAGCGATTTGCGAATGCAGGGGTGACGTCGGTTTCACTGATCCTTCGGGACGCGGACGGCGGACTTCTGTTTTCTGCAGAGACCGATGACGGTCTCGGGCTCGGGACGGAGGGAAGCGGACTTCTTCGGATCGCGGAGATCCTGGAGCCCTTCCGCTCGCGCGAGATCTACGTTTCCTGCATCCTGCCGATGCGATACTTTACGGACGGCGACGCATATTCGCGCTCGGTGCTGTATGCCTATGAGACGGCGCTCCTTTGCGAGGTCGCCGAGGCGGGCGCCGACGAGGTCGTTCTCCTTGACTGCGACGGCCTTTTCGATCCTGACGGAGAAGATGGGACAGATCCCTCGTTCTCGGCGTCGGATGCCGTTCGGGAGCTCTTTGGGATCGCGCGTGCGATCAATGGGCGCTCGCCTGCGACGGCGGTCGGGATCGCGTTTACGCCCTCGTTTCTTTCGACGCGCGACAGCGACCGTCATCTTGAGGGCATTATTGGGGCGTTTGATCTTCTGCTGCTCGATCTCCGCGCGGCAGAGGACACGGAGGATCTGTACGCCGAGGTGTCTAAGGGTGTTTCCGATCACCTCTATTTCATTCTGCGCTATTCGATGCGCGTTTTGATCCCGCAGGGCAGTGCCGAGGCGGTCACGCGCGTGTCGGTCGGAAATTGGCAGGAGGGAACCCTTCGGGAGGCTTCTGCTGACGAAGGCGAATAAGCTTCAAGGGACTGTCTCAGACGTTACAGACAGTCCCTTGATTTCTTTGATACGTATTTTCGGGTCACTTTGCAAAGAGCAAAAAGGCGAGGAGCACGAGCGCATCCTCGTTGCCCTTTTCGCGGGAGAGCAAAAGGATCAGGAGGATCAGGAGGAGATCGTCCTCCCGAACCCCGGGGAGTATTCCGTCGAGGAGTCGGGAGAAGAAGTCGCCTTCCTGTTCGTCCATCCGCTCCTCCTCTTCCTCCTTTCGGGGATCGTGCTCGCCATGTTCGGTGACCGAGATGTCGGAGGATGCGACCTCCTCTTCCTCGGATGCGCTCTCGCCCGAATGCCGCGTCACTTCGTCCTCCTCGGGAGGCGTGACGTCTTGCCCGTACGTTCCGCGCGGATGCAGATCGTATTCGCGTCTCACGGGGATCTGTGCAAAGGTTCCGTCCGCACGGAAGGTACTGCCGCCGTAGTGGCTTGGGAGGGGCGTTTTTGTGCGGTTGCTTTCAAGGCTTCTGTAATACATAGCGTGGTACCTGCCTTTCTTCGTTTTGAATGTGGAAATGCGAAGCTCCTCAGTGCGATGCTCGGGCGAGGAGAGCAGACCACGGGTCACGAGAGCCTTTCGAGGATCTCGCCGATCCTGCCGAGCTCCACGAGTCTGTCGACGGCCTCGCATCTCGACTTTGACAGATAGGGCTTCAGCGCGAGGAGAAGTGCCGTGCTGCGCCCGATCCCTTTCCCATCTGTGTGCTTTTTCTCTCCGTCACTACCTCTGCCTGATAGCATCGGACCGAGTAATCCTACGAGCTGTGGGATCGCGTCGGAGATCGGATCGCCCCCCGCAGAGCGATCGGTTCTTTCGGTCGTCTCGTCTATGGAGAGGTCAATCTGTGCTTCTTTTGACGGTATTGCTTCTTCGGTGCTTTGACCGAGAACCGATGCCGCCATAGAGATGATCTCGGGATGTGCCTTCAGCCGCTCGATGGCATCGGACAGATTCGGGATACCGAGACCGCCGAGAGAGGCACCGAGCTGTTCCTTTTCTTCGGGCATTCGGTCTCCTTTCCGCGCTATGGCCTGTTTTGCTTCTTTGCTTTGCCGAGTCTACCGCTTTGATAAGCGTTCAGCGCTTCGTTTGCTTTTTCAAGGTCTGCGGGGGTAAAGCCCCTCAGCGCACCTCGGATTGACTCTGCATCGGTGGATGTGATGTGGAACGTGCTGAGGTCGATGCCGCTCTCCTTACCGATCCTGCGGATCAGCTCCTCAAGCTGCTTGTCGCTGAGGGAGAGGAGACGATTGATAGAACGTTCGTCGAGTTGCATAGGGAATACTTCCTTTCATATGGAATCGGTTACAGAAGCATTGTATGCGAGCGTAGCCGTATGCGTGATACCGTGGACTTGAAAAAGCAAAATGTCGAAATCGCGAAAAAAGGTATAGACAAAAGCGGGGATTTCTGTTATAATGGTTATAATATAGACATTACGCAGGGAAGCGGGTGGCAGTATGAAGTATTGGTTTATCGTGAACCCCGTGTCGGGAAAGGGAAAATTTGCAGCGCATATTTGCGAAAGGATCCGCGAGCATTTTGATGCGGCAGATCTGTCGTACGAGATCTGTATGACCGAATGCCGTGGCGATGCAACGCGCATTGCACGAGAGATCTGCGAGATGGATCACGCGGAGAAGGTGATCTTCGCCTGCGGCGGTGACGGTATGGTCAGTGAGGTCGCGAGCGGGATCGCGGGCTATGATGCGGTGACACTCGGTGTTATTCCTGCCGGGACGGGCAACGATTTCGTCAGGAGCTTTTCCTTCCCGAAGTTGTTTACGAATCTTGAAGCACAGATGGCGGGTGAGACCGTTCTGATCGATGCGATCCACTATACGGGGGACAACGGTCTTGATGCGTATTCGCTCAACATCCTCAATATGGGCTTTGACTGCTACGTGGTTGCTTGCGCCGATCGGGCGAAGAAGATTCCGCTCGTTGCCTCAAGCTTTGCGTATTACGTTGGAATTTTAATGGCGATGGTTGGAAAGCCCGGGCTTAAGGGAGATATCTCCGTGGACGGAGGCGCATTTGAAGAATTTGATTTGATGTTCCTGCTTGCTGCAAACGGACGGTTTTACGGAGGCGGCTATCATCCCGCACCGTATGCCTTGATGCAGGATGGTAAGATTGACCTTTGCAAGGTGAAGAATGTTTCCCGCGTCGAGCTGCTTCGTCTGCTCGACAGCTATAAAAAGGGAACCTTCCTGACGCAGCCGCGCATCATCGAGAAGGAGATCGCGGAGTATCGCCGCTGTGACCGCTTCACGGTGCGTTTCCCGAAGCCGACGGCGGTTTGTGGGGACGGAGAGATCGCAGAGACCGTGACGCTTCACGCAGAGATCTGCCCCGAAAAGATCAGGCTCCTGCTACCGAGAGGATGCGCGCTTCCCGTAGATGAGCGCCACGAGGAGGCGGCGGAAGTGATGGGTCGCGGTGCAAAGGTTGAGGTGCAGGCGTAAGGGCACTTCTCTTTGCGTATCCCATTTTTACAAAAAAAAGCCGCCCGTGGGAGATCCCGCGAACGGCTGAGTATGATTTGATTCCGGATACAAGCGGTCAAACGCCCGCGATCTCGATCTCGGAGGCGTCGCTGTTCATCAGCGCGGCTTCCTCAGCGGCGGCGATAACTGCCGCGTCGTATGCCGAGATGATCGACGATTCGAGAATCGCACGGAACTGCGCGTTGATCGGATGTACGATGTCACGGTAGGTCTCGTCGGGATTCTTACGGCTGGGCATTACGATAAAGTATTTGTCACGTGCGTTGATTACCTTGATGTCGTGGACGGCAAGCTGACCGTCAAAGGTCACCGAAACGATCGCCCGCATAGGGCCTTCGTTAAAAAGCTTTCTTACCTTTACGTCTGTGATCTGCATAGTTTGGGTTTCCTCCGTTTTATAATATGAATGTGTTTTTTGAAAATGCTTACGGTTGTATCATTTCGTCGGCCGACGCATAGAATGGAAGATAGCCCATCGATACCGACATAAACATTATACAGATTGAATGTGACAGTTATTCAATGGGAAGATTGTTTTTTTGTGAAGACAATCGCATTTTTTGCGACAAAACGACATAGATTCGTAAATTTATGTCCTAATTTTTTGCTTTTTGGCAGGATTTTATGACCGAAGAGTATTTTGATTTTTTGTGGTACGGACTTTTTTCGGATAGTCCTTGATCGGAAAGGAACATAGCCGATATGGCAACACCCAATACACATTACGGCCCCGCACGCATTTCTGAAATGCTTCGGGGAGCTGAGCATTTATTTTTCATTGGAATCGGAGGCGTCAATATGTCCTCCCTTGCCGAGATCTCTCACGGGCGCGGTTACCGCGTCAGCGGCTCGGATCACGCGGCATCTCCGCTCACCGACCGTCTCTCACAAAGGGGGATCCGCGTTGCGCTTACGCATTCTGCCGAGAATCTCGGGGATGCGGATGCGGTGATCTATACAGTTGCGGTGCCTTCCGACAACCCCGAGTACAGAGAGGCGCAGAGGCGCGGTATTCCGTTGATTTCACGTGCCGATTATCTCGGGTATATTATGACGGGATACCGACGCCGTATCGGTGTTTCGGGAATGCACGGAAAATCCACGACCACCTCGATGTGTGCTGAGATCTTCATGGATGCAGGGTGTGATCCGACCGTCACGTCAGGCGCGGCACTTCGCAGTATGGGTGGATATTATCGCATCGGTGGGGAAGAAAATTTCATTTTCGAGGCGTGCGAGTATATGGATTCCTTCCTTGATTTTTGCCCGACGGTCGCGATCCTTCTCAACATCGAGATGGATCACGTCGACTACTTTAAGTCGATCGAGCAGATCCGCGCCTCATACCGCGCGTTTGCCGACAAGGTGCTTTCTTCAGCGGATGGAGCGGTAATCTGTTCGCTGGATGACGACGAGGTCGTACGCACAATGGAGGACTTTGCCGGGAGGATCGTAACCTTCGGAACGAGGGAGCGTGACGGACGGATGCCCGATTATCTCGCGGTCGACCTCAGGGAAACGCACGGGCGGTTCGCCTTTCGTGTGCTGTATCGCGGCGAGCTCCTTTGCGACGTTACGCTTCGCGTTCCGGGGCAACATCAGGTTCTGAATGCCCTTGCCGCAGTCGCCGCCGCCCATCTTTCGGGGATCCCGGGAGAGCGGATCGCCGAGGGGCTTCTTCGCTTTGCGGGTGCCGAGCGACGGATGGAATATAAGGGAACGCTGAACGGTGCCGATCTGTACGATGATTACGGTCATCATCCCTCTGAGGTGAAAACAACGCTTGAGGGGGCTTCACATATGGGGTATGAACGGTTGTTCTGCCTCTTTCAGCCGCATACCTATACCCGCACGAAAACGCTTTTTGATGATTTTGCACGCGCGTTTGACGACACGGACGGAGTTTTCCTCGTCGATATTTACGCGGCACGTGAGCTTGACACGCTTGGAGTCAGCTCGGCACTGCTTGCGGAGGCGATCGGGGAGCGCGCTGTTTACGCCGATTCCTTCAGGAGTGCCGCAGACCTTCTGCGAAAAACACTGCGTGAGGGTGACGCACTCGTCGTGATGGGGGCGGGGAACGTATACGATATCTTTCCGATCCTCCTCGACTCGTGACACGGCGAAGAAAGGATCAACGGGACAAAGGAAAAGGACGAAATGTTATTCGGAAGAAAGAAGAAGCTTGCGAAGGACCCGAACAGCAAGCAGTACAAGTGGCAAATGGCGGAGATGGTTTCGGGAAAGCATATCCGCTACGTTGTGGAGCGATGGGAAAACGATGAAAAGGTGATCGGTCGCAACGGAAGCATTGGTGTGAAGGACGACTGCATCATTGTGAACACCGATACGGGTATCGCCTTCCGCGGAAGGGTGGAGGAGACGGTGATCTCCGAGCTTCTGTCCAAGGACGGAGTCGTTTTGAAGGGGCCCGACATTTCGGTCGGCGGGAAGGAGCGCACCGTCGTTGCGTTCTACGTGTATTATCGGTGATCTTAATCAAATAAAGGAAGGATGTATTATGAAAAAATTAACGGTATTGATGCTTACTGTTTGCCTTGTGCTGTCTGCGTTTGCGCTGACCTCCTGCGGAGGGAGCAAGGGGCTTGAATATGAGCTGAACGAGGATGGCACGGCATACACCGTGGTCGGAATCGGGACGTGTGAAGACACCGAGCTTGTTATTCCGAGTAAATACAAGGGACTCCCTGTAACGGCGATCGGGGAGGGCGCGCTCAAAAGCTGGCTTGGGCTTACGAGCGTTACGATCCCAAGCAGTGTCAAGACGATCGGGAAGTCGGCGTTTGCCTACTGCGACGATCTTTCGGAGCTGATCATTAAGAAGGGGAGCGGTGTGACCATCGGTGACGAGGCGTTCCGCGGATGTGGTGGTCTTACCGAGGTCGTGCTTCCCGAGGGCGTTACGTCGATCGGAGAGATGTCCTTTGCATACTGCACGCATCTCGTCGAGTTTACGATGCCGAGCACGATGCGCTCGATCGGAAAGCGTGCGTTTGAGAACAATAAGGACATCGTACGCATTATCTTTAAGGGTACTGTGGAGCAGTGGAAAAAGGTAGAGCAGAAGCCGGAGTGGGCGTACCCCACTCGCATTGAGCGTGTGTTCTGCAGTGACGGCGTGATCACGCTGGAATAACGGAAAAGCATTCCCAAAACAAAGTGCAGCCCCGGTCGCAGGCTCTCGTTTTCGAGAGTACGATCGGGGCATTTTGTTGCCGCAGAGGAATACCTACCACTAAAGGATTCGGTTCAGGCGGGATACAAGGGTGCGGACCTCGTCGGGCGTGTTGAAATATCCAAAGCCGAGCCGCACGGTGCCGCTTTCCTTCGGCGTGCCGAGCGCTTTGTGTGCAAGCGCCGCACAGTGAAAGCCCGCGCGGACACAGATCCCGTCGCTGTCAAGGAGATCGGCGATCTCCTCGGCAGGGCGTCCGTTTGCCGAGAAGGAGAGGACCGAGCCGACCGCCTCGGGGGCGTAAACGCGTACACCGCGCATATTCGAGAGATATTCTTTCGCGAGGCGGAAGAGTGCATCCTCCTTTTCTGCGATGCTCTCTATGCCGATCCTTTTTACGAAGCGGATGCCCATAGACAGTCCTGCGATCGCAGGCGTTGCGGCAGTCCCCGCCTCGTACCGTTCGGGAGGAAGGGCGGGCATTCCCGGGAGAAGGGATTGATACCCGCTTCCGCCCTCGGTGAGCGGGGCGGGAAGTTCATCCTCTGAGAGGGAGTCGGAAAGTGCGAGAAATCCACTGCCCTGCGGACCGTACAGCCCCTTGTGCCCGGGAGCGCAAAGCGCCGTGATCTGCATCTGCTCCATATCGATCGGGAGATGACCGACCGACTGTGCACCGTCTACGATAAAGAGGAGGCGGTGCTTTTTGCAGAACGCCCCGATCTCTCGGAGCGGTAGCGTTCGGGAGCAGATGTTTGACGCGTGGGTGCAGATAACCGCACGTGTCTCGGGCTTCAGGTGGGATGAAAGCTCGTGCTCGGTATTTTCGGGACGCTGTACTGTCGCAGAGGAAAAAACATCGTAGGAGACGCCGCGGGATTCTGACAGCGCGACGATGGGGCGCCAGACCGAGTTGTGCTCGAGGTCGGAGATCAGAACGTGATCACCCGGGCGAAGGAAGCCCTTGACTGCCGTGTTCAGTGCCTCTGTCGTGTTGTGGGTGAAGCACACGCGCGTAGGATCGGAAAGCCCTATGAGCCCCGCAATTTCCTCGCGACAGTTGTATAGGATATTTGCCGCCTCCCGTGCAAGACGGTGCGATCCTCGCCCGGGATTGCCGCAGGATTCTCTTATCACGCGAGAAACGGCATTTACGACCGACGCGGGCTTCGGGAAGGTGGTGGCGGCGTTGTCAAAATAGATCGGATGCTCCATTTCCTTGTACCTTTCGGGAATTCAGCCGAGGTGTGAGGAGTCTCATTCCGCGGACCAGCCGTGGACCGCGATCCTTGCGTGTGAAAGAATTTCCTCGGCGTTGCGTTTTTGAGAGCAGGGAATTTCAATTCCGTATACACAGCCGTTCCTTTGCCCGGAGGATACCTTGATGACCCGCGAGCGGATCGCCGCACGGGCAAGAACGTTCTGCGCCTGCGTTGCGTGTGTCACACTGCCGATAGCAGCTCGGCAGAGACCGTTTGCTTCGCGCATTGTGAAAGCACCTCCTTTTCCTTGTGTGATACGGTGATAAGCCGTGCTCTATACACAGAATATGCGCTTTTTCGACCGAAGGATACAAAAAACAGGCAACCACTCGATAGAATGGCTACCTGTTTTTGTTTTATGCTACGATCAGAATTCGATCGCCTTTTCGATATAAGCCTTGACCTCGGACATCGGGATACGAACCTGCTCCATCGTGTCGCGGTCACGTACGGTTACGCAGCCGTCGGTTTCGGATTCAAAGTCGTAGGTGATGCAGAGGGGTGTGCCGATCTCGTCCTCGCGGCGGTAACGCTTGCCGATCGAGCCTGCCTCGTCAAAGTCGACGCTGAAGTACTTCGCAAGATCGCAGTAAAGCTCACGCGCCTTGTCGGAGAGCTTTTTCGAAAGGGGAAGCACTGCTGCCTTGAAGGGAGCGAGTGCGGGATGCAGATGCAGGACGACACGGACATCGTTCTTTTCTGCGTCGATGACCTCCTCGTCATATGCCTCGCAAAGGAATGCGAGTGCGACGCGGTCTGCGCCGAGCGAGGGCTCGACAACGTAGGGAACGTAGTGCGAATTGGTCTCCTGATCGAAGTATTCGAGCGACTGACCGCTTTCGTTCTGATGCTGGGTGAGGTCGTAGTCGGTACGGTCGGCAATACCCCAGAGCTCGCCCCATCCGAACGGGAAGAGGAACTCGATGTCGGTCGTTGCCTTCGAGTAGAAGCACAGCTCCTCGGGTGAGTGGTCGCGCATACGGATATTTTCTTCCTTCATACCGAGGGACAGGAGGAAGTTCTGGCAGTAGCCTCTCCAGTAGGTGAACCATTCGAGGTCGGTGCCGGGCTTGCAGAAGAACTCAAGCTCCATCTGCTCGAACTCACGGGTACGGAAGACGAAGTTGCCGGGGGTGATCTCGTTACGGAAGGACTTACCGATCTGACCGATGCCGAAGGGAAGCTTCTTACGGGTGGTACGAGCCACGTTGTTGAAGTTGACGAAGATGCCCTGTGCAGTTTCGGGACGGAGGTAGACCGTGCTCGAGCTTTCCTCGGTAACACCGATAAAGGTCTTGAACATCAGGTTGAACTTACGGATCGAGGTGAAGTCGCCGCTTCCGCAATCGGGGCAGGAGATCTTGTGCTCCTTGATGTATGCCATCATTTCGTCGTCAGACCAGCCTGCGGGGTTATCATTCAGATTGTTCTGGAATGCGTAGTCCTCGATGAGCTTATCCGCGCGGTGACGAGAGCGGCAGACCTTACAGTCCATAAGGGGGTCGGAGAAGCCGCCGAGGTGACCCGATGCGACCCAGGTCTGGGGGTTCATAATGATCGCGCTGTCGAGACCGACGTTGTAGGGGGACTCCTGAACGAACTTCTTCCACCACGCCTTCTTGACGTTGTTCTTGAATTCAACGCCGAGCGGGCCGTAGTCCCAGGAGTTCGAGAGACCGCCGTAGATCTCGCTGCCTGCGTAAACGAATCCGCGGTTTTTGCAGAGGTTTACGATCTTTTCCATTGTCTTTTCACTGTTGTTCATTTTGATTCCTTTCAGGGATACTTCCGAGGCTTCGGAAGTCCCGTTTTGTGATCATTTGCGCCGTGGCGCATATTTACATTACATTATACCACATATTTTTATAAATTGCAAGGGGTATTTTTCGAGTTGCGGTCATCTTTCATAAGAAACAGAAAAACGCGACCCGAAATCAGATCGCGTTTGATTTAAGGCTCCGTTAAGGAAGCTTGATCTCCTCGTAGATCGTCGGAACGATCTTGCTCTGTACGGGGAAGTCCGTGACGTCGAGAGAGTCAAACATTCCGCAGTGGAAGGGAACTGCATAACGTGCACCGACGCGTCGAACGAAATTCGCGCCGTCGCAGAAATTCATATTGTTTCCGACACCATTGACGGGCAGGAAGACCGCATAAATGTCAAGCGGAGACGGCAGGCTTTCGAAGACCTTTTCGTTATAAAGCGTATCGCCTGTGATGTAATAGTTTTTGCCCTCAGCGGAGAGGATCACACCGATCGCACCTGCGTCCGAATGCTCTGCCTTGACCGCGCGGAAGGTGACCTTGCCCTCGTTCCACGTCGTGCCGTTGTTAAAGAGAACGTAATTGCAGCAGGTGTTCGGGAAGGTGGTACGGATCTGCTGCCAGCTTCCGTCGGGGGAGAGCACGAGGCAGGAGGCGTCCTCCGTCAGGTAGTGCTGCAGGGTTTCGGGATCAAGATGATCGAGGTGACAGTGCGTGACGATGATCACGTCGGGCTTGATCTTGAGAAATTGCTCGTCTACGGGAACGCGGCGGTAATTCTTCGGGTTAATGGCCTTTACGCTGTCCGAAAGATACGGATCTACGAGGATCTTTTTGCCGTCGGTCTCAAACAAAAGTCCTGCTTGACCAAGATAGGTGATTTTCATGTTTTTTCTCCTTTTTCTGCGGGGGAAGAACCTTTCTTTCGAGAAAGGCTTCTTCCCCCGCACCCCTATCTCCAAAGAACTTTTGGGGAAGGGATTTAGGTTTGGATTTTTGCTTTCAACAAAATCTTTTCAAAGGTTCTTGAAGATTCTTAAGAAACTTCTTGCAAGAAGTTTCTTAAGCGGAGCGCGAGGCAGAGCCTCGCAATCCCGTTACTCCTCGGGAATGATGGGATAGAGCTGGATGGTGTTACCGCCGTCAACGACGAGCTCAGCGCCCGAGGTGTTGCGTGCGTGTGCAGCGAAATACCAGACTGCGTCCGCGATATCCGTGCCGTCGGCAACGTCGCCGAGGGGGGTAAAGCGGGAGGGGACCTTCGCGTAGAACTCGGGGTTCTTCTCCCAGCGGTCGGTACGGATCATACCGGGCAGGACTGCGTTGACGCGGATGTTATAGGGACCGAGGTCAAGCGCGAGTGCGCGCATCAGACCGAGCTGACCGCCCTTCGATGCAACATAAGCGATACGGTTGGGGATCGCTCTGTATGCAGTGTTGGAATTCAGGAAGACGATGCTTCCGCCGCCGTTCTCCTTCATTCTTTCAGCCGCGTGCTCGGCAAGGCAGAAGTTCCAGACCACGTTGGTATTGATGACGCGCTGAAGGTCGGTGAGGGGGCTCTTGAATACCTCCATATTGAGACCTTGATCGGCTGCGTTCAGAACGAGCACGCTCGCGAAGAGACCTTCACGGTCGAGGTGGTCGAAGAGTGCATCGACTGCGGCCTCGTCTACCGTGCGCTCGTCGAGAAGCGAGTTGATCGTGTATCCGTCGATGCGAACGTTCGGGAAAGCCGCGCGGTAGCGCGCCTCAGCCTTGCGGACCTCCTCCTCCTTACGGCCGGTGAAAACGACGTTTCTGCCTTCCGAAGCAAATTTTTCTACGATTGCGACGCCCGTATTGATGCAAGCGCCCGTGATGAGTGCGATTTCGGTTTTCATTATGCTACCTCTCAAAATCTGATCAGAAATAGAATTCGGTCTTTGCGGGACGGATATCGGTGAGCGCACCCGTGTAGTGACGGAGATTGTGCTCGACGTAGGGATGCTTCAGGCATTCCTCCTCGTTCAGCTCAATGCCGAGACCGGGCTTGTCGCCGATCTTGATGCGGCCATTTTCGTAGATGAGATTTTCATTCGTCACAAACTTTCTCCATTCGACGTCGCTGTACATGATCTCGAGAATGCAGAAGTTCGGGCAGCAAGCGGCGAGCTGAAGCGTCGCGGCGTTTGCGATCGGGCCCGAGGGGTTGTGCGGAGCGAAGGGAATATAGTGTGCCTCTGCGATCGCGGCAATCTTCTTCAGCTCCATAATGCCGCCCGCGTGAGAGATGTCGGGCTGGATGTAGTCGCACGCACGGCGACGGAAGAGCTCGTTATAGTCGAAGCGGGTGTAGAGACGCTCGCCTGCCGAGATTGCGACGGGGGACTTTGCGCGCACTGCCTCGAGAGCCTCGAGGTTGTTCGGAGGAACGGGCTCCTCGAGGAACATCGGCTTGAACTGCGCGACCTCCTGTGCGATCTTGATGCCCGTGGGCACGTCGAAGCGACCGTGTGCCTCGATCAGAAGATCGACCTCGGGGCCGACTGCCTCACGGACTGCCGCGATGCAACGGAGAGCCTTGTCGAGATCCTGGTTCGAGATCTGCAGATAGCTCTTGCCGAACGGATCCCACTTCATTGCGGTAACGCCACGCTTTACTGCCTCAGCCGCCTTTGCACCGAATTCCTCGGGCTCCTTTGCACCTGCGAACCAACCGTTGACGTAGATACGGCAGTCATCGTTGACCTTGCCGCCGAGCAGCTGATAGACAGGCACGCCGAGAGATTTGCCGAGAATATCCCACAGTGCCATTTCAACTGCGGACAACGCGCTCATCAGTACAGCGCCGCCTCTCCAGTAGGCGTCGCGGTAAATGTCGTGATAATGCTTTTCGATCTGTCTCGGATCTTTTCCGACCAGATAATTCTTGATATGCTCAACAGCACCCACAAGTGCCTTTTCCTTGTATTCAAGTGTGCCCTCTCCGACACCCGTGATGCCCTCGTCGGTGTAGACCTTTACGAACACCCAGTTGGTGCGGAAGCAATCTACGACGAAGGTTTTTACGTCCGTTACCTTCATTTTCGTTTCTCCTTTAGAGATTTTTTATTTTGGAATAAGCGCTGCACTGTACTCCATCTTGCATTATAAATCAAAAAAAATCTTCCGTATATCAGAATATTATTATTTGTTTCCATAATCTTACGAAATGCTTGATTTTTTATGAAAAAATGTTATAATATTATTATTCCGAGAAAGGAGCCGCTATATGAAGCTTTGTCTGTTAAAGGGATACGGTGTATTTGATATGGGAGTCGCATATCCGAACGTCAAGCGCACGAAGGACCGTACGGTGCAGGAGTATGAGATCGAATATTTCATTTCGAAGGCGGGGAAGACGATCGTAAACGGACGGGAATACGAGATCTCGCCGGGAACCGTGCTGTGTGCGAAGCCGGGGCAGATCCGTTCGAGCCTGTTCGGCTTTCGGTGCTACTATTTGCATCTTTCCTTTTCGGAGGACTCTCCCTACAAGGCGATCCTTGACCGCACGCCCGATTTTTTTCAGATCATAGACGGCGAGGCGTACGGCAGGATCTTCGAGTCCCTGATCGCACACCTGCTCGCCGAGGGGTATTCGGAGGAGTCGGATTTCGTCAACGCGCGACTTCTTGAGCTTTTTTACTACCTTGAAAGGGACACGAAGAACAATCTGAACTGTCCGTCCTCGTTTGACAAGACCCGCAGTCGGTTTATTCCCGTGGCGGTCGAATTCATCAAGGAAAATTACGCCAAGCGGTTGTCGCTTGAGGATATGGCACGGGTCGCGGGCTATTCGCCGAACTATTTTCATCACATATTCTCGACGGTTATGGGGAAAACTCCGCAGCAGTATCTTCTCGAGGAGCGTATCCGACACGCGAAGATTCTGCTTGTGCAGTCCGAGAAAACGATCTCGGAGATCGCTTACGAATGCGGCTTTGCATCGCAGTCGCATTTCAGTATGCGCTTCAAGGAGGTCGTGTACTGTACCCCGGGAGAATACAGGCAGAGGAGCATTGAGCGTTACCTCATCTGAATACATCGTTTTTGCGCAAGCGACACGTCGGTTATAACCGAAGCCGCTTGCGCATATCTATTTCTTGATACGATCGGAGAAAGGTGTGATGTATGATGAAAATTTTGAAATGTAAGCGGATTCTTGCTGTGATCCTTTGTCTCTCTGCGGCGTTGTCGCTCTTTTCCTTCGGCATAGGTGCGGAGGACGGCACTGTGACTTCGCTCGAAAAGAGCGGGATCGCGGTATACGATCTCTTCGGCGGTGATGCTGCGGCAATTGCGGAGGCGCTTTCGCTCGACTGCGCGTCGGCGATCCTGATGGAGGCGAACACGGGGATCGTTCTTTACGAGGAGAACGCGGACGCGGCGCTTCCGCCCGCATCGGTGACGAAGATTATGACGCTCCTCCTCGTGATGGAGGCGATCGACAGCGGTGCGGTGAAAATGACCGATATGGTCACGGTGAGTGCGAACGCTGCTTCGATGGGCGGTTCGCAGGTCTACCTCGAGGAGGGAGAAGAGATGGTGCTCGAGGATCTTCTGAAAAGCGTGGTGATCGCCTCTGCGAATGACGCCGCCGTTGCGCTTGCCGAATACGTTGCGGGGAGTGAAACGGCGTTTGTTGCACGGATGAATGCGAGAGCCGCCGAGCTCGGCGCGACAAGTGCGCATTTCGAGAATACGAACGGACTTGACGACACCGTGTCGGATCACGTTCTGTCGGCGCGTGATATCGCGATCCTTTCGCGCGAGCTGATCCGCCACAAGGAGATCCTGAAATACAGCTCGATTTGGATGGACACGATCCGCGACGGTGCCTTCGGGCTTACCAACACGAATCGTCTCGTGCGCTTCTATCCCGGATGCACCGGACTCAAGACGGGCTCGACCTCGAAGGCGGGCTTTTGCGTCAGTGTGACCGCAGAGCGGGAGGGGCTTTCGCTCATCGCGGTGATCATGGGCGCAGAGACGCGCGACACCCGCAACGCGTCTGCCGTGCGGCTTCTCGATTGGGGATTTGCGAGCTTTGCACTTGCCACGGTCCCTGCGGGAAGCGCGGGAGAGATCCGTGTGACGGGCGGTGTGGAGAGCTCCTGCAAGGCGTCGTATCCCGAATTTTTCGCGGTCGTGCCGAAGGGGGAGCGGAATTCCGTACGGTATGAGGTGACGGTCGCCGAGACGGTTGCGGCAGAGATCGGGAAGGGAGATAAGGTCGGTGAGATCATTTATTACTGCGGAGACAGAGAGCTTGGGAGAGCAGACGTCACGGCAGACGAGACGGTGCGTAAGATCAATTACGGTGAGGTTTTCCTGCGAATGCTCCGTGCCGTGCTGCTTGCCCGCAGAAGCGGTTGATTCTATTACGGCGCATTGCTGTGAAAATCAACAGTTTGAGCGGAATATTTCTCGAAAAATTCTCAAAATACATTAAAATATATTTGTATATTCCTATTGCTTTTTTGCGGATTTTGGTGTATAATAATGACTTAAGATAAAATAATGAAGCAGATTTGCGGTGCCGTGGAAGCAACCGCACAGAAAGGGTTCCTATTATGACACTTACACTTAGCGAAAAGTATCTCAGCTCATTTATTTCGGAGCACGAGTACGACCACATCCAGCCTCTCGTTTCGGAGGCACATCGCCAGCTCGAGAACAAGACGGGCGCAGGCTCGCATATGCTCGGCTGGAAGACTCTGCCCGAGGATTACGACAAGGAAGAATTTGCGCGCATTCTCGCGGCTTCGGAGAAGATCCGCAAGAGCTGTGACGTATTTCTCGTGCTCGGCATCGGCGGCTCCTATCTCGGTGCACGCGCGGTAATCGAATTTATCAAGTCCCCCCTCTACAACCTCCTCCCGCGTGAAAATACCCCTGAGATCTATTTCTCGGGCTGTAACATCAGCGCGACGAATTTTGAAGAGCTGCTGACGCTTTGCGAGGGCAAGGACGTTTGCATCAACGTCATCTCGAAGTCGGGCACGACCACCGAGACCGCCGTTGCATTCCGCATCTTCCGTGAAATGCTTGTGAAGAAGTACGGTGAAGACGGCGCACGCGAGCGTATCTTCGTTACGACCGACAAGGAGAAGGGAACTCTGAAGGAGTTCGCGACCGAAAAGGGATATGAGACCTTTGTCGTTCCGGACGACGTCGGTGGACGCTTCTCGGTGCTTACGGCTGTCGGCCTTCTGCCGATCGCGGTCGCGGGCATTGATATCAAGGCAATGATGGAGGGTGCCAATGCCGCTCGCCTTGCATATGCGGATGAGGACCTTAAGAAAAACGATTGCTACAAGTATGCGGCAATTCGTAATATCCTTTACCGCAAGGGAAGAGTGACCGAGATCCTCGTCGGCTACGAGCCCTATATGACGATGATGAACGAATGGTGGAAGCAGCTTTACGGCGAGAGTGAGGGAAAGGATCAGAAGGGCATTTACCCCTCGTCCGTGATCTTCTCGACCGACCTGCATTCGCTCGGTCAGTATATTCAGGACGGTCTCCGCAATCAGTTTGAAACCGTCATTTCGGTCAAGGAAACGGGCGCGAAGATGCCTATTCCTTACGACCCTGCGAACGTGGACGGTCTGAATTTCCTCGCGGGAATGGATCTCAACGAGGTCAACAACACCGCGATGAAGGGAACCCTTCTCGCGCACATCGACGGCGGTGTTCCGAATATTCTCATCGAGCTTGAGGATCGCCGTGAGTTCTCGCTCGGTTATATGATCTACTTCTTCGAGCTCGCGTGTGCGATGTCGGGCTATCTGCTTGCTGTGAATCCCTTCGATCAGCCCGGTGTTGAGGCATACAAGAAGAATATGTTTGCGCTTCTCGGAAAGCCCGGATATGAGGAGATGCGCGACGCTCTCGAAAAGCGGTTGAAGTAATTTTACGTCGCTTTCTTTGCTGAAAAAGGAGTATAGCGTGAAAGTACAGAAATTAAAAGCTGAAAAATTCTGTTTCACGCATAAATTGACCCTGAAAATGGGACAAAGCCCATTTTTGCCGCAAACGGCATAATTAAATTTCAATAATATTTGTGCCGCCGCTATGGCGGCGGAATGGAGACTAAAATGTCGGAATTTAAGATTGAAACCAAATGCATCCAGTCGGGATACACCCCGAGAAACGGCGAGCCGCGTGTTCTGCCGATCTATCAGAGCACGACTTACCGTTACGAAAGCGCTGAACTGCTCGGTGATCTGTTTGACCTCAAGGCACCCGGTCATATGTACAGCCGTATTTCGAATCCCACCGTTGACGCGGTCGAGAAGAAGATCGCCGACCTTGAAGGAGGAACGGGTGCGGTTCTGACCTCGTCGGGACAGGCTGCGAACCTCCTCGCGATCCTGAATATTACGTCTGCAGGTCAGAACATCATTTCTCTTTCTTCGATCTACGGCGGTACGGTCAATCTGTTTGCCGTTACCCTGAAGCGTATCGGCATCGACGTGCGCTTCGTTACCCCCGATATGTCGGATGAGGAGATCTCGAAGAAGTTTGACGAAAACACCCGTATGTTCTTCGGTGAAACGATCGCAAATCCTGCACTGACTGTGCTTGATATCGAGAGATATGCAAATCTCGCGCACGCGCACGGCGTGCCGCTCGTTGTCGACAACACCTTCGCAACGCCCGTTCTCTGCCGCCCGTTTGAATTTGGCGCGGATATCGTCGTTCACTCGACGACGAAGTATATGGACGGTCACGCACAGGTCGTCGGCGGATGCGTCGTGGACGGCGGCCGCTTCGACTGGACGAAGGGGAACAAGTACCCCGAGCTCACGACGCCCGACGAATCCTATCACGGCATCACCTATACCGAGCAGTTCGGAAACGAGCACGCGTACTACACGAAGATGCGTGTTCAGCTCGTCCGCGATTTCGGCGTTGCGATGCAGCCGATCGCGTCGTATCTCCTGAATCTCGGTCTTGAGACCCTGCCGCTCCGTATGAAGCAGCATTGCGAGAATGCGACCCGTGTCGCAGAGTACCTTTTGAAGCACGAAAAGGTTGCTTGGGTGAGCTATCCCGCTCTCGAAGGGGACACCCAGAATGCGCTTGCAAAGAAGTATCTTCCGAACGGCTGCTGCGGTGTTATCTCCTTCGGTGTCAAGGGAGGACGAGTAGCTGCAATGAAGGTGATGGATAGTCTTCGCCTTGCACAGATCGTCGTACACGTTGCTGATTCCCGCACCTCGGTTCTGCATCCCGCATCGACGACCCACCGTCAGCTCACCGACGAGCAGCTCGTTGCGGCAGGCGTTCTGCCCGAGCAGATCCGCCTCTCTGTCGGCGTTGAGAACGTTGAGGACATTATCGCCGATCTCGAGCAGGCACTGAACGCGTGATTTTTTCGGGGCTCCACCCCGAACCCCGCCAAAGGAACTTTTTGTAAAAAGTTCCTTTGGAATCTTCAAAAGCCTTTACAAAAGGGTATTTAGTTAAAAAAAAGGAGGTCGTGATATGCCGATCAAGATTCCGAATCTTCTGCCCGCAACCCAGACTCTGCAGGAAGAGAATATCTTCGTTATGACCGAAAACCGTGCTATGACGCAGGATATTCGCCCGCTCAACATTCTGATGCTCAATCTGATGCCGCTGAAGATCGCGACCGAAACGCAGATCGCACGTCTGCTCGGCAATACGCCTCTTCAAGTCGAGCTTGAGCTTCTCCAGACCGCGACGCACAAGTCCACGCATACGTCGGAGGAGCATATGCTCGCGTTTTACAAGACCTTTGACGAGGTGAAGGACAACCGCTATGACGGTATGATCATCACGGGTGCGCCCGTCGAGCATATGCCGTTCGAGGAGGTCGAATATTGGGACGAGCTTTGTACCATTATGGAATGGAGCAAAACGCACGTTACGAGCACCTTCCATATTTGCTGGGGAGCGCAGGCGGGGCTTTACTACCATTTCGGTGTGCAAAAGCATCAGCTTGACAAAAAGCTCTTCGGTGTATTCCCGCATCACGTTGACTATAAACGCTCGATCCTGTTCCGCGGATTTGACGACACCTTTATGGTGCCGCAGTCTCGCCATACGACGGTGAACCGCGAGGACATCGAGGCGATCCCCGAGCTCCGTGTGCTTGCGAGCTCAGAGGAGGCGGGGGTGTACGTGGTCAGCACGCGTCACGGCAGACAGATCTTCGTTACGGGACATTCGGAATACGACGCCGACACTTTGAAGGGGGAGTATCTGCGTGACAAAAAGGCAGGGCTTCCGATCGAGATCCCGAAGAATTATTTCCCGAACGACGATGACACGAAGGCTCCCGCCGTCACTTGGCGAAGCTCGGCGAATCTTCTATATTCGAACTGGCTGAACTATTTCGTCTATCAGTCGACGCCGTACGACAGAGAGAAGATCCAGTAAAGGATTCTATCCGGACCTCCCCCCATTGGGGGAGGAGTCGAGCATAGCGAGGCGGAGAGGGTGTGAATCATTTCATAAGTTCCTCTCCGTCACCTTCGGTGACACCTCTTCCAATGGGAGAGGCTCATAGATGAAAAGAACACCTCGCACTATACGCGAGGTGTTCTTTTTCTATAGGCTTTTACGCGCCGAGTCTCTTTTCGAGTCTCTTGCGGATCTCCTTTATAAATTCAGCGCTGTTTACAGCCGTGACCTTGACGCCGGGCTCTACGAGACCGCAGAGATCCTTTGTCATATAGCCGTCGTTGAGCGTCTCAATACAGGATGCCTCGAGTGCGTCTGCGAATGCGACAAGATTGGGGAGATCGTCCATTTCGCCCCTCTTACGGAGTGCGCCCGACCACGCGTAGATCGTTGCCATCGGGTTTGTCGAGGTTTCTTCGCCCTTGAGGTAGCGATAGTAGTGGCGCGTGACTGTGCCGTGCGCTGCCTCATATTCGTAGTTCCCGTCGGGGGAGACGAGAACCGAGGTCATCATTGCGAGCGAGCCGAATGCGGTCGAGACCATATCGCTCATCACGTCGCCGTCGTAGTTCTTGCACGCCCAGATATAGCCGCCCTCGCTTCTGATTACGCGGGCAACCGCGTCGTCGATCAGCGTGTAGAAATAGGAGATTCCGAGCTCCTCGAACTTTTCTTTGTATCCCTTATCGTATATATCCTGGAAAATGAGCTTAAAGGTTTGGTCGTACTTTTTGGAGATCGTGTCCTTTGTCGCAAACCAAAGATCTTGCTTTGTGTTTATGGCGTACTGGAAGCAGGAGTGAGCAAAGGATATAATAGAGGAATCCTTGTTGTACTGACCCTGAAGAACGCCGCCGCATTCAAAATCATATATCGTTTCTCTGAATACGCTTCCGTCGTCGCCCGTGAATACGAGCTCTGCCTTGCCCGTACCTGTTACGCGATGCTCGGTCGACTTATAAACGTCACCGTAAGCGTGACGTGCGATCGTGATCGGCTTTTTCCAGTTGCGTACCGCGGGTTTTATCGAATCGATCAGGATCGGGGCGCGGAAGACCGTGCCGTCGAGGATCGCGCGGATCGTGCCGTTCGGGGACTTCCACATCTCGGTGAGATTGTATTCCTCCACGCGTTGCTTGTTCGGCGTGATCGTTGCGCACTTGACCGCAACGCCGTATTTCTTCGTTGCGTATGCCGAGTCAAACGTGACTTGGTCCTTTGTGCGTTCTCTTTCGGGAAGACCGAGATCGTAGTATTCGGTCTTGAGATCAATGAAAGGGATGAGGAGCTCGTCCTTGATGACCTTCCACAGAATGCGTGTCATTTCGTCCCCGTCCATCTCGACGAGGGGCGTTTTCATTTGGATCTTTTCCATTTTCAATACCTCCGAAACTTGGAAAATAGGATGCTTGTTTTCGTATACGTAAAATCGCTTGCTTTTTACTTTTTTGCCCCGAGTGCGTAGTAGTTCATAAGACAGCCCGCAAGGATGATGTCCTTTTCGTCATCGGTGAGACCCTTGACGTACAGCGTGATCGATGCGGTCGAGCCGTCCTTTCTTATAACGGTCGCGGGGAAGACCTCGTCGCCCTTTTCGACCTTTTCGCGGATGTTCGGGATAAAGACAAAATCTCCGTCCTCATACGGGAACTCAGTGCCCTCTGCGAGGGTGAAGGGGAGAATGCCCCAGTTGATGCAGTTTGAACGGTAGCGCTTGGTTGCAAATTCGTAGCAGATATTTGCGAAGCCGCCGAGTACCTTCTGGCAGGATGCCGCCTGCTCACGAGCGGAGCCGTCACCGGGTTTGTTTGCAAAGACGCAAGAGCCGAACTGCGTATTCTTTGCGAGCTCCTCGGCGTTTCCGACTGCGGAAAGAGCCCTTGTGAGACGCTCGGAAGGCTGACCGTTTCTTCGTGCCGCTTCGTCCTTTGCGACCGATTTGGAGCGGCCGACGTATTCGGGAACACGGCGGGAAAGCGCAAATTCGGAGAGGCGGAGAGGATTCGAGCGGTAGGACGAGGTCTCACCCGAGGGGATCAGCTCGTCCGTCGTGGTGACGGGGTCACGGATGACTGCTGCAAGCTCAACGAGAAGATTGTCAGCAAGCGGGTACTGCTTCGGCCAGTCGGTGATGTTCGGACCGAGGATCAGCTCGGCATCGGGATCAGCCTTGCCGTAGCCGTAGTACACGCGCTTTTCGTAAACCGATTTGTCGAAGTGGTAGGCGTGAGGGGTGTGGTCGTAATCAACGTCGGTAGCAGCCGTGATCTTGCCGCCGTTTCGTGCGGTTGCCGCGATGCTGCGGGCGTCCATCAGCGCGACCCCCGAGATCTGTCCGTCACCGGGCTTTGAGCCCTCGCGGTTCGGGAAGTTACGCGTGGTGTGGCGCAGGGAAAGTGCATTGTTTGCGGGAACGTCTCCGGCACCGAAGCAGGGACCGCAGAAGGAGGGCTTGATCACAGCTCCCGAGGAAAGCAGGGACGCGGTCACGCCGATCCGCGTAAGCTCGAGAGAGACGGGAATGCTCGTCGGATAGACCGAAAGCGAGAAGTAGCCGCTTCCGGGGTTACCGCCCTCAAGGATAGAAGCCGCTTCGTCGATCGAGTCGAACATACCGCCCGCACAGCCCGCGATGACGCCCTGGTCTGCGAGCACCGAGCCGTCGGCCTGCACCTTCGACTGCAGATCGTAGGTGCATTTCGGGAATTTCTCCTTCGCCTCGGTTTCGACCGATGCGAGGATCTCCTTCGGATTCTCGAGGAATTCGTGGATCGTGTATGCATTCGACGGATGGAAGGGGAGCGCGATCATCGACTCTGCCTCGTCGAGGTCGATCGTGATCATTCTGTCGTAGTAAGCGATCTTTCCGGGCTTCAGCTCCTTGTAGACCTCTCCGCGGCCGTGTGCCTCGAAGAATGCTTTGGTCTCCTCGTCGGTCTCCCAGATCGAGGAGAGACAGGTCGTCTCGGTGGTCATAACGTCGATGCCGTTACGGAAGTCGGTGGGCAGATTTTTCACGCCGGGACCGACGAACTCAAGGACGCGGTTCTTTACAAAGCCCGAGCCGAAGGTCGCACCTACGAGCGCGATCGCAACGTCGTGCGGACCGATGCCCTTTTTCGGCGTACCCTTGACGTATACGAGAACGACCTCGGGCATTTTGATATCATAAGTATTTTTGAGAAGCTGCTTTACGAGCTCGGGGCCGCCCTCACCGACGCCCATCGTGCCGAGGGCACCGTAGCGGGTGTGAGAGTCCGAGCCGAGGATCATTTTGCCGCAGCCTGCGAGCTCCTCGCGCGCATAGGAATGAATGACCGACTGATTTGCGGGAACGTAGATGCCGCCGTATTTCTTTGCCGCCGAGAGGCCGAAGACGTGGTCGTCCTCGTTGATCGTGCCGCCGACCGCGCAGAGAGAGTTGTGGCAGTTGGTCATCGCGTAGGGGAGCGGGAACTCCTTAAGTCCGCTCGCACGGGCGGTCTGGATGATGCCGACGTAGGTGATATCGTGAGAAACGAGCGCGTCAAAGCGAATGTTCAGATCGACGTCACTGTCTGAGAGATTATGGTTTTTCAAAATAGAATAGGCGATGGTGTTTTTCTTTGCCTCGTCCTTTGAGATGCTTGCATTCTCGCAGATCTTACCGTCTACGAGGAACACACCGTTTTCCGAGAGGGAAACGAACTTTTTCGGTACTGACATTTTTCGGATCCTTTCCGTGTGGTTTCTTCCATAATATAAAAGCAAATTACAGATGCACTTATTATACAATAAAATAGGAGGGGTTGTCAACAAGATACGAACGAAAATTTCTTCCCGAAAGATAAAATCGTAAAGAGACACAGAAAATCTGCTTGCATACCGTAGGAATTTGTGATATAATGCACTCGGAAACATTCACGGAAGGAGAGGTGCGCTTATGCTCGGGATGGAGGACTTAACGGTATTATACGAGGATCGGGATGCGGTCGCGGTCGTGAAGCCGCAGGGAGTTGTGTCGGAGGATGCGGACGGCGTGTGTCTTCCCGCACTTCTGCGGGACTTTTTCGCGGCGCGAGGGGAAAACGCGGAGATCTATCCTGTTCATCGCCTTGACAAGCCGACAGGCGGTGCGATCCTGTATGCAAGGACGAAGGAGAGCGCCGCGCGTTTATCTCTTGCTGTGGCAGACCGCAGGATCGAGAAGCGTTATCTCGCGGTCGTCGTCGGCTGTCCCGAGGAAGCTGTGGGCAGGCTTACGGACTATCTCTATCACGACAAAAGACAGAATAAGGTCTTTGCAGTGAAGAAGGGACGGAAGGGTGCAAAGGAGGCGATCCTTGATTATCGCACGGTCGCGACGGTCGAGCTATCTGAGGGAGAGGTGCTGTCGCTGCTCTCGGTCACGCTCCGAACGGGTCGGACGCATCAGATCCGCGCACAATTTGCGTCGCGGAAGCTTCCGATTTTCGGAGACCGTCGGTATGGCGCGAGAGTGTCGCTCCCGGAAGGCAGGATCGCACTGTGGTCACACGAGCTGTGCTTTCCGTGTGCCTCGGGAGACTCGGAGTGCGTCGTTTCTATCCCTCCGCTTGACCATCCGTGGAGCCTTTTTTTCGGAGAAATTCGCAAAAAATGAGGCGCTGGGGACGAGTTTTTGTATGTGTGATTTGTGGAAAATAATCATTTATTTTGAATAAATTTGTGCAAAATAACCGCCGCACCCTCGGGTGCGGCGGTCTTTTTTTCTGTGCGTTCTTGATGTGTTCGGGAGCGTTTGCCCATAAAATTGGTGGTCTTGGGGAGGGGGATTTTTGCGGTGGTAGGATCCTGCCGAAGGAGGCAGAAGAGGGGAGAGAATTTGGCAGAGAAAGGCAAAAACAGGAGCAAAAGGCAAAAACAGGAAATATTGAAAGGGTTTAAAAATCTTTTTCCGAAAATGGAGATTTTTTTGGCAAACGAGAACTCCGTTTGTGGAAAAAACTGAACGATTTTTTTGAAAATTACAAAAAACTTCAGAAATGCTCTTGCATATATATTTGTTTTTTGTTATAATCAACTCACCGAATGTGGTGGAAAATGGGTTGATTGCCCACGAAAGTGGGGGAAATGAAAGCGTGCGGGAGGAACTGCCCACGATTTGAAGCCGGAGACCCCCACAAACAGACCGAAAGAGAAGGAGGAGACCGAAATGCAGATGAAGTACGGCGTCGGAAGTGAAAACCGACACAATATGGACAGCAGGAAGCGCGTATTCGTGCCTGCGAGAATTCGAGACCTCCTCGGAAAGGATCTCGTGATCTCGGGAGATATCACGAACGATCGCCCCTGCCTCTGCATCTATTCCGCTGAGGGATGGGACGTGCGCATCGAGCGCCTTCTGTCGGTCTGCGAAAGCGAGGAGGAGCGTCAGACGATGCTTGACGTTCTCTGCCGCAGAATGATCCCTGCAGAACTGGATGATCAGGGTCGTGTGACCCTCACAAAGCAGCTTGTGGATTATGCGGAGATCCTGAAGGAGGTCGTCATCACGGGTGCGGGTGATCACGCGCTGATCTGGGCGGCTTCGATCTACGACTCGATGCGTGCCGAGGATGATGATTTTGCGGCACTCAAGGCGATCCTTGCCCGCAAGCGTCCGAAGCCTGCGGAGCGGTCGTAAGGAGGCACGGATGGACGAGCTTCTGAACAGAGAGAATGAAGAGCCTATCTCGTTTTCGCATTACTCGGTTCTTCTTCGCGAATGCATCGACGGATTGAACATCCGCGAGAACGGAATATACGTAGACGGCACTGCGGGCGGTGCGGGACATTCGCGTGAGATCGCGAAGCGCTTGACGGGCGGCAGGCTGATCGCCATCGATCAGGACAGTGAAGCGGTAGTGACCGCGACCGAGCGTCTTCGCCCCTTCGGTGAGCGCGCTATGGTGGTTCGAAGTAATTTTTCCGAGCTTGACTCGGTTTGTGAAAGCCTCGGTATTACGGGGATCGACGGACTTCTGCTCGACCTCGGATGCTCCTCGCGTCAGTTTGATGAGCCGACGCGAGGTTTTACGTACCGTTACCCCGACGCGCCGCTGAATATGCGGATGGACGATCGGAATCCTCTGACTGCTGCGACCGTGCTGAACACCTACTCCGAGGAGGAGCTGAAGCGCATCCTTTGGGTTTACGGAGAAGAGAGATTCTCCGGAAGGATCGCGAGGCTGATCGTTGAGGAGCGGGAAAAAAAGCCGCTCAAGACTGCGGGAGAGCTTGTTGAGATCGTGAAAAGAGCGATCCCCGCGAAGGCACGTGACGGCGGGCATCATCCCGCGAAGCGTACCTTTCAGGCGATACGGATCGCGGTCAACGGAGAGCTTGACGTGATCGCACCTGCGATCGAGTCGGCGGCTCGACTGCTGAATCCGGGAGGACGTATCGTGATCATCTCCTTCCAGTCTCTCGAGGACCGGATCGTGAAGGATACCTACAAAAAGCTTTCCGAGGGCTGCACCTGCCCGAAGAGCTTGCCTGTGTGTGTGTGTGGAAATAAGCCGATCCTGAAGCTCGTGAACCGCAAGCCGATCCTCCCGGGAGAAGTTGAACTCGCGGAGAATCCCCGTTCCAGAAGTGCAAAGCTTCGCATCGCGGAGAAGGTCTGATATGTTTATACCACTTATAATATTTGTGTTGATGAAGCTGAAGGCGGATCGCGAGAGCCGCATGAAGGAAATGGAGGACGAAGTGAAGGAATCGTTGGCACAGTCGATCCGTCCGCGGGTAAATCTCCCGCAGAACCGAACCGAATACGATTCTTTGGAGCGTTCTCTGTATGAGCTTCGCCTCCGCTTCGAGGGGCGCGGAATGATGCACAGCGTGCGCCGTGATGCAAGACGTCAGTCGGCGGCGGCAATGTCCACGCGTGCGATGGCGCCCGGCGCGTATGCCGAATACGGCGTGCGGGTGACGGTCAGCGATCGCTTCCGTACGGGTGAATATAACGGTGAACGCTATATGACGAGCGCGGATTTCGTTCGCTATTATGCGGAGCATCGCAGTAAGATGCGTCCCGACGCCGATCTTCGGTATATGGCGGTTACGCGCGACGAGGGCAGAAACGTTCCGAAGCCGAAGCAGAAGAAGCCTCTGCTTGCACCTGCGGGAGAGGAAAACCGCAGATTCGTTTCGAAGGTCGTGTCGAAGCTGCCGACCTCGGTCCGAGAAAAGCACCCCGCTCTTCAGGAGCGTGCTGCTGAGGTCCATAAATGGATGAAGTCGGAGACGATCCGCGAGATGCCGACCTCTGAAAAGCGTAAGCTTCCGATCTCGGTCGCAAGCGCGATCCTCGTTCTCTTGATCTCGCTTTCTCTCGTCGTCGGTGGCACGGTGATGCACAGCACGGCGAACAGCGATTACAGAGATGCGGTCAACGAGCTTGAGGCGATCGAAGCCGAGGAGCTTGCCCTTGAGCATCAGCTTGCGGCTCGGATGAGCCTTACTGAAATTGAAAGCTACGCGCGTGATACGCTCGGCATGGTCGATAAGGCCTATGCAGAGGGTGTATATCTCGACGGCACGAGGGAAGAGGTCGTTGAGGTTTACGAGGAAGAAAAACCGACCTTCGGGCTTTCAACGCTTCTTTCCGCACTCGGAATCGGCTCTTGATGCGATCTCTTGTCCGCAGTGCTGTCATAAAGTACACGGACGAGACATATAGTAAACACGGATGAAATCATCCGACAGAAATTCGGGAAGAAAGAGAGACGGTTTATGGAACGGGATCCGATCGGAGCCTCCACGATACGTAGAGGCGGCATAGTGCTCATCATCGTCGGACTGCTGTTCTCCCTCCTTCTTCTTCGGATCCTTCTCCTGCAGACGGTGGAGTTTGGACGCTATCAG
Organism: Clostridia bacterium; assembly: GCA_017501345.1. Next base: position 82,849 of record JAFVXC010000035.1, read on the forward strand.
CAGCAGGTGATTGATCAGCTTACCACAACGGTCACGATCCCTGCAGAGCGTGGGACGATCTACGACCGCAACGGCAAGGTGCTCGCGACCAACGTGACGACCTACACGGTCAGCATTGCACCGAGCATCATTCAGACGAAGCAAAAGGAGCTTGACAAGAAGCTCGCGGATAAAAAGATCCCGAAGGACGAGTACGTCGTCTACGCTGATGTGATCGCGGCGGGGCTGTCGGAGATCCTTGACGTCTCCGAGGAAAAGATGTACGAGCACATCGGGAAGACGCATCTGCTCGGCAGAGAGATCAAAAAGAACGTCGGTGGGGAAATCGCATACGAGGTCAGAGAGCTGATCGCGGAATACGAGCTTGAGGATATGATCTTCCTCACGGCGACCTCAAGCCGCTACTACCCGTATTCCACGCTTGCGGCGCAGACGATCGGATTTACGGGCTCGGATGGATCGGGACTGTACGGCCTTGAGCTGCAGTACAACAAGATCCTTGCGGGTGTTGACGGCGTTTATGTGACGGCGCGGGACTCCGAGGGCTCGGAAATGCCGTACGAGTATGAGAAGTATATTGCGGCGATCCACGGCTCGAATCTGACGAGCACGATCGACGCCTTCATTCAGGCTGCGCTCGACGAGCAGGTTGCGGCGGCTTGCATCGAATCGGCGGGACAGAATCGTGCCTGCGGTATGGTCATCAACGTCAACACCGGCGCGGTGCTTGCGATGTCCACTTATCCTTCCTTTGATCTCAACGACGCGTGGACGCTTGACGCGGATTCGCATGCGAAGCTGGAAGCCTCGGGGCTTGATCCCTCGTCCGACGAGTATTACGCGATGCAGGCTGAGCTCCGACAGATTATGTGGTCGAACAAGGCGATCACCGAGGTCTATATCCCCGGCTCGACCTTCAAGCCGATCACGGCGTCGATTGCACTTGAAGAAAACGTGGCAACGATCGACCAGGAATTTAATTGTCCGGGATACTACGTGATCCTCGGAACGAGGATACGCTGTCACAAAACAACAGGGCACGGACATCTGAATTTTGCCGAGGGACTGCAGCAGTCCTGCAACCCGATCCTTATGACGCTCGGTCAGAGCATCGGAAGAGACGCCTTTTACGATTATTTCAAATCCTTCGGTTACCTCGAAAAAACGGGGATTGATTTCCCGGGCGAGGGGAACAGTATTTTTTATCCCGAGGACAGCTTCAGTCTGATCAATCTTGCGACCGCGTCCTTCGGTCAGAACTTCAAGATCTCGCTGCTTCAGCATATGACCGCGATCTCGGCGGTCGCGAACGGCGGCTACCTCGTAACGCCTTACCTCGTTGAGGAGATCACCGACAATGACGGAAACGTCATCTACCGTCACGAGACCGAGATCAGAAGACAGGTCATCAGCGAATCGGTTTCCGAAACGGTTTCGGATATTCTCGAAAAGGGCGTTTCGGGAAACGGCGGCGCGAAGAATGCCTACGTTATGGGTTATAAGATCGCCGCAAAGACAGGTACCTCCGAGAAGATCGGAGATAATGACGGATATATCTGCTCCTGCGTTGCGTTCGCTCCGTCGGACGACGCAGAGATCGCAGTGATCATAATGGTTGACGAGCCGACGAAGGGAAGTCTTTACGGAAGCACCGTGGCGGCACCCTATATCGGAAACTTTATGGAGACCGTGCTTCCGTACCTCGGCATTGAGGCCGATTACACGGATGCCGAGCTTGCGAAGCTCGCGGTCAAGGTTTCGAGCTACCGCGGCTGGTCGGTTAGCAAGGCGACCGAATACGCGAAGAATGCAGGGCTTTCGGTGAGTGTCGTCGGAAGCGGCGACGTCGTAACGTCGCAGATCCCCGCATCGGGCTCGTACGTCGAGAAGGCGAGCGGCAGGATCATTCTTTACACGAACGGAGAGACCGCCGAGTCGGACGTTGTCGTTCCCGACGTGGTCGGAAAGACCGCCGTTGCCGCAAACGCGGCGATCGTCAATAAGGGACTCAACATCAAGATAGAGGGAACGAAAAATTACCTATCGGGAACCGGCGCGACGGCTGTCGAGCAATTTCCCGCAGCGGGAGAGGTCGTTCCAGCAGGAACGGTCGTTACCGTGACCTTCCGCTATCTCGGTGACGAGGATTATATCGACGACGAGGTGTTTGAGGATCTTCCCGAGGGCGGCTGAGCGGTGTCATAAAAACAGAAAAAATTTCATAGAATGTTCCGCATCCCAAAACGGATGTAAGCTCGAAGAGAATTCGGGAGGAGCAGCTATGAAACTTTCAACGCTTCTGACAGGAGCGGGGTACGGAGAGATCTCCGTGCCGCAGGATATAGAAATATACGGTATCTGCTCGGATACACGGGCGGTGAAGCGTGGAGACCTGTTTGTCGCGATACGCGGCGGAAGGATCGATTCGCACACCCTTCTCGACCGAGCCGAGCAAAACGGAGCGATTGCCGCCGCGGTTGAAGAGGGAGTTCCGATCGACCGAGCGGGCAGCATTCCGCTGATACGGTTTCCCGACACGCGGGTGGCGCTTGCAAGACTTTCGGATAGCCTTTACGGGCATCCCGCGCGTGCGCTTTCGCTGATCGGTGTGACGGGAACGAACGGAAAAACAACGGTGACGCATCTTCTTTGTGAGATCCTCGAAAAAGCGGGAAAGCGCGTCGGACGGATCGGAACCGTGGAGGGAAGATCGGCGGGACGCCTTCTCGAAGGAGAGAGCGGAGATCCCGAGGCACATATGACGACTCCCGATCCACCTCTTCTCTATCGGATGCTTGCCGAAATGCGGGACGACGGATGCGAGATCGCCGTGATGGAGGCAACCTCCCACGCATCGGCGCTCAAAAAGCTTGAACCGTTGACATTTGATCTTCTGATCTTTACGAATCTCACGCTCGACCATCTCGATTTTCATAAAACGAGAGAGGTGTATTTCGAGGCGAAGGCGCGGCTGTTTAGCCGGACGCGGCGGGCGCTCGTAAATCTCGACGGCAGTGCGATCTTCGGAGATCCCGACGGATATGCGGAAAAGATCGTTAAGATCGCCCGAGAGAGCGGCGCAGAGGTTTTTACCTGCTCCTCAGATCTTGTAAAGGATCCCGATTTTCTCCTTTCGGATCTTCGCGAAGCGTTCGGAGGAGAATGCGAAGGGATCACCCAGAGGATCACCGACCGAAAGGGAGAGCAAGCCTTCGGGATACGGTCTCCGCTTCTCGGAGCTTATAACGGGATGAATCTTCTCGAAAGTGCCGCGGCGGCACTTCTCCTCGGTATCCCGGAAGGGGTGATCGTGAACGCTCTTAAGGGATTTCACGGTGCTCCGGGGAGGATGGAGCGCATTGATCTCGGTGCTGACGCGGATATCGCGGTGTTTGTGGATTTCGCTCACACGCCCGACGCACTTGAAAATCTCCTCCGCGCAGTGCACGGCTTTCGCAAGGAAAACGGCCGCATTACGGTACTCTTCGGATGCGGAGGCGACAGAGATCCCTCAAAGCGACGGGAAATGGCGCACATCGCCTCCCGTATGGCGGATTTCGTTTATATCACGAGTGACAACAGCCGTTCGGAGGATCCGAACGCGATCATAAAGGATATCTTAAAGGGAATTGACAAGGAAAAGCCTCACCGCACCGTTACGGACAGACGGCAGGCGATTGAGGAGGCAGTCCTTGCGGCGCGCCCCCACGACATTCTTCTTCTGTGTGGGAAGGGGCACGAGCGTTACACCGTCGATCGGGACGGTGTGCATGAATTTTGTGAAAGCGACATCGTACGAGAGGCGTACAGACGGCGCAAAACGATACGAAAATCCGACGGCTACGGCGAGACAAAGGGGTGAGGGAATGAAAATAGAGCTTGGTAAGGGTTCGACCTCCCTCGCAGAGATCGCCGCATATATCGGAGCGACGGCGCGTCCCGATGAAAACGGACAAATGCCGTTCGTTACGAGTCTCGCGACCGATTCCAGAGAGGTCACGGAGGGAACACTTTTTCTCGGGATCCGCGGAGAGCGGGTGGACGGTAACGACTACTGCGAGGCGGTGCTTCGGAGTGGAGCATCCGCAGTGCTGTGTGAGAAGGCTCCCGAGACGGGTGCGGCGATCGTTACGGACGACACGGTGCTCTCCCTCGGGCGGCTTGCAAGCGTGGTCAAGCGTCAATGCTCCTGCCGAACGGTTGCCGTTACAGGGAGCGTTGGAAAGACCACGACGAAGGAGCTCGTTTACGCGGTTCTTTCGCAGAAATACAGAACGCATTCCTCAAAAGGAAATTTCAACAGCAACATCGGACTTCCGATGTCGGTGCTTGCGATGCCGACGAATACCGAGCGCGCCGTGTTCGAGCTTGGAATGAGCGGATTTCTTGAGATCGATTATCTCACTCGCCTCGTGAAGCCCGATATCGGGGTGATCACCAATATCGGTACCTCTCATATGGAGTGGCTCGGCTCGCGGGAAAATATCGCGAAGGCGAAGCTTGAGCTGCTAAACGGTATGGGTGAGGGCTCGACGGTGCTTCTGAACGGTGACGAGCCCCTTCTCCTGCGAGAAAGGGATGCGATCCTTCGACGAGGCGTTCGTCCGCTTTATATTGCGGTTTCAAATGATGAAAAAATTTCTAAGGACGCAGATTTCCGAGCGGAGAACGTAAGACAGGAAATTGGGCAAACTATTTTTGATATGCACTTCGGCGAAACGGTTTACCGTGATCTCGTTCTGAATGTGATGGGAGTGCATACGGTATACGGTGCGCTCTTTGCAGCCGCCGTCGGTGTGCTTGAGGGTGTCTCCGAGGAGAAGATCCGTGCGGGACTTCTGTCCTTCGCGGCTGCTCCGATGCGGCAATCGATCGAAACGCTTGCGGATATCACACTGATCGAGGATTGCTACAATGCAAGCCCCGAATCGATGCGCGCTGCGCTCGATGTGGCAGGAACATTGGTCAAACGACAGGGGAAGGGACGTCTTATCGCCCTTCTCGGAGATATGCTTGAGCTTGGAGAGACCTCGCCGAGTCTTCACGAGGAGGTCGGCAGATATGCCGCAAGGAGCGGTGCCGGATTCCTTTATGCGTTCGGAGAAGCATCGTCGCGACACCTTGCGCGCGGTGCAGAGATCGGCGGGATGCCAAGAGCGTACATTTGTACGTCGGAGTCCACTGAGCATCCCGAGGGGATCGCAGAAAGGCTCCTTTCGGAGCTGTGCCCCGGCGACGTGCTTCTTGTAAAGGCGAGCCGTGCTCTGAGGGCGGAGCGAGTCACACGGATCCTTCGGGAGAGACTTGAAGCGGCAAGCACACAAACAGATTTTACTTGAATAACATATAACCTTGCACCCAAATGGAAAGGTGCGAGGAGTAAAGAGTTGATAAAGACTGTGGCTCACGAGCCCTGTCGAACGCGAAAAGCGCGTCAGTAGCTCTTCGGTCATACGGAAGAGTGGGGAAAGCAACACACCCGAGGTTGCCTGATGCGGATCAAAGCGGATCTTCACAATGCCTGTGGGAGGATCCGCATCGCATCAACTCTCTACTCCTGACACCTTTCCGTGAAGAAGCAATGCGAGAGAAACGGAAAGGGGAACTGCGAAATGAATAAGGAAACGATCTTTCAGCTGACACTGCTTTTCTCGGTGGTGCTCGGAGCATTTCTTCTGACCTATCTCGCGATGCGGATCCTTCTTCCGAGGCTCCGTAAATATAAGCTGAATCAGCCGATCAGCATATACGCTCCGAAAACGCATATGGATAAGAGCGCGACACCGACGCTCGGGGGACTTTCCTTCGTGATAGCGTCGACCGTTCTGATGATCCCTGTGTCACTTGCATTCGTTCTTTTCGGCAAGGGACGCGAGCTTCTTCCGCTTCTCTTCAGCTTCGGACTTGCGCTTCTGAATGCGGTGATCGGCTTCGTTGACGATTATCAGAAGCTCGTCAAAAAGCAAAACGTCGGGCTCAGGGCCTGGCAGAAGCTTCTGCTTCAGCTGATCATCGGTGCGATCTATCTCGTTCTGATGATCGCATTCGGCGAGATCGATACGGTGCTTCACATTCCGTATCTGAATCTTACCTGGGACCTCGGATATTTCACTTACGTTATCGCACTTCTCCTGATCACGGGGATGACGAACAGCACGAATCTGACCGACGGCGTGGACGGACTTCTGTCCTCGACCACGGCTGTATGTGCCTGCTTCTTCCTCGGCGTCTCGCTTCTGTTCGGGGATCCGATCCTCTCGGTGCTTCCCGCGCTTCTGCTCGGAAGTGCAGTTGCGTTTCTGCTTTTCAATGCGCACCCCGCGAGGGTCTTTATGGGAGATACGGGCTCGCTCTTCATCGGCGCTGCGCTTGTCGGAACGGCGTTTCTGATGGATAAGCCGCTGATCGTGCTCGTTGCGGGCGGAATTTACGTCGTTGAGACGGCGTCGGTCATCCTGCAGGTCATCAGCTGTAAGCTGATCCGCCTTGGGTGGAGAAAGAAGCGCTTCTTTAAGAGAACGCCCATTCATCATCATTTTGAAGACAAGGGATATACGGAAAATCAGATCGTCGTGTCCTTTACACTTGTATCGCTGCTCTTTTCCTTCCTTGCTTATCTCGGTGTGATCTGACGTATGAGGAACAAGGATTCGAAGGAAAAAAAGGAATCGCGCGTGAAAGCCTCCTTTCGGGAGCTGCGGGAGCGCGTCAAGCAGCGGAGCGATCGCTTCCTTGAAGGCCGCGTCGCAAGGCTGATGAAGCAGGATGCCGCGCTTCTTGAGCCGCTCACCGAGCGTGAGGAGCGGACGGCGCCGTCGGTTCTGATCCGCGGAAGCGTTGACGGATGGTTTCTGCTGTTTTCGGTGCTTCTTCTGTGCTTCGGTGCAATTATGAGCTACAGCGCAAGCTCTGTGTATGCGGAGGCGGAGTACGGCGACTCGATGTACTTCTTCAAGCGCTATCTGCTCTACGTGATCGGTGCGGGGCTATTCACGATTCTTCTCGTGATCTTCTGCACCCCACAGATATGGAAGGCGATCGGCATTCTCATCTATTGCGGCTCGATCGTGCTTCTTCTCCTCGTGCTTGTGATCGGCTCGACGGGCGGCGGTGCCCAGCGATGGATCGACCTCGGTTTTTTTACGATCCAGCCCTCTGAGATCGCCAAAACGGGCGTTGTGATGATGCTTGCCCTCTATCTCGGGGCACACGAGAAGGAGATCACCTCGGTAACGAAATGGGGAGGGAGCTTCAAGCACGGTGTCCTGATCCCCGGTGTCATTCTCGGTACGATCATCGCACTCGTTATGCTTGAGAAGCATATTTCGGGAATCATCATCATTGGTCTCATCGGCGTTACGGTTATGGTCATCGGCGGAATGCGGATGAAATGGTTCGGGATCCTTTCGGGGATCGGTGTTACGGCAGTTACCCTGCTGATAGCCATTTTCCCTTACGCGCAGGCACGCGTGATGTCCTGGATCAATCTTGAGAACGATCCGCTCGGTGACGGCTGGCAGACTCTGCAGGGACTGTATGCGATCGGCTCGGGCGGGCTCTTCGGAGTAGGACTCGGCAACAGCAGACAGAAATACGGCTACGTTTCGGAGCCGCAGAACGATTTTATTTTTTCGATCATTTGTGAGGAGCTCGGCTTTATGGGAGCCCTGCTCACGATCGTACTCTTTGGATGTCTCGTGTTCCGCGGCTTTCAGATCGCGGCAAAGGCACCGAACAGATTCTGTGCCCTTACGGTTTACGGACTCAGCTTCAAGGTCGCGCTTCAGACCATTCTCAACATCGCGGTCGTTACCAACTCGATGCCGAATACCGGCATTTCGCTTCCGTTTTTCAGCTCGGGCGGAACCTCGCTTGCACTTCAGGTGCTGGAGGTCGGTATCATACTATCCATATCACGCTTTTCAAGTCAGAAAAAGGCGTAAGGAATTTTAAGAAAAGTCGGATTCACAAGAAAATCCGACGGGAATATTATATTAACAGGACATAAGAAAGACGGAGGATCAATATTTATGCGCGTACTCATGACCGGCGGTGGAACAGGCGGACACGTGAATCCTGCAATCGCGATTGCAGATCTCATCAAAAAGAATATTCCCGGAGCTGAGATCGCCTTTGTCGGTACCGAGCACGGTATAGAAAACAGACTTGTCCCCCAGAGCGGATACGCGCTGTACCACGTCAACGTGTCGGGCTTCAGCCGCAGACACCTCCTTTCAATGGCGAATCTGAAGGCGGCGTTCCACGCGATCACCTCGCCCTTTGAAGCAAGGAAGATCATCAAGGAATTCCGTCCCGATCTCGTGATCGGTACGGGCGGATACGTCAGCTGGCCTCTCATTGTGGCAGCGTCGCGTATGAACATTCCCACCATCGTGCACGAATCGAATGCGACCCCCGGCCTCACTGTAAAGAAGCTCCAGCACTACGTGGATGAGATCCTTGTAAACTTCAGCGAGACCGCCGAGGAGCTGACTGAGGCTGACCGCGTCATTCGCGTCGGAAACCCCCTCAGAGGCGATTTCGGCAGATACGATAAGGCAGAGGCGCGCAGAGAGCTTGGCATTCGCGATGACGAGGTGTTCATCCTTTCCTACGGTGGCAGTATGGGCGCGGAGCGGGTCAACGGTGCGATGCTCGACGTGATGCGCGAGTATGATCTGTCAAACCCCTCGGTTCGTCATCTGCACGCGACAGGAAAGATCGAATATGAGGAAAGCATGCGTCTTTTCCGCGAGGCGGGACTCGAAGGGAATCCCCGCATCCGTATGCAGGAGTACATTTACGATATGCCCCTTCAGATGGCGGCGGCGGATATCGTCGTATGCCGCGCGGGTGCTATGACCCTCACCGAGCTTGCGATGATGGGCAAGGCGGCGATCCTGATCCCGTCTCCCAATGTAACAAATAACCATCAGTATAAGAATGCGGCAGTGCTCGCAAAGGCGGGAGCGGCAGTTCTCGTAGCAGAAAAGGAGCTTACAGCAGAGCGGATCGTTTCGGAGGTTCGCACGCTTGCTGAAAATAAGGAAAAGCGTACGGCGCTTGAAATGCGCATTCGTAATTTCGCAGATGCCGATACGAGCAAATGCGTGTTCCGCGAGCTCGTTCATCTTGTCGGCGACAATCGCCTTACGCTGTCCGAGGAGGACGAAAAAGCGCTTGGCGAGGCAGTTGCCACACTTTAAGAGAGGACGAACGCGTGAAGGGCTTTCAAGGGAACAGCAGTGAAAACAAAAAGCAGAATCTGTCCGAGGCGACAAGGGTGACTGCCTCGGCATCGCGTGAGACCCGTCGGGCAGAAGGCTCGACGGGTCCCTCCGTACAGGGAGGCACAAAGGGAGCTCCGAACGGTACGCGCGTGATGCGGGGAGACGGTATAAACGGACAAGCACCGAAGAGCCGTGCACCGCAGGGAGGGAAGCACCGACGCGGAAGCGTGATCCTTTTTCGTGTGCTTATCGTGCTTGCGGTCCTGATCGGGCTTGTACTTGTGGTGAGGCTTGCACTCCTTTTCGTGCCGATCAAGGAGATCGTTGTTCCGGAAGGGGGATACTATACCGAGGATGAGCTGTGCGACGCTACGGGCCTCGAAGAGGGCGGACGAATGTTCGGCTTCTCGCGGTCGAGTGCCGAAAAGAAGCTTCTTTCGGAATACGGACTTTTGGCGGACGTTTCCTTTCATAGGACGCTCGGCGGTACTCTGACGATCACGGCAAAAGAGAGGGAAAGCAGGTTTTATGTGAATGTGTCGGGCACGTATTGTCTTCTTTCACGCGAGGATTTTCACGTACTGATCCAAAGCGAAAGCCCTGAGAGATTTGAGGCGTATGGCTTTTACGAGATCAGCCTGCCCGACGTGCGCGTTGCCTTTCTCGGTGACGTGCTCAAGTACGGCGACGAAAAGGAGAACGAATACGTCGGCATTCTGCTGGATGCGCTCGATGCATCCGCGCTTGCGGGACGTGTGACGGGTATCCGTGCGGCGGAGCGCTTCAGCCTTTCGGTTATCATTGACGGAAAATACGATGTCTCGCTTGGAAGTGTGAAGGACATCGCGGACAAGCTCGAGTATTTCACGGTAATGGAGAATTCGGATGCGACCGAGATCTTTCGGTCGGGCTCCTGCGCGGAGATCGATCTTTCGATCCTGAGCGCACCCACGATACGCGCGGTCGATGCGATCGATAAAGCCATTTCAAAGGAATGAATTTGTTTTAATCTATGCAGAGATCCTCAGGCTTCCCTGTGCAAAGGAACTGTTTATTGAAGCATGGACTGTGATTTGCGGTCTGTTTTGGTCATTCGTGACGAAACAGACCGTTTTTTGGCGCCTTGAATTGTGAATTTAATGTTAACTTTCTCTGTGCGTGGTTGAAAAATTCGGCATAATATATTATTATATTGTTATATGATTGCAGTGTGAGTCGGTATGCCGAATTTCTGCCCTTTTCGGCTTTTTTCGTGTATCGGCGGCGGATCGAAACAAAATAAGGAACATAATTTGGAGGAAACCATTATGACTTTTGAACACGATGAGAGTATGGAATGCGGCGTTAATATTAAGGTGATCGGTGTTGGCGGCGGCGGTAACAACGCGGTCAACCGTATGGTAGAGAGCGGCGTCAAGGGCGTCGAATTTATCGGCGTGAATACCGACCGTCAGGCGCTGAAGAAGTCGAGCATTCCGAATCAGGTCCAGATCGGTGAAAGGATCACCAAGGGCCTCGGCGCAGGCGCAAATCCCGCAATGGGCGAGCGCGCGGCAGAGGAGTCGATCGATGATCTCAAGTCGGTTCTTAACGGTGCAGATATGGTCTTCGTTACCGCAGGTATGGGCGGCGGTACGGGTACGGGCGCGGCTCCCGTCGTTGCACGCGTTGCACGTGAGCTCGGTATCCTTACGATCGGTGTCGTAACCAAGCCCTTCTCCTTCGAGCTTAAGAAGAGAATGAAGCAGGCAGAGGAGGGTATCGCAGAGCTGAGCCAGTACGTTGACTCGCTCATCGTTATCCCCAACGATCGCCTCCGTCTCATTACCAATACCAAGATTACTCTTGCAAATGCATTCGGCATTGCGGATGACGTGCTTCGCAGCGGCGTTCAGAGTATTTCCGATCTTCTCACCGAGACCGCACACATCAATCTCGACTTCGCAGACGTTAAGCGCGTTATGGAGTCGGCAGGATACGCACATATGGGCGTTGGCTACGGTGCGGGCAAGGATAAGGCAGAGGAAGCGGCAAGAGCTGCGATCGCAAGCCCCCTGCTCGAGACCTCGATCAAGGGTGCTACCCGTATTTTGATCTCGATCACCGCATCCCCCGACCTCGGACTCGAGGAGGCTGCGGTTGCAACCGAGCTGATCGGTGAAGAAGGACATCCCGACGCGGATATCATCTGGGGCGTTTCGTTCGATGAAAGCCTTGAAGACGAGATGCGTATTACCATCGTCGCAACCGGCTTTGAGAAGGGCGACGATACTCCGAAGAAGGTCGAGCACAAGCCCGCACCTGCTCCTACCCCTTCTACGAAGGCAACGCTGAGCAACGATCTTGACGATCTTCTCGGCGGCTTTGGCTCGTTCAAGGGCTGATGGATGCTCCGCCCCTTTCGGGCGAGAATGAGTGCTATATGATTTCGGGCGAGACCGTTTCAGCGTGATCGGTGCGATGGGCGGTGTGCTCAAAAGAGCAAAGAGACGGTTCCCCTCACAGATTTGTGCGGGTTGCCGTCTCTCTTGCTTTATTGACAATTTCAGGGGATTTGAAAAAAATGTTGCTGTGGTGGAAAGACTGTAACGGGAACATACGGAAAGGAGCGAGACTTCTGAGTCGTGGATGACTTTATTCTGTTTGGCACGATCGTAAACGCAGTTGCCACAGCCGTTGGCTCGCTGATCGGGCTTTTGATACGCTTTCTCGTAAGGAGACGGGCGGAGAAGCTTTCGGGTGGTCCCGAAAACATTGATAAGCCCGACGCCCTCGAGGGAAAGGAAAAGGCAAAGCCCTTTTCACAGCGCTTCTCCAAGGCGATGATGAAGGGATTTGCGCTATGTACGATCTACATCGGCATTTCGGGCGCGCTTCTGTGCACGAGCGTCCTCGTTCTGCTTCTGTCGATGGTGGCGGGGATCTGCATCGGCGAGCTTCTGAATCTCGATCATCTTGTGAATCGCGCCGTTCGAAGGCTTGAGACCCGAATGAAGGGTCATAATATCGCCGAGGGGCTGATCAGTGCAGGACTTCTGTTTTGTGTGGGTGCAATGACCGTGAACGGGGCTCTGATGAGCGGTCTCGGGCAGGGGCATTCGATCCTGTACAGCAAATCGGTGCTTGACTTTTGTGCGGCGATCGTTTATTCAATGACGATGGGTGTCGGCGTTCTCCTTTCCTCGGTGCTCGTCTTTCTGATTGAGGGCGGGATCGCCTGCCTTGCCGCTCTCTTCGGGAGCTTTCTCTCGGAGTATATGATCACGATGATGGGAGCCGTCGGCTCTCTTCTGATCGTTGCACTTGGACTTAATCTGCTCGGTGCATCAAAAATCAAAATTATAAATTATATTCCGGCAGTTTTTATGCCGATCCTGTTCTGCCTCCTGATACCTGCATAACGGGCAGAATACAATTTTGAAAGGAAGGTCTACTGAAGATGAGAGAAACCATATCTATGCCGATCTATCACTCGGCACCGTCACGAGCAGTACGCGGAAGATCGCTTGTTCTGTCGGCTCTCGTGCCGATCACCGAAGAGGGAATGAAGCTCCCCGATCTTGCTGTTTCTGTGGAAGGGCTCTCAGCCCCTATCCTGATGAAGGAGGCAGAACGCACCGTTTTTGCTGAGGGTACGTATGCGTATTTTTCTGCAGAGGTGCCGTCCGACGTGACCGAGGACAGTGAGCAGCTCGTGTATACGCTTCTCAGAGACGGCAAGCCGATCGTCTCACACGAGATCCCTTATATGAGCTTCCGCTCGAATGCCGAAATGCCCCCGCTCGTATTCACCGAAATGGGCGCACGTCTTCCTCTGAAAAAGAATGATATCGACGTTGGTCTTAAATTCGTCGAGGTGATGAATCCTACCGATCATATGGTCGATCTTTACGACTATAAGCTCATTCGCGTGGATGCTGTCGAGCTTTCCGATGACGAGCCGATCCGCGAGGTTATGATTACAAATGAAAAGGGAACGATGCTTGCACCGGGTGAGCTTGCAATCCTGCGCTTCCTTCCTGTCGATACGCAGAACAGAGCTCCCGAGCTCGGAACGGTAGAGGCATTCGCAGACGGAATTTCCAAGATGTATTGCTTCCCGTATCCGGTCGACCCCGCATCGCTGCGCGTCATTCCCGTTGTGAATTCGGTATATAGCGAGGAAGAGGGGCGGTTTATCGATGCCCCCGGCGCCTTTGAGCCGAAGACCCTCCACGGGGTGAGCCCTTCGGTGATCGGAATCGCACTGCGAGAGGCAGAGAAGGCAACGGAGGCATTCCATACGTTGACGTATGGCCTTGGTACGGTTCCCGGAGCCTTCGAGACCCCCACGCGTCGCTCGTCGGTCTGGGGACTTGATCCCGATGCGCCCGAAAAGGCTTGCCTCATCTCTCCCGCCGAGCTGCTTACGCCCGGTGAGCTTTCCTCCACGCAGGCGTACCCCGATTTTTCGGACGACGAAGCGCCCGCGATCGTTCCTCTGACCGTTTTGCCGTATTACCTTGCAAAGGGTGATATGGTGATGAAATTTGCCGTTCTCGACCGCTGTGTCACGGGTGCAGAGCTTCACGTAAAGGATAACGACGGTACCTTCCGTACCTTCAAGGCTTACAACGAGGGCGTGGAGGACGTATACGAGGCAACCGTTCCGTATGCGTTCCTGTCTATGCTCGACCGATTTGAATATTATATCACCGCGAGTGACAGCCTGCGTAAGGCCTCGCTCGGCTCGGAGTCCTGCCTCTACAGCCGTGTGCTATACGACAACGCAGGTCCGTCGATCCTTTCCTGCACGCCCTCGCGCGGATATGCGGTCGAGGGAAATCTGATCCCCGAGATCCGTATTGCTTACAGAGACCGTGCGGGCGTGAATGTCTTGAAATCCAAGCTGCACGTCGACGGAAAGGACGTTTCAAAGCAGGCGTTCTGGTACGACGAGGCTGTCGTATATCAGCCGACGAAGCCGCTTTCCTACGGCGATCATACGATCTCGATCCTGCTTTACGACCTGCTTGGCAATAAGTCCACGTACAGATCGGATTTCTCGATCTCAAGCGGCGAGGATATGAACTGCTACCGCGGTGAGGTCCATTCGCACACGATGGAAAGTGACGGATGGGGAACGCCTGAGTATGCAATGACCTTCGCCCGTGACGTTGGTAAGGCGGATTATTTTGCCGTTACCGAGCACTCCCACTATCTGTGTGACGAGGCTTACGAGCGTCAGAAGCAGGTTGCGGATCATTTCGACGAGCCCGGCAGCTTTGCCGCGCTTTACGGTTGGGAAATGACATGGAACACCTCAAACGGCTTCTGGGGACATATGAACGTGATCGGTGCGGACGACATCCTGCACGATACGTGGGGTATCGGTATGCCGAAGCTGTTCGAATACCTCGAGCATCATCCCGAGGCGGTCGCGATGTTTAACCATCCCAGTCCTACGTGGGGTAACTTCGATGAATTCGGTCACCAGACTCCCGAGGCACTGAAGAGCGTTGCACTCTCAGAGATCAATGCAGGGAGCAGGGATTCCGAATACGCTCTGGTCCTTTCGAAGGGATGGCACGCAACGCCTGTGTATAACGGCGACAACCACGGTGGAAACTGGACGAACAGACCGTCCTCGGGCGTTGTGCTTGCTCCTGCGCTGACGCGTGAAAATATTATGGAGGCATTCCGTCTCCGCCGCACCTATACCACGTCCGATAAGACGATGAAGCTGAAGTTCAAGATCAACGGACAGTGGCTCGGCTCGACGCTGAAGGATCCCGAGATGCTTGATATCTCGGTCGACGTGACGTCCGAAAACCCGATCGGTCTTGGCACATTACAGATCGTTGCGGAGGACAATATCGTTGTAGCCGAGGAGGATATCGGTGCAAGAACCTCCTATCAGTGGAATTTGACACTTCCCGCGTTCTACGATTACTACTACGTTCGTATTCTGCAGGATAAGCACTATACCGCGACTGCTCCCGTATGGGTCGAATATGAGAATCCGCTGTCGATCCGTCACATCCGCGTCTTCCACGATTTTTCCGAGGAGAAGCCGAACGATGTAGCCGTACGGCTCGATAACAAGGGCGACGCACCCGTGAAGAATCTGCAGGTCGACTTCTATCTGAGCGGTGAGAATGGCTTTAACGAGCAGATCACAAAGCCCCTTGAAACGGTCTATCTCGATAAGATCAAGGCGGGAGACAGCGTTTGCGTCACGCGCCGCTTCCAAAATATTTCGAGGAGACGCCGTGTGACCGTGATCGCGCGCGGTACGGTGAACGGAAGAATGGTGCAGTGTACCTCTTACGTGCTTCTGTCCCCGCTCGATATTACGGCGGTTGCACCGAATACCGCACCCGTTACGCTTCCCGACGGAACGGTCGTGGAAAATCCCTTCCCGTACATTCAGCTCTTCAACACCTCGAATACCGAGCTGAATCTCTCAGGTGCGTCTCTCCGTCTCTGGTCACATACGGGCAAGTCTCCTGACGAGGATTCGATACTCTCCCTCAAGGGAGTAAAGATCCCGCCGCGCTCGACCTATGTGATCTGGCGTAGACCGAAGGGCTCTCCGCTCACGGTAGACGATTTCAATGCGCGCTATGATACGAAGCTTGCCGAGGGAACGGATATTCTCGTGACCGAGCTCCACGTCATTTCTGCGGGCAAAAAAGGAGCGCATATGCACCGTATTGACATTGTAAATGCCGAAACAACGCTTGCGCGCATAGAGTACAATATGGGGCTTGACTGCGGTAAGGATTCTATGGAAGGCAACGTCATCTACTACCGCTATGTTCCCAATATGACGGGTACTGCTACGAAGATTACGAATACGGGCGCACCGACTCCCGATCTGATCACCGATGAGCAAAAGGCTCGCGACTTCATCTACTTTGAGAAGAAGAAAGAGGTGAAGGGTGAGAAGCACGCTGCTAAGCGCATCGCGAAGGCAGAGAAAAAGGCGAATGCACCGAAGGTCGCAAAATCCTCTGCGATCGGACTTGCGCTTGCATCTGCCGCAGGTGCCGCAGCCGTGACCGCCGCGATCGTGAAGGCGCTCGGAAGAAAGAATTAAATCCCTGCGGCCTCGTGCCGCTCCAAAGGAAGGATCCGCCCGCGGCTCGCATTTTGAGGAGCACTTGGGCGGATCCTTGTAATAGGGTAAACGGAACAGAAAAGGAAAAGACGAATGAACATCGGAAGAGCCGCTGAGGCAGATATGAATGGAATCAACAAGCTCCTTCGAGAGGTGCTCGCCGTGCATCACGACGGCAGACCCGATCTTTTTAGGGCGAATGCCAAAAAGTATACCGACGGGGAGCTCAGAAAGATCATAAAGGACGACAGCCGTCCGATCTTCGTCGCAAGGGATGAGAGCGGAGAGGTGCTCGGATATGCGTTTTGTGTATTCGTACAGCATCTCAATCATAATATCCTGACCGACATCAAAACACTTTATATCGACGATCTCTGTGTGGACAATGCGCGGCGAGGACAACACGTCGGAACGCGGCTGTACGAGTACGTTGTAGATTTTGCACGCGAGAGCGGATGCTACAATCTGACACTGAACGTGTGGTCGTGCAACGAAGGCGCACTGCGCTTTTATGAAAAGCTCGGGCTTGTACCGCAGAAAATTGGAATGGAAAAGCTCCTGTAAAATCGTGCAAATGACAAAGACCCGAAATTGCAACTTGCAGTTGACGGATTGCAAGGTACGGTTTGGTGGCTTGCAACCGCATTTTGTGCTATCATAGACGTGTCGGGAGGGAATCTCCGATCGAAATTCAGCATTGAGAGGTATCACATATGATTTTGGCAGATAAGATCATCAGGCTTCGAAAGAGAAATGGTTGGTCGCAGGAGGAGCTTGCGGAAAAAATGAACGTATCGCGCCAAGCGGTCTCCAAATGGGAGGGGGCACAGACCGTGCCCGACCTTGAGAAGATCCTTTGTCTTGCGAGGCTGTTCGGTGTGACGACCGATTATCTTCTGAAGGATGAGCTTGAGGAAGAGGAATTTACAAGTGACGAAACAACAAACGTACGCAAGGTATCGCTCTCGGACGCGCACGAGTTTCTTGCGTGGCGACGGGTGGCGTCGATACGGATAGCGATCGCGACGCTTCTGTGTATCCTGTCTCCGATCCCACTGATCCTGCTTGCCGCCCTCGCGGAGCTTCAAGGCGAGGCTGCGGGACCGATTTTAGGGCTTGTGATACTCCTTGCGATCGTTGCGGGCGCCGTCGGGATCTTCGTATCAACAGGCCTCAAAAACGCGCCGTACGAATTTCTTGAAAAGGAACCCTTTGAGTGCGAATACGGCGTTACGGGAATGGTACGCGAAAGACAGAAGGCGTATCGCACGGTGTACGTACGGTCAAACGTCCTTGCGACCGTACTCTGTGTCCTGTCTCCTATCCCGCTTCTTTGCTGTGACTTTATACACAATGAGTTTTTGGCTCTCCTCCTTCTTTCGGCTATGATAGCCATTGTAGGAGTAGGCGTTTTCCTCTTCATTGTGGTAGGTGTCAGACAGGCGAGTATGCAAAGACTTCTTCGCGAGGGCGAGTTTTCGGAAAAAGAGAAGGGAAAGAACCGAACCCGCGAGACCGTTGAAACAGTTTACTGGCTTCTCGCGACTGCGATCTATCTCGGGTGGAGCTTTCTTTCAAACGATTGGAACATAACCTGGGTCGTCTGGCCGATCGCGGCGGTGCTGTCCGTCGGTGTGACGCTGATCTGTAATCTTCTCGTGAAGGACGAGAGATAAGCTTTTGAAAAAACAGGGGAGCCCCAAATGCGTTTCGCATTTGGGGCTCCCTTTTTTTATTCGTGGAAGATGTTTTTAACCAGTGGCTTTAAGCCTGGGGAACCGTCACGGTGGTTCCATTTACAATGAGAGTTAAGTTATCTCTAACATTCAATCCCCATGTTGCTTCATTAAATGCAAAATGGTCAAGAACATTTTCTGCAGTGATGGCAGCACCGTTGTAAGTACAGTTATTCAAAATCAATGTAACAGACTTTCCACTGTAGTTGCCGCTAATAAAGTTTACATCGTCCTTGAAATCACAAGAAGCAAAGGTGTTAGTCTGACCGCCAAGAGTGAAACGAATCCCGCTGTCACTCCATGTGTTTGCAAACGATACGTTATCAAACGTGGAGGTCTTTACGGTGGAAATAGAAACACCGGTGGCGTCGATGTCTGTTTCGACTACATTTACGATACCCTGTGTAATACCACGGTTCGGACCAAGCTGAAGTGCAGTACCGCGAACGCTGATATCGCAATCCTTCACA
The DNA here is from genome assembly GCA_017501345.1 of Clostridia bacterium. The sequence continues at coordinate 101,387 of JAFVXC010000035.1, forward strand.
TCAAAAGTACCTGCGATGTTTTGGAAAGTGATACCGTTACTTGCACCCCATTTACTGGTATCCTTAATTGTGGTTCCTTCAACCGTAGTAACGGAAGAGGCGGTATCGGATGCGCTACTATACCAAACTAAACCTTGGCTCGCGCTGCCGCTTACAGTAGTATCCTTGATTGTAGTATCCGATCCGGCAAGCGTAAGTCCGTAAGAACCGATACCGTGCTGATAATCAACGTTTTCGATCGTTGTATCGTTGCCCTTAATCACCAGATCCTGAACAGACTGAATAGTCATATTCTTCATGGTTAGACCGTCAGCAGTAATGGTAGCATCATTTGCCATAAGAACAGTGTTCTCTTTGCTCTCACCGACAAGGATGATGTTAGAGGAGCCGTTCAATGCATCGGCAATGTTGTTAACGGTAACCATATTGTCGGATGTCGAGTTGATGGAAACGCTACCGCCATTTGTCAGGTTCTCGATTGCTTCATTTAGAATATTTTCGGCTTCGGTCAGCTTTGTATATACAAAGGTGATATTTGAGACTTCATGCTTACTGAAATCTGAGAAGCCGGATACGCCAAATGTAACAACACCCGTAGCAGGATCGTAGGCGTAGATATTTCTATGAGTTCCCATTGTCAAATCCGAGCCGTCAGCATATGAATGAAGATCGTGTCTGCCTGCGCCGACAGGGAAATTAACGACTATTGCCTTATAATTATAGAAAGCCCTATTCTGGGTGGGATGAATATACGGATTCTTATAATCGGAAATGCCGTCCACATAGATCTCATATCCGTTTGCCACTTGATTTTCGGTAAGCATACCGTTGTAACCGGATGCTGCTTTCTTAACAGTAAGCTTCAAGGAAGCAACCTCGGCAGAGGACAACTGTGCGCCGGCAGGAACGGTTACTTTTATGGTACCGTATGGCATATCGGCGGTCAGAACGACCTCTTCACCCAATATAGCGTTATTATTTACGATAGAAGCATTCTCGTTTACTTCGTAAAATTCAGAGCCTGCATCATACTGATCGTCAAAGCTATCCTTTTCGCTTGTCAACTGAGTTGCAAGGAGCTGAATCGCGAAGTCAGAGCCGATCGCCTTGTTCTGGTATTCGTTGCCCGCCTCTTCGCGCATCTTAAAAGCGAGGGTGACAACGTCGGAGGTGTTGGCAAGCAGATCGCCGCTTGCATTACCGGGCATACCGGCAAGAACCTCAGTGAGAGTACCTACGGGAGTGATTCCGTCAAGTGCAGTGCGGTCGCTGACCTGAACCGCAGGATCCACGAAGTAAACGTCGATCACATCCGCAAGATCGGAAACGTCACCGTTTGCCGCGATATGCAGCTGATACTTGAGAGACAGCGTACCTACGTTGCTGATCTTGATGTGGCGAACCTCCACGTAACCGGGTTCCCATTTGTCATTGTTGAAGATAGCACCCTTCGAGGCATCTTCCCAAGCTGTTGCATCTGCGTTCGGATCTTCCGTGCCCTTTGCCCAATACATCTCGACGTCGAGCGTACCCGACTTGATGACGTTATTCGCACTCGTTACACTGTCAGTGAACCAAGCGTACGTCGTCCCGAGCAGCATCGTGAAGCACAGGAACAGAGCAAGCGCGCTTGAGAGCAAAGCAGACTTCGTGCTTTTTCTTTTTGTCATTTTGAATGACCTCCTTTGAAAAAATACATAACGG
>JAFVXC010000036.1 GCA_017501345.1 Clostridia bacterium
AGACAGCCCGTTCGAAAATGGCGGACGGGAACCCGCCATTTTCGGAAACTCGAACGTTTTTGACGCAGTTTTCGAGTAAATTTTATATCGTTTTCGTGTCAAAACGACGAATTTCATTCGTCGAGTTCTATTTCGGGGGCTGTCTCACTAAGGTGAGACAGCCCCTTTTTCATTACTGTAAAGTCGGGATAAACGCCTTTGCAAAAATATAGATACCGATGAGAATCAGGATCACGCCGCCGAGAATGCTCGCTTTTCCTGCGAGAAGCATTCCCGTTTTCTTGCCGATCTCAACGCCGCAAACACAGATGATAAAGGTAACAAGCGCAATGATCACCGAGGCGACGATCGCATCGATCAGCGCATATCCCTCAAAGCCCGTTCCGGCAGAAAGCGCATCGATCGAGGTAGCTATCCCCTGTACGACAAGCGCGCCGAAGCCCAAGGATTTATTGCATTGGCATTCTTCTCCCGTATTACAGCGAATGCCCTCATACAGCATTTTTCCGCCGATAAAACCGAGAAGCGCCAATGCGACCCACGGAATAACAGTCGTCAGCGATTCAAACAGACTGAGGATCGTCGTCATCAATATCCAGCCGAGAAAAGGCATCAGCGCCTGGAAAAAGGCAAACATTCCCGCAATACCGCACGACTTGCCGAGCTTCATCCGCGGCTCGTTCATTCCGTTTGCGAGAGAGACCGAAAAGGCGTCCATCGCAAGCGAGACACCAAACAAAATACTTGTTACATAAAAAGAAAACTCCGTGAGCATTTTTACCGTTCCGTTCATTTTTTCGCACAGTGCTCCTGTGCTTCGTTTCAAAACGTTAAGAATTATATCATAAATTCCTTTTTCTGTCAAGACATTTCCGTAAATACTGTGTTATAAAAGAGCAGAGCCGAATGCCGAAGCATTCAGCTCTGCTTAGTATTCAGTGCTTCAGTGCAAGCTCCGCAAGCTTTACGCAAAGCGCACCGTATGAAATACCGACCGCTGCCGCCTCCTGCGGAAGGAGGCTCGTCGGAGTCATTCCGGGGAGGGTGTTCGCTTCAAGACACCAGAAGAGGCCTTCCGCGTCCCGAATGAAGTCGAATCGCGCGTAGTCACGCAGGCGAAGCGCACGGAAGGCGCGGAGTGATATTTCACTTAGCCGATCGACTTCGTCCGCGGGAAGCTCTGCGGGACAGATCTCCTCGGTCAGTCCTGCCTGATACTTGTTTTTATAATCGTAAAAGCCTTCCTTCGGAATGATCTCGACGGGCGGAAGCGCCACGCCGTCCACGACTCCCATCGTAAATTCCCTTCCGATGATCCGCTTTTCGACGAGGATCCGATTCTCGTATTTTTCAGCAAGTGCGAGCGCTCGCTCAAGCTCCTCACGGTTTTCCGCCATATTGATCCCAACCGACGAGCCGCAAGAGCACGGCTTGATGACACACGGATATCCGACCGCTTCCTCTATCTCGCCAAGGCTCTCGGCACCACACTCGACGGAAACCCCCTTCGGCGAAAGAACACCTGCCGCATCGAGAAGCTTCTTCGAGATGTCCTTATCCATCGCAAGAAGGCTTCCGATGTAATCAGAGCCCGTATAGCGGATCCCATAGCTGTCGAGTGTCGCCTGGAGCTGTCCGTTTTCACCCGACGCTCCGTGAAGCGCGAGGAAAACCACGTCAGAAGCCCTGCAGACCTCTATGACGTTTTTCCCAACGAGCGCTTCACCCATACCGCTGCGAAGCTTCAAGGTGCCGAGATCGGGCTCTTCCTCAGAGACCGCATAGGAATACTGCACGTCGCTTCTGAAAAGACTGTCAAGCGGCACACGAGGATCGAGGTCGATCCCGAGATATACGTCAACGAGTAAAACTGCGTGACCTGCTTCTGCAAGGGCGTTTGCGATCAGACTGCCCGAGGTCAGAGACACCTCACGTTCGGGAGAAAGCCCTCCCGCAAGCACAACGATTTTCATATGTAGATCCTTTCAAAATAAAGAGCACTGTCACAGTATATGCCGTACCACCACGCAGTGTTACCGCAGAGAGAGGATCGCAACGCGGTCATTACCACCAAGGTCCTTTCGAAGCGTACAGATTAGTCCAGCCTGCTCCGCGAGTGCCGTGATCCCCTCCCCCTGATCGTATCCGATCTCAAGGATCATTCGGCCGCCAGCCTTCAAATAACGCGGATATTCGGCGATCAAAACACGATAGAAATCAAAGCCATCCTTGCCGCCGTCAAGCGCGGCGCGAGGCTCACAGTGCACCTCGGGGGAAAGCGTATCGACCACCTCGGTCGGAATATAGGGCGGATTCGAGAGGATCAGATCAAACAAACCGAGCTCCTCCATAAACGATAACGTGAGAACGTCAGCCCGCAAAAATCCGAGGCGGGTATGAACGCCATTGCGCTCGGCATTGTGCTCGGCAAGCGCAAGCGTTCGATCGTAGAGATCGACGGCAACGCCCGAAGCATCGGGACGCGCCGCAAGGAGCGATACGGCGATACAGCCGCTTCCCGTGCACAGATCGATAAATCTGCCGTTCTCGGGTAACAGCTCATCTGCAGCCTCAACAAGGATCTCGGTGTCCATACGAGGGATGAGACAGTCGGAGGTCACGGTATAGGTCTCCGTACAGAACTGCCATTCTCCGATCAGATATTGAAGCGGATAGTGCTCGCATCGCTTTGCTACGGCAAGGAAAAGCTCCTCCGAGTGAAACATCTCCTCGCGTCTCAGAGGAAGCATTGCGCGGTTTACACCGCAAAAATGCTCAAGCAGGATCGCGGCCTCGTATTTGCAGGTCTCCCTGTCTCCGATTCCCGCCGCCGCGAGCGTTTCGGTCAAGGTCACGTATGAATATCCGTTTTCTCGATCCACAGGGGTTCCTCCATTGCTTTCGATAAGATACGTATTTTTAAAGCGTTACACCATAAAGACGCGCCGCATTTTCTGCGGTGATGCGAATGATATCATCAGTCGGAAGCCCCTTCACCTCGGCAAGGGTTTCCGCTGTATAGCGCATCAGTCCCGAATGGTTCATCTGTCCGCGGAAGGGGTGGGGGGCGAGATAGGGTGCGTCGGTTTCGATCAGAATCTTATCGAGATCGATCCCCTTCGCAACCTCTCTGACCCGCGCAGCATTCTTAAAGGTCAGAACACCCGAAAAGGAAATGTACCATCCGCGTTTCATCAGCTCTTTTGCCATTTCGATGCTTCCGCTGTAGCTGTGAAACACGCCCGTGACGCTCGGAAATTTCAGCACGGTCTCGAAGACGTCTCCGTGTGCCTCTCTATCGTGAATGACCACGCTCATTCCGTATTTTTCGGCGAGGGCGAGCTGACGGACAAAGTATTCCTTTTGAAGTGCCTTGTCGGGAATGAATCCTCCGTCAGGCCATTCGTGGTAATCCAGTCCGATCTCTCCAAGAGCGACGATCTTGTTTTTTCGCCTTGTTGCAGCGTCTGAGATCATAGCTTCAATTTCACGAAGCATCCCATCGGGGTCATCTCCGAGAAGCTGGAGATCCTCCGGATGGATCCCGACTGTCGCATACATCCCGACGTAATCCCTTGCCATTTCAATAGCGATGCGAGAATTTTTCGGGTTCGTGCCAATGTTTACAACGTAACCAACGCCGTTTCCGAACACCTCCTCCGTAAGAATACGGTCGGCAGAATCGGCAAAGCGGCGGTCAAAATAATGCGCGTGTGAATCAAACAGGAGTGCGGGCATAATTGGTTCCTTTTCGTCTTGAAAGTAAAAGCGGGCTCGTCCTCTCGAGAGCTTGAGGAAAGCCCGCTCCTTATTTTTAGTGGATTCGTTCTCCGAGCGGCGTGTCCTCCGAGAGGAAGACAACGCGAACAGTCTCCTCACCCGATGCGAGAAGCATTCCGTTCGATTCGATGCCGCAAAGCACTGCAGGCTTCAGGTTTGCAACAACGACGACCTTTTTTCCGACGAGATCCTCGGGTGCATACCACTTTGCAATTCCCGATACGATCTGTCTCTTCTCATATCCAAGGTCGACCGTCAGAACGAGCAGCTTCTTTGCCTTCTTTGCCTTCTCGCAGGAGAGAATCTTTGCGGTGCGAAGCTCCACCTTCATAAAGTCCTCAATACCGATCTGTGCGACGCCCTCGGGCTTCTCAACAGCGGTCTCCTCTGCCTTTGCGGCTTCCATAGCGGCAAGTCGCTCGGCTTCAAGCTCTGCAAGCTTCTTCTCTTCGTCAACGCGGGCAAAGAGCACCTTCGAGTCTCCGACGCTCTCCCCAGCTTTCATCCCGCAGAAGCTTTCGCTTGTGCCGATGGTATCGAAGGTTCGGAGCGTGGTTCCGAGCTCGTTCAGAATCTCCTCCGCAGTCGAAGGAATGAAGGGCGTCAGCATAATTGCTCCCCAACGGATCGACTCGAGAAGATTATAGAGAACGGTTCCGAGGCGCTCCCTCTGTGCGGGATCCTTCGCGAGGCTCCACGGTGTGGTTTCGTCGATATACTTATTGGCTCGGCTGAGGAATTTGAAGATCGCCTCTGCCGCGTCCGAAATATGATACGTGTCCATTTCCGCGATCATTTCGTTATACGCCTTTATCGCACTCTCACGAAGCGATTCGTCGATAGGATCTGCCGCGGTCGGTGCCTGAACGATCTTATCGAAATACTTTTTCTGCATATCAAGCGTACGCTTCACAAGATTACCGAGATTGTTTACAAGGTCGGTGTTGAAGCGCTTGATGACGGCGTCATAGGTGATCGATCCATCGTTTGCGTACGGCATTTCGGAAAGTGCGTAATAACGCACACCGTCGACCGTAAAGTGCTCTGCAAGCTTATCGGCATAGATGACGTTCCCCTTCGACTTCGACATCTTGTCCATACCGAAATTGAACCACGGATGACCGAAGACCTTCTTCGGCAGAGGCAGATCAAGCGCCATCAGGAAGATCGGCCAATAGATCGTATGGAAGCGCAGGATATCCTTACCGATGATATGCACGTCTGCGGGCCAGAAGCTCTTGAAATGCGCAGACTGCTCCTCGTAGGACTTTTCGGGATCATAGCCAAGTGCGGTTATATAATTTGCAAGTGCATCGAGCCAAACGTACGAAACGTGACGCTCATCAAACGGGATCGGAATGCCCCAAGAAAAGGAGGAACGCGAAACGCAGAGATCTTGAAGGCCGCCCTCGACCTTAAGGAAGTTATTCACCATTTCCTTCTTGCGCGATTCGGGCTCAATGAATTCGGGATTGTCCTCAATATGCTTGATCAGGCGATCAACGTACTTACTCATCTTGAAGAAGTACGCCTCCTCCTTTGCCTTCTGTACGGGTCTGCCGCAGTCGGGACACTTGCCGCCCTCTGCCTGTGTATCGGTAAAGAAGGACTCACAGGGGGTGCAGTACCATCCGCTGTATTCGCCCTTGTAAATATCGCCCTGCTCAAAGAAGCGCTTGAAGATCTTCTGAACCGCCTTGACGTGCCCCTCGTCCGTCGTACGGATGAAGTAGTCGTAGCTGCTGTTCATCTTGTCCCAGATCTCGCGGATCTCGCCCGCAACACCGTCGACGTATGCCTGCGGAGTAACGTTTACCTCCTTCGCGAGATTTTCGATCTTCTGACCGTGCTCATCGGTACCCGTACAAAAATACACGTTGTACCCTCTTGCACGCTTATAGCGCGCGATCGCATCGGTCATAATCACCTCGTAGGTGTTTCCGAAATGCGGTTTACGCGATGCATAGGCGATCGCTGTGGTAATGTAGAAATTCTGCTTTTCGTTCATTTTCAGTCCTCGATTTATTGTGATAATATAATTTTCTCAGATTTGATTTGCTCCCTTTCGATCAAGCGGTCGAGGTAAAGGGGAGTGGCAATCAGAATAAGCGGAAGCGTGTAGGTTGGAAAGAGCGTACATACGCTAAGGAAGGACAGGACAGAGAGTCCCGTGTATTTCAGCTGAAGAGAAAGATATCCGAAAGGATCTCTCGCCAGAAGCCGTACTGAGAGCCCTACCGTACGCGAGGCGCGGATCTTCTGCTCCTTTACGCGGATCGCGAGAAAGAAAAACGCGGGACACATAAGATACAGTGCGGGAATAAACGAGAGCACCGTGACCGTCACCCCAAGGAGCAGGACGAAAGGCGAATACGCGGAAACGGAGGGCGTCGCCTTTGTAAGCATATAGACCGTATATGCGCTGACGGCGCAAAGGATCACGAGCAGGAGCGGGATCAGCATAAGCAGTCCCGAAATAAGAACCGATCGGATCGCATACCAGTAGCGCCTTGAAAACGCAACGAAAAGATCCCTCATAGAAAGACCTTCACCGTTTTTTGCCTTTTCACCCATATAGGCAAGCCCAAACAGCATCGGGAAAACGACAAAAATCGTTGACGGCACGAGCAGGAGGACAGATCCAAGCGGTATCATAAGCGGAAGCAAAGCCGCAAAAAGGCAGAGCAGGATCGCCACAGTCATCCGAAGCAGAACGCCGGGGCGGAACAGACACCGCTGTGCCTCCGATAATACGGACGGCGTTTCGATCAAAGCCGATGGTATGATCTTTTGATTCTTTTCCGTCATTCCGATTCCTCCTTCCGTAGCTGATCAGTAGTTGTTCTCAGTTAACGCTGACCTCTCTTCCGCGAGAGACGACAGAAGCGATCCGAAGCTGATCCACAGAAGGGTCTACGATCAGAAGGTCTGCGTATTTCGAGGCTTCAAGCGTTCCTACCTCGCAGTCGATCCCGATCATTCTTGCGGGATTGCGCGTTACCGTCGGAAGCGCCTCGTCAAGAGTCAATTCTGCGAATCGCATCAGATTGAGAAGCCCGTCGAAGAGCGAAAGCGTGCTGCCTGCAAGGTGTCCGTCCTCGGTCAGTGCGATGCCGTTCTTTACGATGCAAGCTTGACCTGCGATCGAATATCTTCCGTCCGCACAGCCCGTTGCCTCCATTGAATCAGTGATCAGAACAAGCTTATCGCTTCCTTTGCAACGGTAAGCAAGATGCACCATTTCTCCCGAAACGTGAATTCCGTCCGCGATCAGCTCAGCATAAGCGTCCGACGTGAACGCAGCCGCGATCGTTCCGCCTTCTCTGTGATGCAGAGGCGGCATTGCGTTGTAGGTGTGTGTAAAGGAGGTTGCACCGCGATCCAGCGCCGTCATAGCCTCCTTGTAGGTCGCATTCGTATGCGCAATTCCAACCGTTCCGCCTGCAAGGACTGCGGTCTTCAGGAAGGAACCGTCCTCGTCGCACTCGGGTGCAAAGGAGATATGAAAGCATTCACCGAGATGCGGCAAGAGTATTTTCAGCTCCTCGACGCTCGGTGCAGCAAGCTGATCAACCGCGTGCGCTCCGCGCTTTTCGAGATTCAGATAGCGTCCCTCAAGATGAACTCCGCAGAACCACGGAAGAGTCTCGCCCTCATTCTCCGCGACCGATCGGATGCGATCGGAGGCGTCACAAAGCTGCGAAAAAGGTGCGGAGGCAAGTGTCGGCATCAAGGTCGTGACGCCGCTCAGGAGATACGACCGCGCCATTACTTTCATTTCTTCTGCTGTTGCGGAGGTAAAATCGTATCCCACTCTGCCGTGCGTGTGTACATCGATCATTCCGGGAAGCAGGAGCATACCGTCAAGCCTGACGACACGGTCTGCCGTTTTCAGATCCTCGTCCGACAATTCGCCCGCATACAGTGTCGCAATACGTTCGTTTTCCGTAATCAAGGTGCCGACGAAGCTTTCTCCGTTACCGATGTGCAATTCAGCACCGCAATAAGCGATTCTCATAGTTTTTCCTCCTGCTTGGGACAAAATGCAATCAAAAACTCTTATTAAGATATTATAACAAATATTATTCTCTTTTGCAAGCGGTTTTCATAAAATTATCAAGATTCCCGAACAGCAATCTTCATTTTACCCGCATCGCCGTAACACGCTCCTCGTTCGGAGAAACGATACACGACCAGTTCGTGTGATAGATCACGAATCCGGGGTGCGAGGCGGGGGGCTTTTTGACGTTTCGCACGTAGGTGTAATCGACCTCAAGCTTCTGCTCCCCCTCCGCCTTCGAATAAAAGGCTGCGATCTCTGCGGCGTCGGTAAAATCCTCTGCCTCGGGTTCTTCCCCATTACAAAGCATCACGACGTGTGATCCGGGGCGGTTCTTTGCGTGGAACCAATAGTCGGTCTTTCCTGCGAGCTTATGCGTGATATGCTCGTTCTGAAGATTATTCTTTCCGCAGAGCACCTTATAGCCGTTCGTCGTACGGAACTGCATCACAGTGATCGTCGGATTTTTCTTCGGATGGCTATAGCCCTTCATCCTTGATGCATAGCCCGATCTGTAAAGCTCGTCACGGATCTCCGCAAGGTCGGTCGGAGATTCTGCGTGAGTCAGAGCGTCAAAGACCGAATCGATATAGCGGAGCTCGTTTTCGTTCCGCTCGATCTGTTTTTCAAGCTCAACCTTCGCCTTTCTCGATTTCGTATAACGCTTATAATAATATTGCGCATTGCCTGCAGGATCGAGTCTCGCGTCAAGTGTGACACGGCATTCGCCGTATGTGCCATCTTCGTGCCAATCCTCATAATCAATGAGGACAGCCTCTGTCTGCCCGCGACGAAGCGCGTAAATATTTCCCGTGATCAGATCACCGCACTTTTTATAGTACTCCCCCTTTTCGCAGTCGAGAAGCTCGGACCTCTGCAGCTCGGTCTTTTTACGAATGCGTGATTCCGCCACCGTCAAGAGCTTCAGGATGTCGTTTGCCCTTTGCTTGACGCGCTGCTCATTATCGCGACCGCCGAACCATTTATCGAGCATTTCGCCCGCCGACTCAAAGGAGCGGCACTCTGCATTTTTTCCATACTGTGTCAGAGGCAGAAAGGCATACTCGGTCGCTTTTCCGTCAAGATAGACGATCGACGGCTCGTAGTTACCGCTTCGAACGATCTCCATAACCGTCCGAAACGCATTCCAAAGCCCCCCCTTGTCACATTCCCCCAGCGGCGTATCCGTATGTCCTGTGGCGCGAAAAGCGATCTCACGTGCGACCGCCGCAGAAAGTCCGAGATAAGTGCGCGTCAGAAATTTATCCGCAGAAAGCTCTCCGGGGGCGGCATCAAAGGCTATACGAAAGCCCTCGTCGGTCTCGTCAAGCGGATTCCTTTTATCCTGCGCGGGAGGAAGCTCGTACTGCATCCCCGGAAGCACCTGCCGCAGACTCGACGTCGTAAAATCGACGGGACGAAGCACAGCAAGGATCTTATCACCGCCATCGGTAAAGACGAGGTTACTGTACTTCCCCATTACCTCCGCATAAATGCGGCGTGTGCAAAGAAATCCCATTTCGTCGCGCGATTCAAACTCAAGACAAGCGACCCGCTCGTATCCGATCTGACGCACCTCGCACAGCTTTGCGCCCGACAGATGCTTGCGGAGATGAACGCAAAAGCTCGGCGGAGTGGGAGGATTTTCCATCGGCTGATCGGAAAATCCGATGCGTGGATTGTTTGAGCCCGCATTGATCAAAAGACGCTTTCCGCCAAGAAAGGTGCGCATCTGCAAAACGATCGTATCCTTTTCGGGCTGATAGACCTTTTCGATCCTTGCACCCGTGGCGGTCGTACTGATCTCGTGAAGCGTGCACGATAGCATACCTGCATCAAATGCCATCTCATTTCTCCTCCTTGCTTTCTTTCATATGGATCTCCTTCTCCATTTCAAAGAGCTCCGTATATTTGGGTATGGGGGAAGAGCCCTTCCACCAAAGAAGAGTCCTTCCCCCTTTAAGCACCGAGAGTGACCTATTCCATATAATCGGGAGGCACACTGCTCATTTTCTTTTTTACACGACGGACAGGCTTTGCTTCACCGCTCTGTTCCCCGCACAAAAGAGATCAACCAAACATCAGGTGATCTACGTCATCAAGCGACGGGAAAACGAAATCGGGCTTGTCCTTCTCCTCTGCCGCATCAACGTCCTCGGGCTGAGTCTCGCCCGAAAGCACGAGGATCGCAGTAACGCCGTGGCGCTTGCCGACTGCGATGTCGGTGTAGAGACGGTCACCGAAAATGCACATTTCATCCGTCGAATAGCCGGTCGCCTCGCAGATCATCTGCACGGTCTCCTTGTAGGGCTTGCCGAAATAGGTCGGCGTCTTGCCGGTAGAAGCCGTAACAAATGCTGCGATCGCACCCGAGTCGGGGATAAAGCCGGTCTCGGTCGGACAGTTATAGTCGGGATGCGTGGAGAGATACTCGGCACCGTTTCGTACCATACGGCAAGCATTATCCATCTTTTCGTAGGTAAGAGTGGTGTCGAACGAGGTTACGACGATATCCGCCGTCTCCTCCTTGCCCGACAGCATCGGAATTCCGTTCTCGCGGAAATTCTCGACAAGCTCGGGGGTTCCGACGAGGTAGACCGACTTGCCTGCGCGGTGGCGCTTCAGATATTCGATCGTAACGTCACCCGAGGTCATAATCTCATCGGGCGTCGGCTCGAAGCCGAGCTTCGTGAGCTTCTCGACGTAGTATTCGGTCGTGTGAGACGCGTTGTTCGTGAAGAACATAACCTGCTTTCCACTCTTGCGAAGGTTCTTGATGAATCGGATCGCATAGGGGAAAACGTCAAAGCCGAGATAGATCGTTCCGTCCATATCGAAAATGTAAAGCTTCTTTTCGGAAATTACGGACGTGTCCGGATTACGGAATTTCATAAATATTACCGCCTTTGTTAAATTTATTTCCACGTTATTATACCATAGCACATCCGTTCTGTCAAGGCTTTTCGTATGCTTATTTCCACGTTTCATGGGATTCCGAACGGAATAAAAACGCAAAAAGAAAAAACTCCGCACGCGAGCCGAGCGTGCGGAGAAAACCGTAGTTTTTTTCTTGAAAGGAGTCACATTATGAAACGCCTGAAAGTTTTTCTGAAATCAGCGGAGATCAGTCATCCGCTCCGTCGTCGGGAACGATAAGACCGTATCCGTCGTGACGCTTATAAACAACGCAGGTTTCATTCGTCTCAGCATCGTTATAAACGAAGAATTGGTGACCGATGAGCTCCATCTGCATAATGGCCTCTTCGACCGTCATCGGCTTGAAGGCAAACTTCTTAACCTTCAGCTCATAGCCCTCCTCTTCCTCATCGAAGCCGTAGTCTGCGGCATTCATATCGAGATCGAATGCGGGATCAGCCTCAAGAACCGCGGTGCGGAGCATCTTGGAGAGGCGAGTCTTATTCTTACGGATCTGACGCTCGATGGTCTCAAGCGCCTCGTCAAGTGCGCAACGGAAATCGTCCTGCGCGACCTCACTTCTAAAGATCGTTCCTCCCGATACGATCGTCACCTCTACGTTTCTCAAATTACGCTTTTTGCTCAAAGTAACGGTTGCTTCCGTTTCTTCGACAAAATATTTATCAAGCTTTTCAAGCTTCTTTTCAATGATCAGTTTGAAATCATTCCAAACGTTCATCTGTCTGCCGAGAATAATGATTTTCATAATAAAGTACCTCCGAAAAAATATTTGCGGGGGACGATGCTTGCTGCGCCTACGGAGAGCCCGAACGGCAACTACCCTTGAGCTCCTTCGGAAGCCCCAAAACAGAGCTTGTACACTCGCAAGCGGAGCAGACGGTACATCTTCTCCGCCGCATCTATATTATACCACACACTTCTCGGTTTGTAAAGAGTGAAATAGAAATTTCCTTTGAAATATTCAAAGTTTGTGCAATTTGACAATAACAAGCCCTTGGTTTTTGTCATTTTGAAAAAAGCAATGCCTTGATTTTCCTTCGAAAAGGCATTTTTTGATCGGTTTTTCGAAATCATTTTTCGAAGATATTGACAAAAGCCGAAAAAGAGGGTAAAATAATAGTGTATGCGGCTTATTTATATTTGTTCAAATGTTACGAACCGCAAAACTAAACAAACGGAGCTTCTGGCGATGAACGAAACAAATGCGATCAAAGAAACAATTGAGGCACTGCGCGAAAAGGTATCCTATCACGCAAAGCAGTATTACGTGTACGATTCGCCCGAGATTTCCGACTTTGAGTACGACAAGCTGTACGCCTCCCTTTTGAAGCTTGAATCGGAGCACCCCGAATTCGACAGTCCCGATTCTCCAACGAAGCGTGTCGGCGGCGCACCGCTCGATAAATTCGACAAGGTCACTCACACCGTTCGGATGAATTCCCTCTCCGACGTCTTTTCTTACGATGAGCTCACCGAATTTCTGGACAGAACGCGGGAAACGATCCCCGATATCCTTTATTCGGTCGAGCCGAAGATCGACGGCCTTTCCGTCTCTCTTGAATATGCCGACGGCGTATTCCTCCGCGGAGCAACGCGCGGTGACGGCATTACGGGCGAGGACGTCACGCAAAATCTCCGAACGGTCTTTTCGATCCCTTTGAAGCTTTCCGAGCCTCTCTCCTTTACGGTACGCGGTGAGGTCTATATGCCCCGTGCGGTATTTGAACGGCTGAACGCCGCCCGTGAAAGGAGCGGACAACAGCTTCTCGCCAATCCGCGAAATGCGGCGGCGGGATCCCTACGCCAGCTCGACCCGAAGATCACCGCCGAGCGCGCGCTCGACCTCTTTATATTCAATCTTCAGGAGGGCTCTCTGTATACGGACGGTCGTGCGCCTACGAGCCACACCGAAACGCTTGACAGGCTTTCCTCTCTCGGCTTCCCCGTGATCGAAAACCGCATCACGGCAAGCAATGCCGCAGCTATTATCTCCCACATCGAAACGATCGGTTCGATGCGTGATGCGCTCGCCTATGACATCGACGGCGTAGTGATCAAGACCGACCTGCTCGCTGACCGTTCACGCCTCGGCGAGGGCACGAATACTCCAAAGTGGGCGGTTGCATATAAATTCCCTCCCGAGCAAAAGGATACGCGTCTCCGCACGATCGAGATCGCCGTTGGAAGAACCGGCGTTCTGACACCGACCGCAATCTTTGATCCCATTCGCCTCGCAGGAACAACGGTCAGTCGCGCAACGCTTCACAATTACGACTTCATCAAGGAAAAAGGCATTATGCTCGGTGATCTCATCCGCGTACAAAAGGCGGGAGACATCATCCCCGAGGTCGTGACCGCTCTTCCCGAAAAGCGGACGGGCGAAGAAACGCCCTTTACGATGCCAGACAGGTGCCCCTCCTGCGGAGAGCCCGTAGCATTTGACGAGGACGGTGCCGCAGCACTGCGCTGCACAAACTCGTCCTGTCCCGCCCAGCTCTCACGTGGGATCGAGCACTTTGCATCGAAGGATGCTATGAGCATTGACGGCCTCGGACCGCAGATCGTCGATCTTCTTCTCGAGAACGATCTGATCCGTGATGCATCGGATCTTTACACGTTGGAGCTCGACTCAATCGCGCAGCTCGACCGAATGGGCGAAAAATCGGCACAGAATCTTCTCACAGCGATCGAGCGGTCAAAATCCGCAGGGCTCGAGCGGCTGATCTACGCACTCGGAATCCGCAATATCGGAACGGTTGCCGCCACAGCGCTCGCCGCACGTTACGGAACACTCGAAGCTCTCTTCAGCGCAACACGTGAGGAGCTGTGCGCGATCCCCGATTTCGGCGAGATCACTGCAGACTGCGTTCTCAATTATTTTTCTCATCCGCAAAACGTAGCACTTTGCCGCCGTCTGATCGAAAGAGGTCTCCTGACATCCGCCGTTGCGGCACCGAAAAGCGATGCTCTGCAGGGGCTCACCTTTGTCCTTACAGGTACACTCCCCACGATGTCAAGAGACGAAGCGAGCGACCTCATTCGGAATAAGGGCGGTAAGGTAACCGGCTCTGTTTCAAAGAAAACGAGCTATGTCGTTGCGGGCGAGGAGGCAGGCTCAAAGCTTCGAAAAGCGCAGGAGCTCGGCATCACCATCCTTGACGAGGACGGTCTTATGAGGCTTCTCGGAGAAAGCGACCGTTAAGCGAGCCCGACGTAGGCTACGATCCCGTCGTAGATCCCTTCTGCAAAAAGATCGGGTCTCTCGACCATCAGAAAAAGGTCGTCTGCGTTCGTCATAAAACCAAGCTCGACGAGGACTGAGGGCATATTCGTGCGCCGCAAAACGTAGAGATTTGTTCTCGTTTTCATTCCTCTGTTGCGAAGTCCCGTCGTTTCGTTAAGCCCCTCGAGAATATCCTCTCCAAATGAAAACGCTCTCGACGGACTCGTGTAGGCAAAAGCTTCACTTCCGCTTGCCGCAGGGTTACTGGAGGTGTTCGCGTGAATGCTGACGAAATAATCTGCGCCCCAAGCGTTTGCATCGTTTACGCGCGCCATAAGGCTTTCCGAATTTGTATTTCCGAGTGCTGTCGTCTCCGTCGGCCGTGACAGCCTCGTTTCATAGTTCCCGCTTCTCTGAAGCAAATCTGCAAGTATTCTTCCTACCTCGTAGGTAATATTCTGCTCAAGCACTCCCGACGACTCCGCTCCCGCATTCGGTCCCTGCGGATTGTGCCCCTGATCAATGTAAATTTTTGTAGCCACGCTCGTTCCTCCGTACGTTGGTCTTGATCTCCCTACATTCTATGCAGGAGAAAACACCGACGTGACGTCGGGAACGGTAAAGGCTTACCATTCAGTATCCTTTTAGAGAAAGGTAAACATTATGTCACAGGAAGAACGCAATAAGATCCTTCCCTCCACACTTTATCTCGTGGCAACCCCGATCGGCAATCGCGCCGATCTCTCGGAGCGCGCGATCAAGGTACTGTCCGAGGTCGATTTTATCGCCGCGGAGGATACGCGCAATACGGTGCGTCTCCTCGACACGCTCGATATTCATAAGCCGATGGTATCCTACCATGAGCATAATCGCCGTGAGCGCGGTCTGCAGATCGCAGAGCGCCTCGAAAACGGTGAGTCCTGTGCCCTCGTTACCGATGCGGGCACGCCCGCGATCAGCGATCCCGGCGAGGATCTTGTAGTACTTTGTGCCGAACGCGGCATTTCCGTAACGTCGATCCCCGGTTGCTGTGCGTCGATTACCGCTCTCACCCTCTCGGCGCTTCCGACGGGGCGTTTTACATTTGAGGGCTTTCTTCCAATGGAGAAAAAGGCGCGACGCCTCAGGCTCGAGGAGCTGAAGAGTGAACGCCGCACGATGCTCTTCCACGAGGCACCGCACAAGCTCTCTGCGACGCTGTCGGATTTTCTTACCACCTTCGGTTCGGAGCGACGCATTTCGCTTTGCCGCGAGCTGACGAAGCTGAACGAGGAGGTCTTCCGCACAACGGTCGGGGATGCGGTCGAGCATTACAAAACAAGCGATCCGCGCGGCGAATATGTCCTAGTCCTTGAGGGGGCTTCCGAAGCGAGCACCTCCGACGCTTTCTGGTCGGATCTGTCGATCGAGGAGCACGTAAGACACTATATGAGCGAGGGACTGTCGAAAAACGACGCGATCAAGGCAACTGCAAAGGATCGCGGAGTCAACAAAAACACAGTATATCAAGAAATGATCGGCAAAGACTGACGGCAGGCGGATTGTTTACAATCTTCCTCTTGATATCCCGCCCCTCTTATGCTATACTGTATAACACAAATCAAATTGCGGAGTTCTTTTCTTATGAATCTTTCTGTTTCCGTTCGGAGCACCGCCACAGACCGAGCGCTTTTCAAAAAAATGCTGCTCCTTCTGTCGCTGTCTCTCACTGTCCTGATCTCTCTGTACATTTTTGTTTTTGCACCGCTTTACGTTTGGCTTTCCAATGACGTTCTATATATGGGCACGGTGCTTCCGGATGTATTCGAGGTTTTATGCTCGACCGTCGATATTCTCGTGTTCGGTCTTTCTTATGGGGTCATTCTTTTCGCGCTGTACAGATTTCCGTTTAAGAAGGCACTCGTTCTCGTTTACGTGTATATTGCGTCAATATTCTACAAATACGTCGGAAATCTTCTGATGACGTATATCACGGACGGTGTTCCGAAAAGCGGAGTTTTTTCGGATCTTCTGAACGTCGGCTTCTATATTCTGCTCGAGCTCCTGCAGGCAGGTATCGTTCTTTTAATCGGTGCAAAAATCCTGACCACTGCAAAGCAGCGTGAAAGCATCCGTCTGGAGGCGGCAAAAAAGGCGCAGATCTCTTACGAGCCCTCTGCCGAATATCTTCCCTTCAGCCGTCTTCTGAATCTCAAGAATCCGCTTCAAGGCGCCGCCTTCTGGATGGCTTTCGTCCCTATGATCGTACACGTTCTCCAGCGCGCCTATTTCGACATCCTTCTTACCGTTTCAAACGGTTTTTACGGCAATCCGCTGATCGATATTCTTTGGATGCTTCTTTATTACACGCTTGACGTCGTCGCCTACGGCGTTATCGTCTATTTTATCGAGATCCTTCTCGTGTCGAAGCTCGGTGACGTCGGCCAACGCCTTGACAATCCCTCCGAAGACGAAACGAACGAGCTCCTCGGAGCGTGATCTTTCCCCGAACATAAAAAACGCGAGTAAACGGCCAACCGCTTACTCGCGTTCGTTTTATATTTTAGACGTCGTAATCAAGGAAGAGATTCTCGTCAAGAAGAAGCCTTCCCTCCTCGTCACGAACAAGTCCGACCTCACAGTGCTCGGCAAGCGCAAAAAGCTTACGCTTGTCAATGGCAATGAGATTACGGATCTTTCCGATCATCTTCGACGCCTCCATACAGAAGCTCGACGTGGTGATGAAAACACCGCGCGTTCCCTCCTCGGCGCAAAGCGCACCGTAGAATTCGCGAACCTCCTTCAGCGTCACGGGCTGCGTCGCGCGCTTCTTCGCCTGAACGAATACGCGCTCCTTATAACCGAGCCAGTCGGTCGTTTCCAGCATAATATCAATACCGTTATCGTCCGAGCCGCCGACAACGTAACTCGCGTCGACACGTATGTTGCTCATTTCAAAATACTTTTCAAGAAGACGAGCCGCGAACTGCTCGAAGAAATCTCCGCTCTGACGGTTCAACTCGGTAATAAAGCGCGTCTCAACGTTACCGGTAAACGACGCCCCGGGGGCTCTGCCCGGATTCAGAACACGCTGACTGGGCTTCTGCAGGTATCTGCCGTCGTTGTTCTGAAGAGTACCGCGATTCACGAGCTTTTGCAGGACGTTACCCGCGACGTTGTATATGCGGTTCTCCTCTTCCTTCGAGAAGCGGTTCGGATCGACATAGGTGCGCTTCAGCACGGCGAAGAGATCTGCCTTTGTTGCAGAGCTGCGACGAAGCGCATTCAATATCACACGCTCAAGCTCGTCCTCGGTGATGAGGACGGCAGAGCCACCCTGCGTCTGCGACGAGGTCCTGCGCTCTCCGCGCGGCTGACGCGAGCGACGGATAGATCCCTCGCGCACTGTATTGGTGGTAGGCGCTACGGAAGCATCAACGGCTTCTGCGGGCATAGCTTCGGATGTAGGAGTGTCATCCTCGAAGGGTGCATCCTCGGCATCCTCGTCATACGAATCGGCGATCCTTCCCTTTTTTTCCTCAGCGATCTCCTCGGATTCACGATCGTCTTCAAATTCGATCTCGATCTCAAGGGTAGCCTCGCGCTTCGGCTGTACGGTCTGCTCACGCTCCTCTGCGGAAGCCGTGGCAGGCACGTTCTCCTCGGTTACGGAACCTGCCGCCTTCTGCGGAAGCGTCAACCTCCTGCCGGAAGCAACGATCGTTCCGTGTGCGAGTTCTTCAGCAAGCACAGAGCCGATCACACTTCTGACGCGATTCGAAAGCGACGTCGGATGATTGTCTCTGCGCTCCTCGTCGGTGAGCGGTATCATACGCATCGTTTCCTCGATCAGCGTACGGCGCTCAAGCTCGGCGCTATCTCCGAGCACCTTAAAAATATTGGCGCGAACCGTATCCTTGTCCATTACCTCACGTTCGTGCGGATCGCTGCGGCGCTGGGATGCAGATCTTCTCTCGGGACGTCCCGTGATTTCCGCTTTCGGATCACTCGCGGACGCAACAGCAGCTTCATCTGCAACGACGACCTCAGCCTTCTCGGGAACGGGCTTCGATACGGGATCGGAAGCAAACGCCGCGAAAAGAGCCGAATCAAGAGGATCGAGCTCCTGATCTGTCGGAGCCTCCTCCCTTTCCTCGATCACAACGCCGTATCTGGAAAGTGCCTCCTCCTTTGAAAGGAGGATCGCGCGCGACTTATTGCCGTCTGCGGGCGCAACGATACCAAGCTCCTCCATACGGTCTATGAGCTTTGCCGATCTACCGTATCCGATCAAAAGCCGCCTCTGAAGGAGCGAGGTGGAAGCCTTGCCCTCTTTCAAAACGACCTTGATCGCGTCATTCAGCTTCGGGTCCTCGTCACTCTCGATAACGGTCTCCGCCTCTGTGGCGGTCGTCGCTTCTGTAACGGGCTCTGCTTCGATAGCCTTCTTCCTTTCAGCCTCCGCCTCCATTGCGGCAAGCTGACTCGGAGAATAAAACACAAAGGTGTCGTGAGGCGTACCCGATACGTCTACCGTCTGCTCTGTCTCGGCTTGCACGAACGGCGATGCAACGGGGGCGGGAGATTCGACTGAAACCTCTATCTTCCCGGATTCCTCGGGAATCTCCCGAGCCTCCGTTTCAGGCTCCTTCCCCTCTGCTTCGGGCTCTTTTACCTCTGTAATTTTCTCCGGAGCATCCGGAACAGACTTCGAATCTTCGGTAGCGGTCTCCGTAGGGATCTCCGCAGCAAGCTGCTCGATCACAACGACGGTCACCTCGGACTCCGTTGTTTTTTTCGCCTTTTTTGCCATTGCCTCGAGCTTTTCCTCGATCGACGGCGTAGCAGTACTCGTTGATACAGCCCTTTTCGGCTCCTGCTTTTCAGCCCTTTCAGCACTTACCTTCGTCGCTTTTTCGGCGCTTGCCTTAGCCGATTTGCTCGTTTTGACTGTCTTTCCCGTATCCGTTTCGGTCGAGCTTGACGTCTTTTTCGTTGTACGAACGGATCTCTTCGCAGGCTTCTTCTCTCCCTCCTCGGAGGCTTTTGCCTCTGCAGGTGCGGGATCGGTGTCGGGAGTCTTCGCGGTCTCATCGACCTTGACGGTGTCACCGCTCTTTTCTGCCGCTTGGGCGTTTTCCGCTGTTTTTTTGGATGCGGTCTTTCTGGTGCTTCCCTTTTTTGCCTTTGCAGACAATTCGGGCAGCTTCTCTTCCGTTTTTTCCTCCGCAGGCTTTTCCGCCTCAACAGAAGTCTTCTCCTCTGAGGAGAATTCCTTCTTTGCGGATTTTGCGGGGGCTTTCGCAGTTTTACGCGCCGACTGAGTTTTCTTCACCTCTGCAGGCGCAGAAACCTTTTCGGAGGAAACGGACTCTTCGATGAGAGGTTCTTTTTCGGTTACGGGCTTCTCTGCCGCGTCGGAGCTGTTGTTCGGTGCAGACTCGATTGCCTTTTCGGTCGTCGCAGTGCTCTTCTTTCGTCCCGACGTGCGGGGCGAACGGCTCTGCGGCTTTTTCTCGGCACTCGAGGACTCCGAAGAACGTACGGGCGATTTTTTCTTCGCCGCAGTGTTCTTTACAGTCTCCGTCTCGGTGGAAGCCTCAACCGAAGCAGAACGCTTTTCGGTTTTTGTTTCCATAGTGCAGTTTCTTGATCCTTTATTAGATTTTTTCGGCGGGTTCGGACCATTACGCAAAAGACAAATTTAGGGACATTTTCCTTCCCGAAAAGTGTAATTTGCGTCCTCCGAAGGCCGCTCTGAAAACAAGTATACCATACTTTTCGCTTATTTGCAAGTCCTTTCTGTAAAACCACACAAAAAAACCTCTTTCTTACTTGACAAAAACGACTTTATAATTTATAATAATGTATCAATAAAATTTACAGAGATGAGGAATACATCTATGCTTGGCGAACAAAAGGTATCATACTCGGGCATCCAGCCCAGCGGAAACTTGACCATCGGAAACTATCTCGGTGCACTTTCGCGTTTTTCCGAATTTTCGGATGCATATAAATGCTTCTACTGTGTCGTAGACGAGCACGCGATCACGGTTCGTCAGGTTCCCGCAGAGCTTCGGCGCAGAACCTACGAAACCCTTGCGCTCTATATAGCGGCAGGTCTTGACCCCGATAAAAACACATTATACGTACAGTCCCACGTCCCCGCACACGCGGAGCTTGCCTGGATCCTCAATTGCTTCACGATGTTCGGTGAGCTTTCTCGTATGACGCAGTTCAAGGACAAGAGCGCAAAGCACGCGGATAATATCAATGCAGGTCTCTTCACCTATCCCGTCCTGATGGCAGCTGATATTCTGCTCTATCAGACCGACGTCGTTCCGGTCGGCATCGACCAGAAGCAGCACGTCGAGCTTTGCCGCGACATCGCAACGCGCTTCAATCAGATCCACGAGGGCACCTTTACGATCCCTGAACCGATCCTTGCAACAAGTGGCAAAAAAATTATGTCGCTTGCAGAGCCGACACAGAAAATGAGTAAATCCGATCCGAACCCGAATGCAGTCGTCTATATTCTTGATGATAAGGATACGATCATCCGTAAATTCAAGCGTGCCGTGACCGATTCCGAGGCGATCGTTCGCTTTGACGAGTCGAAGCCCGGCGTCAGCAATCTGATGTCGATCTATTCCTGCTTCACGGGTAAGACCAATGAGGAGATCGAGGCAGAATTTGCGGGCAAGGGCTATGCCGACTTTAAGCTTGCGGTCGGTGAGACCTGTGCGGATGTACTCGCTCCCGTACAGAAGAGATTCAACGAGCTGCTCGCGGACAAGGGCTACCTTGAATCGCAGATGAAGAAGGGCGCCGACGAGGCATCGTACGCCGCCTTCAGGACCCTCGCAAAGGTCAGAAAGAAGCTCGGCTTCGTTCCGATGCCGAGATAACCGAAAGCCGAATATGCAAATAGGGGCTGTCTCACTAAGGTGAGACAGCCCGCTTTTCCTTTTGCGTCAGTCAAGCACGACCGACTTTTTCTTTCCGTCTTTCTTTCGCGGATATTCGCGGATACGGATGACAAAATCGAGATTCACGATCTCCTGCTCCTTTCCGTTATCGAGCAGGATCGCATTTTCGTCGATCTCCGTAACCGTTCCCGTGAGCTGGGTTCCGTTAAAGGTATAGACAAGGCACTCCTTGCCGATCATTCTTTTTGCGAGCTCTATCATTGCTTTGCCTCCTTTTCTTTTTTTGATGATCTGCTTTTGCACGATCTGTCGCTCCCTTTGCTGTTTGATCAGCACGATAAAGAGGAGCAAAAGGATCGGGATATAATACGTAGGATTCACGTTTCACCTCCGCGCTGCACAGGATGCACCGAAAATGCGATAGGTGTCTCGCGTCCCGCATTCAGCAGTGCGGCAACGCGCTCCGCCTCCGCGTCATTCCGGAAAATACCGAAAACCGAAGGACCGCTTCCGCTCATCATCGCAGCAACGGCACCGTGAGAAAGAAAAAACTCCTTTATCATTGCCGCCCTTGAATGATGCGGCAGAACGGCACGCTCAAAAACGTTATAAATATTCTCGGCAACAAGCTCGGTATCCCCGCAGCAAAAACCGCGAAGAAGCGCCTCGTATCGTTCTGTGCCCACTGTTCCACCCGCATATACCCCTCTGAAGCCGTCAAAAATGTCGTCAAGAGAGCGGTAAGCCGCGGGGGTAGATACCCCCTCTCCGTCCTTTGCTATGACCATCGGAAGGGCGGGTATATTCGAAATGGGGGTCAGCACGTCTCCGATTCCCGAGACCTCAGCGCCACCTCCCATAATGCAGAACGGAACGTCTGCACCAAGCCTTTTTCCGATCGCACACAGCTGTCGGTCGGTAAATGGCTCACCGAAAAGTCGGTTGAGACCAACGAGCACTGCTGCGGCATCTGTACTGCCACCCGCGAGGCCTGCGGACACAGGGATCCGTTTTTCGATCTTAACGTGCGTATTTCTCCTTTTCCCAAGTGTATCATAGAACAGGACCGCCGCACGGTACGCAAGATTTTTTTCGTTACAAGGAATGCTGTCGCTGTCGCATTCAAGCGTGACACTTCCGTCTTTCCCTTCGAGAAGCGAAACCGTTACGGTATCACACAGAGAGACCGACTGCATCAGACTGCGAATATCGTGATATCCGTCTGCTCTTTGCCCTGTGACGTCAAGGAATAGATTGATCTTGGCATAAGCCCTCAGTCGAATCGTCATAACGCTCCTTTTCCGCGGCTGTCGGTGTTCGATGAACCGCTCTTTTATTACGGTTATTTTATCACATTCTCAGCCGCTTGTCAAGCGCTCGCACAGAGAGAAGAAAGGCAAAGAAAATTGTGAATTTTCTTTGCAAAATACAGTGAGACACTTGACGAGTGCGCAAAAAAGAATTATAATATAAGGTGATAAATTATATATAAGGCAAATTTTGCATTCACATATTAAGGAGCGTGTAAAATGTTCAAAAGTGAAAAAACAAGACGGCTTGCCATTATTCTCGGCATCGCCTTCGTCGTTATATATTCCACCCTCTTTCTGATGATCCAGGCGGGTTACTCCGAGGACAAATTCTCATCAATCGGAGACACCGTGCTGTCCGTTCTTTCTCCTATTATTATGGGTGGAGTGATTGCATATATTCTGAATCCGATCCTTCGCTTTTTCGAAACGAAGATCTTCAGAAAAATGAAGCGTCCGAGGCTTCGTCGCGCCCTCTCCGTCTTTCTCACCTATCTGCTCGTTCTCCTACTGCTGATCGGTCTTTTCTCCGCAATCATTCCGCAGCTTGTATCAAGCGTTCAGGAATTCGGTTCAAACATCAATAATTATGCCTCCGCGATCCAAACGGCACTTGTCTCCGGCTTTGACAATCTGAATCAGTATATCGACGCACATCCGTCGATTCGGAATCTGCTGGAAAATATGGGCGTATACACCTGGATCGGACAGATCATAGAGGAGGACACGGCTGAAACGCTTCCGCCTGTCTCCGACGGAACCGATCTTCCTATCTCCTCCGACACCGTACCCGAACTTCCGAGTGAAAGCTTGCCCGAGGTAACGGTTCCCGCGACAGACGTCACCGATCCCGATTTGGCAGGTAATACCCTGCCCGATCCCTCGGAGTCCGTCAGCACCGACAATTCCGCGAGCACGGATACGGGATCCGACATCTCTCCGGATTCGAGCACCAAGGATCCCTTTGGTGTCTTCGAAGAGCCCTCCGACGAGAGCCTCACGCAAAAGCACGAGCTCTCCTTTGAAGCATTCTCCGAGTTTATTATGAACAAGCTGAGCGAGTTCTCGGTCTCCTTCGGAGAAAGCCTCGAATCGCTGATGAATTCCCTGATCGGTCTCGGCTTCTCCTTCGTCAATTTCATCAAGAATACGATCCTTGGAATCTTCATCTCGATCTACCTTCTCCTCGGCAAGGAGCGCGTCGGAGCGCAGTGTAAGCGCCTTGTCGTCGCCTTCTTCCCGAAGAAGGCATCCGATACCATCCTCCGCATCACGAAGCGCTCTGACCGCACTGCGGGAAGATTCATTATGGGAACGCTGATCGACGCTGTATTTGTTGCATTCGTTACGTTTTTCGCGCTCAAGATCTTCGATATCAAATACGCGCTTCTGATCGCGATCATCATCGGCTTTACCAATATGATTCCCTTCTTCGGTCCCTTCATCGGAGGCATCCCATCCGCCCTCCTGCTTCTGATCGACGATATCACCACGATAGTCAATAATCCCGGTGAGCCTGCGCACTTCTCGTGCATCACGTTCATCATTCTGATGCTCATCATTCAGCAGATCGACGGCAACATCATCAATCCTCGTGTGATCGGCAACAGCACGGGACTTTCCTCTCTCGGCGTTTTACTTTCCGTTACCATTATGAGCGGCTTCTTCGGATTCTTCGGAATGCTTCTCGGCGTACCCGTTGCGGCGATCATTATCGGCATCGGTAAGGAAATCACCGAGCACCTTCTGAAAAAGAAAAAGCTCCCCGTTGCGCTTGCGGAGTACTATTCCAAAAACAGTATGGTTCCTCCCGAAACACCCGAGGAGGAGCTGGAGCATCAGGAGCATACCGCCTTCTACCGCTGGGCTATGCGCATTCATGAAAAGCTTCGCCACGTCTTCAGAAAGCTTCTTTACCGCAAGCACGGCAAATCGAAATCGCTCAGAATGTGGGTCAAGATGAAGCTCGGGGTGCGAAAAGTAAAGCATAAGGTCAACCATACCATACATCCCGATCAGAACAAGCATCACAACGCGGAAAAGGAATCCACAAGCGAGTCCTCCGAAAGCGATGACAATAATGATAACGATGACGACTCCGAGGATGTCGAAAACGAATCGGGCTCCTGATACCACTATATACCGAAAGGAACACAAATTATGGAAACCAACGAAAACAAACGGACGGGCGGAATTTCGGTCGAAACCGAGCACATCTTCCCCATCATCAAAAAATGGCTCTACTCCGAAAAGGATATTTTTCTTCGTGAGATCGTTTCAAACGCTACCGACGCAGTTACAAAGCTGAAGCGGCTCGCGTCGCTCGGACAGTACGAGGCAGACGAATCGCCCTATCGCATTGACGTTGTACTTGACAAAAAGGCAAGAACGCTGACCGTTTCGGACAACGGCATCGGTATGACCGAGACGGAGGTTGAGCGTTATATCTGCTCGATCGCTCTGTCGGGGGCGCTTGAATTCATTCAGAAATACGAAACCGGTGACAACGCCGAAAACGGTGCGAATAAAAACGGCATCATCGGACACTTCGGTCTCGGCTTCTACTCGGCGTTTATGGTGAGCGAAACGGTCGAGCTCCGCACCCGCTCCTTCACGGGCGCACCCGCAGTGCATTGGAGCTGCACCGATGCGGGCTCCTACGAGATCTCTTCGTGCGACAAGGAAACGCGTGGAACTGACGTCGTGATGCACATCGCAGACGGTGAGGATGAATACCTCGACATCGGAAAGATCCGCACAATGCTTGCGAAGTACTGCTCCTTTATGCCTGTCGAGATCTATCTTACGGACACAGACGAGGAGGACACCGCTGAACCAACCGAAGAGAGCGACGAAGCGAAGGAAAAAGAAGCTCCGATGCCCATAAACGAGATCTTCCCGCTTTGGCAGAAGAGTCCCTCGGAATGCACCGACGAGGAGTATAAGGACTTTTATAAAAAGGTCTTCCACGACTTCAAGGAGCCGCTCTTCCACATCCACATCAATGCAGATTATCCGCTGAATTTCAAGGGCATCCTCTATTTCCCGCGCTTTGGAAATGAATACGAATCGATCGAGGGACAGGTCA
The DNA here is from genome assembly GCA_017501345.1 of Clostridia bacterium. The sequence continues at coordinate 25,307 of JAFVXC010000036.1, forward strand.
AGCTCTATTACAATCAAGTCTTCGTCGCCGATAACATCAAGGAGGTCATTCCCGACTATCTTCTGATGCTGAAGGGTGTTCTCGACTGCCCCGAGCTGCCACTGAACGTCTCGCGCAGCTATTTGCAGAATAACACCTACGTCGCAAAGGTCTCCGCTCATATCGTCAAAAAGGTTGCAGATAAGCTGAATTCCCTTTGCTCAAGTGACCGCGAGAACTATGAGAAGGTCTGGGATAACATCCGCGCATTCGTTGAATACGCTTGTATGAAGGATCGCAAATTCTACGACCGCGTGAAGAAGTCGATCCTCCTCCGCCTCACCGATGACAGTCACGTCACGCTCTCCGAATATCTTGATGCGGCGAAGGAAACGAACGAAAACACGGTCTATTACGCGACCGATACCGCGCTTCAGGCGCAGTATATCCGTATGTTCCGCGAGGAAGGTATTCGCATCGCGGTATTCCCTCAGCTCATCGATACGCAGTTTGCGACGCTGCTCGAAAGCTACAATGACGGCGTGAAATTTGTTCGTGTTGACGCAGACGTTGCATCGGTTATGAAGAACGACGGAGAGATCGAGGAAAATGCAGAAATCACCGATCTCTTCCGAAAGGTCAGCGGCAACGCAGAGCTGTCGGTTAAATTCGACAAGCTCAAGACCCACACGCCCGCACTCTTGAACATTTCTGAGGAATCCCGCCGTATGGAGGAAATGATGCGGATGTATCAGATGAACGGCGGCGGAAACGACTTCTCCTTCCCCGTCGAGACCTCTCTCGTCGTAAATCTTTCCTCCCCCCTCACAGAAAAGCTCGCCTCTCTCATTTCTACTGACGCAGAAAAGGCAGAAACGATCGCAAGCTATATCTACAAGCTCGCACTGATCTCTCAGCGCAAGCTGACGGCAGAGGAGATGGAGGGATTCCTGAGCGACGGCTTTGGGATCCTCGAGCTGCTGTGATTCCCGCAAATTTCAATACCATCCATCATCTTTAGAAAAGGAGTTCTATTATGGCTCACATCGAATATACTACGAAAGGCGTATGCTCGCGCCGTATTGAGATCGACGTTGAAGACAATATCATTACAAAGGTAACCTTCCACGGCGGCTGTGCAGGTAACACGCAAGGTGTCGCTGCACTCGTGAGGGGGATGACCGTCGATGAAGCGATCGAACGCCTCAAGGGCATCCGTTGCGGCTTTAAGTCCACATCCTGCCCCGACCAGCTTGCTACTGCACTGTCTGAATACAAGAACAACTGAACACTAACCCTTTTAGGAGATTCCCTATGAATTCTTATATCAATCACTATAACCGTTTCCTCTCATCCGATCGCCTTTCCGAATCGGAGAAGGCAGAGCTTCGCGCGATCGCAAGCAACGAAGACGAAATCAAAGCCCGTTTTTCTTCTTTCCTTTCCTTTGGAACGGGAGGATTACGTGGTATTATGAAGACGGGTATGAACGCGATGAACGTGCATACCGTGGCACACGCGACGCAGGCACTCGCAGAACTTGTTCTCGAAAGCGAAGCCGCTTCACGTGGCGTCGTAATCGCACACGACAGCCGTAACAACTCGCGGCTCTTTGCAGAAACTGCCGCCTCGGTGCTTATCGCAAACGGAATCGTCACCTATATGTTCGACGCGCTCCGTCCGACCCCCGAACTTTCCTTTGCCGTACGCAAGCTTGGCTGTATCGCAGGCATCAACGTCACCGCGTCACACAATCCGAAGGAATATAACGGCTACAAGGCATATTGGGAGGACGGCGCACAGCTTTCTCTTGAGCAGGCAGATACCGTTGCGCGGAAAATGCAGGGGCTTGATATTTTTGACGACGTGAAGCGTATCCCCTACGAGACGTGCGAAAAGAACGGCACCGTAAGACTGCTCGGTGCGGAATTTGATGAAGCATATCTTGAAGCAGTCCTCGCACAGCGCGTGAATCCCGTCGTGCTTTCGAACGCGAAGGGCTTCAAGGTCGTATATACGCCTCTCCACGGCGCAGGAACCCGACTTGTCCCGGAAGTGCTTCGGCGCGCCGGACTTTCCGAGCTTCACGTCGTTCCCGAGCAGGAGATGCCCGACGGCAACTTCCCCACCACCCCGAAGCCGAACCCGGAATATGCCCAGGTCTTTGAACCCGGTATGGTGATCGCGAATCGCGTCGGTAGCGATCTTCTCATCGCAACCGATCCCGATGCAGACCGCGTTGGCGTTATGGCGCGTACCGCTTCGGGTGATTTCCGCACGATCACGGGCAACCAAATGGGCTGTCTTCTTCTTGATTACATCATAACGGCGTACAAAAAGAACGGCGGTCTTCCGAATGATCCCTACGCGGTCAAGACCATCGTTTCGACCGAGCTTGCGACCCGCATCTGCGAAGAAAACGGCGTTACCATCCACAACGTGCTCACAGGCTTCAAATTCATCGGCGAGGTCATCAAGAACTACGAAGAAAGCGGCAAGGGCACCTACCTTCTCGGCTTTGAGGAGAGCTACGGCTATCTGAAGGGCACATACGCACGCGACAAGGACGCCGTATCAACCGCGCTTCTGATCTGTGAAATGGCGGCTTATTATAAGGAATGCGGTATGACGCTGATCGACGCACTCGACGCGCTTTACAAGCGCTACGGTTATTCCTTTGAAAAGACCGAGGAGCTTGCGCTCACGGGCTACAACGGCGCGGAGCAGATCACCTCTCTTATGAGTGCACTCCGTAACGATCCTCCGAAGGAATTTGCAGGTTCCCGTGTCACCTCGATCGGTGACTATGCCTTAGAGATCTTCACCGATACCGCCACAGGTAAAACGACCCCGACGGGGCTTCCGAAATCGAACGTCCTTTATTTCAAGACCGAATGCGGAGACGTCGTAGTCGTTCGTCCCTCGGGCACCGAGCCGAAGATCAAATTTTACTATCTCCTCGGCGGAGAAAGCGCCGCTGTATGCGAGGAGAAGCTTGCTCTGTGCAAGGCTGTGATCGCAGCTTACACCGACAAGCTTTAATTTCCAAGCCAAACAAAACATCCCCGCACGCTACCGAAGATCGGAATGGCGATGCGGGGATATTTCTATGTAGCTTTTGTCTGAAAATCAGCTCTTCAGAGCGCTGATGAGACCGAGGACACCGTAAATTGCGGAAAGACCGATGATGATCCAGCCTGCCACAGTAAATACGATGTTGGTCGCACCACCGATACCGAATACGAGAACAACGATACCGAGAACGAGAAGGAATGCCTCCTCACAGGTCTGTGCAAAGTGATCCTTAGCGAGAACGATGCGGATGATCGGGAATGCGAGCAGATAAATCGCAACAAGAATCGCAATGTACTGCTGTGCGAAGATCATCATAAGACCAAGGACCAACGATACAGCGGAGAGCACGAGATTCAGGACACCGTGCTTCTCCTTTACCTTCTGGATCGCGGTAATGAAACCGGGAAGCGAAGAGATGGAGATCAGGATGCCGAGTACAAGGAACATAATCCAAAGTGCCTTGTCGACGTATCCTGCGTTTACGATCCAAAGCAGCACGCATCCGAGTGCAACTCCGATCGCGGTGGAGAGGAGAACGATGATCAGATTTTTGACCTTGTTTCCTACGTTTGCCATTTGTTTTACCTCACAAAAAATTATTTAAGAAGCCTATACAAGGGCTTTCTTACAAAAGTAAAGCGTGCCTCGGTCAATCAACCGATTTCCGCATTTCGAGGAGCAGACGCGCCGCCTCCGGAGTCAAAAGATCACGGAAATCCTCGTTTTCATCAAGGCGTCTCCGCACCTCAGTGGAGCTGATTGCGGCAAATCCCTCGTCTGCGGGGAGATAAACCGTTTCGAAGCCACAAAGATGCGCACGGTTCCAATCCGCCTGCGCCGATTCGTAGACATAATCGCGCTCGTTGCGGATCCCTTTCACGACACAGCACGCGCCGATTCTCGCATAGAGATCGACGAGTAGCCCGCCGTCCGAGATCACGTCACAGTTCGGGATATCCGCGACAGATGCCTCTGCGAGCCGTACACGCTCCTCTGTGGTGAACAGATACTGCTTCTCGCGGTTTTGCATTACGGCGATTACGATCCGATCGAACAAAAGAGCCGCTCGCCGCGCAAGAGCGGCGTGCCCGCGCGTGAAGGGATCGTAGCTTCCCGGGAGTATCGCGATGCGTTCTCTTTCGCTCATACGGTTCCCTCCGTCTCCTCAGCCGCGCTGAGAGGCTCGAGGATCGTCACAAGCGCGACCCCATACCTCGCTTGCTTCTTTACAGAAAAGCGCGCCTCAAGGGCTTTATCGCCGCCAAAAACGTCCTTCGCGTCCCGCGTCTCACAAACGATCGTGAAAACGGGCTTCAGAAGGTCGTAGCGAAGCAGGTTCTTCAGTGCCTCGGGAATTATGCGAGCATCATACGGCGGATCGAGAAAAACGAGATCGTACTGTCCCCTCCCTTTGTGTCCGCGCAGAAAGTTCGAGAAATCGGCACAAAAGGCACTGCAGTCAAGTGCAAGCTTGGTCTTCACCATATTTTTGCGGACGACCTCGATCGCCGCCTTTGATTTATCGACGAGATCGGCGTGTGCCGCACCGCGGCTGACCGCCTCAAGACCAAGCTGTCCCGATCCCGCAAAAAGATCGAGCACGGTTCTGCCCTCAATGTCGAACTGGATCATCGAGAACATCGCCTCCTTGGTGCGTTCTGCGGTAGGACGGGTGCTCTCCCCTTCAAGTGTATATAATTTTGCGCCGCGTGCGCGGCCTGTTATGATCCTCATCATCTCTGGAGGTCCTCCGTTGTATCGAAGCGATGCTGTTGCCGTCAGGCATCCGGATCGCCTTTCTTTTCGCTGCTCTTATGATAATATGCGTAAACCGACTCTGCATCCTTTTTTGAAATGCCCTTGACTGCGGAGATCTCAGCGACGCTTGCATTCTTGAGCTTCCCAAGCCCGCCGAACGCCTTCATGAGCTTTTGCGCCTTCGCTTCCCCAATGCCCGATATTTTTTCGAGTGAGGAATGCTTGACAGTGCTCCGCTTCGCCGCGTGCATCCGCGACACCGAATAGCGGTGCACCTCCTCTTGGATCTTATAGATCAGGAGAAAGATACGGTTTTCCTTCGCAATGTTGATCTCCGCATCCTCCGTGCAAAGCGCACGCGTTTTATGATAATCGTCCTTCACCATACCGAATACCGGAATATCAATATTCATTTCGCGCATCACCGCGCGCACCGTAGAAACGTGTCCGCGGCCGCCATCGAGAAGAATGAGATCCGGATATTCCGAAAACGAGCCCGAGGCATCCTCAAGATGCGTAAGTCTTCTGCGGAGCGCTTCTGCCATCGACGCATAGTCGTCAGTCCCCTCAACACCGCGGATCGAAAAGCTGCGGTAATCCGAGCGTGCAAGCTTCCCGTTCTTACAAACGATCATACCCGCGGTCTTATGCTCTTTACCGATATTCGAAATATCGTACGCCTCAATGCGCTCGGGGAGCGTCTCTAGGCACAGCAGCTCTGCAAGGCGCACGAGCGTGCTGTCATCCTTCTCGGCATCCCTGCGATGACGGTTGGCGCGCTCCTTCGCATTCATCTCTGCAAGCTCACACAAGCGTCGCTGCTCGCCACGCTCGGGTACACGCACGTTGATCCGACGTCCCGAAAGCGCAGAGAGATAATCAGAAAACAGCATAAGCTCCTCCACTCCCGGATCAAACGCAAGCAAAACATTTTTCGGAACGTACTCGCTCTTTTTATAGTAATCGCATAAAAAGGTCACAAGCTCGCCGCCGTCGGCGATCTCGTCTGCCCCAAACACAAAGTCGCAAAGATCGCTGACTCTGCCGTCTCTGACGAGCATTCCCGAAAGCGTGGGGGCTACGTCATCTGCATAAAAGCCAAAGACGTCCTGCTCAGTTCCGGGAGCCGCAACGACCTTTTGCTTTTCACGGAGTGAATCGAGCGCAAAAAGCGTATCTCTGTACTTCGCCGCCATTTCGAATTGCTCATTTTCGGCGTATCGGTACATTTCAGACTCAAGCTCTGCGCGAACCCCAGAGGTGTTTCCGCGCAAAATGTCGGTAGCATAGCGGATCCTCTCACCGTACTCCTCAGGTGTGACCTTACCCGTGCAAGGGCCGCAGCAACGCCCCATCTGATAATAAAGGCAAGGGCGTACCCTTCCGATATCACGCGGAAAGGTGTATTTGCAGGACGGAAGTCCAAGGATCTTACGCAGAGCATCGATCACACGATACGCCGTTCCCGAGGAGGAATACGGCCCGAAATATTTCGCCTTATCCTTTTCACGCTTTCTCGTAAACGCAATGCGCGGATATTCCTCCGCCGTAAGCTTGATATAGGGATAGGATTTTGCGTCCTTCAAACGAATGTTATATTTGGGTGCATACTGCTTGATGAGTGAATTTTCAAGGGACAGCGCCTCGATCTCGGTGTCGCAAAGAATCGTTTCAAAGCGGCGGACAAGCGATACCATCAGCGCGGTCTTTGTGTTTTTTTCGCTCTGTTGGAAATACTGCGAGACACGGTTCTTCAGCTTCTTAGACTTTCCGACGTAGATCACCTTGTCGTTTTTGTCGCGCATAATATAGACACCGGGTGAGAGCGGAAGCTCGTTTGCTTCAAGAAGAAGACGCGCGCGAATCGCATCGGCAGTGCTTTCGGAAGCGCCCTGCTTCTGCGAGGTGTTGATCTCCGACCGACTCATAAGCGCTCCTTTCCCCGACACGGCTCGTTTTACAGTATGAAAAGCGGCAGGATCCGCTTGCGAACACCTACCGCTCCATCAAATTTCATTCGGATTCACCCATCCGAATTTGTATTTCTCCGAAGCGCCCACAAAAAGGTCGCGGCGGATTATTCCTCAAGTCCCGTACGAATGAGCTCAAGAATACCTTCCATTGCTTCGACCTCATCCTCGCCCTCGGTCGTGATCGTAACGGTCATTCCCTGCGCGATTCCGAGAGAAAGGACGCCGAGCAGACTCTTGGCATTGACTTCCTGCTGATTTCTGGCAATTCTGACTCTCGAACGGTATCCGGTTGCCTTCTGGATCAGATATGTAGCGGGTCTGGCGTGGAGACCGATGCTGTTTGTGATCGTAACATTCTCTGTAATCATAACATTCCCCCAACCGCAAGGCGGTTTTGAATTCTATTCAAACGATAATATACGGTATTATAATTATTATAACAAAAGTGTCGAAAAATTGCAATAGCAAACTCGGTTGATTTTTAACACTTTTTTGACTTGTAAACTGTATAAAACCACTAAAAGAACCACCGATTTCAAGCAGTGACCAACGAGGTTTCCGCATTCGCGGCATCGGTAACGAGATCAGACCCATCTGTGTTATCGCCTGCCACCGTGGTGACCTCCGCATCAGCACCGTCAACGCTTTCGGAGGGCTCCTCGGTATCCGCAGAAACCGCCTCGGTCGTTCCGGCACTTCCCTGAGGCATCAGCTCGGGAAGCGTCAGAAGGGTTACGGAAAAATCGGCAAGACGGCTCTGCACCGAAAGCGTGGTACCGTTCAGGAGCATCGTGTCCCCGAGATACCATAGCCCCGCAAGATCCTCACTTGAACGCACCGCCGAGCGGGCACAAGCAACGTAAAAAACACCGTCGTCGCCGAGAAAGAGCCATCCGAAGGTATCTTCTCCACCGTCATAGCGAAGCGGAATTGCTTCCCCCTTCCCCTCCTGGAGGAAAAGATCCTCGTCATACGGCGTCTGAACGGAAACCGCAAAGGTAAGACGCGGAGCATCGCTGTCCTCGTCATTTCCGCCACCCGTTTTATCGATCAGAAAGATCGATGCGATAAATCCCGCAAGGATCAGAATGATCAATATATCAACAAATCCAAACCACCCGGAGGAGGCTTTTCCGTTTTCGTGCGATTTATTCATTCAGACCTCCGTTCTCGGCACCGTCCGTACCGTAACCCTCGGATTCCGTACCGTCGTGCACCGGTGGATGAAAGCGATCCGATTCGATCGACAGAACAGTGGCGGCAAAATAACGTCCCGAGACACCTCGGAAGTAAAGCGTAGATCCGACCGCTATGCGAATATCCTCGATCCGGTATCCGTATTCCTCCTGGTAGGTCGCATTACTGCGAAGCAGCATCACGCGGCAAATTCCCTCGTCTGCCGAGTATTCAACGAGGCGTACGGTACAGATCGCGCCGTCGGAATCGAGAAGCACCCAACCGTCTCCCGCCTGCGGAATCGTATCGGCAAGAGACATCGGATATTCAACCGTGAAGCAGATCTCCTCGCTGTAGGATGAAAAACTCGCTCGAAGCGCAGGGATCACCTTTGCTCCGAGAAAGATCATCAGTGCAGTCACAAGGATCGCAAGAAGCACAAGGAGCATATCGCCCGCCCGAAAGCCGCCTCGGCGCATGCTGCTCCGTGACACGTGCTGTCGGAGCGAGGATTCATCACCGAGAAGCTCCTTTTCGGATAATTCTTTTTTTGCCACAAAATCACCCCTCTCGTATCCAAAAAAATTCAGGAAAGGATCGTGTCGACACTCCTGCCCGACGTCGGATCATCACTCAAAAAATAGCCGTCTCCGCGTCGATCCGAGGAAACACGGCAGGCCGCTGAGGTGAGGCCGAACGCAAGCCAGAACAGAAAAACCATACGGAAATCCGCAAAGATCGGCATAAATGCTCCGTACAAAAGTAAAACGATAAGCGCGGAAAAGCCGCCGACAAGCCCGTGTCTTAAGTGTGTGCCGCGAGAGCGCCCCATCTCCTCAAAGCACCGCTGCATCAGAATGAACAAAAGCAAAAGATACAGAAGTACCCCGGGGATACCTACACCAACCAGCGTGCGGATCCAGAAGCTCGCACCCGTAAAGGGATCGCTTCGTGCAAAGAGCTCGGAAAAGCGCAGGTTGCCAAAGCCTTCCCCGGCGAGAGAAAGCTCGTACGGCGCGGTGAAAAGCCTGTCCCAGAGATAGATCCCTTCTCCGAAGTTTCGCTTCACAAATCCCTTCAGATAAACCGTCAGGCTCGTTCCGTTCGGGAAAAGCTGATAGACCACTCCCGCACCGAGCGCAGCAAGAGGGACGGTATAGAGCGTCTTATAGGTAGAGAAAAGTGCAAAAACACAGAACCCGAGAAGGCAGAATGTGAGCGGAAGCTTCGACTCAAGCAGTGCCCCCACAAACAGCATTTCGGGGAGACACATCGCGGCAAAGATCTTACACGCGGCAGATCGAACCGAAAAGACCGCTCCGAGAGAGATCGGAAACATCAGAATGAGATAGCTTCCGAGGAAGACCTCTCCGCCGAAAAGCACCGATACGTTCCCGATCTCACCCGTAACGTATTCGGACGAAATCCATCCAAGGTCGGGAAGGCCGAAAAAGTATACCACGATCCCTACGGTCATCGCAGAGAAAAGCGTGAACTGCAAAACCGCAAGCACGCGACTGATCCACGCCTCGGTGCGTAGGAGATTTACCGAGAGGAAGTAGACGAGCATCAAAACGAAGGTCACGACCGCTTCAGTGACCGATCCTGCGGTCGTATGCGGAAAAATACCGTAAAGCAGGACGCCACAGCCGAGAAGAAGCACCGCTACGTCAAGAAGACCGAAGCGGAAGAGTCGCTTCTTTCGTAGCACCTTGATCAGATACGAGAATCCTGTAAGGAGCACGATCGCACAAAGGCACACCGTCGGAAGCCCGATCGCGGAAAGGAGTCCTCCGCGCAGAATATCCGAGGCAGCTACCGTATACAGCTGCCCGAAGGAGCCGAAGAAAGGAAGCACGGACAAGAGCAGCACCGACAAAACAAGTCCTGCCTCGGGCGTCCGTATCACGATCGAAACGAGAAGAACGATGAGAAGGATCAAAAGCGTGTATAGCGGAGAGATGAACGCAGAAAGCACCCCCGCCGCCGCTCCGAGAAGAAGAAGCGTAAAACGAACGGCACGACTCGCCCATACTTCCCTCTGACGGCTTGTGACAGGCTTGTTAAGATCCTCCGCAAGTTCACTTTTCGCACCGAGCAGTCGCTCGAAGAATGCAGACAGGAAAAAGCTTTCGGTCTTCATCTCCTTGAGTGACCGCGAGCGGATCGGTAAGGTAAAGATCGCGATGAGGAGGAATAAAATCACGTTGACCCAGAACTGTGCCCCCGAGACGTACTCCTCCAAGGTCTCGAGTGCGTAATTCGTGAGTGCGTATCCCTCGTAGATCGAAGGAGCACCCGACAGGAAGGTTACAAGAAAATTCGCGATGAGAGAGATCAGTGCATAGGAAAGGATCGCATCCGCATAATACCCTACGGGAGCCTTCATCAGCAAATACCGAAGCCTTTTCAGTCGCGCCGTAAGCAGTAGCTTCTCGACCACAGAGGCAAGACGGCGGTCGGTATACTTCGGCTGAAAGTGGATCTGCTTCTGTCTCCGACGCTTTTCGGCAATCCGCCGAAAGAAGGACTCCTCCCGCGAATAAGCGGTAAAGATCCGACCGAAAAAGCCGGACGTGAAAAGGACGTAAAGCCATCTCGCAAAGCGATCGAGAAGCGCGGAGGGGCGGAAGCGAGACAGCCGACTGCGACGCGCACGAGCCTTCGTGGAAGCCGTGCTCACGGAATCCCTGCCGACTGCGATCTTTTTTTCCGTTCCTTCTTTTATGGGAAGCTGTTCAGCCATATCGCTCCTCCTTTCCCGTTTTTACGGTCGTTATTCCGATTTCTCCGAAAGAAGATCGGGTCGTTTTTCGCGTGTCAAGCGCTCGGCGGTCTCCTGCCGCCATTTTTCTATGTTCGCGTGGTGTCCCGATATCAACACATCAGGAACCTTCACGCCGTGAAATTCGTAAGGTCTCGTATATTGCGGATATTCAAGAAGCCCCGACGCAATGCTTTCATTTTCGTAGCACTCGGGATCGGCAAGCACGCCGTCCTGAAGTCTCGCAACAGCATCGACCACGATGCACGCGGGGATCTCCCCGCCCGTCAGAACGTAGTCACCGATTGAAAGCTCCTCATCAACGATCTCGTCAAGCACACGCTGATCGATCCCCTCGTAGTGTCCGCACAAAAGGATCAGGCTATCGTATTCGGAAAGCTCCTCAGCGATCCTTTGCGTCAGCACTCTGCCCTTCGGCGACATATAGATCACGTGAGGCTTCGCCTCGGGGCGATCGGTTCGGATTGCCCTCACCACTGCCTCATAACAATTATAAACGGGCGGTGCCGCCATCAGCATTCCCTTACCGCCACCGTATGGCGTATCGTCAACACGGCGGTGCTTGTCCTCGGAATAATCCCGGATGTTGTGGCAGTGCACCTCGATTGCCCCCGCCTTCCGCGCACGTCCGATGATGCTTTCCGACAAAACACCGTCTACAAGTCCCGGAAACAGGGTCATAACGTCAAATCGGATCGCCATCAGTCAAACATCCCCGCAATCGGTCTGATATAGATCGCCTCGGTCAGAACGACACGGTCTACGAATTCCTTGACCGCTGGCATCATCCGTTCACCGTTCTCGGTCTTGACGGTATAAAGATCCGATGCACCGAGATTCGTAACGTTCACGAGCGTTCCGTAAAGCTTGCCGTTATCGGCGTCGATCACGGGAAGTCCGATGAGATCAACGATAAAATGAGAGCCCTCCTCAAGCGGGAGATCCTCTCTGGCGGCATAGACCGTTCGGTTCTTCAGAGCGATCGCATCGTCAAGCGTATCCACACCCGAAAGGGACATCAGAACGAAGGACTTGAACACCGACGCGTGACGGACCTCCACCCTGCGGTAGCCTTCCCTCTCCTTCAAATAGACCTCAGAAAGTTTTTTCAGAATATCCGGGCTGTCGCAGTATGATTCGAGCTTGACCTCTCCACGCACACCGTGGGTATTGATGATCTTACCGCATTCGAGATATTCTGCGAGCTTTCTTGTCTCTTCCATAGACCTTGACTTCCTTTCGGTAGAAATACAGCATAAAATCAAATACAAATTTATTATAACACACCTTTCCCGAAATTGCAATGCTATTTTTTGCATCGAAAGCACTTTTATCATACTTTGTGAATGCCGAATGTAATTTTTTTGGAATTATTTACAGCTTGTCTATTGCTTTTTTCAAAGAAAGGGTGTATAATAATTATAATTTGTGTGAAAGCAAAAATACCTTTTTACCTGGAGGCTTTTTATGAATTTCAATTTCGCACTTGAGTCTGCGAACAACGGCGGAAGCATGTGGTTCTCCCTGATCATTATCGTTGTAATGTTCGTTGCAATGTATTTCTTCATTATGCGCCCGCAGAAGAAGCAGGAAAAGGAAACGCAGAATATGCGCGATTCCCTGCAGGTCGGTGACGAGATCACCACGATCGGCGGCATCATCGGAAAGATCATCAGCATCAAGGAAGAGACCGTTATGATCGAGACCGGACACGACCGCACGAAGATCCGCATCCTGAAGAGCGCGGTCAGCCGCGTAGACGTGAAGGCCGAGGATTCGCTCGACTGATCCCCGCTTTTATAAAATCCCGTCATAAAGAAAATCACCTTCGCATAGAGTGAAACGAAAAGTTTTTTTCTCTCTGCGGAGGTGTTTTTTATGAACCGTCAATCATCATCGGAATCAACAAGAGATCGTCGGAAGGCACGGGGCGAACAGACAGCTCCCGTAAGCCCGCTTCTTCGCATTCTACGCGGCACGGGGATCGCCCTCTGCGTGTCCTGCCTTACTGCAATTACACTGCTCGCAGTAACAGCAGGTATCGTCTTTTCCCGCCCCGATCCCGATTCGTTTTTGATTCCTACGTCACTCCTCGTTCTTGTGGCTGCCTCTCTTTTGTGCGGCGTAGTCGCAGAGCGTGTCTCGGGCGCGAAGCCTCTCCCCGTCGGAGCGATCGCGGGTACTGTATGGGTGATCCTGACCTTTCTCGCCTCCCTTGCCTTGGGGGGGGGCGCAGGTGCTCTTCCTTCGGTCTATGCGATGGCACTTCGCATTCCGCAGCTTCTTCTCGTCCTGCTCGGCGCCTTCCTCGCAAAACGCCGTCCACGACGGGCAAGCCCACGCAGACGGCGGTAATACGGTCGATCCGTATACTGATTTCATTCAGTCCCAGGCAAGGGGCGTCGTCGGGATCGCCCTTCTCGGAGAAGCCATATAGGGAGCGACCTCCTCGCGCCAACGATTGTAGTGCTCGGTCTGTTTATGTGCTGCCGCGGCATCTGCATCTACGTAAACCTCGAACAGAACGAACTTAGTGGGATCGTTGTTGTCCTGGAGCAGATCAAAACGGATGTTCCCGGGCTCCCTGCGCGAGCATTCGTGATTGTAGGTGCTGATCGCGCGAAATGCGTCGATGCAATCGGGCTTTACGTCGATGAGTACGATGGTTGCGAGCATAGAATGAATACCTGTCCTTTCGTGCGCCGTTGCCGCACACACGGCTGACGCGGAGAATTTGTTCGTATTCCGAACAAATTCATTATAGCCCTTTTCTCCGCATTTGTCAAGGCTCTTTCGGGATTTGCACACGAATTATGCGCTCTGCGGCCTTATCCGAAAGCCACCCCATATTCCTGCTCCTCGCAGAGGTCGAACACGATCTCCCGAAGGGTACTCGGCGTCACGCATCCATCCACAAGCCGCCTAAAGATCGCCTCCGACTCCGTACGGTCGACTCCGAGCACTGCAAAGGAGGCCGCTCGAGGATCCTCAACCGAAACGAGATAGAAGGATCCAGACTTTAGCGTAATACGGTAAAGTAAAAAATCAAGCAAAAGCTCTTCTTCCCTTCTCTCCTCTTTTAAGAGTATAAGCTCCGTGTCATTCTCTGCTTTGGCACACGGAAACATATTTGCAGTTACCATTTTTGTTACTTCCTTTGTGTCATTTTGTACCGCAAATGAATGGACTCCGCGGTTGTCCGCTCTCCTCGCGATGGACTTATTATAACACTTTTCCAAAAAAATGCAAGTTTTACGACGATTTCGGGATCGTGAATGTATATTTCATATTTTATCCACCGCCTTTGTCTATCTTTGCATCTGAATGCGCTGAGGAATGAAATACACAGATAAAAACCGTATATCTAGCTAAATTATTCACATTATGCGTACGAAAGTCACGGCTCTATTCACATATTCATTTTGGTTATACAGGCGTTTTCCTCTTCTTTTTGACAAACATCTTTCTTTATTGGCCTGATTTACTCACGAAAAAAATTTTTTTCAAAAAGTTTTCCTTCCATCTCACTTCTTGACGCAAAACGAATAATTCCTGCACAAAAAATGGATATTTATTGATTCCCGCCGCTTCGTGAGCGTTTCGCGCCCTCTCTCTGCAGCCTTTTCGTATGCCTTCTGCGCCTGCCGCTCGACGACCCGCTTCATCGGTGCCATTGCTTCGAGCCCGAGCAGCTTCTTATCGTAAAGATTGATGCGATTCTGCGTTTTGATCGCCTCCTGGCGAAGCTCGGAGATCCGCGCACGATCCTTCGCTCCATCAGAGAAGGAGAGGTTTTTGATTTCGGCATTCAGCTCTTGAAGCCGCTCCTGCTGTGCGTCGAGGTTCTCGATGTTCGCTCGGTATACCTCGAGAATCCTCCGCTCCTCAGGATCCGTCACCACCGAATCGAGCGCCGCCGTAAGCGTCGAACGGTTGGATTTGCGGACGGAGTAGCGAATGTCGGGATTGCTACCGTCGAAAGTGCCGATATTGTCGGTTGCCGATTTGATTTGAGTAGAATCGAAAACAACAACTTCATCCGAGGTTCCGTAATCGACGATTACACCATCATATCCCGCATATTGCAGATGCGAGGTAAAGCTATTGATATAAGAGTTTAGGGGATGAATAACGCCTCCGCTCATAGAAAAATTGCTTTCGGACATATCAAGAACATCCGCTAATTCCTCTATGCTGTGATAATCAGATAAGACGAGAGGATTTTTCAAGCTCAAAAAGTATTCCTTGCTGCCGCCATATTGCTCAGCTTGGGAACGATTTGACGAAAAGTAAAACCCTTTTCCGTACACGCCATCATCAGTATTACTTCCAATCTTTTTTCGGTCAAACGCCGTAAAATCAGCGCTCGTTCCATGATAAAACACCTTCGGCGTGCCGTCGGGATTCAACATAGTGGGATTTACAGATTTCGGAGAAAATTCCGTGTCATATCTCTTGACAAAATCGAACAAATCAGATATACTATATACAGTAGTCGAGTGCGAATCGGTTAAGCCTCCGTTTTCGGAGTGAACACCGCGATCAATCTCGGCTACTTTTTCTATATATTTCAAACTATATGCACGAGTAAATGTATCGTTACTCTTTGCAGAATACGCCTCCTCTGCGAATAACTTAATTAAGGATATTTTTCCATCAATATCGACTAAACTATATAGGCTATGCATCCAAGTGCTTCCCGGCAATTTTCTCTTGCTTTTGTGGCTGGAGATCACAGTATCAAGTAGCACTGCATTTTCTACGATGAGATTGATATTTGCAGATATATAGGAAATATCTGATTTGTACGCTTTGGGTGAATTGATAATCGACTCTTTCGCCACCTCTGTGCTCCAAGAAAATTTTCTTCCGGTGTCTTTGTTGATTGTGTTTCCAGACGAAGGTTTTGCGTTTTTATCTATATTTGCGATTTTAAGAGGTGTTGCATCTCGCGCCCTCCAATCACCAAACCACGCGCGAAAGAACGGGGACTTCGTGCCGAGCTCTGCATAAAACTTTCTCGCCCACTTTTCTGCCTTCTGTATTTCTTCGGAAGTAAAATTGTTGATACTAATGCGTCCGCGAACTTCTCCGATCGATCGAACGAGTTCCACATCTGCATTGGAGATCTCCGAGTCTTGCTCGCCCCTTCTAACAGAAAACGACTCCGAATCCACAGACATCTGCGAATTTTCCTTGCCATCCCCAATCTCCCGATACGTCTCGCCGGCATCGGCGAGCGCGTCAAAGAACAGCGCCTGTATCCGCTCGACCGCCTCGGCAGACTCGTGCAGGAACTGCGCCTCGTCGGATTGGAACGCCGCACCCTCGTATGCCCTTCGAATCTTCGCGAGCAGCTCCGCAAAGTAAGACTTGATCTTTTCGACAAGGCTCTTGTCCTTTTTCTCGAGCGTCTCAAAGAACGTCTGCGCGTTGCCGTCGGTCAGCATACGCTCCATCGCATCGGCAACGACCTCCTCGATCGCCGCGTCAAAGGTAATCGGGTGTCCCGCTTCCTTCGCAGCAGCCATCTGCTCGCGCGCCA
>JAFVXC010000038.1 GCA_017501345.1 Clostridia bacterium
AAATTTAATAGGAGGAAATGATAATGACGAAAAAGAAGACGACCAAGAAAGCTCTTCTTGCAAGCGCACTTTCGCTGCTGCTTTGCTTCTCGATGCTTCTTGGGACGACGTACGCTTGGTTCACGGATTCCGTGACGAGCGAGAACAACATCATAAAGTCGGGTAATCTCGACGTGACGCTTGAGTATTGGAACGGTACGGAATGGAAGACCGTGGAGGACGCTTCCGATATTCTCGCAGGAAACCTTTGGGAGCCCGGCTACGTTGACGTGGCTTACCTCAGAGTTAAGAACGCAGGCTCGCTTGCGCTCAAGTACAATCTCGGTGTAAATATTGTTTCCGAAACGTCCGGAGTCAACAAGGCAGGCGAACGCTTCACGCTCTCCGATTACATTTACTATGACGTAGAAGAGCTTGCTGTCACCGATACCGCTCCTTTTGCTCCTTACGCATCGCGCGAGGCGGCTATGGCGATCGCCACCGAAAAGACCCTCATCTCCGCAGGTTACTCGAAGTCCGGCACGCTTCTTCCCACGGATGGCTACGTTTACCTCGCAATGGTCGTTTATATGCCCACCACCGTTGATAACGTTGCAAACCACGACGGTAAGACCATTCCCGAGATCAACCTCGGTATCAACGTAATGGCTACCCAGCTCGCCGCTGAAAGCGACAGCTTTGGCAATGGTTACGACGAGGATGCATTCTATTATGATGCACTCGTAGCTACCGATGCCGAGCTCAAGGCAGCGATTGAAGATGCCGATGTAAAAACCATTGCAATTGATGGCGACTTGACCTACGACTGGGGTGGAAACTCTTATGGGAATTCCGAGGCTCTTAAAATGAAGGGCAAAACCTTACAGGGCTTTGATGGTAACGATTCTATTACCTTTGCAGGCTACGGCTCCGCAAATCCCATTGTTGACGTAACGCTGAAGAACATTACCGTTAAGGATGCTACCGTGGGTGATGATGAATCGGCATGGGAGCACGGTTATCTGGAGTTTGAGAGCCTGAATGCAAAGAATGTGGTCTTCGCAGATTCGATTATGCTTGACGGCAACAGCACCTTGACCAACTGCTCTATGAACAATACCGTCGCTTCTTGGTACGGCATTTGGATCGAGGGTGGTAACACCGTTTTGAAGGATTGCTCCTTCAGCGGAACGCGTTCCGTAAAGATTCACGAGGCTTACGGTTCTGAGGTTGAAAGTGTTCTGATCGACAACTGCATTTTTGGCCCGCTTTCCGAAAAGCCCGGCGTTGTAATCGGTGCTTTGAATGCGGCAACCTCCGTCACCATCAAGAACAGCACTTTTGCTAAGGTTCAGGCAGGAGATCAGGATCTGTACATCTACGAAACCGATACCGCAGTTGATACGTTCAATTTTGTTTCTTCCAACAATACTATTTCCACTTATGTAGAGGTGAATAGTGCTACCGAGCTTGCTGAAAAGCTTACCGGTGCAGGCGCAGCAGGATCCGGAAACACCGTTATCCAGATCAATACTGATTTGGATATGACCGGTGTGAATTGGACTCCTATTAAGGTTGATGGCTACCATGGAGCAGATATCGTAACCGTTGACGGTCAGGGACACACCATCACCGGTCTTTCCGCTCCCCTCTTTGCAGGTGGCTTCGCCGGTGGATCGGGTATTGTGATCAAGAATCTGACCATTTCTGATTCCGAGATCGTCAGCACCAGCGGACAGGGCTCCGGTGCATTTATTCAATGTGTCGACTCGATGAATGTCATCACGCTCACCAATTGCCATCTGAAGAATTCCACGCTTAACGGATCCCGTACCGGTGGTCTGATCGGCTGGACTGCTGGCTATAACAACGTGAATGACGGCCCCGTCAAGTTGTACGTTACTGTTGAAGATTGCTCGGTAGTTGGTTGCGAAATCAACGGCTCCGGTTCGGTTGGTGGAATCATTGGCCATTCTGGCGGCAATGCTTGGACGTATACAATCATCAAGAACTGCTTGGTAAAGGATTGTGAGCTCAATTCTACCGATAGTGGCGATTGGCGTACCGGTGTTGCAATTGGAACCGTAAATGTCGGTGAGCAGAACGACATTATCAACGTTTCTTCCATCAATAACACCCTCACCCAGACCGGAAAGACCGCTCCCGATGGACAGAGCAACCTTTACGGTCGCTTCGTTCCCGGAACGACCGGCAAGCTTACCATTGATGGAGTAGAGATCAACTGATCTGCTTCTGAATCAAATGATACCCAAAAGGGCTACCGCAATGCGGTAGCCCTTGTTCTGTATTCGGTTGCTTCCTTCGTCAGATCTCCGACAAAAGATCGTTCATATTATAAAGCCCCGTCTGCTTTTCGGAAAGGTATTCCGCCGCGCGGAGTGCGCCCGTCGCAAAGACCTCGCGACTCGTCGCCTTGTGAGAGAGGGTGATCGTTTCATCCTTGCCCGCGAAAAGCACGTCGTGCTCTCCGACGATCGTGCCGCCGCGCACCGCGTGAATGCCGATCTCGCGCTTGTCGCGCTGTTTCCGCACCGACTGGCGCTCATAAACGTAATCCTTGCCGCCGTCAAAGGTCGCAGAGATCGCGTCAGCGAGCATCAGAGCCGTTCCGCTCGGTGCGTCGAGCTTCTTGTTGTGGTGCTTCTCAATGATCTCAATGTCGAAATCCTCTCCGAGCACCTCGGATGCCTTTTCGCACAGCATAATGAGCAGATTGATGCCGAGCGACATATTGCGGGAGTAGAAGATCGCCACCTTTTCGGCGGTCTCGCGCATTTCTTTGAGCTCCTCCTCGGTGTGTCCCGTTGTGGCGACAACGGTGGGGATCCCATTCGCCCTCGCGTAGGTGAGGAGTGCGGGCAGCGCCGCGTGATGCGAAAAATCAACGATAACGTCGGGGCGCTCGGCATCCTCGGGGATCTCACACGTCGAGGTATATACGGGGAAGGGCAGAACCGTCCCCTCGCTTGCAAAGGGATCGATGCCCGCGATCACGGTGAATCTCCCCTCCGACTGTTCGGCGGCTTCGGTCACCGCCCGCCCCATTCGTCCGAGACATCCCGAAAGCAGTATGCGTGTCATATTACTTGGTATCCTTCCTTTTTTACGTTCCTACGGATCAGATAAGCCCGTGCTTCTGCATGACTGCGCGGAGCTTTTCGCGGTTCGCGCTTTCGATCTCGCAGAGCGGGAGGCGAAGCTCGCCCACGCAGTATCCGCACATCTCCATTGCCGCCTTGACGGGAATGGGATTGACCTCACAGAAGAGTGCGTTGATGAGATCGAGCAGACGGAGCTGAAGCGCCGCGCTTTCCTTGACCTTGTTTTCAAACCACAGAGCGCAGATGTCGTGCGTTTCCTTCGGCATTACGTTCGACAGAACCGAGATAACGCCCTTTCCGCCGAGCGACAGGATCGGAACGATCTGATCGTCGTTGCCCGAGTAAACGTCAAGTGAATCGCCGCATTCAGCGAGAAGCTCGGCGATCGCCGACAGATTTCCGCTTGCCTCCTTCGTTGCAACGATATATTCGTTCTTTGCGAGCTCCTTATAAACGGAGAGCGGAATATTCACACCCGTACGGGAGGGAACGTTATAAAGGATCACGGGGATCTTCGCAGCGTCCGCAATCGCGGAGAAGCTCTTTACGAGCCCCTTCGGTGTTGCCTTGTTGTAGTACGGCGTTACGAGAAGCAGCCCCTCGTAGCCGATGTCAGCGGCGTATTTCGACAGCTCGATGCCGTAAGCGGTATCATTCGAGCCCGTCCCCGCAACGGCGGGAACGCGCCCCGCGATTCGTTCATAAGCGAACTTCAGGACATCGCAGTGCTCCTCGTGCGAAAGGGTCGAGCCCTCGCCGGTCGTGCCTGCGACGACGATCGCATCGATTCCTCCGTTGATATTGGCGTCAATGATCCTTCCGAACGCCTCGTAATCGACCGCTCCGTCCCGAAAGGGCGTGATGATCGCAGTTGCGGCGCCTGTAAAGATCGTGGTCTTTCCGTTGTTCATAATATATCCTTTCTGCTCTCCATAGAGAGCCCTCCGACACCGATGTGCTTCGGCGCGGCGTATGTATATTGATTCTTGGTTGTTTTTTCGAGAAAATAAAAAAAGCGGCTTGAAAAGCTGCTGTAAATGTAGTATAATAAGGAGGATGAGGGCAGGGGTGGATCCCTAAGCCCACGGATTCCGATATTATTCTCTATACAGATAGCTCTCCATCATAAGGCGTATGACGGCAGTCCGTCGGTTCTGCACCGACGACCCAGCAAGAAGCCGCGCACGGACGGCCCTGCTTCGGCGTTGATCCCTCGGACTTCTGCCTCAAATGACCCTCGGCGGTCTCGGCAGAAGGCGGTTGATCGACGCGCCTCTATCATTATATGTTTTGCATCTCTCGGGAGGTGTCTCCCGATATATCAATATCATATCATATTTTAGGGTACTTGTCAAACCCTTTTTTATAAAATCCCGACATTTTTTGAAATTTTTTAAGGAAGAATGCCAATGTCAGAACCGATTGTGAACACAAAAATCGAAACGAGCCTTGAAACGAAGGATTTTTACTACGATCTTCCCGAGGAGCGTATCGCACAGCATCCCGCAGAGCCGCGCGACAGCTCGCGACTGATGGTGCTCCACAGAGATACGCACGAGATCGAGCACCGCGTCTTTCGGGATATTCTCGATTATCTCAGAGAGGGGGACACGCTCGTCGTAAACGATTCAAAGGTCATTCCCGCTCGCATCTACGGATACCGTGAGGATCGCGGCGAGGACGCAAGGATCGAGCTGCTCCTTCTTCGCCAGCGCGGCGCCGATCTCTGGGAATGCCTTGTGAAGCCCGGCAAGCGCGCAAGGGTGGGTATGACCTCGGTGTTCGGAGATGGGATCCTGAAAGGAACTGTGACCGAGATCACCGAGGAGGGAAACCGCCTTATCGCGTTTGACTACGACCGCACGAGATATTCGAATATCTATGAGATCCTGCACGTCATCGGTATGATGCCCCTGCCGCCCTATATCACGGCACAGCTCGAAAACAATGATCGCTATAATACGGTCTATGCCCGCGAGGAGGGCTCTGCGGCAGCGCCGACGGCGGGACTGCACTTTACCGAGGAGCTTCTGGATAAGATCCGTGAGAAGGGCGTTGCCATTGTTCCCGTAATGCTTCACGTCGGGCTCGGCACCTTCCGACCCGTCAAGGCAGAAAAGATCCTCGAGCACGTGATGCACACCGAATATTTTTCGGTGCCCGAGGAATCGGCGCGTGTCATCAACGAAAGAAAGGCAAGGGGAGGCAGACTGATCTGCGTCGGAACGACCTCCTGCCGTACGATCGAAAGCGCGGCAAGAGAGGACGGAACGGTACGCGCGATGTCGGGAGACACGGGGATCTTTATCTATCCCGGATACCGGTTCAAGGCGCTCGATGCGCTCATCACGAATTTTCATCTGCCCGAAAGCACACTGCTGATGCTCGTTTCGGCACTTTATGACAGAGAGCATATTCTCGATGCATATAAGACTGCGGTCGAGGAAAAATATCGCTTCTTCTCATTCGGAGACGCGATGTTTATAGAATAAATATTTTGGAGGCCTGTATGTTAGAGCTTATGACGGGTGCGGTGCTCGGTCTTGGATCGATCATTTCCACCATTCTTCCCGTGCTTCTTGCCGTTTTGATCGTATATCTGATCTTTAAGATCGCGTCAAAGATCGTTAAAACCGTGCTGTACGTTCTGCTTGTGCTCGCACTGATCTGGTTTTTGCTCGGACTTCTTTCGGGCGTTGGCGTTTTGGCATCCCTCGCGTCGATCCCCGTGATCGGATTTTTGTTCGGATGAGCGAGAACACGAAAAGGATCCCCATAGCCGCCGTTGTCGGTCCGACCGCGAGTGGAAAGACCGCTCTGTCGGTCGCACTTGCCGAGCGGATGAACGCCGAGATCATCTCCTGCGATTCCATGCAGCTTTACAGACGAATGATGATCGGAACGGCGCGACCGACTCCCGAGGAGCAGAAGGGGATCGTACATCATCTCATAGACTGCGTCGATCCCGAAACGCCCTTTTCTGCGGCGGACTACGTCAGCGCGGCGGAACGGAGCCTTGAGGAGATCCGCGAGAGGAGGAAGACACCGCTTTTTTGTGGAGGCACGGGGCTTTATCTCGAGGCATTTCTGCGCGGAGGCTTTTCCGAAGCCGCAGATGGCGATCCGACGTTGCGCGCATCCCTCACCGAGTTTTTCGAGGAAAACGGGAAGGATGCCCTTTACGCGCGGCTCGCAGAGTGCGATCCCGAGGCGGCAAAGACGATCCACCCGAATAACGTGCGCCGCGTGATCCGTGCGTTGGAGATCTGCCTTTCGGGTGGAAAGACCAAGACCGAGCTTGACCGCGAGAATTCGGCGTATCGCGACTGCTACGCGCCGACCGTCGTCGGTCTTTTGTGGGACAGAGCGCTCCTATACGAGCGCATCGACCGCCGTGTGGACCTGATGATCAAGGCAGGGCTGATCGAAGAGACCGAGCAGTTGCTCCGAGAGGGTGTGTTCGACGTATCCGAAACGGCGGCACAGGCGATCGGCTATAAGGAGCTTTTGCCCTATCTCAGGGGAGAATGTCCGCTTTCGGAAGCGGTCGAGCGCCTCAAGACGGCTACGCGACGCTATGCCAAGCGGCAGATGACGTGGTTCCGTGCGCACGGAGACGTGCATTGGATCCGCGCAGACCGCGACGGAAAGCCGCTCAAATTTGAAGAAATTGTAAATAATGCAGCAAAGGTATTTTCTGAGGCGGGTTTTGTGTTATAATAAATTGATTATAAACAAACGCCGCTTCTTGCGGTACAGGAGGATGCGGGATTTATGCGGATCGGAACGTTTCAGCTGAATGCGAAAGCCCGAAAGCCCGTAATGCGCGTCCTTGCCTCTCTTCTTGCCGTGCTTTTGGCGGTTTTTTGTTTTCATCATTTTCTCCCCGATCTTGACGGCGGCGTGCAGACGATGCTCGTCTCCGAGGACTCGATCGAGCTGTCGGTGGCGGGAGAGGCTGTGCTTTTCCGCGAGGAGGTTGCGGTGAGCTCGTCCTACTCGGGACTGACCGTGCCACTCGTTTCTCCGGGTGCTCACGTCTCGAAGGACTGTGAGATCGCCACGGTATATGGGAGCGGTGCCGAATACAGAGAGGCGTACGCGCTTCTTTCGGAGCAGATAGACGTTCTGAAGGCGGCCGAGAACGAAAACGATACGCTTTCGGGGCTTTCTGATCTGAAAAAAGAGATCGATGCGCTTTCCCTCCGTCTCGTTTCCTCGCTCGAGCAGGGCAACTCCGAGGCAGTGCGCCCTGCGGTGGAACAGCTTCGCGTTCTTTCCTGCCGTGTGCAGGCACTCACCGATTCGGACTTTTCATTATCAACGCTGATCTCGGCGCTTGAATCCGAGCGCGACGCGATCCTGTCCCGTGCAGGCACCGCGTCAGAAACACTCAAGGCATCGGCAAGCGGATATTATTATCCCAATGCCGACGCATCCTACGCACTTTGCTCTGTCGATCAGCTCGAGACCCTCACTCCGAGTGGGCTCGCAAGACTCAGGGATAGCCTACGGAACGCCGACAGCGCGCCGCTCGGTGCCGGTACGATGGTGCGTTCTGCCGAGTGGTATATTGCAGTGCAGGTCGACCTCAGCGCTGAGGAGCTTTCGTCCTATCTTGTCGGCGGGACCTATCCCGTGGTCTTTTCGGAGAATTCCGACGAGCGTATACCGATGAAGCTCGTGCGCACCGAGGAGGGAACCGACGAGACACCCGCAATGCTGATCCTCTCTACGCTCCGAATGCCTGACGGCTTTTCCTTTGAAAGGCTGCAGAAGGTTCGTATCGTGACGGGAAGTATGAGCGGTTATACCGTTCCGAAAAGGGCAGTGCATACGCTGAACGGAGTGCGAGGCGTTTACGTGCTCGACGGAAGCGAGGTTTGCTTTTCTCGTATCGAGATCCTGTATGAGCTCGATTCGCGTTATCTCGTGAAGACCACCGATCCCACGCCGGACGGAGAATACGCGGAGAACGTCTACCGCTATATCGCTTTATACGATGCGATGATCCTATCGGATGCACCGCTTTCACACGGACAGATCCTGTCCTGATCTTATTTGAGACACATATGGAAAACCAACACGAACAAGACGAAAACAGATCCTTTGATTATTTGAGGCGCAACGTCGAAGAGATCCGCACTGCACTCCGTGACGCTGAACGTTTCGCGGGACGGAGTGAGGGGAGCACCACTCTGCTTGCCGCTGTAAAAAGCGCCGACACGGACGAGATCAATTATCTTACGAAAGAGCTCGGTGTTACCGATATCGGAGAAAACCGCGTACAGCAGCTGATGGCGCGCTACGATGCACTCGATCTCAAGGGCGTGCGACTTCATTTCATTGGAAGCCTGCAAAAAAACAAGGTCAAATACATCATCGATAAGGTTTCGGCGATCCATTCGGTCGACTCGCTCTCTCTTGCTGAGGAGATCGACAAGCGCGCGCAGGCGATCGGAAGAGTTGTGGACGTATATGTTGAGATCAACAGCGGCCGTGAGGAAAATAAGGGAGGACTTCTTCCCGAGGACGCCCCCGCATTCTGTAAACAGATCAATGCACGAAAGGGGATCCGCCTCGTCGGGCTGATGACGATGGCACCGCACTGCGAGAACAGAGCGGAGTACCACAAATATTTTTCGGAGACCTATCAGCTGGCACAGCGTATTTTCCGTGAAGAGCTTCAGAGGGAGGACCCGCCGCTTCTTTCGATGGGAATGAGCGAGAGCTTTTACGAGGCGACCCTTGAGGGCGCGGATATCGTGCGCGTCGGACGGCAGTTGTTCCGAAAGGAATAATTTAAGAATGAAGCAGTTAAAAAATTTTTAAATATACAAACATTCTCCGCGCGGATCATGCGGAGCATTGAAGGAGGACAAGGATATGATTTCTTTCACCAAGAAAACGAGACCGCAGGATGAAAATGAGAACGCTTACGGTGCGGATACCGGGTATTCGGGATACGCAGGCTACGGCACCGACTATGAAAGCGGAGATTTCAGCGACGCGAGCACCGCGGATTTCACCGAGCCTACGGTAGTAGACCCGAAGCCTGAGGCCGAAAAGTCGACCATCAAGCTGATGAAGTTTACGAGCGCCGCAGAGCGCGAGCAGGTTGCTGATTGCCTGAAGAGCGGTTACGCCGTGATCTTCGAGCTCGATGCGATCGATCGCGGTGACTGGTTCCGCGTCATCGACTATATCCAGGGTGCAATCTATATGATCGGCGGCACGATCTCCCGTTTTTCGGAGTACGCGCTGATCGCTGCACCGACGAATTTTGACGTCAGCAAGCTTGAGCTTAACGACCTCGGCGAAACGAAGGAGTCCGAAGGTGCCTCGGAGGAAAGCGGATCGACCGACGCCGAATAAAAGTCCTTGTAAGAAATTGCCCGGCGGCGCGGTTCACGCTATGACCCTGCGTTCCGTCGGGCGTTTTCCGTAATGCTGACAGGTGCGTGAGGCTACGAACGCAAAGAGAGCTCATATAGGAGGAATCCCAACGTGGATCTGATGTTATATATCATACAAATAACGGTGATCGCAATACTTGACGTGCTCGAGCTTGCGTTTTTCGCGCGGGCGATCCTGTCGTGGCTTCCGCTTGATGAAAATGCGGTTACCGAGGTGCTCTTCCGCATCACGGAACCGTTTATTATGCCCTTTCGGCTGCTCTTTCGCAAGCTGAATCTTTTTCAGCAGCTTCCGATCGATATGGGCTTTCTATTTGCCGTTCTTGCGATCGGTCTCCTTCGCTTTATCACGGTGGCACTGTGATGCTTACGAATGGGGCTATGGACCTTGCGGCATCCTCCGGAGCGAGCCGCTTAGAGGACGGAGAGCGCGAAAGCCGTCTCGCAGAGGGTCGGATCGACGACCTTTCGGCACGGGCAGACGGTGGGGAGATTGCATTTTCGGGTTTTCTCACGCCGCGTGAGCAACGCTTTTTTGAGAAGCATCTTGCGCGCCGCGGCAGGAGCGCAATGGTGCGCTTTTACGGCGGCTTCATCGGAGCAGAGCGCCGCGTTGCGTGCTTTTTGCCCGATTACCTTTCCGATCTTCTTGAGGGACACGAGGAGGGAAGCGAGGAGGAGCGGCTTTACCTCGGCGAGAGTCTTGACGAGGCGATCGTAATGCTTGAGATCCGCGGAAGCGGATACCGAACGCTGACACACCGCGACGTGCTCGGTGCGGTGCTCGGTCTCGGCATTGAGCGCGACGCGATCGGGGATATTCTTCTGCTCGACGGTGACGGAAGCGGCAGAGAGCAGCCGCGCATCTACCTTATGACGGTGGCGAGGCTTGCGCCCTTTCTGCTTTCCGAGCTGAAAAAGATCGGCTCGGATACCGTTCGCGTGAAGCGCGGCCACTTCCCTGACGGCTTTGTGTTCGAGCCAAAGGTCAGACAGATCTCCGATACGGTTGCATCGAACCGCCTCGACTGTGTGATCGGTGCGATCACAAATACTTCGCGTGAAAAGGCGCAGAGCCTGATCCGCGGCGGACTTGTTGAGGTCGATTACGAGCCCGCAGCGCGCCCCGATGCGCGACTTCTGCCGCCGAACGTCATTACGGTGCGCGGTCACGGAAAGTTCCGTCTCCTCGCCCTTGGAGAGGTTACGAAGAAGGGAAGGCTCCGCCTTCGCGCCGAGCAATATTTGTAAATTAGAGGTGTGTCCTGCGGCATTGCGCCTATGGGACACCAAGCGAAAGGAATTTTCAATGTTTTTTCTGCTCATTCTGATCGTTTTGATCGTGTTCGCCGATCAGCTCACAAAATGGCTGGCGGTAATCTATCTGCAAAACTCGGACGGGGTGGAGGTGATCCCCGGTCTTTTGCGCTTTGAATATACCGAAAACCGAGGAATGGCGTTCGGAATGCTCGACGGTCACCGCTGGGTATTTATGGTGATCTCGTCCTTGATGATCGCCGGACTCCTCATCTATCTGTGGCGAAAACCGCCGAAGAGCCGCTTTTGCGTGCTGTCGCTCGCCTTTATCGTCGGCGGCGGCATCGGAAATATGATCGACCGTACCCTTCTCGGCTACGTGATCGATTTTATCTATCCCTGTGCGATCCCCGAGCTCTGGCCGTGGATCTTCAACGTTGCGGATTCCTTTGTGACGGTCGGCACGGGGATGCTGATGGGATACTTGATTTATGACACGGTGCGCGAGTTCCGCGCTGAGAGAGCGGCGAAGGCGGAAGCGAAGAAGGGGGAGGCCGATGGACAAGATGATGCCTGATGAGCTTTCCTTCGCGGAAGAGCCTTGCGAGGAGGGAGCCGAGGAGATTGAGACGTTCACAGTCGGGGAGACCGATGCAGGTGACAGGCTCGACGTGTTTCTAGCCCGTGCGATGAATGTCAGCCGCTCGGTAGCTGCAGCTCTGATCGAGGACGGGCGTGTCACGGGAGTGGGAAGAAAGCTTTCAAAAAAGGAAAAGCTCAGCCCCGGAAGCCTCGTTTCGGTTACGGTACCGCCACTCGCCGCAGTCGAGGCGATTCCGCAGAACATTCCGCTCGACGTCCGCTATGAGGACGACGACCTGATCGTCGTAAACAAGATGCAGGGGATGGTCGTGCATCCCGCTCCGGGGAATCCCGACGGAACGCTCGTCAACGCTCTGCTCTATCACTGCGGTGGGTCCCTGTCAGGGATCGGCGGTGCGATCCGTCCCGGGATCGTACACCGTATCGATAAGGATACGAGTGGGCTTCTCGTCGTTGCAAAAAACGACTTTACGCATCGGGCGCTTTCGGACGCCCTCAAGGTGCACGACGTAAAACGTATTTATACCGCAGTCGTGCTCGGCGGCTTCCGTGAGGAGACGAGTACGGTGGATGCACCGATCGGACGGCATCCGCAGGACAGAAAGCGGATGGCGGTCCTCCGCGGAGACGGTGTCCGTGCGCGTGACGCTGTGACACATTACACGGTGCTTTCCGATTTTTCGGTCGACGGAGAAAGGTTTTCACTCCTGAGATGTGCGCTCGAAACGGGCAGAACACATCAGATCCGCGTGCATATGGCTTCGATCGGACATCCGCTGCTTGGCGATCCTGTGTACGGCGGCGCGAAAACGCGCTTTGAGGCGAGGCATCCGCGGCTTTTTGTGGGGCAGATGCTCCACGCGGGTGAGCTTTCCTTCGTTCATCCGCGCACGGGAAGGGAAATGACCGTTACGGCGCCGCTTCCCGAAAATTTCGAGCGCGTGCTTGCGCTTTTCAGACAGTAAAGGAGCGTA
Source organism: Clostridia bacterium (assembly GCA_017501345.1). The sequence goes on from JAFVXC010000038.1 coordinate 12,352, forward strand.
TTATGGGAAGATTCGATAATATTCTGATCTTTTCCGATATAGACGGAACCTATCTTGATGACGCTCGCATGACGGTGCCGCGCAACGAGGAGGCAATCCGCAGATTTACTGCGGAGGGCGGAACCCTTGCATTCGCGACGGGACGTATGGAGCGGAACACACAGAAGGCGATCCCGAATATCACGGAGCTTGCGAATTTTCCGACGATTCTCAGTAACGGAGCGAACGTGTACGACTTTCGCGCGGATAAGAGCCTTTGCGAGCTCTTTATGGAGCCACAGACGGTAATGCCTCTGATCGATTTCGTTATGGAGGAATATCGCTTTGCGGTCGGAATCCGTGTGACCGTTCCGGGGGGCTTTCTCTATCCCTACGATCACCCACTCGTTGAGCGCGACAGGGCTCTTAACCCCCAAATAATGTATAAGAGAGATCCGTCCGAGTGGGATCTTTCACGCATCTTCAAGATCGTCTTCCGTGCAGAGACTGACGTGCTCGTGCGGATGCAGGAGAAGATGCTTCCTTTGTTCGGTGACGGTGTTGATATCATTTTGTCCGAGGCCAAGATCCTGGAGGCACAGCAAAAGGGAGTCAGCAAGGGCAGTACAGTCGATATGATCCGAAGGGGGCTCGCGGAGAGAGGGACACCTAAGCGGATCGTCTGTATCGGAGACTATGAGAACGATCTTGAGATGCTCCGAGCCGCCGATCTTGCAGCCTGTCCGTCGAACGCGCTTGACTCGGTCAAGGCAGTCGCCGATGTCATCGTTGGCAGCTGCAACGACGGAGCAGTCGCAGATCTCATCGAATACATCGAAAAACACCCCGAGCTTGTATAATATTCAAGGTCGTTTTATAAAATTTGAAAGAAAATGCAAAATGTCCTTGACAATTACGGCGCAGTGATGTATAATAATTCAGCACGGAGTAATGATCCGTAAATTTTTAAGTCAGAAATGAGGATATCAAAATGAAAAAGATTCTTTCTTTGATTCTTGTATGCGCGATGCTCGTTTGCAGTGTGGCTCTGTTTGCCTCCTGCGACACCGAAAAGATCATCGTACATACCAACGCATTCTTCGCTCCCTTTGAATATTACGAGGGTACCGAGATCAAGGGTGTCGACGTTGAAATTATGAATTTGGTCGGCAAAAAGCTCGGCAAGAAGATCGAATTCCAGAACGTCGAATTCTCCGCGATCATCGATAACGTTAAGGAAGGCAAGGTCTGTGATGCAGGTGCTGCCGGAATTACCATTACCGATGAAAGAAAGGAAAAGGTCGACTTCTCCACCCCGTACTATACCTCGGTCCAGTACGTTATCTTCAAGGCAGACGATGCGACCGTTGCAACGAAGACCGTTGACGGTGTTGAGTACATCGTTTGGGAGGCCCTTGCAGGCAAGAAGATCGGTACGCAGACCGATACCACCGGCTGGATCTATACCGACGGTGAGATCAATGCAACCGAGGACAATGACTACGGCTACAACGGTGTTCTTTACGGAACGGGTACCGAGCTTAAGAACTACGATAACGCACAGCTCGCGGCAGATGCAATCACCGCAAATGCGATTGACGTCGTGATCATCGACGAGCTTCCCGCGCAGTACATCGTCAGCAAGAATTCGGGCTTCAAGTGCCTGCCCCTCTACTACTCGGGCGAAACCGATGCAGAGGACGCTCCCGTTGAAGAGCAATATGCAATCTGTGTAACCAAGGGCAACACCGAGCTGCTTGAGGCGATCAACGAAGTGCTTGAGGAGCTGATGGTCGTTGGCGAAAATGGCAAGACCAAGATCGAAGAGATGGTCATGGCTCATATGGGAATGGAATAAGACAGAACCGATCAATGGGGCTGAGGCATTGACTCAGCCCCTGTATTAACGTAGGAAGACAGTATGGATTTTATAAAAAAGATAATTGAACTCTTCACCACGGAGAAGTATATGGACAGCGTGTGGGAGGGCCTGAAAACGACCCTTATTATATCTGTTCTTGCGGCTCTGCTTGGTCTCGTGCTTGGTGCGATCCTTGCGATCATTTCGATCGCGAAGGATTCGAAATGGATGAAGATCCCAAAGCTGATCGCGAAGGTCTATATCACGGTGATCCGCGGAACGCCGATGGCACTTCAGCTTTTCATAATGGCGTACGTCGTGTTTGCGATCCGAGGCTTCCCACAGATTGTAACCGCAACGATCGCGTTCGGACTGAACTCGAGTGCGTACGTTGCCGAGAATATCCGCGCGGGAATTCTGTCGGTGGATATCGGACAGACCGAGGCAGGACGCGCACTTGGACTTACAAGCGGTATTACGATGCGCAAGATCGTGATCCCGCAGGCGATCAAAAACGTCATTCCCGCCATCGGCAACGAGCTGATCGCCCTGATCAAAGAGACCTCGATCGTCAGTATGATCGGTATGTACGATCTTACGATGGCGGCAAAAATCATCGGTAGCGGCAATAATATGGCAAGCTATATTGTTCCGATGACAGTGGTCGCGCTCTTCTATCTCGCCATCGTGTATCTCTTGACGTTTGGCATCAAAATGATCGAAAAGAGGCTTAGAGCAAGTGATAAGCGTTAATAATATCTATAAGGACTTCGGCAGCCTTCGCGTTCTGAACGCAGTTTCCTGCGAGATTAAGGACGGCGAGAAGGTCGCGATCATCGGACCGTCGGGCAGTGGAAAGAGTACGCTGCTCAGATGTATGAATCTGCTTGAGCAGCCCACCTACGGTGAGATCTGGCTCGGCGACAAGCTTCTGACGGATGCCGATCCCTATTTGCATCCCGACGTGATCCGCGCATCCAAAACCTATGCGGTGTTGATGCGGGAGATGGATGACGACAGTGCCGTGATCGCACGCATCAAAAGGGCGGACCTCCTGAAGAAGCGTGAGGGAGATGCGTACAAGGCGGCTCTTAAGGCGATCGAATCGCAAAACCGCGTAGACGTGAACGTCGCGCGCCGCGAGATGGGAATGGTCTTCCAGCATTTCAATCTGTTTAATAATATGACCGTGCTCCAGAATATGACGCTTGCCCCCGTCGAGCTTAAGCTCAAGACGAAGGCAGAGGCGGAGGAGACCGCTATGGCGCTTCTGCACCGCATCGGTCTTGAGGATAAGGCGAACGTCTATCCCGCAACGCTGTCAGGCGGGCAGAAGCAGAGAATTGCGATTGTTCGCGCACTCTGTATGAACCCGAAGGTTATGCTGTTCGACGAGCCGACCTCGGCGCTTGATCCCGAGATGGTCGGAGAGGTCCTTGATCTCATCAAGGAGCTTGCGAACGACGGTATGACGATGGTCATCGTAACGCACGAAATGGGCTTTGCGCGTGAGGTCTCCGACCGCGTTCTCTTTATGGACGGCGGCAATATCGTCGAGGACGCGCCCCCCGAGGAGCTGTTCGGAAATCCGAAGAGCGAGCGTCTGCAGTCCTTCCTGGCAAAGGTGCTGTAAGCGGCGAAGGTCGAGTGCCCGTTATGGGCGGGAATATGAAAAAGGCAGTCATCGTGGATGGCTGCCTTTTTGGTATTTGATTCTGAGAAGACTTGAAACTCGATATTTACAAATGAGACAATAAGTGTTATAATGATATTGTCGGCGACGTAGCCGCCCACACCGTAAATGAAGAAAACGACAGCCGTCGGCTGTCTCGGACTTGGAGAAACGAATGCGCATTTTGAAGGAACTTTACGATAAAAGCAAAATATGGTTTGCCGTCGCGTGGATCATCGCTTATTGCGTGCTGATGTCCGTGGGAGACGCGCTTTCCGTGCGGATCGGCATAGAAAAGCTGGTAACACTTGCCATAGGTATTGTTCTTTCGGCAATACTTCTGATATTTTTGAAAAAGAATGGACTTTTTTCGGATTACGGACTGTGCTCCCCAAAGACATCCGTGAGATCAATGCTGTACTACGTTCCGATCCTTATTATGCTGAGTGCAAATCTTTGGTACGGCGTGGCCTTGAATGATGGGACTTTTCAAATCCTACTCTACGTTTTAGCGATGCTTTGCGTCGGCTTTCTTGAAGAAGTCATCTTCCGCGGACTTCTCTTTGAGGCAATGCGAAAAGACAACGTGAAGGCCGCTATCATCGTTTCGAGCGTGACCTTTGGCATCGGACATATCATCAATCTGATCAACGGCTCGGGCGCCGAGCTGCTTCCGAATCTCCTTCAGGTGATATATGCTACTGCGGCGGGCTTTATGTTTGTGATGATGTATTATAAATCTCAAAGTCTGCTTGTCTGTATCGCCGCGCACGGTGCCTTCAACGCACTCAGCGTCTTTGCCAATGAAGTCGATACAACGAACGGGACTGAGATACTCCGCGCACTTTTACTGACCGTGATAACGGGGGCTTACGCGCTGTATCTCGCGTTTTCGATGAAAAAAAAGACCAATTGACAAGGGCCGCAGCAAGGGAGAATCTTGAGGCCGCAAAGGAGTGCAGAAGGATATCCTTTTTGCAAGGAGAATAATTGATACACGGAAAGGAGAGGACGTATGTCATCATATAGCGAGCTGATAAAGAACTTTGAGCGAATTCGAGCATATATGCGCGAGTTCTATGTCTATGGCTTTAAGAGTCGGGACGATTACAGCGAAAAGAGCGCGCGGTCCTATGACGACGAGCGTCGTCGCCTTGAGAGCTGGCTCGGCGATCATATGAGCTTTGTTCGCACGCCCGAGGGGAAGAACGTGTTTATCTCCATTGATAGCAGAAGCATTCGTCATAATCCTTTTTATAACGCCTGGAAGGCAAAGAGCTTCACCGACGGCGACGTAACACTGCATTTTGTCCTGTTTGATATCTTGCACGAGCCGAGCATCAAAAAAACGATTTCGGAGCTTATGGAAGAGATCGATACAAAGTATCTGTACGGCTTTGCGTGTCCGATGATATTTGATGAATCAACGGTTCGTAAAAAGCTTAAGGAATACTGTGAGGAGGGCGTTATTGCCACCGAAAGGATCGGTCGAAAGGTGTACTACCACCGCGCAGAATCAATCGATATTTCAAAGCTGACCGACGTCCTGCACTATTTCTCGGAGGTCGTTCCCTGTGGCGTTATCGGCTCATTTATTCTCGATAAAGCAGAGGAGGATACCGATTCTTTTACCTTTAAGCATCACTACATAACAAGTGCGATCGACAGCGGTGTTTTAGCAGCACTCTTTACGGCAATGAGAGAAAAGCGGATCGTAACGGTTTCAAATCTCAGTCGCAGAAGGGATATGCCCAAAAGGAATCGCATCGTACCGCTTCGGGTTTTCATCAGCGTGCAGAGCGGCAGACAGCACCTCCTTGCGTATCTCCCGGAATATAACCATTTTCAGTCTTATAGGATTGACTACCTATCAAATGTCAAGCTTGAGGAGCAAACTCCTCGTTTTGATGAGCTGCGCGCACAGATCGATCAAATGCAAAGCAAGATGTGGGGCGTCAGCGTAAAAAGAAACAAATGGGGTGTAGAGTGCCTTGAACACGTAGATTTTACGGTCAAGGTGGAGAATAATGAGGAATACATTATAAGGCGCCTCGAACGTGAACGGCGTGTCGGAACGGTGGAAAAGATCGACGAGAGCACCTACCGTTTTTCTGCCGATGTTTATGATGTCAGCGAAATGGTGCCCTGGATCAGGACCTTTATTTGCCGTATAACCGAGATTCATTTTTCAAGTAGAACCCTTGAAAATCAGTTTAAGTCTGACCTTGAAGCAATGTACAAGATGTACGAAATCGGAGAGGAGGCAGGCAGATGATATTCAGTGAGCTTTATTCTGCTTATTACAATGCAATTGCCGCCATCATTTCTGAGATGATCGATGGAGAACACTCGGAAAAGGAGCTACAGAAGGTGGTTTCGGAGCACGCTTTCGGCGAGAGCGTGCTAACGATTATGCCGGCATTTAAGAGTGAAAGGTGGCAGCTCATCCATCCCGATATGACCACCGCGCTTGAACACAAGCCTACGATGCCCTTGACCACGCTTCAGAAGAGGTGGCTGAAGGCAATATCGCTTGATCCCCGTATCAAGCTGTTCGGTGTCGAGCTTCCCGGACTTGAGGATGTAGAGCCTCTGTTCACGCAGGATGATTATTACGTTTACGATAAGTACAGCGACGGAGACCCCTTTGAGGATGAAGAATACATAAGACAGTTTAAGGTCATTTTAGAAGCGATCCGCAACGACTCGCAGATCAAGTTTGAAATGGTCAATCGAAACGGTAAGACTATGTATATCAGATGTCATCCGTTAAGACTGGAGTATTCTGAGAAGGATGATAAGTTCAGACTCATAACGGCAGGATGGCACGCGGTGTCTACGGTTAATCTTTCTAAAATAAAAAACTGTATTCATTACGAAGGACAAAAGCCTCTTGACCATTATGAGTGGGATAAAAAGCAAGAAACCTTAACCGTCATGGTTCGAGATGAGCGAAATGCGCTTGAACGGTTCATGCTTCATTTTGCCCATTTTGAGAAGCAAGCCGAGAAGCTTGACAAAAATACATACCTTGTAAAAATTAAATATGCTCACGATGATGAACCCGAAATGGTGATGAGAATTCTTTCCTTTGGACCGATGGTTGAGGTCCTCGGCTCGGAATCCTTCCGAGAATTAGTCATCGAAAAGCTGAAAAAACAGTTAAATTTTGGATTAAAATAGCGAAAAAGCTCTCATTTGAGGGCTTTTTTGTTATTTCGCAGCTTTTTTTCCGTGAAAAACGGTGGATAGAATGGTAAAATATGCTTGCAAGGTTACTTCAAGCGAGTGTTTGAGTCAAATCCTTCACAGCGGTGCACGAGGATGTTCCAAAGTGTATGCCAGAAGAACACTTGCGCCTTGAGCCTGTCAAGCTCGATATTCGCGGGTTCGAATCCCGCCGTGCGTTGCAAAACGTATCGCCAGTGGATTGGTTTTGTCCTTTGGGACGCAAAAGAACGGTACACGAAATCGTGTGCGAGAACGTTTTTATTCTGACATTCGTTATCATTCGGCAAAGCGAGAAGTGCTTCGGTACATCTCGCAGAGCAATGCAAAAGCAAGCCTTGCCTGAGAATGGATACCGTGTTATCCCAAACAGTGCCAAAAGATTTCTTTCCGCACTGTGCAGGAAGCACTCAAATTTTCAGCCGCTGCTTTTGCATGAGTGATGACGAAACGACTTTACTACCTTTAAGGAGGATTACATATTATGAAAAAGATGATTATCAATGAAAATCAGAAGGGTTTTCTCTTCAAAAACGGAAAGTATACAAAAACGCTCGACGCGGGCAAATATCACCTGTTTGGCGGCAGGGAGATTGAGATTTCGGGTTTGGAACAGCCTATCGTATGCAGCAAGTGCGCTCTTGAAACCTTGCTTGCAGACACAGCAATTGCCGACCGTGTGGCAGTCGTTGAAGTGGGCGACGAGGAGCTTGCTCTCCACTATGTGAACGGGAAGTTTTCCTCCGTGCTTTGCCACGGCAAATACGCATTTTGGTCTGTTGTAGATCAGCACGAATTTAAAATTGTGGATATCTCTGCACCCACAGTTGACGAATCTGTTCCCGAGTACATTTTCTCAAAGATTCCTCAGATCTACTACACCAAAGTCGAGGTTGCC
>JAFVXC010000037.1 GCA_017501345.1 Clostridia bacterium
ACTACATTACATACCGAGCAATGCTTACCCTCGGTAAGACCCGCCTCGGTACAAGTTGCAGCAACTGCCGCGTCAACTACCTCGGTGTGTCCGAGGGCAGGAACGACCTCCTGCACGGCAAAAACCTCACTGCATACCGAACAGTACTTGCCCTCGGTAAGACCGGTTGCTGTACAAGTAGGAGCAACTGCCGCGTCAACTACCTCGGTGTGGCCGAGAGCAGGAATGGTCTCCTGCGCTACAAGAACTACATTACATACCGAGCAGTGCTTACCCTCGGTGAGACCAGTCTCGGTACAAGTTGCAGCAACTGCCGCGTCAACTACCTCGGTGTGTCCGAGAGCAGGAACGGTCTCCTGTGCTACAAGAACTACATTACATACCGAGCAATGCTTACCCTCGGTAAGACCCGCCTCGGTACAAGTTGCAGCAACTGCCGCGTCAACCACTTCGGTGTGGCCGAGGGCAGGAACAGTCTCCTGCGCTACAAGAACTACGTTACATACCGAGCAACGCTTGCCCTCGGTAAGACCCGTCCCGGTACAAGTCGCAGCAACAGCCGCATCAACCACCTCGGTGTGGCCGAGAGCAGGAACGGTCTCCTGCGCTACAAGAACTACATTACATACCGAGCAGTGCTTACCCTCGGTAAGACCAGTCTCGGTGCAGGTCGGAGCAACAGCCGCATCGATCACCTCGATATGGCCGAGGGCAGGAACGGTTTCCTGTGCTACAAGAACCTCACTGCAGACCGAACAGTGCTTGCCCTCGGTGAGGCCGGTCGTGGTGCAGGTAGGAGGAACGACTGCATCAACCACCTCAGTGTGACCGAGGGCCGAAACGGTCTCCTGCACAACGAGAACCTCGCTACATACCGAGCAATGTTTACCCTCAGTAAGACCGGTTGCTGTACAAGTAGGTACAACAGCCGCATCAACCACCTCGGTATGGCCGAGGGCGGAAATAATTTCCTGTGCTACGAAAATCTCACTACATACAGAGCAGTGAGAGCCTTCCGTAAGGCCGGTCTCGGTACAAGTAGGAGCAACAGCGGCGTCAACTACCTCAGTGTGACCGAGGGCGGGAATCGTCTCCTGCGCTACGAGGACCTCACTGCAGACCGAGCAATGCTTACCTTCGGTAAGACCAGTCTCGGTACAGGTTGGAGCAACAGCCGCGTCAACTACCTCGGTGTGACCGAGAGCAGGAACAACGCTCTGAGCGATGTAATAATCAGCTTTTGCATCCTTACAGACCGCACAATGTCTACCCTCGGTAAGGCCCGTCTCAGTGCAGGTAGGAGCAACAGCCGCGTCGATCACCTCAGTATGCTGGTGTGTCGCCCAGTTAATCGATGTCACAACGAGAGTCGCGCCCTTTACGTTGTAATCAAACTCCTTTTCGGGAGTCATAACGCTACCGGAGCTTGCAACGAGGGAAAGCATGATCTCGCCCTCATAACCCTCGGCAACCTTGAAAGTAAGAACTGCAACCTTACCGGTAGAATCGTAAACGACAGGGTTGGCGGCTGTGGCGTTCGCCATATCACCAACGTTTACCTTGATTACCGTTCCGCTCGGAGTATTCTGCGAATTGACCGATGCTACGTCAAACACGCTTTCCTCGGTTGAGCTACCTACGAAGGTCAAAAGACTGCTGTCATAGGTAACCTTGACGGCCGCATTCAGGAAGCCTTTATTTTCCGCGATCGATACGACCACTTCAAAAGTCTCCCCAGAGCCAACGATGGAGGGTTTCCCCTCCATCGTGTATGACACATCATAGGATACGTCATTGCTGTCAGAAGCGGCGACCGTTAAGAAAAGACACAACAATATCAGCGCGATCGAAACGAGCGGCAGAATGATTATTTTTCTTTTCATTACGATACCTCCTTATACGACTTAGAGGGATACACCCATAGCCGTCATATCGGAGTAGTCATAAATGCCGGCAACATAGTCGTACACCTTCATAAAGTCATCAAGCTCGACATCTCCGTCCTTATCGACGTCAACAGCAACGTCGTATGCGAAATCAACCTCACCCGTAACCATCTTGTATACGATGAGGGCGTCGGCAAGATTCACATCACCGTCGTTGTTTACATCAAGGAACATCTCGATCTCAAGCGATGCCTCGTGACCCTTCGATTCAAGGATCGTTGCTTCCTTGTCAACGACCTGCATATTCGTAAATCCGAATGCGGTTTCGGTCGCCGAAGCAGAGGAAATACGGAAGGTAAGAATAACGAACGTTTCCTTTTCGCCGATCGTTGCGGTTGCGATTTTTCCGTCTTCGCCGTTTGCAACGTAAGCGCCAACACGGACAAAGCCACCCTTATCGGTTACCGTACGGTTCGTCAAAAACTTATCGCCACAGAATTCATAACCAACGAAGGTCACGACCTCTGCATCGTATACGAGGTCAAACATAACACCCCATACATCCTTGTTATCAGCAGTGAGGTTGACCTTAACGGAGACGAGAGAGGAGTCTGCATAGCCGACACCGCTAACAACTGCATTATCAAGCTCAAGGCTGAAGTCGATGTCGTATTCAGCGTCTGTAACTTCAGTCTTCGTTTCAAAGCAAACCGAGCATTCGTATTCTACTACACCTGCTTCAAAGCTTGCATCAGAGGAGGACTTCTGTACCCAATCGTGGTCTGCATATCCTGCATCCTCGTGGATGACCGACTGGTCGTCACCGCAAACCGAGCAGATCTTCTCAGTCTTGCCGTATGCTATGCAGGTCGCGGGAATTTCCTTCTCTACGTAATCGTGCTCACCGTATGCGCTGTCGTCAACCGAGATCATTTCGAAGTAAGAGCACTTCGTGCAGACATCCATTTCGTAACCGTATTCAACACAAGAAGCCTCAACGGTAACGCGGGAAAGATCGTGCTTCACAACGTCCTTCTTGCAGACCGTGCAGTACTTTGCGGTGCATCCTGCCGTGAAGGACGAACCATCCTCAGCAGTATGACCGAGAGCATTCAGGGGAGTCGTATAGCTGTCGCCACAGGCCTCGCACAGATATACGTCATAGCCCGCCTCCTCGCACGTAGGTGCTACGGAAGCAGCTTCATTCTTCACGTGATTATGACCGGTAGCGGCGATTTCTTCCGTGTACGTCGTTCCACACTTGTTCTTACAGGTAAAGGTCATAACGCCCTTTTCAGTACACGTCGGAGCAGTCGTTACAGCACCGCCGTCGTAATCGTGACCGAGCTCATCTGCATAGCTGTCGATATAGCTGTCACCACACACACTGCAAACCCAAAGCTTGTATCCAAACGCCTCGCAGGATGTGGGAACGTTTTCCTTTTCCTCGTAATCGTGAGAAATTACACCAACGGTCTCCTGTGCAACGAGAACCTCGCCGCATACCGAGCAGTGCTTACCCTCGGTAAGACCGGTTGCTGTACAAGTAGGAGCTACAGCCGCGTCGATCACCTCGATATGTCCGAGAGCGGCAACCTCTTCCTGTGCTACGAGAACCGCGTCACATACCGAGCAATGCTTACCCTCGGTAAGACCGGTTGCCGTGCAGGTAGGAGCTACAGCCGCGTCAATCGCCTCAGTGTGAGGAATCACATCAACGGTTTCCTGTGCTACAAGAACCTCATTACATACCGAGCAATGCTTACCCTCGGTAAGACCCGTCTTGGTACAGGTCGGTGCAACAGCAGGATCGACTACCTCGGTGTGCGCAACCGCTGCAACAGGATCGCCGCAAACGGTACATACGTATCCGCCGGTCTGGCATACAAATTCTCCTTCGGGAACGGTATGTCCCTTACCGGTGCCCTTTTCAACGACGAGGATATTGTTTCCACAATCCGTACAATTGTAAATGATAATACCTTCAGTGACGCAGTCACCGCTGATTCTGCCCTCTTCGAGTTCCGTAAGCGTCATGTGACCTGCAGCATTTGCAGCTTCGACCGAATCGTACTTTGCACCGTATTCGTATCCGAGTGCAGCCACAACATCGTCATTCTTTGTAGCACCGCAGTTCTTTACAGTACAAGTATAGATCGTGTAACCTTCCGCAGAACAGGTAGGCGCAACAACATCTCCTGCCGCGTATTTGTGTCCGGTTGCCTTAACAGTCTTAGGACTTTTCGTGTAATTGCAGTTCTCTCTTTGGCACTTATAAGCAGTTTTACCCGCAGTCGTGCAAGTAGCCGGCGTGATTGTTACACGCTTCGAAGTAAGATCATGTCCAAGCGCCTCTATTTCTTTTGTAAGCGTTTCGCCGCAATTCTTACATTCACCGCTTTCCTCGCCCGTTCCCGTGCAAGTAGGAGCCGTAGTTACCTCATAGTCGCAATCGTGACCCGTTGCAGGTACAACATCATCTTGCTTCGTTTCAGAGCATCCTTCTCTACCACACGAATAAGTCGTATATCCATCTTCTTCGCAGGTCGGAAGAGTAGTCTCTCCCTTGACCCAATCATGAGAGGGCTCGTAAGACACAGTAGTTCCGAAAACCTTACAATGCTCACAATACTGAACCTGGTCACCCGAATCGGTACAGAGGTTTGCAGGCTCATTGACCCACTGTAAGATATAAGCATGATTTTCAGGAGCCACAATGCCATCATTCACAGGCTCATTTCCATCGGAAACCTCACATCCTTCGACAGAGCATTCTACCCTTGTAATCTTACCGCTGATACAAGTTGCCTCCGAAACGGTAATGATCTCATCAAACACATGGGGCGTAGCCGCTCTCTTGAGTTCCTTGATCCTCTCGCCGCAGCCCTCGCACGTATACTCGAAGTAAGAATCCTCGTTATGAGCATTCACATCCTTGTACTCCTCGCCCTCGGGAGGCTTATGACCCAAGGGAGGCGTAATCTTCACATCTTCCGCATCGTACTCGCCGCAGCTTGAGCAAGCAAGAAACTCGAAACCATAGGTGGTACAGGTTGCTTCGGTTACAGTAGGCTTTTCGTCCCACGTGTGAGCGCTTTCCCACGAAATTTCCTCGGTCTTCGTTTCGTTACAACCGTCGCGCTTACAGGTATGCTTCATCACGCCGTTAGTCTTATCCTTGCAGCTTGCAGGCGTTTCTTCTACACCCTCGTCCCAATCATGGCCGAGCGCAGGAACAATCTCCTGTTTAACGATCGTTTCACCGCATTCAGAGCAGTGCTTACCTTCGGTAAGACCCGTCTCGGTGCAGGTAGGAGCAACAGCCGCATCGATCGCTTCGGTAGCCGTGTGCGGCTCGAGGACGATGTCCTCCTCATAGCCACATCCGTCAACCGTACAAAATTCCTTTGCTACACCCTTCTTGGAGCAGGTCGCTGCAGTAATCACCGTTCGCTCAGTGGTGTGTCCGTTGGCAGGAACCTCTTCCATTCCTTCCTTATAATTACATTCGGAACAATAAGAGCCCGCCGTGCGTCCCTTTTCGGTACACGTCGGAGCGATCGCCTCAGCGGCAATCAGCGTGTGTGCAAGACGTTCGATCTTTACCGTCTTCGTTGCCGTCTTACATACCGAGCAGGTGTAGGTCGCAATGCCCTCTCCGTCCTTCTCATCACAGGTCGGCTCCTTCGTAATTACAGGTGCCTCGTCCCAAGTGTGACCGTCATTGCAGTTAGGCGGTGCAACGTAATCGGGATCAGACTCACCGCATTCCGGTACAGTACATACTCCGTTTTCGTACAAATGCCCCTTTGCGGGAATTTCTTCCCCGCCCTTTGTTGCCTCGCACTTTTCACATTTGTAAACTGCGGTCTTTCCTGCTTCCGTACAGGACGGAGCAATTTCTTCTTCTGCCGGTGTCTCAGGCCACTTGTGCTCCGCCTCTTCGCTCTTAACGAAGTCGGCAGCGTAACGGTCACCACACTCACATTGGTAAACCGTGTAGCCGTAGCCACCGCAATAGCCCTTCACTTCCTCAACCTTGACGGGGTTCGTGCAAAGCTTAGCGGAGTGCGTTTGTCCCTTTCCGGGACACGTTGCTGCACTTGCCGCTTCCGCAAATGCCGAGGTGGGCATTGCAGCGAACAGCGTAAAGCAAAGCAGCAATATGGCTAAGATTCTTTTTTTCATCTTAGTATATCCTTTCTGATATTTTTGTTATTCCACATAGTTCGCATTATGCGTCTCGGTTGAACCGTATCCGCAGTTTTCCGCAGATATAATCCGCGCAATAGACATAATTCTCATTATGTGGTAAGCAGAACCGGAGCAACAAGAAAAAGCTTTGCAAAGTCAATCAATACGGCACAACAAAAGGCCAATGAAAAAAAAAGGATTTCATCGGCTTTTTTCGCTATGCCGTCTTTCAGAAAATTTGTGTTTGGTGGGATTATCTAATCACTAAAAAACAGCATTCCGGATATTTAGCAATAAAAGCAAATAAATTTTTTCGAAAACACCTTGACAAATAACAAAAAGTGATGTAAAATATGTAATGTCTATTACCACATAATGAGAATTATGTGGTGATTTTTTTGTTACTCCGTTTCTTCTAACATCGGAGCAATCCGAGTTGTTCGATCTGCCTGCGATGCGTCTCGCCACTTTCCATCGTGTAGATCCGAGTCGTATTAACGTTCGAATGCCCAAGAATATCCGCAAGCCGTACGATATCCTTCTGTACGGTATAATACGTGCGCGCAAACAGATGGCGCAGATTGTGCGGGAAGGTCTTCTTTTCCGACACACCCGCAGTTTTGCAAAGCTTTTTCATTTCTGACCAAATATTGGAGCGGTCAAGCGGCTTTCCGTTTTTCGTTACGAAAACGGGGCCGTTTTTTAGTTTTCTTCCTTTTATATATTTCTTTAATATACAACACAGCTTTCCCGGTAAAAAAACCGTTCTGCACTTTCCCTTGCATCGGATCTCCGCGCGCCCACACAAAACCGCCTCCACGGTGATTGAGGAAAGCTCCGAAACTCGAATTCCCGTGGAGCAAAGCGTTTGCATCAGCAAGCACAATGCATTCTTATTCTTCTTTCGTGCCGCCATAAGCAATCGCTCGTATTCGACTCGTGTTAGCTCCTTTTCGGATTCCCGAAAGATCTGTTTTTGGATCTTGAGCGTTTTCACACAAAGCTCGTACCATTCGCAGTAGCGAAAAAAACTGTTTAAGGACGACAATGCGGCGTTGACGCTTGCGGGAGCGTATTCCATAACCAAGTGCTCTTTATACTCCAGAACCCTCGCCTTATCAAGGGGCTTTCCCCCTAACCACGTCTCAAATGCCTCAATATCGTGCATATATTTCCGAATCGTTGCAATTGATTTTTCCTCGTTGATAAGATGTGCTCTGTAAGATCCTCGTCTTTCCTTTGTAATCAGTCTCATCTCCATAGCCTCCTTTCATGGGGTATCTTATATTTTACCACCGAGCGCTGATTTATTAACAAGACACGGTTTATTTTTCAAAGCAAAAAGCCGACTCAAGCTGTCGGTTGAATCGGCAATCCTATTATATATCACTTCTATATTGAAGAAAAACTCCGAGGCATATGCGCCTCGGAGGAAAGCAGTGGATTGTTTGCGCTTGGAATATCCTTTCCGTATTGATATATTATTTCCGTATTGATATATTAAATTTTCTCTTCCCTGCTTTTTCGAATCATATTATTCCGTGAGAAAATCCTCAATCACATCGTCAAGATGGATCGGAGATACTTCTAAAAGATTACATTTTTGAACAAGCGCAGCAAGCCTCTGCTTGTCCGCGGTAACGTCTCGTACTGCGGCGATTATCGTTGCAGTCCCATCTTGCTCGGCATCCGCATAAGCGGCAATCCCATACGCCCTTCGGCTCTTTCCGTTGAGAGAATATATTTCTTCCGTGATTCCATATGTAATACTACTCATAGCAGCTCCATCTCCTCTTCGTATTGCTTTTTGAAATTCGCTTCAAGCTTCCGCAGGTATCCCTCCGGGTTCTTCTGCTCAAGAAGTATAAGAACTGTCGTAAGTGTTCCGCACATAGAGACTCCCGTTTCGATGTTGGAATACGAGCTCTCACTCATTTCGAGACGCTCTCCCATCTCCTTTTGTGTCAGGTGCAGGCGGTCTCTTGTTTTAATCGCAAGCACGCGAAGCTCCTCCTTCAAAAGCGCTTCCATTTCATTTCTCATAAAAGTTCCTTTTCCAAACACAAACGAAGAAAATTTTACCGATATTATCTGCTAATTTGAATCGGGTCCACCTATGATTCGACAAAAATAGAAAATTTCTCATATTTCTTTTACGGAAAAATTCGCCGTTTTTCTTCAATTTTTTTGAGAAATTTACAAAAAAGTAAAAAATGGTACACAAGCCGACATCTAAGCGGCAGAAAGACAAAAAAGGCCCTACCAAGAATCGCTCCTTGGTAGGGTTTTTTACTTACCGATATTCAGTTATTCGTAGGTTGCTTGAACCGTCTTTTCGAGCTCGTCGTCCTCGTTGCCCGTACCACGGAACGTCATTACAAATCTTGCGCGGTAGGTGCCCTTTTTGGTAAGCTGGAGAGTGTGGTCAACATATCCGTTATCCTCATAGAACACATCTATCCATACATTGTTCGGCATTCCAATGTCCACGCGGTTCCAGAAGACCCCCAAAAAGCGCTTTTCAAGATAGATCTCCACAGTGGCGCTCTCAAAAACCTCAGGATCTCCAAAATATTCAAAATATATCGAGGCAAACCCCGTAGAAGTAATGTCGAAATCAACCTCACACACATATATATTGGACAAGCGCGGTTGAATTTCAGTGCCCGCCCCATCCTCGGCGGCTGCGGTGATATGGAGTGAAGAAACGAACATAGTCAGTACAAGCATCAAAGTGAGAATTCTTTTCATTTTCATATTTTTTCACCTCATATAAAATTAAATTTCAGGACAAATACAGAACGCATCACCTCGACAGTTTTAATAAAGACCTCCCTTCCAAGCCCGACTTGAGGCTTTGCGTATATTGGCCCTATATATCTATACGGCAAAATCCGACTTTTTTCTTCAAAAAAAATCAAAAATTTTCGAAAAATTCAAAAACAAAACACGACGGGCAGTCCGATCCATCCTCGGCAGCCCGTCGGTATGAGTTTATTCAGTGCCCGTTGCCTCAAGTGCAATGAGCTTTTCGAGCTCCTCAAACGTGAAATTTTCTGTAACCGTTAATCTGAATGAATACTCCCCATCATTCCACATATAAACAATCGTATTACCATATTCTGCATAATACACAGCTATATCATTAACGGTTAATATTTGAGGTTCAATCCGCTCATTATCCCAACTCAATAAATTCCCTGAAACCAAAGCCTGAGCAAAAACAATTCTCTCTCCGTCTTGATTGACCCATTCCGTCCTTACTCGCACAGAATTCGAATGCGCTTCGACCAACTCATACCCCTCGGGGATGTAGGCAGGCTGATAGACCGTCTGCATTTCGGTAGGTGCATTGTCATCGATCTCGCCATAGGACACGTCGACGTAGGTGTTGTAAAACTCCTCGACAAATGCGGCGATCTTTTCCCTGTTTACATAGATCGTACAGCTCGTCAAAAGGACCAGAACCGCCGCAAGGATCGAGATGAGGATACGACGCCTCAGCTTCATTGCCCTATGTCTTTCGAATGCCGCCATAATGCGGGCTACGCCCTTTTCGTGCTGCTCTCTTGTAACAATTACCTCTGCAGCTTTTGCTGTCAGCTCCGCTTCAAGCTCTGCATCCGCGGCATCAAGTGCTTCCCGAAACAAATCAAGAGACATCTGCTTATTCATTTTCCCCATCCTCCTTCTTCAAGATTCTTCTTCAGTAATATGAGCCCTCGCTCTATGTTGGTATATACCGTTTTGGTGGGCTTGTCCATCAGCTCCGCAATTCGCTTCACCGTATATCCCTCGCGATATCGAAGGATAAGGACAACGCGATAACGATCGTCTATTTGCTTGAGGGCTTCTATGACCGCCTCCTTCGTATATTCTCCCATCGTTTTTTGAATGAAATCGTCCGGTGACGCAATTTGCGTATTGATCTCCCCAAGCATAACGTCTCCCCGCTCATTCTTTCGCCTATCGGCTATTATATGATTCAGGATCTGCTTCATATACTTCAGAAGCTCGTGGTCGGGTCTTGTAAAATCAAAATAATTGATCTTCTCTATGATCCTCACGTATGTGTCTTGTACTGCATCCTCCGCACCATATCCCACAATCGGCGTAAGCTGTAGCTTTTTATTCGCATACACCATCAACTCGTCGTGAAAGTTCTCCGCCAAATACTTGATTTTGTCGTGATCACTTTCATCCGCAAGCGCGAATAGTAATTCTAACATTTTTGTCTCCCTCATTCTTTAATCGGTCTTCTTTTATTATAGCATCTCGGGGTGAGTACCATAAACACGTACTCACCCCTTTTTCAGGTGTGTGATCTCTTGATTCTGCCCTCAAGCGCCTTTCAGCCGCACCCACACTTGCCGCCGTGATCACCACCGGGCGGAGGCGGATTCTTGAAGGGATGCGGGCAAAACTCCCCGATCGGGAACGCCATCGAGCGGAAAAGCGCGCAGGGATCGTCCTCCTCTGCCGCAACGCACTCCTTGTCGGGAATGACGTATTCGGTCGCGCTGATGAGATACTCGGCGGGACGGATGAGGCGAATGATCGAGAAGATCCCGAAGGACACGAGCAGTACGTTGCCTCCTGCCGAGCAATCGGTGAGGCTTCCGTCAAGGTGACAGGTCAGCGCTTCGGGAATATCGGCACAGGAGCAGCAGCAACAGCAGCAGCACGACGTACCGCACGCGCTCTCCTCAACAACCTTCGCCTGCAGAACGATCGGATCGACCGTCTCAACCACGGCGATCGGGACGTTTTGCGGATGCCCTGCGGGCATCAGAGGCGTGCAATAATCATACGCGCTGTCGGGATTACTGCGGAAAACGCTCACACAGCTTTCGCTTCCGTACAGGATCACGCGCTTCTCTACGACGGCGATCCCCTCAAACTCCTGCGCTCTTCCCTTTCCGAGACAGGCCTCAAAGCAGATCTTCACGAAAAAGCGGATGGTGACGGTATAGAAGCCGCGATTGAACGCCACGGGGTCGACGCCGATATAGACCCACGCAACGCTCGCCCCCTTTACCCGAACCGAGCCGGTGCGCTCGATCACGCTGTTACCGAAATCGGTCAGATAAACGCGCACGTTTTCATAGCAGTCTCTGTCCTTGCACGAGTCGAAGATGCGGTTGGTCTCAATGCAGACCATTTCCCTCCCTCCTCCGGAGCAGCCTCCGGTGAATCTGTTGTCGGACATAATCTTACCTCCCTATAAGAGTCAAAATGTAGAAAATGACCGAAGTGACCATTCCGAGGGCACGATGCCACAGGAAAAGAGAAACACTCCGGTCATTCCTCTGTAATATCTTATGCGACATCACAGTATCTCGACAAGGTTTTCGGTAGAAATTCTTACATTTTTCGCGAGATGGCGACAATTCGCCGCAGTGCGTGCACGCGCGCTCTGATGGCTGTATACCGCTACCGCTTTACGGCTTCCGCGTGAGTCCTTGCGAGGAGATCCGTTTCCGAACCGAAAGGAAGGCGTTGGCTACCGCAAGTCCGACGATAATACCGCCCGAAAGACCGAGTGCGGTCTCAAGGGTAACGAGGAGATAGTCGGTAAAAAGCGAATAATCCATCGCAAGGAGATAATACATCGCGTAATACAAGAGTCCCCCGGGGATCAGCGGCACGAGAACGGGGATCAGATAGATCTGTACGGGTGCACGCAGATTATGGGCGCACGCCTCAGAGAAAAACGCCGCAAGGATCGCCGCCGCAAGGTTTGGAAAGAATTCCCCACCCGTAAACGCCTTCGCAAGAAGATAGATCGCATCGCACAGAAGTCCGCCGAGCGCCATTACCCAAAGGTGACGGGGACGCACACGAAACATCAACGCAAAGCCGAGTGAGCTGACCGCAGCCGCGATAAGACCAATGATGATTTCAGGTATCATTACGCCACACCTCCGAACAGAATGATCGCAAGTGAGAAGCCCGAGGCGATCGTGAGCGCAAGCAGAACCGCCTGCACGAGACGCGCCGAGCCCGCAAAGGTATCGCCCGAAAACAGATCGCGAAGCGCATTACAGAATGCGATCCCGGGGATAAGCAGCATAATCGTGGCGATCATAATCTTATCTGCGTGAAAGCCGCTGTAAAGATACGCCGCGCTCTCTGCGAGCAAGCCTGCCAGAATCGAATTCAGAAGGGTGCGCGCAAAGGGTCCGATACGGAAAAAAAGCGTCGCACTGAGGAGCATAATGAAAAAGCCAATCACACCCGATGCGAGCGCGTCGTATAGATTTCCGCCAAAGAAAACGGCAAAGCCCACCGCTGAGACGACACCGCCGACGATCGCGATCCACTTTTTTTCACGCGACTCGCGCTTGATCGCTTGCAGTCGCTCCTGCACGGCTTCGAAAGGCAGGGGCGTCTCTCTGCAGATGTCGCGCGAGAGGGCGTTGAAATCCTCAAGCTGACGAAAGTCGTTCGAGGAGCCGTAGACCCGTCGCATCTGCGAGGAATACTCTCCGTCGGACATACGGACCGACGCCGTGATCATCGCCGTTATGGCGAATACCTCGATGTGCTCGGCACCGTAGGCGTAGCATATACGCTGAATCGTATCCTCCACGCGTTGGATCTCCGCGCCGCACTTAAGAAGCCCCTCCCCGACGTCAAGCGCGGTGCACAGCACTGCATCGGCATAGGAGCGCTCCTTCGGAGGAGAGACTTCCGAAAATTTATCTTCTGTCATAATGATCTCCATATATATATGATAATCACAATAATACAGATTAAGTATAGCACATCGGGCGCAATTTGTCAAGGAGGCTCGAGTATCGTCTTTCTCCACCAAAGGAACGATATAATTCTCAAAAATTGATATTTTCTCTCATTTTTCGACAATTTTGCTGTATGCGTTTTGAAATATTTCTCACAAAAACATCTTGACAGAAGAGGTTATTTATGATAAAATAGTGCTGTTGTGCGAAGCGCGCAACAAAAGTAATATTGGGATGTCGCCAAGCGGTAAGGCACGGGACTTTGACTCCCGCATTCGTCGGTTCAAATCCGGCCATCCCAGATAAAAAAGAGCAGACTTTTGTCTGCTCTTTTTTATCTCTGCTTGGTCTGTGAATGAGCCGATGCAAGCCTCCCGCACACAAAGAGCTTTCGCAAAGCCTCATTGAGGCTTGCCGCCGTAAGCGAGCCGCAGGCGAGTCTCGGCTGTTCAACATCCGGCCATCCCAGATAGAAAAAAGCACGCGCAAGCGTGCTTTTTTCAACGAAATTTGCCCTTCGGGCAAGTGAAATAGCTTTGCTGTGAAATATTTGCTCCGCAAATGTGAAATATTCGCTTCGCGAATGTGGGCAAATTTCATTTCACATTGCGACCGACGGGAGCAATATTTCACAATTTCCGCAAGGAAATTATTTCACATTCGGCGTAAGCCGAATATTTCACTAAAAGCTTACGACTCTGAAGTTTTTCGAAATTTTGTAGATGCATTTTCGCGCCGAGCTCTGCTCGCGCATCATTTCGGGTCTGTAGACAGATTCGAACCGGCGAAAGCCTTCCTCCGTGAGGGAGGTGGCACGCGTAGCGTGACGGAAGGAGCCTGCGCGACTTTGAAATCTGATTAAACTTTACGGTAACGCGCTCTCCCTCACCCGACTTCGTCGGGAGCTCCCTCCCAGAGGGAGCCTGTTTATGCGAAACGGTTGAAATGTTTACAAAATAGTGGTATAATGATATCAGAAGGGCGGTGACGCTATGATTTACGGAACAATCATACAAAAAGGAGAAAAATATTACACCTTTCTCAAAAAGCTTTTTGAGTCAATCGATAATATTCAGTTGAATTACAAATGGCTTATTTCTCATCCGGAGTGCTACCCATTTGATAAGGATATTCAAAAAACATTAGAACAAGAATATTGTATATTGACAGGAAAAGAGTTGACCGATTTGATCAACAAAGAAGATTTTCAATGGATATGGGGAACTTTTTCGGCATTTGATCCATCAACATCTGACAAAGATATATTAGAATACAAGCTTCCCGAAAACGATATGTACCCTGGATTTTGGAAAAACCCACTCACAATACAACACCCTTTAGCCAAAATGGAAATCGTTGCATTCGATTCATCATATACCTTGATCTTCACAAAAGATTTTCCTTTACCTGAAAGATTCAAGGAATTTTATCCTTTGGCAGAGGACTTGGAGTTGGTTAATCGCTCTTTATAATACATAGGCTTCGTTACAAGCATGGCGTTAAAAGTCCGGTAGAACGCGCAACCTTTTAACCCCCATCATCACCAAGGGGTTAGTCTGCCCTCTGCAAAATCTGCGTGCATCTAAATCAGCCACACACGGTTTTGCATCTAAATCGGACACACGTCACAAAAAAGAGCAGACTCTTCTCTCTGCAGCCTTAGCGGAGAATTGGCAGGCACAAAAAAATTGGCAGAGAACTTGTTTTCTCTGCCGATTTGTGTTATAATGGAGTTAGCGAAAAGCCTCCCTCCGGGAGGGAGGTGGCACGCAAAGCGTGACGGAAGGAGCCTGCGCGACTTTGAAATCTGATTAAACTTTACGGTAACGCGCGCTCCCTCAGTCGCCTACGGCGCCAGCTCCCTCCCGGAGGGAGCCTTGGGATGCGCTCAACCTTAGGGGTATGGGCTTTGCCCGATGCCTTTGTAATACAAAGGCGAAACTTGCGATAAAATAGAACGATAAATAAGAATTTGACGAGGTGATTAAGATGATAGATATTACTGTTTGGATGCAAAACTTCTTGCAGATATTAAATGAAATTTTTGCAAACCGTGTATGGTTTGTGGGGTTGCAAGGTAGCTATGCTCGAGGTGAAGCTCGTGATACAAGCGATATTGACATTGTCGTAATACTCGATCAACTGTCCGTCACAGACATTCAAAAATACAATGCAATGTTAGATACCCTTCCAAATAGAGAACTGATTTGCGGCTTTGTTTCGGGCAAGGATGAGCTTTTGAATTGGGAGCCTTCCGACCTTTTTCAGTTTTGCCATGACACTACACCAATCAAGGGAAGCCTTGATGAGGTGATGGCAGTTATTGATGAAAGTGCTGTTAACAGAGCAATCAAAATCGGCGTTTGCAACATCTACCACGGATGCGTTCACAATATGCTTCACGAAAAGAGTGAGGATATTTTAAAAGGACTATATAAATCCGCCTCTTTCGTTGTGCAAGCTATCGCTTTTATGCAAACAGGCAAATACGTAAAACATCAAAGTGAATTGCGAGATGTTGTTTCAACCGAAGAAATGGTTATCGTTGACACATTCTTGAACCTAAAAAATGGTGGAACAGCAGATTTCAATTTGATGTCCGAAGCATTGTTTGCTTGGTCAAAAAAATGGATTTCAGAAAACAGGTAAACAAATTCCAATTTGTCGAATAGTAACCCCCGACAGACCTCATCAAAAATCTGTCGGGGCTATTTATTTGTTTATAGCGGTGCAATTATTAACCGACTTATAACACTCCGCTAATTTTGCACACCCTTGTCTGCTCTTTTTTATCTCTGCTTGGTCTGTGAATGAGCCGATGCAAGGTGCAAGCTTTCTTTGGTCTTTTTCTGAATAATGCCGCACCTTGCCGCCTCGTCGCGCTCGCGCGGAACGTGATGTGCCCTTCGGGCATGATGTTGCCTTCGGCAGCGATGTGCGCTTCGCGCAAACGGAATAAAACCGTTACCTCACACGCTGAAATATAGTTGATTTTTAGTCGAAGGTATGCTATAATGTTATTTAGAAAGGTAGCAAAAGCATGGAAAAGAACAACCTTAGGCACGTCGATGGAACGAAAATCCGACGTCAGTATTTTACCGTCCCGCTGATCATCTTTTATTTGATCACGCTCGTGGTCCCCTACTTCGTTTTCGTGATCTTGCTCGGTTAAGGAGGCACACAATGAAGCGATACATCACTCTGCCGAATATCCTCTATTTTATTCTCTTCAGCATTTTACTGAACAGCTATTTGCTCGTAAAGCTGTCTCCGTATCTGTCGATCCTGATCGTCCCTCTGTTTCTAACGCTGAATATTCTGCCCGGCATAAGACCTCGCGGCACAAAAAAGCTACGCATCAAGCTATGTAACCACGGCACTGCCGTCCTTACGCTTTTCACCCTTTCGCTGATCCCCTCTCTCGGGTGGCACGTGTTCCTTGCCTTCCGTCTCCTCCCGGACGCGTATCTCGATCTTATCTTCAGCGCGCTCTACTGCATCCTTTTGTCCGCCGTGCTCTTCTGGAACGGCATCATCTCCGTTTACTGCTCCTCGACGCAGATGGGGATCAAATGGCGTGTGATCGGCGCCTTATGCGGTATGATCCCGATCCTGAACCTGATCGTTCTGACGAAGATCATCGCGATCACGTCCGAGGAGGTCGAATTCGAGATCGAAAAGGAGCGCGTTACCTCCGATCCGACACTCGCCGAGATCTGTAAAACGAAGTATCCGATCGTCCTCGTCCACGGTGTATTTTTCCGTGACAGCAACCTGTTCAACTATTGGGGCAGAGTGCCGCACACGCTGAAGCTGCACGGCGCGACGATCCACTACGGACAGCATCAGTCCGCTCTGACGGTGAAGGAAAGCGCAAGAGAGCTGACCGCGCGTATCAAGCTGATCGTGGAGCGCTCGGGCTGTGAGAAGGTCAATATCATCGCGCATTCCAAGGGCGGGCTCGATTGTCGCTACGCCATATCGGAGTTCGGACTTGCTCCCTACGTCGCCTCTCTGACGACGATCAACACCCCCCACAGAGGCTGTCTGTTTGCTGAGAAGCTCCTGTATGCGATCCCCGAAAAGGTCAAAAACAACGTAGCGACTGCCTACAACACCGCCTTTCACGCGATCGGGGACGAATCGCCCGATTTTCTGGCGGCGATCGGTGATCTGACTGCGGATGCCTGCAAGCGGCTGAACGAGCAGATCACCTTCCCCGAGGGAATCTATGCCCAAAGCGTTGGCTCGGTTATGAGCCATCCGCGAAAGGGACAGTTCCCGCTGAATCTCTCCTACCGCTACGTAAAAAATTTCGACGGTGAAAACGACGGCCTTGTCGGTGAAGGCTCGTTCGCCTTTGGTGAAAAATATACGCTTCTCCGCACCGACGGCAATCGCGGCATATCGCACGGAGATATGATCGATCTGAACCGCGAAAACATCCGTGGCTTCGACGTTCGTGCCTTTTACACCGAGCTTGTAAAGGATCTGAAGGAGCGCGGGCTCTGACATTTTTTCTGAGAAAGGAGCATCCTATGCCCATACCGACCGAATATCTGATCTTACTTTTCGCCATTGCCGCCGTGATCCTTGCGGTCACTGTATACGTCATCAGCAGATCGAAGGACCGTGCCCGCCTCAGCCGTGGCACAGACCGGGAAAAACACGAGTCCGAGCACGATCGCCTTGAGAAGGTCTTTGACGAGGCATGTGACGCCCTGCCGAATCCCGACGAGATCCCGCTCGTCGAGACCCGCGTTTCGGTCGAAACGATGGAGTGCGGCGTATACGTCGCGGGACACAAATCCCCGCACAGCTATATGACCTTCGTTGTAAAATTCCGCACGGACAGCGGTGAGCTGCTCGAATTCCAAGTGGAGGAGGAGCTCTACCGTATCCTCTCGGAGGGAGAAACGGGAACGCTCGGAACGCTGAACGGCTTCTTTTACGGCTTTGTTCCCGATGGCGAGGACGACGATCCTCCCGCGGTATCCGAGGAAAGCCTCAAGGAATCTGCCGAAGAGCAAACAGACCAAATATAAAGCTTCCCCCGAGGAGTCAACGCAGCTCCCCGGGGGATTTTTCTATGTGTGCGGCGCCGCTCAGTCCTCGATCGCCGCCTTCTTTTTGTTGATCTCCGAAATGATCGCCATATCAAACTTCGGCTCTCTCGTTTCGTAGAGGAAGAGTCCGTTCTTCTCCTGCTCAACGTCGGTGAGCTGGGTATAGCAGAAGCCCATCATCAAAGGGTTATCGAGCAGGGCGTGCGTCAGCCCTCTGTACCGATTGTAAAACTCCTCGTAGTTCTCTGCCGCCTCGCCGTAGCTCCACGCGACCTTTTTCGAATCGACACCCTCAGCGACCGCAAGCCGGAAGCCCGTTCCGCCGTACTCGGAGAGGAAGAGCGGAAGCCTTCCGTCCCAGCGCTGACGCTTCTGCCGCTCTTCGATCTCCCCTGCGGTCACCGCTGCGTCATAGCGCGCCTTGAAGGTCTCGGGGTTCTGATCGTAGTCGTGAAGGTCATAGATATCGGTGACGACGTGGAAGTTGCCGCTCGTGTCGATGCAGGGACGGGTGGGATCATATCGCTTCGTCTCCTCGTACACGATGCGGAGAAGGGCGTCGTCCTGACGCTTTTTCTGCGCGCCGTAGTCCCACGTTTCGTTAAAGGGACACCAGCCGATGACAGACGGATGGTTAAAGTCGCGCTTCACCGCACTGAGCCAATCGGGAAGGAAGGTCGAGAGATTCGCGACGTCGGAGTAGTCGAGTCCCCAGTTGCCGTACTCGCCCCATACCAGATAGCCGAGTCTGTCGGCGTGGTAGAGGTAGCGGGGCTCAAAGACCTTCTGGTGGAGGCGCGCGCCGTTGAAGCCTGCGTCAAGTCCACACCGGACGTCCTTTTCAAGCATCGCGTCAGTCGGTGCGGTGCAGATGCCGTCGTGATAGAAGCCCTGGTCGAGCACGAGACGCTGGAACACGCTCCTTCCGTTGAGGCGGAACTTCATACCGTCAAGCTCGATCGAGCGAAGTCCAAAGTAGCTCTTTACCTCGTCCTTACCGAAGCGGAGCACGAGATCGTACAGTCTTCCGTGACCGATCTCCCACAGGTGCTTTTCGGAGAGCTTTACCTCAAGAAAACCCGTGACGGAGAGGTTCTTCTTCGAGCCTTCACCGACCTTCTTCCCTTCGTAGTAAACCTCCGCCGTAAGATCGCCCTTGCCGACGAGCTCTGCGTCGATCAGGACCGACACGTTTTCAAGGTCGGGGAGGATGCGCGCGTATTTAACGTAGGCCGCGGGAACGATCTCGTACCAGACGGTCTGCCAGATCCCCGTGGTTCTGGTATAGTTGCAGCCGCGCGACGCAAAGCCCCGCGACTGCTTGCCCGATGCCTGACGCCCGGAGCGCGTGTCGTCGTAGCAATGCACGGTGAGATCGTTATCCCCTGCCTTGAGGAAGGGGGTAATATCGTACTCAAACGAAGCGTAACCACCGACGTGCGGCAGACCTGCCCTTTTTCCGTTGACGTATACTGTGGTCTCAAAATCGGCGGCACCGAAGTGAAGGATCACACGGTTTCCCGTGAGATCGCTCTCCTCGAGGGCGATCGTTTTCTTGTACCAGACCGACAGCATAAAATCCTTATAATTGACACCCGACAGCGGAGATTCGGGGCAGAACGGAACGGTGATCGAGGAATCGAGATGCTCCTTTTCCCAGAGTGCGCGATCGACGCCGCTGTTTCCGTGGTCGATCTCAAACTCCCACGTACCGTTGAGGTTCTTCCAGAGCTTTCGCTCCCATTGCGGATTCGGATGCTCGGGGCGAGGTATATTCGTATTCATAAAAATTCTCCTTTTATATTTTTACTTTTTCAAGGAAAGGTACTTGCTTTTTCAAGCTATTTATATTATAATACAAGAAATATGCGTTTTCAATCCAAAATATAGCATAAAAGGTGTGTAATATGAGCAATTCACTTTCGTCCGACAGACTCGTGAAATATCCGAACAAGGAGCTCGCCGCCGCTTTTCTCGCGGAAAACGGCATTCCCTTCCGAAATGCCGTCATCGGCATCACCTATCCCTTCCCCGACTATCGGATCGACCGCAAAAGCCCCTCCCCCGTTACGGTGTTCGAGTGTGTGCTTTCGGGCGAGGGCAGGATCCTCCTTGACGGGAAGTGGCAGACCGTGCGAGCGGGTGACATATACGTTCTCTGTGAGGGAGAAAAGCACCGCTACCAATCCGACCCGCGTGATCCGTGGAAAAAGATCTGGATCAACTACGCTTCAAGCTATATGTCCGCTATGCTGGATGCATACGGCATTCGAAGCGGCATCTACTCCTCCGAAAATGCGCACGTCTATTTTGAACAGCTGATCGAGCTGTCGAAGAGTGCTGTCTCCGACCCGAACGTCTGCTTTACGATCGCGGACTACGTGCATCGGATCGTCCACTCGATCGCCTCGGCGCGTGTCACCGCGCAGTCGGACGAATACAGGATCCGTGAGGCTCTGAACGCTGCGGTTTACGAAAGGCTGAATCTCGACGAGCTGTCCGCAAGGCTTCATATCTCGAAGTCCGGTCTCATCCGCGTATTCAAAAGGAATTTCGGCGTCACTCCGTACGAATATCTGCTTTCTTTGAAGATATCGGCGGCAAAGCTCCTTCTGAAGGACACGAAAATGACTGTGCGGGAGATCGCAGAGCGGCTGTGTATTTCGGACGAGCACTACTTTTCTTCCCTCTTTCTCGCACGGGTCGGTATGCGTCCGCGCGATTATCGGTGCCGCGCGCACTCACAGACCGAGAAAAAATAAAAAGAAACAGAGGCTGATGTCAGACGGTATCAGCCTCTGTGTTTTTGGCGGATATATCGCTTTTCAGCGATTTCTCCAGGTATTGACCGAGAACAGAACGAGGATCGGGAAGATCTCAAGCCTGCCCGCGAGCATATCAAAGATCAGAACCAGCTTTGACAGAATGCTGTAATCCGCATAGTTCCGCAACGGTCCGAATTCCGCAAAGGCAGGCCCGATGTTATTGAAGCAGGCAAGCACAGCGGAGACGTTTCCCTCAACCGAAAAGCTCGCGTCAAGGGATACGAGCAGCACACTCACGACGACGATCAGCGTATACGCCGCAAGATAGGCGTTCGTATTGACAAGCACCTTCTCGCTGACGGGCCTCTCGTTGTTGCGCACCACGATGACCTGCTTCGGATGAATAAGCTGACGGATATTGCGGCGCAGATTTTTAAGAAGCAGCAACAGACGCGAGCATTTGAGTCCGCCGCCTGTACTGCCCGCACAGGCACCGACGATCATAAGACCGAGCAGGATCGTTTTCGAGAAGGTAGGCCACAGGTCAAAATCGACCGATGAAAAGCCTGTCGTCGTGATAATGCTTGCGACCTGAAACGCCGCGTGGCGAAGGGTCTCGCCGATCGATCCGTAGATGTCGTAAAGATTCCACGTGATGAGCACGATGCTTCCGACCACAAGCCCGATGTAAAGACGAAGCTCCTCATCGCGGAGGACGTTTCTGACCTGCCCGATGAGCAGGAGATAATAACAGCTGAAATTGATGCCAAAGAGTAGGATAAAGACCGTCGTAACGATCTGGATATAGGGCGAGAAGCTGCCCATACTGTCGTTCCGTATGCCAAATCCGCCCGTTCCCGCCGAGCTGAACGCCGTACAGAAGGCTTCGAAAAGATCCATTCCCCCAAACAGGAGAAAGACCACGTTCAGCACGGTCAGAATGATGTACATCGCGTAAAGGATGAGCGCGGTTTTTTTCATTTTCGGGACGAGCTTTCCGACGTCGGGACCGGGGCTCTCCGCGCGGAGGAGATGCACGGTCATTCCCGAGCCGCGTCCCTCGTTCGGCGTAAAGGCAAGGAGAAAAACGAGCACGCCCATTCCACCGAGCCAATTCGTAAAGCTGCGCCAGAAGAGGAGGCTCTTCGGGAGCGATTCCACATCAGACAGCACGGAGGCGCCCGTCGTGGTAAATCCCGACACGATCTCAAAAAGCGCGTCGATGTAATTCGGGATCACGCCCGAGATCACGAACGGCAGGCATCCGAGGAGACTGAGCACGACCCAGCTCACGCCGACGCACACGAATCCCTCCTTCGCGTTGAAGGAGGAGGGGGCGCCGCGACAGATCAGGAAAAACAGCACGGCTATCAGAGCGATCGCCGCAAGCGTCACGAGAAGCCCAAGCAGTGCCGCGCGTTCTCCCGAGAAGAGTGCAATGAGAAGGGGCGGGATGAGGAAGATCCCCTCGACCGAAAGGATGCGGGCAAAAAACAGCCCGATCATTTTATAATTCATCGTGAGGCCTCCGGGATCAAGCGAAAATATCGTTGAGCTGACGCACGATCTCGTCCCCACTCGTTACGACGACGACCGTATCTCCGACCGCGAATTTCGAGTCGCCGTTCGGGATCTCGGCGGTCGAGCCGTGGATGATGCTCGCGACGAGCACGTCGTCGCGCAGCTGCAGATCCTTCAGCGGAATGCCCGAGTTCCGTGTGTTTTCGTCCACGAGGAATTCGACCGCCTCGACCTGACCGTCCGCGATCGAATGCACAGACAGTGCCGCACCGCTTTGGTTCTCCAGTGCGCGGACGTAGCGCACGATATCGTTACAGCAAAGATCGCGCGGGCAGATCACGCTGCCGAGCGAAAGCTCGTCGATGAGGCTTTGATTATACGTCGTGCCGCCGAGCTTCGTGATGACCTGCGGAACACCGCGGCTTGCCGAATAGAGGGAGAAGATCATATTAAGCTCGTCCGATCCCGTGAGAGCGATAAAGGCGTCGTAATCCGAGAGCTTATCGGTCTCAAGAATGCTGCCGCTCGGGCGATCTCCAAGCAGGATCTGCGTTTTGGGAAGAAGGCGGGCAAGCTCCTCACAGCGCACGGGATCCTTTTCGACGAGCTGAACCGAAACGCCCGATTTCTGGAGCGATTTCGCAAGATAATACCCGATCGTTCCGCCGCCGCAGATGATGATACGGCGCGCGCGACGCGTGATGACACCGAGGTTTTTGAGAAGCACGGTGAGCACCTCGGTCGGTGCCGTTACGAAAATACGATCTCCCTCGAGAAGCTTACAGCCGCCCTTCGGGGGGATCGCCTTGCCGTTTCGCAGAATGGCGCAGACGAGCACCTTGCACTTGACCACCCCGTTCATTGCGGCAAGCGTGACACCTGCAAGCGGGCTGTTCTCATCGATCCGAAGCTCGACGATCTCGGCTCTTCCCTTCGCAAAGGTATCTCTGCGTAAAAATCCCGGGTATTTCAGCAGGCGCTCGATCTCGACCGCCGCCTGTCTTTCGGGATTCACCGTCATCGACAGCCCGAACACGCTGCGCATCTCGTGGATCTGATCGGTGTATTCGGGATTTCGGATGCGGGCGATCGTATGCAGGTGCGGATTCATTGCGTACGCAGTGGTACAGCACAGGAGGTTGATCTCATCCTCCCCCGTAACGGCAAGGAGAAGATCGGCACTTCTGACGCCAGCCTCACCGAGCACCGACATCGCGGCACAGTTTCCAACCGCCGCCATTACGTCGTATTTTTCAACACATTTTTCAAGAACGTTCTGATCAACGTCAATTACGGTTACGTTATATCCCTCTGCCGCAAGGTGGCGCGCAAGTGTCGATCCGACTCTGCCTCCACCGGCTATAATGATATTCATTGCGCCCTCCGGAATCAAAATGATTATTATTATTTTACCACAAAGTGCCGCATTTGTCAACGGGCTTCGCATAATCCCCGTATGCGCGGGGTATACTTGGGATGTACCAAAAAATCTCACAAGGATCCAAGGAAAGGAATGCAAAAATGACACTTACGCAAAAAGAAACGAGCTTACTGAAGGATATGAAGGGACAGGAGGAGCTTTGCATCGCGAAGTACAAGAAGTACGCAGAGATGGCAAAATCGTCAGAGCTGAAGGCTCTCTTCACGCAGATGGCAAAGGTCGAGGAGAACCATCTGCAGACGGTCACCGCGATGATGAGCGGCACCGTGCAGCCCGCCCCCGCACAGCTCGAAAACTCGAACAACGCACACTGCACACCCGCACAGTACGCCTCGGACGCCGACCGTCAGGAGGACGCTCTTCTCTGCCGCGATATGCTCTCGACCGAGAAGCACGTGTCATCGCTTTACGACACCTCGATCTTTGAATTCAAGGATCCCGCGGCGCGCAAGCTCCTGAATCACATTCAGGCAGAGGAGCAGCAGCACGGTGAGCAGCTGTACGCATTTATGAGCTGCAACGGGATGTATTCCTGAGAAATAAAAGGGGGCTGTCTCACTTTAGAGAGACAGCTCCTTTTCGTTTCCTTACAGCTCCTGCACCATCCGCACGTCCGTAATGGCGGACAGCTCGGCAAGGACCTTCTCTCGGCGCACGTTCTTCGCGAAGCGAACGGTCAAGAGCGCACTCATCAGGGGCTCGTCGTCCGTCGTTTTGGTCTTCGTAAGCTCGACGTCGAGGACGCGCACCTGGCGTACACGAAGCGCATCGACGATGCGGCTGACATTCTGCGTCTCTCCGAACTCGACGTATACCGTGAGGTCACGCGCCTTGGTGGCTGCGGCAAATTCGAGCCTTGAGAAAACGACCTCGACGAGCAGGATCAGGAAGGTGACGTACAGAGCGGCACCGTAAAATCCAACACCGATCGCAAGACCGACGATCGCCGTTGTCCAAAGCCCCGCCGCCGTCGTCAGTCCCTTGACCTGTCTGCGCTTCGTAACGATGATCGTTCCCGCACCGATAAATCCGATGCCTGCGATGACCTGCGCGCCGAGACGTGCGGGATCAAGCACAAACTGTCCCTCGGGGATCATTGTGCTGACGTTCTCTGCGGCAAAGATCCAATTCGGGTTAAAATACGTCCACAGATACTGACTCGTCATCGTCGTCAGCGTTGCGCCGATGCAAACAAGAATGTGGGTACGGAAGCCCGCTACGCGGTGCTTATGCTCACGCTCAAGTCCGATGAGACCGCCACAGACGACCGCGAGGAGCATTCTGAGAACGGTCGACCACTCGTTTTCGAGAAATCTGAGAGATTCAATAAATTCAGGCATACCGTATCCCCCTTACAGCTCTTCCACGAGCGTCACGCCCTCGATCTCGCTGAGTGCCGAGAGGAAATCGGTGTGGCTGTATTTTTTCGGGAGGCGGACCGAAAGAACGATATTCGGAAGAAGTCCGCTCTTCGGCTGTGCCTTGGTGATCTCGACGTCGTAAACCTTGATGCTTCTCTCGTGCACTGCCGCGATGATCCTACCGATGTACTCGGGCTCACGGTATTCGACGTACACGTTCATATTCCGTGCATTCTTCATAATAAAGACCTGGAATTTCGTGAGGAGGGTGATCACGAGCAAAATGAGGACGCACGAAAGGACCGCCGCGAGATAAAAGCCCGCACCGATGGCAAGCCCCATACAAGCCGACGCCCACAGTCCCGCCGCCGTCGTCAGTCCCTTGACCTGCTGACGTCCCGCGACGACGATCGTGCCCGCACCGAGAAAGCCGATGCCGTTGATAACCTGCGCGCCGAATCGTGTCAGGTCGGTCCCCTGCTGCAAAACGACCGATACGTACTGGCTGATCAGCATAGTCAGCGTCGCTCCGATACAGACGAGCATATGTGTGCGAAAGCCTGCCGCGCGGTGCTTTTGCTCACGGTTAAAGCCGATGATCCCGCCGCATAGCATTGCGAGTGTCAAGCGAAAGAAGACCGACACCGTATTGAATTCGGTCAGTATCGCATAAATCTTTTCAAGGAGTTCCATACGTTTTCCTTTCGCAGAGAGAGAGAGGTAGTAAAAAAGGGTCCCCCCGAAAACCCAAAACGCCTTCGGGGGTGATACTATATTATACGACATTTCGTTGAGAAAAGCAAGAGGCTTTCCCCAAAAACCGAAATTTGTTTACATCCCCTTCACAGAGAGAATACTATGCAAGCGCGTCGCTTCCGAGCGTGATCGTGACCGTGATGCTTTCTCCGTCTCTCAGAACCGTCAGCGTGACCATTGCTCCGGGGAGATAATCCTCGATCGACTCGAGCAGATCCGTGATACTTGTGAGCGCTTCGCCGTTCACCGCCGTTATCACGTCTCCGATCTTGAGCTTTCCGTACACGTCGAAGCGTGCGGAGGTGAAGCCCTCGACCGAAACACCGCCCGATGCGGTGTCGTACCGTCCCGTGATGCCGATGCGTGCGGCGGGAGCGTAAAACGCGGATCGGTCGGGAGTTGTCCCGTTTTTCAGTGCCGAAACGATCGTATCGACCGCCTCCGAGGGGATCGCAAGTCCCATTCCGTCGGCGTAGTATGCCTCGCCGTTGTCGTAGAAGATCGTTTTATTCGTTACGATTCCGATCACCTCGCCCTTCCTTGAGAAGAGCGCACCGCCCGAGTTTCCGGGATTGACGCTCGCATCGGTCTGTACCATCATAAGCGTGTGCATCAGCTTTCCCGAAGTATCGTAGACCTTCACGCCGCGCCGCACGCAGGAGACGATCCCCTTCGTGACGGTTTCGGAATAGCTTACCCCCGTCGGTGCACCGATCGCCATAACGGTCTGTCCGATCAGAAGATCTGCGGACGTCCCGAACACGGCAGGCGTGAGTCCGCCCGCCTCGATCTTCAGGAGCGCGAGGTCGGAGATCCGATCATATCCGACGAGCTCGGCGGGATAACGCTCGCCGCCGTACAGCCGCACCGTGACCTTGCTCATTCCGTCGATCACGTGGTGATTCGTCACGATATATCCGTCGGACGAATAGATAACCCCCGAGCCGATGCCCGAGCCGCCCGAGGACTTCTCGACGAGGATCGAAACAGCGGACGGAAGCATTTTGGCGACCGCGGCTTCAACCGCAAGATCCTCCTCGGTATCTCCCCCTCCCGAGACGTAGACCACGCGCTCCGAAAAGGCACCTGTGAGCGTACCGGACGGTCCGTAACCACCCGTTGCGCGGAGCGAGCCGAATGCGAGCGCTACCGCAAGAATGGCGATCGCCACAGCAAAGACCGTCGTAACGATCAGTGCATACAGAAGCCCGCTGTGCACCTCTGTCCGCTTTTTCTGCTTTCTTTCCTGCTCGTGCTGCGTGCGGTAGTCCCACTGAAAGGCGTAGGTTGCAGTGTCCTCACTCGGTGCTTCGCTTTTCCCCGTCTCGCCCCCCTTTTCCTTCGATGCGGTGAATTGTGCGCCGTTCTCGACTTGGGCGGCAGACAGAGTGGAGTCCCCGATTTCAAACGGTGCCGCAGGCTCTGCGGGATCGCTGTTCCAGAAGCACGTGGATTGCTCCTTCCCTGTCTCCTCGCTATATACGCTCTGTGCAGTCTCTGCCGCACACTTCTCTACGCCCTCGATCGGAGATGCAGATGCCTGCTTCTCACCGTTCTCCGTCGGGTCGTTATGATTCGCGGGGACCGTTTCGGGCTCCCGTTCGTTCTTTTCCTCATTCAGCATTGCTTGCTCCTTTCACGCGGCTCGTCGCGAGCCCGTTTCAATCGTTATATCCATTATATCCCTGCAGTCGCGGCAGAATTCGCCTGTCCGCCGATTCTTCATACGGAAGCGGATTCCCTCTCGCCCCGGACGCAAAGATCGGCGCCAATGCCTCCCTCTCGGGCTTTCTGCGCATTGACGCCGATAAATGCTTAACTGTTGATCAACTCGAATTTGTAGCCGACGCCCCATACGGTCTTCAGCACCCACTTGTCCGAAACACCCTCGAGCTTCTCTCTGAGGCGCTTCACGTGCACGTCCACCGTACGCGAGTCACCGAGATAGTCGAAGCCCCAGACCTTGTCAAGGAGCTGATCGCGCGTAAAGACACGATTGTAATTCGACGCAAGGAAATAGAGCAGCTCAAGCTCCTTCGGGGGGATATCGACCGACTTTCCTGCGAGCTTCAGCTCGTACTTCTGCAGGCTGATCTCGATGTTGTCGAACTTGATCACCTCGTCGTCACTCTGGCTCGTGTGCGCCTGATAGCGGCGAAGCACCGCCTTGATCCGTGCCGAAAGCTCCTTCATATCGAAGGGCTTGACCACGTAATCGTCCGCGCCGAGCTCGAGCCCGAGCACCTTGTCAAAGACCTCGCCCTTCTCGGAGATCATAATGATGGGCTTTTGAGACATTTCTCTGATCTCTCTGCAGACCTGGAAGCCGTCCTTCTTCGGAAGCATCAGGTCAAGCAGAACGAGATCGGGCTCGTAGAGCTTAAAGTAGTTCAGTCCCTCGACACCGTCTCCTGCGATCTTGACCTCGTACCCCTCGCTTTCGAGGACGGTCTTCAGGAGCTCGGAAATGCTCAAGTCGTCGTCAATGACTAAGATTTCGGTATCCAACATTTTATATTCGTACCTTTCTGTCAAAAGTTATCGCTCGGAGACGGCCGATCCTTCAAATTCTCCGATCCCACGATTTCATTATAAAAAACAAATGAATGCGCTCTGTGACGGTTCAATGAAATTTTTGGTAAATTTCCCACGGCTTTGCCACAGAACCTTAAATTTCACTTTATTATAACACATTCTTAACGATTTTGCAAGGGGAATTTCTTATTTTTTTTATATTTTCTTAAAAAGATTCATTTTTAATTTTCCGAAAGTTTACAGTTTCGGGAATTTGAATAAAAATCCCCTTGTGGCATATACTATCCGTGATTCATTCAGATAACGAAAAATACGGTCAGCGCGTCGCGCACGAAAGGCAGGATGTCGAGATGAATATGGATAAAAGCACTTATGTGAAATACGCGAAGGCGCGCGCACCGAGGTCTCCGATCTTTACGGACTGTCTCCTCGCGTTTCTCGTCGGCGGCCTCATCTGCGCGGTCGCACAGGCACTGAAAATGGCCTTCCAACACTATCTCCTTCTCTCCGAGGAGGATGCGGGGACCCTCGCGTCGGTCACGCTCGTCTTTTTTGCGGTGCTTCTGACTGCGATCGGTTGGTTTGACAAGATCGCATCGCACGCGGGAGCGGGGACGCTCGTTCCGATCACGGGCTTTGCGAACGCTGTTGCCTCCCCCGCGATCGACAGCCGCTCGGAGGGGCTCGTGCTCGGCATCGGTGCGAAGATCTTCACCGTGGCGGGTCCCGTGCTCCTTTACGGTGTGCTTTCGGGCACGGTGTATGGGGTGATCTATTATATCCTTGGGCTACTCGGGTAAGGTAAAAGCACGAGATCGGAGCGCTGTACTGCCCCATTGACGAGAGCAAAAAATACGTCAAAAAGAGGGGTCCTCTGCCCCTCCGATTCGTTGATTTTTGACGATTGACACCGGATTTTTTTCGTGCTAAAATAGTATTCGGTGGGGTTCACCGCGCGGCCTTTTCCGCGCATCTCGGTTACATACAGGGGGATCATATGCTTGTTCCGATTTTACTGTTTCTCGTTGGACTCGTGCTGCTCATCAAGGGCGGCGATTGGTTTGTAGACGGTGCGACGGGCATCGCCCACCGTTTTCGGATGTCTGAGCTTCTCATCGGCGCAACCGTTGTTTCGATCGGAACGACGCTCCCCGAGGTGATGGTCTCCGTAACCTCCGCGTTTCAGGGCGTCGGCGGAATGGCTTACGGCAATGCGATCGGCTCCGTTGTTTGCAACGCCGCACTCATCGCGGCACTCACAATGGCGATCCGTCCCGCAAAAACAAACCGAAAGCTGCTCATCGTTCCCGTCTTGTTCTTCTTTAGTGCCGCCGTCCTTTATCTCATTGCGGCATATTTCCTCGGTGAATTTTCCCGTCTCGTCGGTGTCCTCCTCCTTCTCATTTTCATCTCTTATATGACTGTATCGATCCTGACCGCCAAAAGGACACCCGATCCCATCCCGGAGACCCCCGAGATCGAAAATGCCGCTCCCTCGGCAGAAGAGACCGCACAAGCCTCCCATCCGCTGTGGGTGGAGCTCATCCTCCTCGTGCTCGGCGCCGCGGCGATCGCATTCGGTGCAGATCTCCTCGTTGATAACGGACAGATCCTCGCCGCGTATCTCGGCGTGCCCGAAACGATCATTGCGCTGATCTTCATTTCGCTCGGCACGTCGCTTCCCGAGCTTGTGACCGCGATCACCGCGCTCATAAAGGGGCATTCCTCCCTCTCGCTCGGCAATATCATCGGGGCGAATTTTCTGAATCTCACCCTCGTCTCGGGCATTTCGGCACTCATCGGGCCGTTCGACCTTCCTGTGACGTCGGAGCTCTTCGGCATTCCGTCTTCACTCCTCATCGAGCTCCCCGTAATGATCGCCGCAATGCTTCTCCTGACCGTTCCGACGGTCATCCGCAACAGGGGCTCACGCGTGCAGGGCATCCTGCTTCTCGCGCTTTACGCAGCGTT
Source organism: Clostridia bacterium (assembly GCA_017501345.1). The sequence goes on from JAFVXC010000037.1 coordinate 30,240, forward strand.
CTGCTGTGTAACGCTTCTTCTGTGAGGATCCCCCCTCATCCAAAGCGCGCGAGCTCTCCTACAAAGGACCCGCCCATACAAAAAGGACTGTCTCATAAGCCTGAGGCAGTCCTTTTTTCATTTTGTGCTTTTTTATGCGGTCAATTTGCCGAAAACGCATAGACCGTGGTATAGTCGTATTTTTCGCCCGGGCGGAGGAGGCAGTCGGTGAACTCCTCGTGATTCGGCGAATCGGGCATATGCTGCGTCTCAAGGCAGATCGCATTCTGCGGATGCTGCGGGCAGCCGCCCTTGAAGGGGTGATCGGGATTGTTCGTAAAGTTGCTCGTGTAAAGCTGAACGCAGGGCTGGTCGGTGAGGACGCGCATCGTTCTGCCCGACCTCGGATCGCGAAGCGTCGCGCGAAGGACGATCTCCTTCTTATCGCTCGGCGTGAACACCATACAGTGGTCGTAGCCGCCCGCAATATGGAGGGGCTCATAATCGGCGAAGAAATCCGCGCCGATGGCTTTCGTCCTGCGGAAATCGAAGGGTGTATCCTTTACGGGAAGGATCGTTCCCGTGGGGATCAATCCGTCGTCGGTCTCAAGGAAGCCTGTGGCATCCAGCGTGAGCTCGTGATCGAGCACGGAGCCCGATGCAAAGCCGCCGAGATTGAAGTAGGCGTGGTTCGTGAGGTTCAGAGGGGTCGTTTTGTCGGTGGTCGCCTCATAGTGGATCGAGAGACGGTCGTCGTGCGTCAGCGTATAGGTAACGGTGACGCCGAGGTTACCGGGATATCCCTCCTCACCGTCGGGCGAAAGAAGGTAGAGGACAAGCGTCGGATCCTCGCCGTCCGTTGCCGAGACGACGTCCCAGATGCGGTGGCTGAAGCCGACCTTGCCGCCGTGAAGGTGATTGCCGTTGTTATTCTGAAAAAGGGTGTATTCCTTCCCATCAAGCGTAAATCTGCCTTTTGCGATGCGGTTCCCGAAGCGACCGATCAGGGCACCCTGGTATCCGTTCCCCTCGAGATAGCTCTGAAGTCCGTCGTAGCCGCAGACAACGTCCGCGAGCTTCCCATCTCGGTCGGGAACGACGAGACTCTGGATCGCACCGCCGAAATCGAGGATCGCAACGCGCATTCCCGACTTATTGCTCATCGTGTAGCGGTACACGGGGGTACCGCTTGCAAGGCGACCAAAAAGATCCTTTACAATTGCCATTTTTACGGTCTCCCTTATCTTTATTCTTCGTATCCGTTCGGATTCATCGTCTGCCAGTGGTCGAGATCGCGGCACATATCCTCAAGATTATACCGTGCGCTCCAGCCGAGCAGCTCGTACGCCTTTCTCGGATCTGCGTAGCATTCGTCAATGTCACCCGGGCGGCGCTCCTCAATGACGTACGGAACCTGTTTGCCGCTGACCCTTTCGTACGCCTTCACGATATCAAGCACCGAGTAGCCCGTGCCCGTACCGACGTTGAAGTAATCGATCCCCGTTCTGCCCTCTGCATAGGAGAGCGCCTTCAGGTGTGCCTCGGCGAGGTCGACGACGTGGATATAATCGCGTACACCCGTTCCGTCGTGCGTGGCGTAATCGTCTCCGAACACGTGAAGCTTCTCAAGCTTACCGCCTGCGACCTTCGACACGTACGGCAGGAGGTTGTTCGGAATGCCCTGCGGATCCTCGCCGATCAGTCCCGACGCGTGTGCGCCGATGGGGTTGAAGTAACGGAGGACCGTCACGCTCCACGAGTTGTCCGAGACCCAGATGTCACGGAGGATGCGCTCGATCATCAGCTTGGTCTCTCCGTAGGGATTGGTCGTCGAAAGCGGGAAATCCTCGCGGATCGGAACGCTCTCGGGCTTTCCGTAAACGGTTGCTGACGAGGAGAAGATGAAATTACGCGCGCCGTACTTCTGCATCAATTCGCAGAGAACGAGCGTACCCGTAATATTATTGTAGTAGTAGCGCATCGGCTGCATAACCGATTCGCCGACCGCCTTCAGTCCCGCGAAATGGATACAGCTGTCGATCTGATTTTCCTTGAATACCCGCTCGAGTCCCTCGCGGTCTACGAGATCGACCTCGTAAAATCTGAAATCCTTCCCCGTGATCCTCTTGATACGGTCAAGCACGCAGGGCTTGCTGTTGACGAAATTGTCAACGATGACGATCTCCTTCCCCGCATTCAAAAATTCAACTGCGGTATGCGAGCCGATAAAGCCCGCTCCGCCCGTAATCAAAACTGCCATTCTTTCTTACCTTTCTGCTTTCTCCTGATTGAAAGTTCATTATAAAATATTTGAGAGAAAAACACAAGTAGCCTTTTGAAAGGTTAACATTTTATTTACATTTCCTTATGAAAAGAAAGTTCTTCTTTTTTTCGCTATCCTATTGACATTCGGAGTATATCGTGCTATAATTGTCTCAAATGATACAAATGTATCATTTGAGACAGTCAAAAGCCGCAGAAAGGAGCACGAGATGGAGCAAAACGAGGTGATATCGGTACTGTCGCGGTGTCCGCTCTTCCGATCGGTGGAGAAGGAAGTGCTTTCTTCCCTTCTGTCGACGGACGGGGTTCGGACGTGCGTCTACTCACACGGTGAGGAGATCCCGCTTGCTTCAGGAAACGAGCATCTGCTCGTCATTCTGACGCGCGGAACGGCGCTTGCCTATTCGCTTGACAAGGAACGGTCGGTCATTCTCCGCACGGTCACTCCGGGAACTGCCTTCGGCGTTTCGGTGCTCTTTTCCGAGGAGGCGCCCGTTTCGGTGATCCGCGCGAAGACCTCCGCTGAGGCGGTGGCGATCCCCTCGTCGGTCGTACGGTCGCTGATCGCGGAGAGTCCCACCTTCCGAATGAACTATATCGAGTTTCTCAGCGGACGCATCCGCTTCCTCAACCGCAGGATCGCCTGCTACACGGCAGGAAGCGCAGAGCGGCGACTTGCGCTCTATCTCGTCGATCTGCCCGAGGCCGCAGACGGCGTCGCAGTGCTTGACGTACCGATGACCGATCTTTCGGAGCTGCTCGACATCGGCAGAGCCTCGCTCTACCGTGCCTTCGGAAGGCTGTCGGAGTGCGGTCTCATACGGCGTGAGGACAGACGGGTCGAGATCCTCGACCGAGATGGGCTTCTCCGCTACGGCGCCGACGGCTACCCCGAAGCACGCGCTCAAACCCAAAAAAGCAATACGCTTTGAAGAAAGGAACCTACTATGAAACACATTTCCGTCTTTACAAGAATCCTTGCACTCACCCTGCTTCTCCTTCTGACCTTCAGTCTTGCCGCCTGCCGAAGCGGCGGAAATGACAACGAGAGCTCTGCGGAAAGCACCGATCCTGTCGGCGACGTTACCACGGGCTCCGATACGGTCGACGCATCTCTGCCCGTGAAGGTCACTGTTCTGAACGGTACGACGGGCTTCGGTATGGCAAAGCTGATGAAGGACAAGGCAGACGGCAACGCCGCGCTGAATTACACCTTTGACGTGCAGGCAGACGCACAGAACGTTCTGAAGGCACTGATTAACGGCTCGACCGATATCGCCGCGCTCCCGACGAATGCTGCAGCGACCGTCTACAATAAAACGAACGGTGCGGTACAGGTACTCGCGCTGAACACCCTCGGTGTCCTCTACGTTGTTGCGAACGGTGAAAGCGAGGCGATCACAGACTTTGAATCCCTGCGCGGCAAGACGGTCTACTGCCCCGCAAACAACCCCGCATTCATCTTCTCCGCGATCTGTGAGGCGAACGGTCTCAAGGTCGGCACCGACATCACGGTCGACACCTCCTACGCAGAGCCTGCCGCAGTACGCGGTGCGCTCGTATCGGGACAGATCGACCTCGCAGTCCTGCCCGAGCCGATGGTAACGATCGCCAGGAAGGCAAACAACAAGCTCGTCACCGCGCTCGATCTGACCGCTGAATGGGACAAGAAGTTCGACGAGGGCTCTCTCGTTCAGGGCTGTGTCGTCGTCCGCACTGCATTTGCAGAGGCACACCCCGCTGAGATCGCAAAATTCCTCACGGAATACGAGGCTTCGATCACCTATATGCAGGAAAACGTCGCAGATGCCGCTGAGATCATCGTCGCACAGGGCGTCTTCGCAGGCGCGGCTCCCATTGCCGCCGCAGCGATCCCGAACTGCAACGTGACCTTCGTGACGGGCGCCGATATGAAGGCGGCACTCAAGGTATTCCTCGACACTCTCTACGCGATCAACCCGACCGCTGTGGGCGGTGCAGTCCCCGCGGATAATTTCTATTATGGCGTGAAGTGATTTTTTCGCGGGGGAAGAACCTTTTTTGAGAAAAAAGGCTTCTTCCCCCGCACCCCATCTCCCAAAAACTTTTGGGAACGGAAGCTTTTAGAAAGGAGGATGTAAATGAAAGCAAAGAAACGGATCTTCAGGGTGATACTCGGAATCCTTGCGGTTGCCTTCTGGCTTCTTGTCTGGTGGCTTCTCGCCGCACGGATCAACAAGCCTCTTCTGCTTCCGACGCCGCCGAGCGTTCTTGCGCGACTTGCGGAGCTGATCGTCACGGCAGAATTCTGGAGCACTACGGCGATCTCGATCCTTCGCATCCTCCTTGGCATTCTTCTGTCCCTCGTGATCGGCGTTCCGCTTGCGGTCCTTACCGCAAGGCTTCCCGCTGTCGGCGTTCTTCTGCGCCCGCTGATGACGGCGATCCGCGCGACTCCCGTTGCGGCATTCATCGTGCTGATCTGGCTTTGGATCGGCGGCGACGAGGTGCCGACGATCATCACGGTGCTGATCGCGCTCCCCATCGTATGGAAAAACGTCGAAACGGGCATTCTCGGTATCGACGGCTCCCTCCTCGAAATGGCGCGGGTCTTTCGCGTTCCGCTCGGGAGGCGGCTATTGACGCTCGACGTCCCCTCGGTGCTTCCCTCCTTTGAGGCGTCGCTTCAGACCGCAGTCGGGCTCGGCTGGAAGGCGGGCATTGCCGCAGAGATCCTTGTTCGTCCGATCCGCGCGATCGGCAGGGAGATCTCGGACGCGAACTACAACCTCGAATCGGTCGATCTCTTTGCGTGGACGCTGACGGTCATTCTCCTCTCTCTTCTGATCGAATTTGTGTTCTCCTTCCTCCTCGCGCGCATTTTCCCGCGAAGGATCACGAAGGGGACAGGAAAGGAGGAAACGTGATGGATCTTCTGCAAAAGTCCGTCCTCCCCTTTCAGGGAGACGGGATCGTACTGTCGGGCGTTTCGAAATCCTTTGACGGCTCGCCCATCCTCTCGGATTTCTCTCTCACGGTCGCGCCGCGCGGTGTGACCGCCCTGATGGGCACGTCGGGAAGCGGAAAAACGACGGTCTGCTCCCTCCTTCTCGGACTCACGAGGCCAGACGCGGGTGAGATCGTGAATCCCGCAAGGCAGGTCTCAGCCGCCTTTCAGGATCCGCGCCTCATTCCGTGGCTGACTGCCGAGGACAACGTGGCGTTCGTCCTCCACGGCGTTCCGAAGGAGGAAAAGCGCGCACGCGCACGGGAGATGCTCACGCTGCTCGGGCTGACGGATGCATACGGGAAGTATCCCGCAGAGCTGTCGGGCGGTATGCAGCAGCGCGTTTCCCTTGCCCGCGCCTTTCTCGCTCCGCACGATTTCCTGATCCTCGACGAGCCCTTCCGCGGACTTGACGACGAGAACCGCGCGACCGTTCTCGGAATGATCGCAGAGCTTGCGCAGGACTCCCCCGTCCTCCTCGTCACGCACGACCGTGCGGACGTCGAGGCACTCTGTGCCAAAGCGATAAGGCTTGATTGACAATTTTTGCTTTTCCCCCTGAACTGAATAACCCTCCGAAAGAAATCGGATACTAAACGCAGAAAGTATCGGGTTTCCCATCGGAGGGTTCTTTTTTCCGTTCGGACACCCGACAGCAGTCGATTGCCGAAAGGAAATGCGATTATGTACAGTAAAGTGGATATATGCGGTGTGGACACCTCAAGTCTCAGAGTTCTCACCGACGACGAGAAGCGCGAGCTTCTCCTTCGCGTGAAGGAGGGAGACGAGGAGGCGCGTCAGGAGCTGATACAGGGAAATCTCCGCCTCGTGCTCTCCATCATTCAGCGCTTTACGGGGCGACGGGAGAACCTTGACGACCTCTTTCAGGTCGGATGCATCGGGCTTGTGAAGGCGGTGGACAACTTCAACACCGACCTTGACGTGAAGTTTTCGACCTACGCCGTGCCGATGATCATCGGCGAGATCCGCCGTTATCTCAGGGACAACAACGCGATCCGCATCAGCCGCTCGATCCGCGACCTTGCCTATCACGCACTGCAGGCGCGGGAGACGCTGATGCACGAGAGGGACGGCGAGCCGACCCCCGAGGAGATCGCCGCGCGCATCGGTGAAAAAAAGGAAAACGTCGTACGCGCGATGGAGGCGATCGTCGAGCCGATCTCTCTTTACGAGCCCGTCTATTCGGACTCGGGCGACTCGATCTACGTGATGGATCAGATCAGCGATCCCGGCGAGAACGACAAGCTCTGGCTCGAAAGTATTGCACTGCGTGATGCCCTCGGGCGCCTCTCGGAGCGCGAACAACGGATCATTCGGATGCGGTTTTTCCAGAACAAAACGCAGATGGAGATCGCCTCCGAGATCGGCATTTCTCAGGCGCAGGTCTCACGGCTCGAGAAGGGTGCGCTCGAGCGGATCCGAAAACAGATATGAGGTCACACCTGTGGAGGTCTCCGACGAGGAGGCCTCCTTTCGCTCGTCTGTCCGTTCGAGCGATCGTCCACGGCATCTCTTCCGCTGCCCTTCTCTCCCCTCTCGGGCGTATCGTTCTTTGCGTCGCCTCTTGCGATATATCGCTCTGCCTGCGTCGTGAAGAGCTCGTAGTAGCGACCCTTACGCTCCATCAGCTCCTCGTGGTCGCCCTCTTCAAGGATCCTTCCGTACTCAAGCACGAGGATCTTCGACGCAACCGTCGCGGAGGAAAGCCTGTGCGAGACGAAGACCGTGGTCTTATCCCTCCGTAGAGTATCGAACTGTCGGAAGATCTCCTGCTCGGCGATCGGGTCAAGCGCCGCGGTCGGCTCGTCGAGGATCAGGATATCCGAATCCGAATAGAAGGCGCGTGCAACGGCAAGCTTCTGCCACTGTCCGCCCGACAGCTCGATGCCGTCCTGCTCAAAGATACGCATCAGAGGGGTATCATAGCCACTCGAAAGCTTTCGGATGTATTCGTCCGCCGCCGACTGTCTTGCCGACGCGACGATCCGCTCCTCATCGATCTCCCTATGGACATCACCGAAGCGGATGTTTTCCTTTGCCGTCTCGGCGTATTTCCCGAAATCCTGGAAGATGATGCCGAAAATTTGGTAGAGCTCCTTCGGGTCGTAGCTGCGGAGATCCTTACCGTCGAGGAGGATTCGCCCCTCGGTCGGATCGTAAAGACGGGTGAGGAGCTTGATGAGCGTGGTCTTACCCGCGCCGTTCAGTCCGACGAGCACAAGCGTTTCGCCCGGTCGGATCGTGAAATTCAGATCGTTCAGAACCTTGTTTTCGCACATCGGATAGGAGAACGAGACGTGCTCGAAAACGATGGTGTGTGCCTTTCCGCGCGAGATCTTCTCGGGGGGATTCTGTGTCGGAACGATCGTCCGCTCCTCCTTCATAAATTCGATCAGGTTATCGACGAAGAGCGTTCCCTCGTAGATCGATGCCGACGTCGTGATCAGCGAGGATACGCTGTCCGAGATCGAGAGGATCGAATTCGTATACAGGTTGTAGTCACCGAGCAGGAATCGCCCGATGAGAACGCCGAATGCGATCGCGGCGTAGCAGACGCAGGAGACGATCTGTGCTACCGTTGAAAGCACCACGAGCCACCAGCTTTCCTGCAGGATGAGCCTTCGGAGGCCCTTATAGTAATGCCGGAAGACATCGTCAAAGCGACCGATAAAGGTATCGGACAGATCAAACAGCTTGACCTCCTTCGCCTTATCCTTGTCGACAAGCTGATTGGAATAGTAATTCATCTGCCTGCGTTCCTTCGAGCGGAAGCGCATATAGCGGTAATGCTTCTTGCGATAGATGAAGCTGACGACCGCAGACGGGATCGATGCGACGATCTTCACAAGCGGGATCCACCACATCCCCGGAACGGCGAGCAGGATCACGACGTACGAGATGAGCGAGATCACGGTGCTTGCGACCGTGAGGGTCGAGGTGAGGATCTGAACCGGTCGGTTCCCCGCCTCACGGTTCGCGTTTTCAAGCTTTTCATAAAACTCGGGTCGGTCGAAGGATGCAAGATCGATCGTCTTCGCCTTGTTCATAATCTGAAGCTTGACCGTTCTGATGACCTTCTCTCCCGCCACCTTCGTGACCGAATTCTTCACGCGGTTGAGGATCATCTTGGCAATGCGGTAGGAAAAGAGCAAGATCAATGCAAAAAACACCGCACTGCCGAAAAAGGCTACGTAATCCCCCTCGTTCAGCGTTCCGTAGGACTTCTGCAGGAGGTTGATCACGTTTCTTGAGGCAAGTGAGCCGATCAGCGGCACAATGCCTTCAAGCAGGGCGATCAGAACAAGTGCGATCGTGATCCACGGTGAGGTTCTCCACACGAGGGCAAAAATATACCCGAGGCGCGAGAAAAAGCCGCCGAACAGCTCCCTCATATAGCGCGGAAGGTCCTTAATACCCTTCGGCGGAGGGACCTTTTTGTGGTCTTCGCTTGCAAACATAAGGGATTCTCCCCTTCGAGCCATACCGTCCACCCGTTCGCCACGTATCCGTCGCGCGGCGATCCTTTCCCTGTAGTTTAGTTTATTATAGCACAAAAAAGTTGCAATTGCAACTATTTTTGCAAAATTTCCCTGCTTTTTTTCGACCTTCCCCAACCGACTTGACACCGCAGGAAATTTATGCTATACTATAATGAATAAAAGGCGAGGAGGAAAGCTCTGCTATGGATAACGTAAAAAACGAACAGAATCATTCCGCAAATAAGAAGTATGCGGTCATTGGCATCGACGTCGGCGGAAGCACGACGAAGATCGTCGGCTTTCACAACGTGGGCGGTCGGCACGAGCTGATCGGCGAGCCGCTCTTCGTGCGCGCGACCGATCCGATCACCTCGATCTACGGCGCCTTCGGGCGCTTCACCTCCGAAAACGAGCTTGCTCTTGCAGAGATCGAGCGCGTGATGATGACGGGTGTCGGCTCCTCGTATATCTCGAAGCCCATCTACGGACTCAAGTCCTCTCCCGTATCGGAGTTCCGGAGCATCGGGCTCGGCGGACTGTATCTCTCAGGGCTTGACGACGCGATCATCGTCAGTATGGGCACGGGCTCGGCGCTGATCCACGCGAAGCGTACCGAGAGCGGCACACAGATCGACTATCTCGGCGGTACGGGTGTCGGTGGCGGCACGCTGATGGGGCTGACGAAGCGGATGATCGGGGTTGACACGATCGAGCACATCGAGCAGCTCTGCCTTGACGGCGATCTCTCGAGCGTTGACCTGCGCATCAAGGATATGTATAAAAATAAGCCACTCGACATCAACGCGGATCTGACCGCGTCGAACTTCGGCAAGCTCAGCGATATGGCGACGAACGCCGACATCGCGCTCGGCGTTGCCAATATGGTCGGTGAAACGATCGCTATGATGGCGGTGTTCGCGGCACGCGGCTTCGGGCTCGATAAGATCGTTCTGACGGGCAATCTGTCGACCCTCGCCCCCGTCCGTCAGGTCTTTGAGGGAATGACGCGCAACGGTTTGTTCGGGGTGGATTTCATCATCCCGCGTTACTCGCAGTTTGCAACGGTCATCGGTGCGGCACTGCAGGGGTAAGCAAAAAATTGACGAACGGGAGGGTCGCTTATGAAAAAAATATTGACAACATTCCTTTTGATACTGTTTTGTTTCTCTCTCACTTCTTGTTCGGCTATCGAAGCACTGAAATACTCTGTTTCGGGAGACATTATCGACCCTGCGGATGGTTTTTCTCGTGGAGAAGAAGGCACACTTCTATATAAGAATAACAAGTATATTTTGGTTCAAGAGCTTAGTGGAGATTGTGAAATCGACATAACAAAAGAAGATATTTTACTTGGTCGACGCAGTAATTTTCCAATTTTTCCGGATAGCTGTTATTATGCAAAACCGGATGAGAATCCAAGTTTTATAATGAATGGTTCCACTATGCAAGGAACTGTTGTTTATTTGAGAGAGGATCTATACAGTGACACTATCGTTTATGTATTAAATGGCAGCTCTTTCGAATTTGAATTTACAACAGCTTTTATTAAAACGGATACGGTGAACTATGATCATCATATTGCACGCGAGAAATATACAAAATCCGCAAAGGTTAATTTTTATGTAAAAGATATTCCAATTATAACCGCTCGCAAGAGAATTTATTTGATAGACAATGTATGGTATTGTGTTGAAGTTGATGTGGCATATCAGCTATCAGATGAATTTGTGAGTAAGTTAATAGAAGAGGGGATCATAAATCAAGAGCCCTGAGATATACATCCGGCGAAAACACGGTATCACGATTAGCTGTGCTGTCAAACAAATACCAATTTGTCGAAAAACATTGAAACGATAGAAAAAAGCCTCCCTCAGGGGAGGCTTTTTTCTTTTTTGATCAGATCGGAGCACTTAAAGAACCACGTCGTTCTTCCCTTTTCGTTCTCGTAATGCTTTTCGAGATAAACGAAGATCAGAACCGCGAGTGCCGCAAAGGGGATCGGAACGAACTCCCCGGGGTCGGTCTGCGAATAGAGCAGGATCCCGAGATAGGAGAGCGCAAGCGCGACGGTCGTCGCGTTCGGGCGGAAGATGGCGAGCCTTGCACGGATCGCGAGCTGATACAGAAAGGCAACGCATCCGACAAGCCCGAGGCTTCCCCAGATCTGCGGGAAGTAGAGATGATACCACGAGATGCATCCGTCTGCCGCGTAAATGTCCGCGTTTTCCGTGGAGCAGAAGCCGATACCGAAGAGCGGATGCTCCTTAAAGTCCGAGATCGAGCGAAGAAGCAGCTTCCAGCGCGCCTCGTCGACCGAGGCAAGTCCGCCGTCGAGCCGTGACGTGATCAGCTGCGTGATCGGCTCGAGAAGATAATACGCAAGAAGCGTGATGAGTGCCGCAACGATGACAAAATTGAGGACCTTATAGTACCACGCTCTCTTGCTGACGAAATAATAGACCAGTGAGATCAGAAGCAGGATCGATCCGAAGAGCATCGCGGTACGTGCGGCGGTAAGCACCATCGCACCGTAGAAGAGACAGCCCACCGAAAAGGACGCGATCTCCAGCGCGGGATGCTTCTCTGCGTAGCCCGCGAAATAAAAGGGTGCAGGCAGGCACAGAAGCAGGATATTGGCAATCGTATTGCGGTATGGGATCAGGTCAAAATAATCCTTCACCTGAAGCGCCCCCTCGGTATAGAACGCCCATTTTACGAAATTCACACCGATCACGGCGGCAGAAAGGATGCCAACGTACACGAGCACCCCGAGGAAATACTCCATCTGATCGTAGCGCTTTTCGCGTTTCACCTCGGACGCAAAGATCAGATAAAGGACGATGGGGAGAACGGACATCCCGCAAAGGTAATACCACACCGTAGGGTCTGTGTAATCGGTCGAATCGAGGTTTCCGATCCCGCTGAGGAGGATCGCCGCCGCCGTCGCGATAAGTCCCGAAAGGGTAACGCCACGGCAGAGCACCTTCGCCCTGCGGTAGCAGATAAAGTGGAAAACGAAGGCGGGAACAAGCGTAAGTCCGTAGGGGATCCACGGTGTGATAAGCTCCATTTTACCGATCAGCGTCGTTCCGAGCACGATGACGCAAAGCGTCGGCAAGAGGACGGGGGCGAGATCGTCGGAAAGGCAAAGGACGAGGGCAACGAGCTGCACCTCGATCATCAGAACCGCGATCAGTGCGTTCCCTCCGACGGTATAGCCGATTGCAGACAAAAGGAGCAGGAATATAGAATAATATGGGGAAAGCAATAAAGTTCGAATCTTTTCCAGCATTTCAGCATTTCTCCAAGATATAGCATTTCTCTCTGTCAGTCAAGTCATAGGATTAGCCACACGGTGGCGGCACACATATTCATCTTATTATATCAAATATTTCCCCGTTTGTCAAGATGAAAAAACGGAGCTTCGCCAAATACCGAACAAGGTCGGACTCGAAGCTCCGTTCTGATAAATTTTATAACGCCTTATGGCTCGGGCGTCTCGGCGAGCTGCATCTCGACCGATTCGCTTGCGGTCTTGTTGACCTCCTCGGGAGAAACGAAGGTCGGAACGACCGATTTCATCGCCGCGGTGACCGAAGCGGCACCGATCTCGTTCTCTGCCTCGGCTACGGCTCTGCGGAGAAGGTCGATCCGCTCGTCGACCTCTTCTCTGCTGAGCGGTGTATCGTGCTCGATGAAGATGAGCTCGTTATCGGTCATTGCAAGATTCTCGGTCTTGATCAGAAGCTCCTCGTAGAGCTTTTCACCGGGACGCAGACCGATCTCCTTGATCTCGATGTCGATATACGGACGGAAGCCCGAGAGGTGGATCATATTTTCCGCAAGATCGAGGATCTTGACGGGCTTGCCCATATCGAGTACGAACAGATCGCCGCCGTTTGCCATCGCGCCCGCCGACAGGACGAGACCTGCCGCCTCGGGAATGGTCATAAAGTAGCGGATGATGCGCTTATCGGTGATGGTCACGGGACCGCCCATCGCGATCTGACTCTTGAAGAGCGGGATGACCGAGCCGTTTGAGCCGAGGACATTGCCGAATCTGACCGCCGCAAACTCAGTCCTTGAGTCCTTGCGACACTGAATGATCATCTCACACATCCGCTTCGACGCGCCCATCACGTTCGTCGGGTTAACCGCCTTATCGGTGGAGATGAGGATGAACTTCGACACGCCGTACTTTTCTGCCATATCGGCGGTGTTATAGGTGCCGAGACAGTTGTTCTTGATCGCCTCACAGTTGCTGTGCTCCATCAGAGGCACGTGCTTATGCGCGGCGGCGTGGAAGACGAGGTCGGGACGGTAAAAGGCAAATACCGCCTCAAGGCGGGCTCTGTCTCGCACCGAGCCGATCTCGACCACAAGGTCAAGCTCGGCGCCGTACTTCCGTACGAGCTCCTGCTGGATATCGTAGGCGTTGTTTTCGTAAATATCGAAGATGATCAGCCTCTTCGGCTTGCACTTGGCGATCTGACGGCAGAGCTCACTGCCGATCGAGCCGCCGCCACCCGTTACGATGACGGTCTTATCGGTATAGAAGCTGCGCGAATTTTTATCAAAGACCTTGATGCTGTTACGGAAGAGGAGATCCTCGATCCTGACGTCCTTGATCACGCGCTCCTTCGACGTGGGTTCTTCATCGTCCTCGGTGAACTGGAAGTCGTAGATCTTGACCTTGAAGCCGAGACGGATATAGAAATCGATGATCCGCTTCTTCCCTTCATTCCCCATCTTCGGCAGGGCGATGATGATCTCCTTGACACCGAGCTTTTGGAGCTTTTCAACGAGCTTGTCGTCGGGGGCGTAGATCGGAAGTCCGAGGATCGAGCCGCCGATCTTGCCCTTATCGGTATCGATATAGCACGCGGCGTGATAGGTCGAATTCGGATTTCGCTCGAGATCCTCGGCAAGCAGGCTTCCCGTCTGCCCCGCACCGACGATCGCGACGTTTGTCTTCGTCTTTCCGTGGTCGTTGGCATTGAGATTTTTGTAATACTGCTGATACACGAGGCGCGAGGAAAGCGTTGCGATATACGAGGCTGCTATAACCGCGACGGTAAACCAAAAGCCCACGTAGAGGCTGTATTCGGAATTTTTCGTAAAATAGGTGACGGTAAGTGCAAGTATGCCGCCCGCGAGATCTGCCACAAGCACCTCAAGATAGGTGAAGGGATCGGCATAGCGCCACACGTTCCGATAGACCCTGATGAAAAACCGTGTCAGCATCAGGCAAGCAAAGCAGACGAGATAATTCAGGATCTGACGGTCAAACGACATCTTAATACTGTTCGGTGCAACAAGCTGCATCAGTACGCAGAAGGCGTAGACCGCCGTGAATATAGTACTGTCTATCAAAATCAGAAGCAGCTTTCTCCTGTTTTTCAGCATATTGTTTCCTCCAAAGAAGGGCAGAAATAATAAGGATTTCAAAAGAGAAGCACAGCAGCCTCGCGATGCCGAGGGCAGTCGCATCCGCCACTGAATATTATTATTGATAATACTTTTTTTATTATAACATAAGCAAAAGCTTTTGTCAACCGAAAAGCGACAAAAAGTGCGGTATGATGCCACAGACCATAAAAGAAAGCCGCCCCTGTAAATCGGGTACGGCTTCCTTATCTCGTTTCTATCGCCCGTACGATCGCCTCGGCGTCTACGCCTGCGGTACGGTAAAGCGGCTCGGGCTCTGTTGGGATCACAAAGCTTTCCTCGGGCGCGAGGATGATCTCGCGAAACGTCCTTCCGCGGGCGGCGCGACGGATATGGTCGGAAAGCGACACACCGAAGCCCCCCGCGCGCACCTCCTCCTCAAGATACACAAGCGTAGAGACACTATCGGGAAGGCGGGTAAGGATCTCCTCTGCAAGCGCATCGTAGGGCTTGATATATTCGCACAGGAGGATCCCGACGCGTCTTCCCTTTTCCTTGCAGAGATCCTCGGCGCGCATCGCCTCAAGCACGATCCTGCCGTGCGTCACGATGACCGTTTCGGGTGCATCCTCTGCGGAGAAATCCGCACGCACCGACGGGCTTTCGGGGATCAGCTCCCCGCCCCGATAAAATCGGTCGAGCACCGACGGCTCCTCGTACGCATTCGGATAGCGGATCGCGGACGGCCCGTCGTAAAGAAGGGCTGAACGAAGCGCGGCACCGAGCGACGGGAAGGTGATCGGCGTATAGATCCGCATCCCGGGGATCGCCGAAAGGAAGGAGACGTCAAAGCATCCGTGGTGCGTTGCACCGTCGGCGGTGCTGAGCCCCGCGCGGTCGATACAGATCGTCACGGGCAGGCGCTGGAGCGCGATGTCGTGCACGATGTTGTCGTAGCCGCGCTGCAGGAAGGTCGAATAGATCGGCACGACGGGGTGGTAACCGTTCGCCGCGAGACCTGCCGCAAAGGTGAGCGCGTGCTCCTCGGCAATGCCGACGTCAAAATAACGATCCGGGAACGCGGCTTCAAAGGGCTCAAGCCCTGTCGCGACACCCATCGCCGCCGTGATCGCGGCGATCCGATCGGCACACGGAAGTCCGTATTCGCCCTCTGCGAGGCGCGTGAGCCGCTCGCCCATTTCGGTCGAGAAGTTGTGCCCCTCTCTTTTCGGAGCGTTGCGCGGCGGGACGCTGTGATAGCGGCTCGGATCTGCCTCTGCAGGTGCGTAGCCCTTGCCCTTGACCGTCTTTACGTGAACGACGACGCTCTCGCCGAGCTTTTTCGCCTCCTCGAGTGCGCTCTCGACGCGCTTTGGATCGTTTCCGTCGATCGGGCCGATATAGTAGATACCGAGATTTTCAAAGTAATTGCTTCCGTAAAGCGCGTTTTTCAGAAACTGCTTCGTATTTCGGAGTGCTACGAACAGCGCCTTACCGACGAGCGGGATATGATTCAGGATCTTTGCGGTTCTCCGCTTGGTGCGAAAATACCCGGGTGACGTGCGGAGAGTCGAGAGACTGCGCGCAAAGCGTCCGATATTCTTCGAGATCGACATCTCGTTTTCGTTCAGTACGATGACGAGACGGAGGTTCTTCTTGCAGTTGTTGAGTGCCTCGTGGATCATTCCGCCCGTGTACGCGCCGTCACCGACGACCGCGACCGTGCAGGAATCCTTCCCCGCCATTCGGTCAGCCTCGGCAAAGCCGAGCGCCGCAGAGAGCGAGGTCGAGCTGTGGCCCGCGCCGAAGGGATCGTACTCCGATTCGTCGCGCTTCGCAAAGCCTGAAAGTCCACCGGGGGTGCGGAGGGTCGAAAAGCGATCTCTGCGTCCCGTGAGGAGCTTATGGACGTAGCACTGATGGCTGACGTCCCAGATGATGTGATCGCTCGGCTCGTCAAACACGCGGTGAAGTGCCACGGACAGCTCGACGACACCGAGGTTCGACGCAAGATGTCCGCCCGTTACGCTGACCGATTCGACGAGAAATTCGCGGATCTCCTCGCAAAGTCGAGGAATCTCCTCTGCGGGAAGCGCCTTGAGGTCGCTCGGTGAGTTCACCCTGTCAAGCGTGGGATATTCCCTTTTTTCGGTGTTTTCCGTGTCCTGCATCTCTCTCGCCTCCCTTCGTCGTTTTCGGGCTTGACCGCCACTCTTTTTATTATACCCGAAAACAACGCATCTGTCAAGGTGGGATTTACAATCTGCAGGAAGAATCGGCTTTTGACCTCTTCTTTTTATTTCACTTCTACCAGTATATATTTGGGGTTTCGGATCAAAATCCCCTCCGGAGTAACAATCAGCTCTACTTCTTTGTCGAAACCGTAAAGCTTTCGCATTTCCTTTGGGATACATATTCTTCCCAAATTGTCAATTTCCTTTTTCACACCGGGCTTTTCCATCATTTCGTCTCCACACAAAGAATATTTTCACAAAATTCCATTTTGTCCTATGATAAGACAAAGTTTTTGCAGAGATAGTATATCATAAAATATGTCTTATGTCAAGACAAAAACACGTGGACGGAGATAGAAGCATATGGCTCGTATCATAGACAGCGACAAGAAAAATTTGATCGGCGCAAATCTCAAAAGGTTACGCATCGAACGAAAGATGAGCCAGCAGGAGCTTTCAAACAAGCTTGAGCTTCTCGGCGTCTATATCTGCCGCGGCTCGGTCTCTCGCATCGAGGATTGCTCACGCACCGTGACCGATATTGAGCTTTTTGCGCTTGCAGATGTGCTCGGCGTGGATGTAAATGCCCTATATCAAAATTGATTGTATCAAAAAACCGCACCCATCGACCTTGCAGGTGCGGTTTTCTGTTTATACGTACGTTTACACGTTTCTCGGCGGTGCAACCTTGAGCTCCCCGAGATGCTCGTCGTAGCTGACGCGCGTGAAGCGCCATTCCCCGTTGTCATACAGAAGCTCGGAGACCGACGCGTTTGTGACCCACGGAACGTTCTGCATTTCTTCAAGACTTCCCTTTTCCGCAAAGGTCTGCATCACGCGGATCGGCGTCGCGTGCGTGGTGATCAGGACGGTCCTTCCGTCATTCTCCCCGGCGATACGCTCAAGCGCAGCCCTCACGCGCACGAGAAGCTCCGCGGTGCTCTCCCCCCCGGTACAGCGGGCGTGACCGATGTCGGTCCTCCACACGTAAAAGTCCTCGGGGTGATCGATCGGGAGGTCGAGAAATTTCTTTCCGCTCCACTCTCCCTCAAAGATCTCTCTTAGTCCCTCGTCGGGAATGATCTCGATGCCGAGCAGATCGGCAGCGGGCTTGCCCGTATGGTACGCGCGAAGGAGATCGCTCGAATAGATCGCGTCGATCTTATAATGCCCTACGACATACTGTGCGGTCGCACGCGCCTGTGCGTGACCGTGCTCTGTGAGCGGCGCGTCATAATGCCCCGCAAAGCGTTCCTCCGCATTCGCTTGGCTCTGTCCGTGCCGCACGAGAATGAATCTTGTCATATCGGATACCTCTTCAAGTTCTTTTTACCGTATCATTATATCACATAGAAGCGCGTTTGGCAAGGGCTCTCGCAAATTTTTACAGATCATCAAGGATTCTGAACCTATCTTTGCGCCAAGGTCTCCTGAAATTCATCATCCCCTGTGCGCAAAGGAGCAAGTGCGCCTCGCGCACGTTGCGAAGGTTCTCATATGCAGGATAATTTATAAAAAACAACAGGCCACAAGTGACCTGTTGTTTTTTATGGATCATCAAGGATTCTGAACCTATCTTTGCGCCAAGGTCTCCTGAAATCCATCATCCCCTGTGCGCAAAGGAGCAAGTGCGCCTCGCGCACGTTGCGAAGGTTCTCATATGCAGGATAATTTATAAAAAATAACAGGTCACGTGTGACCTGTTATTTTTTATGGATCATCAAGGATTCGAACCTTGGACCGACCGGTTATGAGCCGGTTGCTCTTACCGCTGCGCTAATGATCCGTATTCGGTTGACCTAAACATTATATAACAAACCGAGAAAAAAGTCAAGGGCTTTTCAGGCTTTTTTGAAATATTACTTGATCTGCCTGCCCCTTCGTATACAAAAACAAAGCCGCCGATGAGGCGGCTTTGCTCTATCTTTTATCAGTTCTCTACGTAAGGAAGCAGAGCAACCTGACGAGCGCGCTTGATCGCGACGGTCAGCTCTCTCTGATGCTTTGCGCAGGTACCGGAAATTCTGCGGGGCAGAATCTTGCCACGCTCGCTGATGAACTTGCGAAGGCGAGCGGAGTCCTTATAATCAATGTAAGGGGTCTTTTCGGTGCAGAAAACACAGACCTTTCTTCTCTTGCGGTTGATCATCGGACGTGCGGGACGAGCGGTATTCTCGGTTCTATCCATTGTATGAATCCTCCTGTTCAAATTTGTACTTTGGCGCGCTTCTCTTATTTAAGCATACGCCGTCGTGCTCCCGTCATTTTGGCGGGACTGCACATTCCCCTCTCTGTCACCCTTCGGCGATCAGAAAGGAAGATCGTCATCGCCCTTGATCTCTTCAAAGTGCGGCGCATTTCCTGCGGGCGCGGAAGAGTAGGACGGTGCGTAGGAGTCGGGCGTATACTGTCCCTGACCCTGACCGTATGCGGGGTTGTCCGAGCGAGAATCGACGAACTGTACCTCATCGGCAACAATATCGGTGAATACTCTGCGCTGACCCTGCTGATCGGTGTACGAGCGGTTCTGGATCGAACCGACGACGCAGATCGCGGAGCCCTTCTTAAAGTAGCGGGAAACGAATTCTGCGGTGGAACGCCACGCAGTAATGTTGAAGAAATCTGCCTCCTGCTGCTGTGCGTCCTTACCCGAGTAGCGGCGATTGACCGCGATCTTGAAGGAAACGACAGCCACACCGGACGTGGTCTGCTTGAGCTCAGGGTCGGCAGTCAGACGACCGCCGAGAATGACCTTGTTAAAGTTGAAATTCGACATATTTACGCCTCTCCTTTTGCTGAACGCAATTATTCAGCCTCTGCTTCGGTCGAAGCCTCAGCAGCTGCTTCTGCAGCAGGCTCTTCGACAACAGCAGCCTTCTTAACAGGCTCGAACTCGAGCTTCAGAACGAAGGAACGAAGAATGTTCTCGTCGATGTTGAAGTTACGCTCCAGCTCAGCGCAGAAAGCACCGTCGCACTTAAAGGTAACGACGACGTAGTAGCCCTCGGTCAGATCGTTGATCGCGTATGCAAGGCGGCGCTTGCCCCACTTGTCAACATCAACGGTCTCTGCGTTGGCAGCTACGAGAGAAAGGAACTTCTCAACGGTAGACTCAACAACGGTCTCACCCTTCGAAGTGTCCACGATGAACGTGGTTTCGTAACAATTCAAAGCTTTTTCCATGTTTTTAACCTCCCTATGGACAAAATGACCGCGCACGATCCGTATTTATTTTGCACGCGGTAAGGAGACGGGATTTACCCGTACCGAGAGAGTATTATACCATATTGGATTACGATTGTCAAGCAATCGAAGGAAAATTTACAATTTGTTCACGGTTGCTGGAGGAGATCCTTGTGTTCAAAATAGAGATCTGCAAGCTCCTCCTCGGTCAGTGCGCGTCCGAGCTCGTTTCTTCTGTCCACGAGCACCTCTGCGGCGCTGTCGAGCTTTTCCTCAGACAGCGTGTAGTCGTGCTCCTGAAGGATCTCTTCGAGTCCGTCCGATACCGACTCGACCGTCGCCCCATCTCCCTCAACGAGTCCGAGCATATCGTCGACCGCCGCGTCGTATTTCTCCTCGTCCTTGAGGGCGGGGATCATATCCTGCATAACGACCTTCATTCCCGTGAGTTTGATCTCGGTCGCGACGTCCTGCAGCTCCTCACTGCCGCCAAGCAGGGTTTCGAGCACCTCGTTCACGACGTCGAAGAGCTCAGCCTCATCTGCGGTCGCCCATTTCGACATTGCGTCGAGCGTGACCTCGAGGTTTCCGATCACGTCCTCGCGGTCGGATTTCGCGATCGAGTCGAACATCTGCCGATATACGGGCGTCATCACCGATTCACTGCCCGATCCGGGTGCCGACATTCCCATAAAGGTCTCGCCCTCCGACCACTTTTCGGCCAGGGCGGATACGATCTCGGGGAAAGCACTTGAAAGAAGCGGAGACTTGTCGACCTTGTTCAGCATCTCGGTCACGCCTGCCCGCTCCTCCTCCGTCATCGAAAGGAAATCGAGTCCTTTTTCACTGAAGGCCGCCTTCGCAGCCTCTACGACATCGCAGATATCCTCGACCGCATCGTAAACGTCTGCCTTGGTATTGCCAACCTCTTCAGCGCTCATTCCCTGCACCGTCCACTTGATGACGTTCTTTCCGAGGAGGAGATGTGCCAGATTTGCGGAGGATGCATTTTCAAGTCCATCGACCGCATCCTCTCCGAGCATTGCCTCCAGCTTTTCCTTGATCACGGGGCTCTTCTCGACCGCCGTGTCGAGAATGCCCTCCGTGGAAAGAAGGGGGAAAAGGATAACGATCGCGAGGATCAGGCCGTACAGCGCACCGACACCCATTCCGCCGCCCTTACTTCCCTGCGGAAGCTTACGCGCGGTAAAGTGAACGATGACCGTTCCGATCACGGTCAGGATCACCGACAGCAACGTGAAGAGAATGGGGGAAACGAGCCCCTTTGAGAGAATGCTCGCGAGAACGCGCATCCCCGCCCCCGAGGAGAGGACCGATACAAGATCGCTTGGAAGCCCGAGCGTCGAGCAAAGTGAAAGCTCAAGATCAAGGAGAAGCGGCGAGATCAGCTTCACGATGAAGAAGGAGATCACGGTCGAAAGCATTACGACGCCGACGCGCAAAAGCACGCCGAAAAGTCCGAGCTTCTTTCCGCCGAGGACGGCAAAGACGATACAGAGCGCCAGAACAGCGTAGACGAGAGCGAGAAAAATCGCAGCAACCATAGTAGCCCTAAAATCCTTTCCACACAAAAAATTTGATGAGTCTTAAGGGTGAATCCTTGTAAAGGTCGTGACGGATCACCGTCTTCGGAGGATCCGAAAGACCAAAGAAACAACGAGGAGGAGGCCTGCAAGGATAACAGCAAGACAGAGAAAGACCGAAAGCAGCGCACCGATGCTGACCGCTACGTCAGTCACCGCAAAAAGTCCCGCGGGATAGAGGAAAAAGAGCGCGAGATCGGCAAGAAGCCAAAGGAGTGCGATGAAGCCGAGTCCCCACAGCCCCGCGCGGATATCCGAGCGGCTGACCTCCATATGCAGAACGATCAGCACTGCGAAAAACAGGTAAAGGTACCAGTGAAAGCTCAGGAAATTCGATGGGACGAACAGTGCCTTCAGAACGGTGAGCGCCGCGCTGAGGAAGAGCGAGGGGAGGGCGCTCGGATCCTGCGGCGGCGTGAAGGTGACCGAAAAGACCGAGCCTGCCGCGTCGGGCAGAAGAAGCCGCAAAAGAAGCAGCAGAACGGCGTTTCCGCCGATGATCGGCGCGACACCGATGAAGAAATTCCCGATCTGATGCCACAGGTTGCGCCTTTTGTAGGTATGCATCACGTAGCCGAGATTCCCGTTCTGCGGATTCGGCGTCCAAAGGCAGATCCCTGTGATCTTATGTCCGAACAGAATGCAGAAGAACGCGTGACTCAGCTCGTGGATCGGCGTACCGACGAGCCCCGTAATGAGCTCTACGTAATATGCGCCGCTCCCACAGCACCCGAGAAAGAGGCGCTTCGCTGCTGCGATGACAATCCCCGTCAGAAGTATCATTCCGACCGTAACGGCGATCTGAAGAGCGTATTGTACGATCAGCTGCAAAATAGTCAAATCAACACCTCCGACGGGTCAAGCTCTTTTGGGATCTTATACCACTAATTTTCATTATACACCCATATGTCTGACTTGTCAAGTTTTTTCGGGAAAAGAAGTGTCAGCTCGGTGCGCGGCATCAGATCTGCACCTCTATCTTCATCGTTGCGTTATCATAGAAATCCGTGACGATGATGAAGTTTTGCGACTCATTGCCGTACTCGTAGCTGCAGCCGAATTCGTCGTGAACATTCAGAACGCCGGTAGAGGGATACAGTCTTATGTACACGGTATCCGTCTCCCTCAGCCCCTCTATACTGCCCGATTTCGTAATATAGGCATCAAACTTCCCCGACAAAAAGTCCTCAAGGCTCATATTCACGGCGTAGCAATATCTGCGGCTTGCGTTATTATAGTCGCTGATCGTCAGGGAGAAGAGCTGCTCACACGATACCTCCTCTTCAGACACCTCATATTCACCCGTATAGCAGTTTCTCGATGCGACCTTGAAGTGGGTCGGATTTGCGGTCACGTATTCCCTGACGTCGACCGTAACGGGCTCCGAGCCGTTTGCATCGATCACCGCTGCATCGCTGAAGGAAACGCCGTACTCTGCGCTCAGGATAAAGTAGTGGGTCGTGATGCCCTCTCCGGGGGTGACTGTGAGGAGAGATCCGTCGATCGAGATCGTCGGTGCGGTCAGCTCCTTCAGAGTATACGTGACCTCGTTCGACTCGTCACTCAGGACCCCTGCGGTCTCCGCACGCGCAACAATATAGTTGTCCTCAAGTCCGAGATAGGGCGTCAGATCGACGCGCGTCTCCCCTTCACTTGCCTCGACCGTCTCCTTCAGGACCTGTTCGAGGGTGTCCCCTGCGCGGTAGACCTGATAACGCTCTGCCGTTCCCTCCTCCTGCGTGATCACAAGCGTCGGTCCGTCAAGCGCGACCGTCGGCGCCGCGATCTCAAGTGGGACCATATATCCGACCGAGGTCGCAGGTCCGACCGACGTCTCGCCGTCGTACGCCCAAACGGTGAAGTAATTGTTTCCGGGCTTCAGATAGGGGGAAATATCGACCGTCGTCGCGTAGCGCTTTGCCGTTACATTCGTTTTATTTGTGAAATTGTTTACGGGATCGGTCGACCAAAAGACGTCGTAGCTCGTGGCAATTCCCTCCGTCTGCTCAATAATGAGGGTCGTGCCGTCAAGGTGGAGCGTCGGGATACCGAGCGCCTCGACCTCAAAATTACAGATCGCGAAGCCGTCGTCGATGAAATCGTACAGCTCGACGAATCGGGGGTTGCTATGAACCTTGTAGGAACATTTGGAGGTTCCCGAGACCACGACGCCGTCGGGGAGATAGAGCAAGATGTGATTCTCAACCTTCAGTTCCGTAAGGCTCGTCGGTGTCGTGACCGTCCCGTCTGCCCCGCTCTCGTCCCAGCTCTCGATATGTCCTGTCATATCGTCCGTGCCGATCTTATAAGAGAGCTCGATCCCGTCCCCGCCAAGTGCGACGATATACGTTCCTGCAACGTCATCTCCCTCCGTGCCGTCTATGGTACAGATCACAGAATTGCTGTGGTCCGAGCTGACACTGTTGCTATACGCTACGGCGGTGATCACGTAGGTGCCCGCGGGAAACCCTGTCATAAAGGTCAAAAGAGAGATCGTCATAACGCCGCTTTCTCCCGCCTCGATCGCTCCCGAGAACGAATCTCCGTCTGCGTAAAGGATGATATGGCGCGTCTTTTCTCCGTCGTACGAAACGTTCAGAATATCTCCGTCAAACGAGAGCGTCGGCGCCCTCAGTACCGTACTGTCGGGAGAACAGGTACCGACCACCCCCGCGATCGTAACGCCCGCGCGGATATTCTCGGGGATCAGCGCTTCGGGCTTTTTGATCGTTACTCTGCTCATCGGAGCGCCCGACGTGCTTGAAACGATCTGATCGCCGCCCGTGAGCATCAGCTCGACCTCGACCTCCTCTCCTTCCGTCTCTCCCATTTCGTCGGAAAGTCCGCCGATCGAGGGAACGCAGGCAATGCGCGCCGCCGACGTAGCGATCCCATTCTGTGAGATCACGCCGACCCAGAGCTCCGACACGTTGTAAAGGGTGGGAACGGTGACGCTGTTCCCCGAGAGCGGTACGTCACGATAGACGAGGCTTCCGTGTCCGCCGTTCTCACGGTAAACGAAGCGGGCCGTCTTGACCGCAGCCGCGGGCCACTCGTCATCAAACGTAAAAATGATGCGGTTGTCGGCATTGCCGCAAACGAAAAGCGGTTGCCTGCCGCCATCAGAGAGCACCTCGGCAATGCGCTTTTTTACAATAATATAAAAATTCATATAAGCTCCAATTCTTCTGAGAAAATTTCGAAAAAATTTCGGGAATGCAAAAAGCGCAAAAAACGCCCGAACCCCACGCGGTGGAAAATGGGGGGATTTCGGGAAGCTCCTGCGCTTTTCTGCGGTATGGCGTACGCCCGCGGTGCCCGTGCGAACCGTACGTTTTTGCGAGACCTGTGTCTCTGTTGTTATTATACCACAAAACCGAACGTTTGTCAAGATGTATTTCGGTTTTTCGTAATATTTTTCTAAAAAAATTTTCTTCTCCCCCTTCTCCGTCTGCGATCCCTGTAAGCATTTCCGCAATTTCGGCATTGTAATAGCCGGGATTTTCCTTGTCCTGGTAACAAAGGATCGGATTATCCTGCTTATACCACGCCCGCAAGGTCCCGATGTGCTTCCTCGCGAGCTTCACACTGAGGTTTCCGTTCCAAACGATCCTTGAAAGCCCCTCGACCGAGCCCGCAAACTGCTTTGACTGATCCTGCGTCGCATTGTGATAGGTCCCGAGCTTCAGATCTTTCATCTTTTGGGCGAGAACCGAAATATTACCGAGAACCTTCGCGCGAGATTCGTTTTCTTTGGCTTTCTCTTTCCAATAATCCGCGCGTTTCGCCTCTCTTTTCTTCACGCGCGAGATCTCTTTGGCAGCTGCATCCTCGACTTTTGCTCTCGCGAGGTCGATCTCGCTTTCACGATCGGCTTCCTCGTTCAGCTGCCCCTTCAGCTCCTTGCTAAACTCCGCCATTACATCGGCAGAGTCGGAGTCTTCAGGAAGGGCGAAGCGGATATCTCCCGTGAGGGTACCGTTAGTACGCGTTACACCAAGTTTTTTTGCAACATCCTCAGACAATATCTCGTTAATTAACGGAATGTCCTTGACATATTGCAAAAAATCTGCTATACTAACTGTGGGAGACCCCGAGGAGATGAGAGAGCCTTGCTCTGTAACAGCCGCGCCGCGCTTGAGAGCGGAATTAGGGGTCTCTGTTTTTTTGCCCTTAACCGCACTAAGTTGGTAAACGTCAATTTTTGTTACATCGTTTTGGAGCTTTGAGACAACGGAACGCACCACAAAGAGATTTTCGCCGTCACGACAAGCTCCGAGAAGCACATACGACATATCGGTTTTACGTGATCCATTACCGTTCAGCTCGTTCACGGCGACGCTTCCTTTAAGGATGTCGCCTATTTTCATAACTGCGAGAGCGGTTTCTTCACTCCTTACAAGACCGTGTTGCAATCCTTTAGTTCCGAGCAAAACATCTAACCCGATATCATCGACTCGCACATAAGTATCCGTACCTGTGTTTTTGGGGTTGTTTTGTTTTCTGGCATTAAGTTTTCCTTGTGCCACAATAGCCTTATTGTCGATCTTCCCGTCAACTGTTCGGGGGATTTCGGATGGCAACTCTACAACCGAGAGTTCGTTTTTCTTGGTCAGGCTCTCGTAGGAATAAGCTCCGATACCAGCCGCATATTTCTTCCCGCTAACCTGCATCTTTTTGTTATTCGTGCGCGTTACGCCGTTCGCCTCCGGAGCTTCTCCGTGAGGCGTTTTCTTTTGTATGTCCTCCGGCATCGCATATCGGATATCGTTCTTCTTCTCGTTGAACCGCTCCGACAGCGGAATGACATTTCCGTTATCGTCGCGGACGATGGGATCTGCGGACTTCATCTGATCGTCAAACCAAGCGACGTAGAAGTAATCGCCCGATTCAAGCGACCGCACCTCCGGGTCATTGTATACCTCGACTCCGTCGTAACCGAGCACGTCCCGAACCGCCTCGTGGAACTCGTTCGGATAGTCCTTGAAAATACCGAAATACTTGTCACACAACACTCCCAAGGACTTGTATGACGTTGCCAGCTCCCTGACCATCCACTTCTTCGCGCCAACCTTTCTGTATTCGTCGAATCTTCCGGCAAGCGGCGAATCGGTCTTATCAAACATCATCGGATGCTTTTTCAGGATCTTGTACGCCTGCTCCGGAGTGATCTTCACATCATACAGCGTTCCGCCTCCACCGGGAGTGCGATGCAGCTTGATCGGGTTTTCGATCTTCAGGCGCACCTTATATACGTTCTTCCCGAACTCGCTTGAATAGGCACGCTGCTTTGCGAAATAGAACCCCGCGCCGTACTCGTCCGCGCCCTTGCCGACGCTGTTCTTATCGAATACAGTAAAATCTGCATCGGTTCCGTGATATGCGTCGACCGTATACCCCGCCTTGTCCGCCGCCTCATCGACCATTCTCTGTGCGGCTTCTACGTCTCCGCGAGAAACCGCATCGAGGTATGCGGCGTCCTTCCGCTTTACAGACAACTCCTGCGTATTCGTTACGCCGCTCGCCTCCAGAGCTTCTCCGTGGGGCGTTTTCTTTTCGGTGTCGGTGGCGACAGTGGGCAGCCTTTCTGCCGCGATGTTCTGCGCGTTCTGCTGTGCAAAGCGGTCAAAGAGCCTCTTGTACCTATAAAAGAGTCTCCGAGCCGCAGCAGAGCGCTGTGCATCGGTGTCACCCTTTGCTCCGCGCAGGAAGTCGAGGATTCGGTCCTTGACCGTCGGCGCGTCGTCGAGGAGGCGCTCGAGCGTGGCGGCATTCCCGAGGATACCCTCGGCGTAATGCGCGTTGTACTCATCGAGAAGCTCGATCTTGTTGGTGCGTCCCACCTCGGCGTATCGCCTTGAGATCTCTTCTCGCTCCTCCATCGACAGATTGCGGGTGTTTCGAATCGCAAGGCGCATTCCTTTGGCGTTGCCGTAGATCGCGTGTGCAAGCTCGTGGATGAGAAGCTTCTCCGCACTCCGCTTTCCGTCTGGATTGACGCAGATCTCGTTCGTTGCAGGATCATAGAAGCCGTCGGCATAGACGAGCTCTCTCGTTCCCTTCCTTCTGCCGATCAGCGTTTTGCCCTTGTCAAAGGTGACACGCACTCCCGTACGCGCAGAGATCTTCGCATACAGAAGCACGTCGCCGTCCGGCATCCCGAGCGCACGTCCCTCGCGGATCATCGCGCGGATCTCCGCCTGGTTCGGCGCAGAGAGCTTGTCATAGTCCTTGATATTTTCGTGTGCGTAACCGTCGAGGTCGGCGTTTGACTCGCTTAATCGCTGGGTCCGCTCAGCTCCAGAGCTTTCTGAAGTTACTTTTGCTTGAACTCCTTGCTGTTCTTCACTTCGTGCGTCGGCATTGAGAACCTCGCCTCGGCTGACTCTTCCTGTATCTTCTGCCCCTCTTCCGTCTCGTAGAAGAACTCGTCCATGGTCATCCCCCTCTCGCCGAGAAACTTGTCTATCGTTTCCACTATTTCGGGTAGACTCAAGTTGTCGTCCTCCATTATTTGCTTCACCGATTCGTATTTCATTGTTTGCAATCTCCTTTACAAATATTATGGGATGTCCGTCATTAGCGATTGAAACGCTGTTAACCTCATAACGAGTGTCTGGCAAAAATATAACCTCTTGCTGTTTGGGGATTCCATAAGTATCTGCTATATCTCTACCACTTACCCCGTCAAGCACCATATGAACAACATATTTGCCGAATAGAGGATAACCATTAGGACTTTTAGAAGATGAGGTAAGAGCTTTCAGTTCGACAGCATTTCCTTGCATATTTTCTTCGAGAAAAGCATTGTAACTTTGCTCGTCCGAGAAGATAAAATTTCTATATGTACGACCTTCGTATACAGGAAATTTTTGCGCCGCTTCAATCATATCCTGTATGAACGCGTCGTCACTATCACTCGTCTTGCCCTCACGCATCCTTTGGTTTGCAATATATGCAAGTCCCCCGACATATGATTCGAGTGCCAAACTTTGTTTTTTACTCAATCCATATTTTTTATCAGCCGCTTTTCTTGCCTGCCGAAGTAATTTGAAATTGGTAGGTTCGGTTATGCGTTTCTCCGTCTTATAAATCGGATTTCCGTCGGAATCGAATTCGCTTTCAGTTAAGCCATTCCTTACAAATTGTTCACTTCTATTATACTGTTTTTCATCAGAAAGTGCAAGTCTTTTTTCTGCATTTTGATTTGCATTTTCCATAACCTCAGACGTCTGCGAAACCGCACCCTGCCGTACGTCGCGGAGGACCTTATTGACCTCCTGCGAGGTGAGCGAACGGCTGATCTTGCCGCTATCGTAGTCATAAATGTGGTACTCCGCGCCTTCCTTGAAAACTGCCATATTCACACCGCCATCCTCGGAGGTGTCGGTTTCAAAAGTACAATAGAAAAGCAGTCCCGAGAGGAGCGCTATGCTCCGACCGAGACTGCTTATTTTTATAACAAAAAAAGAAAGAGGGATAAATCCACTGAAAACCGAACAAAGCAACTGAAATGTAAGAAACGAAACTCAAGAAATGTGTTTGACTTGAACCTTCAAGAAAGAAGGAAGCAAGCCCTCGGTCTATTAGTATCGGTCAGCTGAGTACATTACTGCACTTACACCTC
>JAFVXC010000003.1 GCA_017501345.1 Clostridia bacterium
TCGGTCGAGCCTCGGGGGATCAACGATTCCCACCCCTGTTTTTGACGTAATGCACGTTGTGCTACAAAGATCTTCCACCCCCTCACTCGCGGACGGGAAGTGGAGCGAGTCATCGGGATCACCGAGGCGCTCCCCTGCGAGGTGGTCAGGTTTCTGCCGTGTCGCGCTACCCGGATCCACCCCCTCACGTCCGAATAGGGGGTGGAATTTGAAGCGGCGAGTTGAATCGAGCCGTTTCAAATTTCGGGGGTCCACGGTCGGACACGGAGAGAATCTGTAGGGTTGCTTGGATTTTTGACCGAAAATGCGGATGCTCTCCCCCTCCTTCCCGAAAAGTTCTTGGAGGGGTCAAGGGGGGACTTCTTTCAAGAAGTCCCCCCTTGCGTTCCTTCCCCGAGCTCCCCGAGCGCCTCGAGCTCCTCGCGTGCCTTCTTCGCCATATAGAGCGTGCCGCCGTGGCGCGCAACGTAGGAAAGGCACTTCCGAAGCTGCTCCCCGTCGCCCGTCGCGCGGTAGATGTCGGCAAGGGTGTTCATACGGTTCACCTTGGTGTAGGGCACGGTGTACTCGCGCGACGTGTCGGTGAAATACTCGAGCGCCTCACCGTAGATCCCGTCCGCAATATCGGCACGGTGACGAAGCCGCGTGACCTCGCGGTAAATGCGGCTGTATTCCTGCGTGCCGACCATCATCGACGAGAGGATCGCCTCAGCCTCTGTGATCGCCTCACGCGCCGCGGGAAGATCCCCGAGGGATACCGAGTAAATACCGATATCGACGTACGCGTCGGCGCGGTCGACCGCCCTCTGACGGGCGAAATCGGGACGCTGCGTAAGCGCCCGCACGATCTCGCGTGCCTCATCGGATCTGCCCGTGAGATGAAGCCCCGTCGCGTAGGACGATTCGGTCAGAAAGACCGTCCGCCTGTTCGCTCTTCCCCGCTCCCTGACCTCCTCGTAAAGCGCGACGTATCGGTCGGCGTCACATTCGTCCGAGAGGATCGCGTTATACGCGCGGTGCATCCTGCTCGCCTGAATTGAGGCAAAGGCGTAGATGATATAGACCCCACACAGAGCGGCAATGAGCGGCGAAAGAATGCCGCTGATCGCACTTTTGTACTCGTCAAAGACCGTCAAGCGCCCGACGACCACCGCAACCACCCAAAGAAGCGACGCGAGGATCGCAAAATTTCTCGTTTTCGGAAACAGTCGGATCATTTATTTGAACGCCTCCCTTGAAAGATGCTCCATTACAGTTTCGTGCGCGATCTCACGCGCGAGCGCGAGAAGCTCGGGGGGACTTTGCTTGTCGAGATCCGCAAAGGTATTCGAGAGAATATCTCCTCCACACAGCGTGCCGTACCAAACGAGCCCGAGGAGATACCGCCCAAGCCCGAGCGACGCGTGGAAGCCGTCGCGGAAGGCGCTCCGCTCGGTCTTTACGAGCTCCGAATGCAGGCGGTACATCGCATCCCCCGACGGAATGATGCCGTCGGCCGAGACCTGCTCCGCCGCCCAATTGTAGCACCGCGTGAGATCCGCGAGCATCTGCTCGGCACTCTCCGCGCCGATGAGCTCAAGACGCTTCGCGCCGTTTTCATACGCCCACGTCCTGTGGATATAGAGCTTCGCCGCAGGCGCGTGCTCTCTTACAAAGGCGGCGAGCCGCGAAAGATAGGGCTCGTAGGATTCCGCCTTCCAGCTGTCCGCACTGCGCTGCTGCAGCGTCACAACGTCCCACTCGTCCGAGAGGAGCACCTTTTTCAGCGAAACGTAAAGCCCGCTCGTCATTCCGTTGATCTCGTAGGAGTACGCATCCTCCCCCGAGAGCATATTGCGGTAATGGCGGTAGAGCGAGCAGCCGCCGATATACAGATTGACCACCTTGAGGCTGACGCCCCCCGCACGCGCGATGCTGTACAGATACCGTGTCGCATCCTGGCTGAAGCTGTTTCCGATTGCAAGAATTTTCATGTTAGGCTCCTTGTTGATTCATTATAGATTTCTTTCTCAAATTCTTTCCGAGGATTTGCAAGGAGAAACTTTTTGAAAAAAGTTTCTCCTTGACCTCTTCAAAAACTTTTGGGGAAGGAGAAAAGAGACATCCGCGTTGTTGGTTAGAATTTTGGGCAGATCTACGCATTCTACGCGTGTCCGCTCCTGAGGCCTCCGTCTCGGAGACCGCTTCGGTCGAGCCTCAGCGGATCCCTCGACACCTCACTCGCCGGACGTGAGGGGAGGTGTCACCGAAGCCGTCACAGAGACCTTCCCCCATCAAAAAACGATATTTTGGTTTTCTGCCCTTTGAGGAAATTCGACCGCCTCCCCTGCGAGCTTCGCCCTCGCCTCGCGCGCGACGCGCAGGGTGTTTCCCTCCGCGACCACCGATTCAAGCGTGCGCATCGCCTCCTCGTTTTCACCGCGGCAAAGCAAAACACAGCCGAGCATATAGAGCGCCTCGACGCGACTGCGACGGTTGCCCGCCGTTTCCAGCTGTTGGCGGTAATGGAAGAGCACCTCGTCGCCGAAGTCACCCTTTCGGAATCGGATGTGGAAGGAAAGCGCCCGCACGTTCTCCGAGATGCTCTTCCCCCATTTCGTCGCCTCCTTCGGCGTAAGCCCGTCCCGAAGCGCAGAAAGTCGCAACAGCAGCGCCTCTGCCCGCTCGAATCGCCCCGTATCCGCCGCGTAAATGCCGCAGTTATGGAGAACGAGCGCAAGAATGGAGATCCGAACCTTCTTCGGCTTCTCGTCCGCCCAGCGGAGCGCCTCCTCGACAAGAAGGTACGCCTCGTCAAGATTCCCGCGCTCGGAGGCCGCGTTCGCGGCGTTCGACTGCAGCACCACGCGGTTCACAAGCGGTCGACCCCTGCTCGGGTCAAGTTTCGCGTGCTCCCGCGCGTACGCCTCGCCGTCACACGCCGCACAAAAGGTCTGAAGAACGAGACGGTTGTATTTCTTCGCGGCAAGGAACTCGATGATGACGGCAACCAGAAAGGCCGTCGCAAAGAGCATAACGATCGCACGACCGTAATCCTTGATCAAGAGATAGCAGATGCAGAGCGGAAGCGCGACCAAAATGGGAAGGATCCGTATGGCAACATTGTATTTCGGATAAAGCGGATGCATAGAAACCTCCAAATGATGTGTGAGGAGCGAGTCCCCCGATGAGCCTCCCTCCGTGAGAGAGCCTCAAGTTAGCGCGTCTCCCGTCCGCGAGTGAGATGCTGAGAAAGTCACCGAGGCTCGCCCGAGGGACTTCCGAAGCAGAGCTCTCAGGAGCGGACACGCACAGAACGCGTAGAGCTGCTTGGATTCCCGACCGAGAATGCGGGTGCTCCCCCTCTCCTTCCCGAAAAGTTCTTGGAGATTCTTAAGAACCTTCTTATAAGAAGGTTCTTAAGCGGAGCCCGAGGCGGCGCCTCGGAACAATTCCGAATTTCCCTGAACACAAGCAGGGGGCGCCCCGAAAGGAAGCACCCCCAAAAAGCATCAGATTACAGGATCACAAACTCGGGAATGCCGTTCTTGTAGGTCGGCTCTGCCTCGCCCTGAATGAGGGGGAGGAGATACTCGCAGCACGCGTCGGTCACGTGATTTCCGCGCTCGTTGATATACTCCGCAGGAACCTCCTTGATCTGGTTCGCGATCACCATAACGTCGCTGTGACCGATCGAGAACGAGTTATCCTTTTCGCGGATATACGTCATCATCTCGCGGGTCACACCGTTTGCCGCCGCACGAACAGCCTCTCTGCCGATGCGCACCGAATCCTCGATGTCCTCGCCCGACGCGATGTGCGCAGCACATCTCTGGCTGATGTTCAGCTCAACCGAACGGACCTTGCAGCCGAGCTCGTTCTTCACGGCGATCTCAAGCGCCTTGCCCGTGCCCGAGAGCTGCTTGTGGCCGAATGCGTCCACGCTCGAAACACCGATGCCCTCGCAAACGTACGTGCCGTCCGCGAAGTGGATGCCCTCGGAGACCGCGATCACAACGTTCGGCTTCTTCTCGAGCTCCTTCCTTACGTCCTCGAAGAATTCCTCCATCGAGAAATTCCGCTCGGGGAGATAAACGAGATCGGGCTCAACGCCGTTCACAACGCGACCGATCGCAGAGGAAGCCGTCAGCCAGCCCGCGTCACGGCCCATAATCTCAACGATCGTGACCGCCTTCGTCGTGTAGACCGCACAGTCACGGATGATCTCCTGCATCGTTACGGCAATGTACTTTGCCGCAGAGCCGAAGCCGGGGGTGTGGTCGGTGCCGACGAGGTCGTTGTCGATCGTCTTCGGAACGCCCATAATGCACATCTCGTAGTCGCAGGACTTCGTGTATGCCGACAGCTTTGCGACCGTGTCCATCGAGTCGTTGCCGCCGATGTAGAAGAAATAGCGGATGTCATACTTCTTGAAGATCGCGAGGAGCTTCTCGAAAATGCCCTCGGGATCCTCCCCTACCTTCGGGAGCTTCTTACGGCAGGAGCCGAGCGCCGCCGCAGGGGTGTGCTCGAGCATATCGATGCGCTTATCGTCCGCAAACGCCTCGCAGAGATTGATCAGACGCTCCTCAAGGAGACCCTGAACGCCGTTGCGCATACCGTACAGCGTCTTGATCGCACCGTCGTGTACGTTTTCCTTCACACCGCGGATGACACCCGCAAGCGTCGCGTTGATCGCCGCAGTAGGGCCACCCGACTGACCGACGACCGCATTACCAATGAGTTTTTTCATAGATGTATCCTTTCTCCCATACGGGAATCCAAAATATTTTCCAAATTACAGTATACCACAATTTCGCGGAGTTGTCAACAGAATTTTCAGCCTTGCGGAAAGCTTTACGGAAAGCCTTCGGCACGATTGTATCACACCCACATAAAGCACGAGGGTGAGCCTCGCGCCTCGCGGCACGGGCTCACCCTTTTGTTTTATACCCATAAAGGTCTGTCATTCATAGCGATATTCAACCTCTGCATAGCAGGTAAACGTAGCATGTATGTTTGAATAATCCAACAAATTAAAGTCGAACCGATACGACCCAACGAAAAAGAAGTCGGAATCAACACGGGTCGTTCCCTCAAATACCATCGTTTCCCCTGCGCGTAATTCGCGCCAATCGGTGTAATCCGAGTAATAGCTTATGTCCGGAACTATCGAGTGGCAAATAATCGTTCTCTCGCTGTACGTAATCCGACCGAGCGCAGCCTTCCCGTCGTATGCGATATCCTCTCCCGTATTGTTTGTGACCGTAATTCTGTACTGAAGCATCGAGCCTGCAGGGTAGTAGTTCTCAAAAAAATCGACGTGAATGAGAAAGCCGTTTTCATTTTCCTCGTACTCGGTACGCTCAAATGAAAGGACGTAGTCGTTATATGAGATATACAGATCGCTCCTATCTTCCGAAAGATGCCACCCGGGTATATATATTTCCTTCTCGCCCGGGATCTCTCCGCCGCTCGGATCGGCAGTCGTTTCTCCA
The DNA here is from genome assembly GCA_017501345.1 of Clostridia bacterium. The sequence continues at coordinate 5,478 of JAFVXC010000003.1, forward strand.
CCGCTCGCATCGGCAGTAGTTTCCCCGCCGCTCGCATCAGCAGACGTCTCGTCCCCGCCCTGCGTGTTCGTGCATCCGACACAGAATAGGACGCACAGCACGAGGAGCAGGCATAGTAATTTTTTCATTGTTAATTTCCTCCTTTCAAAAATGCAAAATGTTGTGTCCATCAAACGGGGGCGTAAAGCCTCCCCCTTTGGGACGCGAAGCGGCGCCACGGTAGTGAATGACACCACGGTGTGGTGTCAGAGCCGTGGCGAGACCGAGCCCGCAGGCGAGACGGTGGCGGCGTAGCCGACGGAGAGGGCTCCCCTATGGACAACCCAAAAAGCGCACGGATACCCCTTACGAAGGATCCGTACGCCGCTTGCACATTTGATGTCAATATACCGTAGAAAGTCGTGCGCGGAACCTTCCGTTCGGGCGAGGCTTTCTGTTTACAGGTCTATTTTACCATATTTTTCCGCGGTTGTCAAGAGATATACGCGAATTTCGCAGAGACGTTCGTTCGACAAAATCCGACGCGGGAGCACCAAGGCGCTTCCCTACGGAGAAACCATAAATCCCTTCGGTCGCTCGCGGGCGTTCACAGAACGCCCCTACGAGATACCCTAAATTCACCCCCCATCCCTCATCCCCAAAAATTCTCCTCCGAAAATGAGACGAGGTGAGACAAAGCGAGCCCCTTTGAGACAGCGAGCTATGGTATAATAAAGCCAAAGGATAAACGAAAAGGAGTACGCAAAATGAACGGCAAATACAATCTCGGTGCAGGATTCCTCTTTCTCTACGATTGGTATCCTGCCCTCAAAACGCTCACAGACGCAGAGCTCGGCGCACTTTTCAGAGCCCTGATCGCGCGCCAAAAGGACGAGCTCCCCCTCCCCTCATTCGAAAGCCCTACGGTACAGCTCCTCGCCGAATTGATCGAGCCAACCATCAAGCGGCGGCTCGAGGGACAAAAGGCAGGACGCAGAAGTAAGGAGATAGCAGCCCAAAAGCACCCCCCCGAGGTACCTCCCCCACTTAGCAGAGCGAAGCGAAGCAAAGCAGAGCAGAGCGAAGCACACACACCTCCGCAATTCGCGGAGGAGGATCCGCGCTTCGCGCGTTTTTGGAGGGTGTTTCCAAATAAAGCGGGCAAAGAAGCGGCAAGGATCGCCTTTGACCGCCTGAACGTCACAGATGAGCTTCTCGAGAAAATGCTCACCGCCATCGAGTGGCAGAAAAAGACCGATCGATGGACGTGCGACGGAGGACGGTACATCCCCTTCCCCGAAACCTGGCTCACACGCGGTCAGTGGGAGGACGAGGAGGTCGAAGCTCCTATATCGGAAAAAGGCGGAAACGCCGATGCAGGCGGTTATAACGCCCCGGGCAACAACGTCGACCCCGACAATTTCGATACCGACGCCTTTTTCTACGCCGCCCTCGCACGGTCGTACGGGCTCGATCCCAAAACGGGAATGCCGCGCTCGTAGGGGGAGACTATACGTTTCGAAAGGCTCTGTGGCGGATTCCTCGGGGCGCCCCCTCTCAGATCTCCTCTGCGAGCAGATCCCCGACACCGGAGAGAATATATTTCGGGCGGTAGGGGAAATTATCAATGTCCTCACGCGCGGTCACGCCCGACAAGACGAGCACCGTGTCGACGTTCGACTCAATGCCCGCGATGATGTCGGTGTCCATACGGTCGCCGATAAAGGCAATGTCCGCACTGTGACAGTCGAGAATGCGGAGTCCGTGACGGAGCATCAGAGGGTTCGGCTTGCCCACGAAATACGCTCGCTTCCCCGTCGCGATCTCGATCGGCGCGATCAGAGAGCCCGTCGCGGGCATCACACCTCTCTCGGTCGGCCCCGTGATGTCGGGATTCGTCCCGATCAGCTTCGCGCCCTTGTTCACAAGCGCGATCGCCTTCTCGATCTTCTCAAAGGAATAGGTGCGCGTCTCGCCGACCACCACGTAGTCGGGATTCACGTCGTTCATATAGATCTGATGATCGTACAGTGCCTTCGCAAGCGCCGCCTCACCGATGACGTACGCGGTACAGCCCGGATTCTGCGCCGCGAGAAACTCGGCGGTCGCCATCGCGCTCGTGTAGAAGTGATCGGGCGAGACCGACAGCCCCATTCTTTCAAGCTTCATCGAAAGCTCGTGGGGCGTCTTTTCGGGGCTGTTCGTCAGAAAGACGAATTTTTTGTCGTTCTCAATGAGATAAGAGACGAACTCCCTGACCCCCGGCAGGATCTCGTTGCCGTGGTAGATGACACCGTCCATATCGCTGATAAAGCCTTTTTTCTCGAGAATTTTGTTCATTCGCAGATTTACTCCTTTCGGGATTCCGAGGTTTTACGTTCATTACGCTATTATTATACCAATATTTTCGCCTCTTTGCAAGGGCTTTATGGGATTTTTTCAGAGGCGCTGCCACGGAGATTCTCTCGGCCGAGACTCGATAAATCTCCGTGAAACCTCGCTCACGAGCACATTGAAATTTCAGCTTCCGAGCTCCTCATCCCTCATCTCTAATTTTCTCATTTGGTCTTGACATTTTCGGTTTTTGTGCTATAATGATAGAGTACGCATACGCGGGTATGGCGGAAACAATTCCGCCATACTCACACAAGCGGGTATGTGCGGAAACAATTCCGCCTTACCCACACAAGCGGGTATGTGCGGAAACAATTCCGCCTTACCCACAGAAGCGGGTATGGCGGAATTGGCAGACGCGTCGGATTTAGGATCCGATTCCGTGAGGAGTGCAGGTTCAAGTCCTGTTACCCGCACCAAACAGTAGAAATCCGAACCCAAAGCCGGTAGGCGAAGGGTTCGGATTTCTTTTTGCGTTCGGTGATATGTGATGTCAATCTACTGTTGTTGGCATCACGCCCGAGCACCGCCTACGTAAATATCCTTGATAGTTGATGCCAAACGAAAACAATTTTAAGAAAGGATATTTATTATGAAAAACATTACTTATACAGAACGTAACGGAATTCTTTATCCCAATCTCGAACTTCCCGAACAGACCATTTATCCTCTTGGCAAGTACGCCAACCTGCGACTTGACTTCATGAAGAAGCATAGAAGGGGAACATATACGACTTTGCTTACCGAGGGGCGATTAAACGAGTACCTACACGCCATTGATATTCAAGCCAACGAATTGCTCGATGACATAATTCCTCGCCTCGCCCAAGAACGTGGCATAGACGAAGTTCTGAAGGCTCACAATGCACTTCAATGGACAGCAGAGATGAACCACATCAAAGCAAGCGCCGAAGAGATAGTCTTGCAGGAGGTGGTCTATCAATGAAATCGATCATCAACGAGCTTTGGCACGGAAATATCATACCGCAAGAGGACAGTAGAACTAACTCAAAAGAAATGAAAGAACTGCTCGTCTATATGTCGCGTCACCACGAGGACTTGGAGAAAAGCTTCTCTGATGATCAGAAAGAGGTCTTTGAGAAATTCCACGATTGTTGGAGCGAGTATATGAGCCTTGGCGAAGCAGCAATATTTGAGTATGCGTTTAAGCTTGGCGCGAGAATTGCGCTTGCGGTTGTAACCGAAACAGAATAAAACTATTATGCCGTGTGGACACGCTGTCCACACGGCATTTTGATTTTAAGTTTTGAAAGTATTTTCGACATTATTCTAAAAATTTACATATTTCTTATTGACGGCGGATCTTATATGTGATATAATTATGTAAATTCAGCGATCGCAGAATTTAATTCGAGAAATGATGAATTGAATTCGGCGTATATAAAATATTGTTTCTGAGGTGTTTGATAATGGCTGTAAGTTACAAAAAACTATGGAAATTATTGATTGATAAAGACATGAAGAAAAAAGATCTTTGTGTCGCTGCTGGTATAAGCCACGCATCAATGGCGAAGCTTGGCAAGAACGAGAATGTTACAACAGATGTTCTTGTTAAGATATGTACTGCTTTACAGTGTGATATAAGCGATATTATGGAACTCACAGTTGATACAAACGAATGAAAGGAAGCAAAACAATGTTGAACAATTCGGCAAAGCCCATTTTGAAGTGGGCGGGCGGTAAAACTCAAATGCTTGGTGATCTGCTTCCGAAAGTTCCGAAATCTTACGGAAGATATATAGAGCCGTTCTTTGGTGGCGGTGCAATGTTCTTTGCTTTGCAACCGGAAAACGCTATTATTGCTGATAGCAATCCCGAGCTTATCAATATGTATCGTCAAGTAGCGACAAATGTTGATGAAGTGATTTGTTACTTAAAGAAATACGACAATACCTCTGAGATGTTTTATGCGGTCAGAGAGCAAGATTGGATGTGCTTGCCCAAGGCAGAAGCCGCTGCGCGAACCATTTTCTTGAATAGAACGTGCTTTAATGGTCTTTATCGCGTAAACAAACAAGGTAAATTTAACGTACCTTACGGAAAATATGTAAATCCGAGAATATGTGACGAAGAAGGATTAAAGGCTGCATCTGAAGCATTGAAGAAAGCAGAAATTCTTTGTGGAGATTATCTCTTGGTTTTGGATCACTACGCACAAGCGGGAGATTTTGTATTTCTTGATCCCCCCTATCTTCCCATCTCTGAATATGCTGATTTCAAGCGTTATACAAAAGAGCAGTTCTATGAGGAAGATCACGTTGAATTAGCAAAGATGATTATGCGTTTGCAAGAACGCGGTTGTCACGTTGTGCTTACCAATTCTAATCATCCTTTGGTTCACGAGTTATACGCTCCGTTTACTATTGATGTTATTCAAACTAAACGCCACATCTCTTGTAATGGTAGTACAAGAAAAGGCGAAGATGTAATTGTTACTATTCCACCAAAGCAGCAGACTTTACAACGTCTTGAACCTCAACCATTACCTCAGCAAGTTTCAGCTTATCCGCCTACTCGTTTTATGGGTTCCAAGAGTAAATTGCTTTCTGAAATTTGGTCGGTTGTTTCTCAATTTAACGTTAATACGGTTGTAGATCTGTTTTCCGGATCGGGTGTAGTTGGTTATATGCTTAAAGCACAAGGCAAGGCGGTTGTCAGCAATGACTATATGGCGATGTCCGCAACATTTACCAAAGCAATGATTGAAAACAATTCTGTTACGTTGCCTTTGGAAGAAGCGAAAGAACTTCTTGTTGCACATAAGGAATCTGATCATTTTGTTGCTACAACCTTTAAGGACTTGTACTATTCTGACGAGGAAAATGATTTGATTGATACACTCCGCACCAATATAGCGGCAATGAAAGATCAGTATAAGCAAGCGATAGCAATGACTTCTTTAATTCGAGCTTGTTTGAAGAAGCGTCCTCGTGGAATTTTCACTTACACCGGACACAGATATGATGATGGTCGTCAGGATTTGAAGAAATCTCTTGCTCAACAATTTCTCGAATCCGTTGATGCTGTAAACAAGTCTATATTCGATAACGGCAAGTCTAATCTCTCAAAACACGGAGATGCTATGGACTTGAAAGTGGAAAATGCAGATTTGGTTTACATTGATCCGCCTTATTATTCGCCTTTGTCAGATAATGAGTATGTTCGTAGATACCACTTTGTAGAAGGTCTTGCAAGAGATTGGAAAGGTGTGGAGATTCAAGAGCATACACAAACCAAGAAGTTCAAGTCGTATCCTACGCCGTTTTCCACTCGCAAAGGCGCGGCAGATGCGTTTGATAAACTGTTTAAGAAATTTGCAAATAGCATATTGGTTGTTTCTTATTCCTCTAATAGTCAGCCTACACAAGATGAAATGGTGGCTATTATGGCAAAGTATAAAGAACACGTAGAAGTTATCCCGATTGATTACAAATATTCTTTCGGAAATCAAAGTGATGCTAAAACACATAGAAATACCGTTCAAGAATACTTGTTCGTTGGATTTTGATGGAGGGTTGTATTATGAATGAAAATATTGATATTTGGCTCGTAGGAAATACGGGCTTGCGAAATCCTAATCGAATCCAAGAAGGATTTGCGGTATTTGCAAACTCATCGTTTGTCGGTAATCTTCACGGCAAGGAAAATGAGATTGAATTTATGAAACTTTTGGATGAGAAAGGCATCATTCAAAACGAGGAAGGAAAAGACGAATCGGGCAGCCATGCAAGAAAATGGCGTCTGATGTTTGCCAAAAACGGCTTCATTTATCCCCAAGTAAAGAAAAAAGACGGCAACCAAGAAGATTTGGGCGCATTGGATGCACTCACGCCGTTTGGAAAAATGTTTTTGAAGGCAGATACATATCCCGCTGTTCAAGAATGTTATCTTAGATCAATGAGCGTTGAACAATTTCCTTTGCCCGACGGTGTTCGATACTTCTCTCCGTTAAGATGGCTCTTGGCAATTATGCTTGAATTGGAGAAACGAACGGGCTCGTCGGAGATCAGCAGAATCGAATTTGCGCTTTGGGGACATACAACAAACCCGAGTTATAATGTATCGGATGTCGTTAACAGTATTCTCGATTTAAGAGCGCGCAGAGCAGTTGCTCCCGCTAAACGTCCTTTTGACAAGCAGGAAATTCAGAAGCGCGGAGAGCATTATGACAAGAAACCCGAGAATTTCTTGGACTATACCGATATGAATATGCGATATCTTCGTATCTCGGGCGTTTTACAACGCAAAGGACGAGGACTTGTCATTGTACCTTCCAAACACGTTCTCGCTGAAAAGTTGGCGAAAAGCACTGCAAGCGAAGAATCTCTGATGCAAGCATACAAGAAACTTTGCAATGGCGCACCGTTGCCTACCGACAGTATGGATGTAGCGAAAGCATTGCTTGACGATTTGATTAAGCAGATGAAAGAAAGACATATCGTATTTGATATTTCCGATCTTCCGCTTACAACTCCGGCCGAGATCAATATTGCAAGACAGCGCCTTGAAACTCTTATGGCTCAAACCGATGAGATCAAGTACGCTGAAGATCAACGCAATCAATGGAAAGAGATTTCCGATTATATGACGTTGCTTATTAAGGGCGGCGGCAAGCTCGTTTACGACGAGGATAATGCCATAGAGGTTCCCAAGGATGAAACTCCTGCATATCTTGAATGGGTGCTTTGGAGAGCAGCTTTGGCGATTGATCATATGGTAAATAAGCCATACGAAGTGCGCGGATTTAGATTGGATTCCGATTTCTTGCCTGTTTCTGCGGCAGGTGGTGGAAAAGGTGACTTGTATTGTGAGTTTAACGATTTTACCATCTTAACCGAGGTAACCATGTCTACATCTTCAAGGCAAGAAGCTATGGAAGGTGAACCGGTAAGACGTCACGTTTCGGATGCCGTATTGAAATATGACAAGCCTGTTTACGGTATGTTTATAGCGGTGCGCATTGATACAAATACCGCCGAAACATTCAGACACGGCATTTGGTATGCAAAGGGCGATGTTAAGCAGCGTCTTGATATTGTTCCGCTCACCTTGGCTCAATTCCAAAAGTATTTTGTAGCAATGTTTGAAGCAGATAAAGCTCACCCTGAACATTTGCGTGATCTGATTCTCACTTGTGAAACAAGACGTGATATTTTGGAAGCTCCCGCTTGGAAACAGTACATCGACACAACAGTAAACGAAAAGGTGCTCTACTTTGTTGAGGGAAGAAAGACATCCGTAACTAAGGAGATCGTTATTCCCGCAGGAGCAATCATCCGCCACGCTGTGTTTGGTGAAGGACAAGTTGTTGGAATGGTGGCGAATTTTGCAGAATGTGCTACCAAACTTGTGGAGTTACCGTATCTGCGCGCTTTGCCCGACGAGGTGAGCTATTGTGCAGACGGTAAGACCTTGTTGCACGAAAGATTTGGAGAAGGAACGATTTCTGCTTTCATAGTTGTTTTCCCGAAACATATTATGAAGCTCACTTATCCTTCTTCTTTTGAAAAAGAGCATTTATCTATCGAGTAAACAATAACTTAAGTGAATATAAACTTGTGACAAATGATATGATATATTGTATAGTCCAAAAGAAACGAGGATAGCAATATGCCGTATTATTTGTCTTCAAGAACGGAGAAAATAGATATGAATATCAAACCAAAAGACAAAACAATAAAAGAATTATTGTTATCTGAACATCAGTTTGTAATTCCTCGTTTCCAAAGAGAATATTCTTGGGAAAGAAAACATTATAAAGAATTCTTGGAAGATACTTTAGATGGTTTAATTATAAATAACGGAACCATCACCAACAATCAGTATTTTTTAGGAACAATGCTATTTGTTGGTGATTGTTTTGAAAACGATCAAGTAGAGATTCCTGTTGTTGATGGACAACAACGATTGACAACAATTACAATATTGTTTTCTGCTTTGTCGGATCGATTTTTACAATTAGGTGAAGAAAAATTAAGCAAACAAATTTTTAGATACATTATGACTGAAGATGACGATGGAGAGCCAATTCGAATTATAAAGAGCAAGACACACTACCCCTTTTTCTCATTCTATATTCAAGATTGGAAGAAGGAAAATGTGCAAGAGCCAAATTCAGAGGAAGAAGCTGCGATTAAAGAAGCATTTGAATATTTATATAGTAGTTTGGATGAACAAAAATTACGAACATATCTTAAAAAACGATATGGTAGTGATGAAGTTGATAAACTATCATATGTAAATATTCTCAAAGCAATTAGAGATCAAGTTTTAGGCACAACTTTTGTTTCAATCTCAACCAAAGAGCGAGCTCAAGCAAATATGATTTTTGAAATTCTTAATGCCAAAGGAAAGAATCTAACGGATGTAGATTTAATTAAGAATAAGATATTTGAATTAGTAGATGAGGTAGAGCCCGCTGATTTTGCTGAGGAAAAGTGGAAGTCAATCAAAAACATTCTTAACTCTTGTGACAATGGGGTAGGCTTTGTTCAGTTTTATCGCCATTTTTGGATTTCAAAGTACAAAAAATCTGGTATGAATAAATTGTACGATGATTTCAAATCCGGAATAAAACCTAAAACACAGGAACGATACAAAGCGTTTCTAAGGGAAATAGAAGATACCGCAAAACTGTATGTTAAGATAATAGCGCCTCAAAGAAGTCATTTTGAAAATAAGAAAGAGTATTTTGGTATCGTACAAAGTTTGAATGCTCTAACGAATTATTTTAATATTGTTCAGGTTAGAGTTGCTTTGATTGCATTACTCGAAGCAAAAGAAAAAGATATTATTACTCTAAAGCAACTTAAAGAGGCAATTTACTATCTTGATAATTTTCATTTTGCATTTAATGCTGTGGGAGCACAACCTACAAACAAATTGGAAACTATTTATTCTGGATTTGCCATAAAACTAAGAGCTTGTAGTGACAAAGTTACAGCGCGAACAATCATTTCTGGGTTGATTGCGCAATTAGATGCAATTTATGTTCCTTACAAAGAATTTGAAGAAAAGTTTATTATGCTGACTTACACGAAGAAAGATAATCCTTCTAATGTAAAAACAAAGTATGCTATAAATAAAATTGCTTCTTATTACGAAGAAAAAGAAGTATTTGAAGATGATGGCAGCATTGAGCATATTCTTTCGGAGTCAGCGGATGACCGGAACATCAACATTGGAAATTTGATTTTATTAGAGCAAACATTGAATAAAGATGCCGATGATTTAGAGTACGATCAAAAAGTAAATGTCTATAGAAAATCAAATTATAAATGGATTCATGCGTTCATATCAGATAATAATGAATGGAACAATGAAAAAGTGGAGCAAAGAGCCAAAGAACTTGCAAAATTCTACTATACGAACATTTTGAAAAAAACTATTAGTTAATTTGATTTCACGCATCTTCGTGCCAACATGACACGAAGTAAAACAACCATCAGTGACGAGGTTGCACCTAAAAGTGCGACCTCGTTTTGTCGTCGTGAAAATTTTGTGAAACCTATTGACAAACTTTCCTTCGTGTGCTATAATTACCACACGGTACATTTGTACCTTGTGCAATTTGGAGGCATTTATGAATAAGTGGAGTCCCGAAAGGGCGGAGGCGATCCGCCAATTTATAGACGAATATTTTATGGAGAACCGCAAGTCCCCGACGGTGCGCGACATCGCGGCGGGCACGGGTATCTCTAAGACTTCGGTGCAGAGATACCTCACCGATATGAAAGAACACGGCGAGATCGAGTACAATGGTCGCCGCAGCATTGGCACGAATCTGTCGCGCAATATGTTTGAAACCACGCCCGCGATCCGATATGATTCTACCGTGTCCTGCGGATTGCCGAGCGAGCCGAATGTGGAGGAAGCGGACATCATTCCTCTCCCCACCGCGCTTGTCGGTGACGGAAAGTTTTTCATTCTGACCGCGAAAGGTGACTCGATGACGGGCATCGGAGTTGACGATGGCGACCTCGTTATTGTCCGAGAGCAGAACACATGCAGGGACGGAGATTATGCAGTTGTCCTTGTTAATGGAACTGAAACGTTGCTCAAAACTATCACCTATCTTCCCAATCAGAAAGCTTATATGCTTCACGCAGAGAATCCCGATTACGATGATCGTATCGAACGTAACGTACAGATCCAAGGAATTGCTACGCAAGTTATCAAAAAACTATAACGGCTCTGCTTGTCTATCGCTCTTAGCAAGCATCGCGTTTGTCATGACAAACGGTCTTTCAGTCTTAGCAAGCATCGCCGTTGTGTCCCAAATCCCAACGGAAACAGAGAAGACTTTAATGTGTCTGCTTGTCTTAGCAAGCATCGCGGTTGGACGCCCAAAGCCAACCGAAGAAAAAACATGAGTTACAGCAAGCTGTCTGTCAGTCTTAGCAAGCACTGGATTTGGATATCCAAATCCGTCTATCAGTCGCAGCAAGCACTGCTCTTGTCATGACAGACAAAACCATAGGAGGTATGAATATTGAACATCAAAGAAATGTTAAACAGAGTGCTTGATGCCCTTAAGGACAAACACACTACTTGGTTTTATGTAGAGCTTCCGAAAATCGATATGGAAGCTTTGAGAAAAAAGATTATTGCAATCTTAAAGGACAAGCACGGAGGTATCGGGACGATTCCCGATGATGAGATCGAAGCCCTTGCCGATGTTCTCCTGCCCGGTGTTATAAAGTTTTTCTCTTCTGATGAATGGCGCGCTGAATTTGAAGAATGGAAGAAAGAGCGCGAGTTGTTATTAGCACAAAGAGAGGAACAAAAAGTATTAGCGCTAAAAGCAGATGAAACCAAAGTATCTTAATCGTCACGTTATCGTGACAGAAAGGAGAGCCAATGACAGGAGTAATATATGCTCGCTATTCCTCGGACAATCAGCGAGAGGAATCGATTGAAGGTCAGCTTCGTGAGTGTCAAGCCTTTGCAAAAAAGAATGACATCACCCTGCTTGAGCCGTACATCGACAGAGCCTTGTCGGCAAAGACAGATCACCGCCCGAATTTCTTGAAAATGATCAAGGACAGTGCGGCTAAAAAATTCGACGTTGTTATCGTATGGAAGCTTGACAGATTTTCGCGTAACCGTGTCGACTCGGCACACTACAAGTATGTCCTTCTCAAAAACGGAGTGAAGGTTATCTCGGCAACCGAATCCATCTCAGAAGGTTCCGAAGGCATTCTGCTTGAGTCTGTGCTTGAAGGTATAGCGGAATACTATTCTGCCGAGCTCTCCGAGAAGGTGGTGCGAGGTCTGACCGAAAACGCGCTCAAATGCAAATACAACGGTGGCACACTTCCCATCGGATACACTGTGGACGAAAATCAATTCTTCCAAGTTGATCCCGTTGCCGCACCTGCCGTTCTTGATGCGTTCAAAAAATACGCCAAGGGCGCAACGATGCAGGAGATCACAGACGAGTTAAACATCAAAGGTATTCGCACCGTCAGAGGAACAAAGATCAGCCTCAACACCGTGACACGAATGCTGCACAACCGCCGATACATCGGAGAGTATCAATATCGTGACGTAGTCGTTCCCAACGGCATACCCGCCATCGTTCCTGCCAAGTTGTTTGAGCAAGTTCAAGAGCGAGCCGCCGCGAACAAGAAAGCTCCCGCCAAGCACAAAGCCGAGGACGAATATTTGCTGACAACAAAACTGTTCTGCGGCTATTGCCAATGTCTGATCACGGGTGAAAGCGGAACAAGTCACACGATGGAAGTCCACCGCTATTACAAGTGCCGAGGCACACGTAAGGGTGGAACTTGTAAAAAGAAAACCATCAAGAAAAAATGGATCGAGGAAGTGGTGATCCTGCTCATTCAGAAGTTCATCTTTGACGATGAATTGCTCGACAGACTTGCAGATATGCTGATCGCCAAACTCAATGCCGAGAGCAGCACTCTCCCGATTCTTCGCAAGCAGCTTGATGAAATAGAAAAAGGCATCGACAATCTCGTCAACGCCATTCAAGCGGGAATCCTCACCGCATCTACAAAGCAACGTCTCGAGCAGCTTGAAGCCGAAAAGAGCGAGATCTCGGTGCAGATCCTAAAAGAAGAAATTGCTAAACCTACGGTTACAAAAGAAGATATACTCGCGTATCTTATTAAGTATCGCAAGCTCAATATGAAACAGCTTGACCACCGCCGCCGACTGATCGATAGCTTTGTAAATGCGATCTATCTGTTCGATGATTACTTGGTCATTACATTCAACTACAAGGAAGGCACAAAAACAATCACTTTCGCTGAAATTGAAGAGGCCTTTGGTTCGGATTTATCATCACTCACTGCACCAGCGGCAAGTTGCCGCCCCCAAGAATCGGGTGGCGACAGTAAAAATCCGAACCTTATCACACGACGGTGGGGTTCGGATTTACTTTTTATCTCAATGAAATACAGTAATTATCAAGGGCATACAAGTCGAAAACGATTTGTATGCCCTATTTGCATAATATTTGAAAATATATATGCAATTCAATCCTATCAATTGCTTGACAAACTGCACAATATGTGGTATAATAATATGCAGATGTGGAGGAATGAATATGAGAAAATTTGATTACTCTTTTTTGAATAACGGTCTGCTCCCCGCTCGGCTTGTCAATCTGACTGTGGGTATCGCAGAATTGAAAACAATGGCAGGGGTTCGCAAGGACGAATACGCTAAGATATTTACAGAGCTTGAGGCGGTAGCTAAAATACAGTCGGTCAAAAGTTCTAATGCCATTGAGGGTATCGTAACGAGTGATGACAGAATTGCCGCCATCGTCAGCGGCAGCAGTGCGCCCCTTAATCACAACGAGGCGGAGATCGCAGGATACCGCGACGCACTGAACGCCATCCACACCGGACACGAATATATCGACTTCCGCGAGAGCGATATTCTCCGTCTGCACGAAACGATGATGTCGATTGCGGGATATGAATTTGGCGGTAAATATAAGACCGATGATAACGTCATTTTGGAGGTCGATGCCGACGGAAACCGTCGCATTCGCTTCCGCCCCACGCCCGCTCGCGAGGTCAAACAAGCAATGGAACAGCTTGAGCTTGCCTATATGGATGCGAGAAACGATGCAAATATCAATCAGCTTTTGCTTATCCCTTGCGTGATACTCGATTTCCTTTGCATACACCCCTTCCGTGACGGAAACGGAAGACTCTCCCGTCTGCTCTCGCTCCTATTGCTCTATAAAAATGGGTTTGACGCGGGTAAATACGTTTCCTTCGAGGAACAGATCAACAATTATAAGGGCTTCTATTACGAGGCATTGAAGCAGTCCTCGGACGGATGGGACACGAACGAAAACGACTATTTCCCCTTCATCGAAAACTTCCTCTCTACGCTTTATATGTGCTATAAGGAGCTGGACAAGCGTTTTGCTATTGTCAACGGCAAGAAGATCACCAAGAAAAGCCGTGTGGAAGCAACCGTACTGAATAGCCTGACACCTATTTCCAAATCGGAGATCTGTAAGATTCTCCCCGATGTCAGCCCCACCACCGTGGAAGCGGTACTTGGTCAGATGGTGAAAAGCGGAAGCATCAAGAAGATCGGCGACGGAAGAAATTCGAGGTATATAAAAAAATAAAAAATGGTGCACAAATCATTTCCGTCATCACTCACTGCATAAAAATGAGGCAGGGTGGGGCACCTGCGATAAAGCAGTATCAAATTGAATAATACCTACCGACAGGAAAAGGACGAAGAATTGTTAAAATTCCTCGTCCTTTTTTCTTGACAAGCACTGACTTAATTAAAGACATATTCTCCTGCAAAGCGAAATCCAGCCCGTGTCATCCTGAGCGGAGCGCAAGCGAAGTCGAACTGCGAAGCAGTGCGAGACGAAGTCGAGCAGGATCTCGGGCGAGAATATCATCCTTTCCCCTCGTAGATCCCGATGCTACGCATCGCCCTACGGGTTCGACTGCGGGCGGCGCACGCGCCTTCCTCCGCTCAGGATGACACGAGGGGGATACATTACCTCTCGGAAGGTGGCAAAAAGCACTTATGGGAATTACTTGCCATAAGTGCCTTTGCGTTACTTTTGTCATAGATTTTGTAGTCTTTAATTAAGGCATACGAAGCACTGCATTTGTGGTCACAAACGCATGTAGTGAAATGTTTTGCTTTCGCAAAACGTGAAATAATGTGCTATTGCACATTGTGAAATATCTCGCTTTGCTCGATGTGAAATGAAATTTGCCCACGTTCGCGTAGCGAACATTTCACATTTGCGAAGCAAATATTTCACCGCGAAGCGATTTCACTTGCCCGCAAGGGCAAATTTCGTTGCGTACCTGCTCTATGGCAGGTACGCGCCCGTCGGCGGTTCCGAAATCTGCACCGAACTTGCAAAAAACCTTTGACATCGCACTTGATTTATGGTATGATAAATATATCAACACACAGAAAGTGAGGGGGCGCTATGATAAAGATACTGCACACGGGCGACCTGCACCTCGGCAGTCCCTTCTCGGGGCTTTCCCCGAGAGAGAGCAGGCGATGCCGCGAGCGGCAGGAGGAGTCCTTCGGAAAAATGATCGGATACGCGAAGGCGGAGGGGATCTCCCTCTTTCTCATCGCGGGCGATCTCTTTGACGGCGACGCGGTCAGCACAGATACGCTCGACAACGTCTTTGATGCCCTCGCGTCCCTCCCCTGCCCCGTCGTGATCGCCCCCGGCAATCACGATCCCTACCGCGTCGGCTCGCCGTATACGGCACGCGTCCTGCCCGAGAACGTCTACGTTTTCGATTCGGAAGCCCTCACGCGCTTCTCCTTCCCCACGCTCGGGGTCGACGTCTTCGGCTACGCCTTCACGTCTCCCGCATACAGAGAATCCCCCCTCGCATCCCTCCCCGACAACTTCTGTCTCGGAGAGGGGCTCTCAATCCTGCTCGCGCACGGCGATCTCGATTCTCCGCTCTCGCGCTACGCACCGATACGGTCGCAGGATCTCGCACGGAGCGGTGCCGATTACGTCGCCCTCGGGCACGTGCACAACGCCGAGGACGAGATCCTGTCGGTCGGCGCGACCGCCTACGCCTACTGCGGCTTCCCCGAGGGGCGGAGCTTCGACGAATGCGGCTTCGGCTCCTTCCGCGTGATCACGCTGTCATCTGATGCGTCCGTCGATTCTCCCATCGAAGGCGCCGAGCGCGTGCGCTGCTCGACCCACCGCTACGAATCCCGCCGCTGTGACGTCACGGGCTGCGAATCCGATCCCGACACCGCAGAGCGCATTCGGGCGTTCCTCGCGGAAAACGGCTTCGGGAGCGAGACCACCCTTCGCCTTACCCTTGACGGCGAGGTCTCCCCGCGCTACACGCCCGATCCGTCGCGGATCGCGGGACTGCTTGACGGTAACGCGATCCCGTCCCCCCTCACGCTCCTCGACCGCACCCTCCCCGTCCTCGGCTCGGACTATCTGGAGAGCGATCTCACCCTCCGCGGTGAGCTTTACCGCA
Organism: Clostridia bacterium; assembly: GCA_017501345.1. The sequence goes on from JAFVXC010000003.1 coordinate 21,371, forward strand.
TCCTGAAGCCGAAGATGCTCTCGGGAAGCGAGGAGGAGCGTCTTGACGCCGCTCTTGCGCTACGGCTCGGGCTCGCCGCGCTCGACGAGCGTCCGATCCTTTGACCGACGGGAGGCACAGAGACATATGTACATTCTTTCTCTTTCCATACACGAATTCGCGGGACTTCGCGATTTCTCCCTTGATCTCTCGGAGGGGCTGAACCTCATCACAGGCAGAAATGAATCGGGCAAAAGCACCCTCATCGCCTTTATTCGCTTTATCCTCTACGGGCTTCCGAAGCGCCGTGCGGGTGAAGTGCTGTCGGACGGCGACCGCGCCTTCAGCTGGGAAAACGGCGTTGCCGACGGCAGTATGACCGCCCGGAAGGACGGCACGGTCTACCGCATCGAGCGCCGCGAGCAGAGCGGATCCTCACGGAGGCTTCTCCATATCATCGACGAATCTACGGGTGAGCTTCTCCCGAAGGGCGTCACCCCCGAATCCCTCCTCCTCGGCTTCCCCGCAGAGGTATTCGACAGCACCGCCTGCCTCCGTCAGCTCCGTATGGGCGAGCTCGATTCCGACGGTCTTTCGGGCGCGATCGAGAATCTCATCCTCTCGGGCGACGAATCGATCAACACAGAAAGGGTGCTGAAGAATCTCGACAAGGCGCGCACGGTCCTTCTCCACAAGAACGGACGCGGCGGCGAGATCTACCGCGCCGAGACCGAGATCTCCTCCCTCCGCCTCTCCCTTGACAGAGAGAGAGAGGATCACCGCGCGAAAAGAGAGGCTGAGGAGGAGCGCACCGTGCTGCAAAAGCGCATCGGCGAGACCGCCCGCGCGCTCGAGCGTGCGGAGGAGGAATGCACCTCCCTCGCAGAGACCGAGGTCCTCACGCGCTTCGATTCCCTCCACGGTGAGGAGAAGCGTCTCGGGGCACTGGAGGAGGAGCTTCTCGTCTACGAAAAGGCACATCCGATCAGCTCTGCCTCCCTACCCGCGCTTTGCCGCTCGCTTCTCGACGCTGCAGAGCGTCTTGACGCACACGAGCGAGGCGTCCTCCGCTGCGAAGCCGAGGAGCGGATCGCAAGTGAGACCCCCGCCGCCGGGGCAGAGATCCTTCGGGCTGCCGAAGCCGTACGCGCTTCGGGCGGCGCCGATGCCGCCGTTCGGCGGCTTACCGCGTACACGCGGGCGAGGCGGCAGGCGCGCGTGACCGCTACGGTGCTCTTTTCGATCGGGGGCGCCTGCCTCCTCCTCGGCGCCGCCCTCGCGCTCGTCCTGACAGAGCCGATCCTCTCCCTCGTCTCCCTCGGCGGGGTCGTGGGATTCTTCGGGATCCCCTTTGTCAGAAGGGCAAAGCGGGCAGATCGCGACGCCGCCGCGCTGTACGCCTCCCTCGGCGTCGATCCCACAGAGGATCTTCGCTCCGCGCTCGACCGCATCGAGAAGGAAGCCAAGAGAGACGAAGCGCGCAAGGCGCGTGTCAAGGCGGCTGAGAGCGCCCTCGCGGATGCAAGGCGACGCGAAAGCGAGCAAAGAAGCGCGGCGGCAGAGCTCCTTCTGTCAGTGGGCATATCCTCGAGTGGGGCGTCCGTCACGCCGCAGACACTCCGCGCACGCGCAGGCGAGCTGACGCGTGAAAACGCCGAGCGCGAACGGCTGAAAAGCGGCGTCGCCCTCCTTTCGGAGAGCGTGAGCCGTATGAAGGAGACCCTCCTTCCCTACAGTGAGCCGATCCTCCGCGAGCGCCTTCCCGCAGGCTTCGACTACGCGGATCCCGCCGCTCTCCACGCCTACGAATCAAAGCGCAACCGCCTCTCGGAGGAACTCCGCGCCCTTCGCGAGTCGCTTCACGCAACCGAGCGCCGCATCGCGGCTCTCACGGCGGCGTCGGGTGATCCCGAGGCTCTGCTTTCCGAGATCAACGAAAAATGCGAGGAAAAGGCGGCGCTCGAAAGGAAGCACCGCGCGGTCGTTCTGGCGTATGAATCGATCTCAGCAGCACGCGAGGGACTGAAGCACCGCATCGGCCCCCGCCTCCGCAGCGATGCCTCGCGCTATCTCGCGGTGATCTCGGACGGAAAATACGACACGATGTCGTACGACACGTCGTTCACCCTCTCGGGTGAGGAGAACGGCAGAACCCGCCCCTCTGCCGCCTTCAGCGGCGGTACGCAGGACGCGATGTACCTCTCCCTCCGCCTCGCCCTCTCCGATCTTCTCGCATCGGGCGGCGAGCCCCTCCCCCTCCTGCTCGACGAGGCTCTCGCACAGCTCGACGATACCCGCGCAGAATCACTCCTCTCGATCCTTCGCGCACGCGCCGAGGAGCACGGCGGTCAGGTCATTCTCTTCACCTGCCACACGCGCGAGGCTGAGATGCTGAAGGATTCGGGCGCAAGGATGATCACACTGTAAGTAAAGCATACGCTTTATTATAAATTTTTTCACTCAGGAGGAATCCAAAATGACAAGACAAGAAATGAAACAAACGGCAAGGAAACAGCTCTCGGGCAACTGGGGCATCGCGATCGGCGCGTGGCTTCTGTCCTCGATCATCATCTCGATGGCATCGAGCATTACGTTCGGCCTTTCATTCTGGTTCACGGGCGTGATGACCTTCGGCCTCACGGGGATCTATATGTACATCATCCGCGAGGGCTCCGCAAAGCTTGAAACCCTCTTTTCGGGCTTCAGCAACTTTATAAACTCCTTCCTCGCAGGACTGCTCCAGACGTTGTTCATCTTCCTGTGGACGCTGCTCTTCATCGTCCCCGGCATCGTGAAGTCCTACTCGTACGCTATGACCTTCTATATCCTGAACGACAATCCCGAAATGAGCGGAAACGACGCGATCACCGCGAGCCGTGAGATGATGAAGGGCCACAAGGGCGAGCTCTTCGTGCTCGATCTCTCCTTCATCGGCTGGTACATCCTCTGCGGACTTACCCTCGGTATTCTTTCCTTCTACGTAGTTCCCTACGTTCAGGCAACCAAGGCGGCATTCTACGAGTCCCTGAAGAAGGAAAACGACCCCGACGTCGGGGACGAAGGCACTGCAGGCTTCGGGCACACCCCCACAGAGGAGACCGACACCACAGCCGAGGACACCGTCACCGAGCTCTGATGATTCATAATTTGTGATCCAACATCCCTCACCGTACGATTTCCTCTTGACAAACGGAAAAAGAAGAGGTATAATAGGAAACGTATGATAAATTTTAGCTTTTAAGGAGAAAAACAAAATGGCAATCGTAACCATCGTCGGCTCGGGTATGATGGGCTCTGCCCTCGCATTCCCCGCAAGAGAAAACGGACACGAGGTCCGTCTCGTCGGCACCCCCCTCGACCGCGAGATCATCGACCACGCAAGAAAGACCAACCGTCACCTCAAGTTCACGAGAGACTTCCCCGAGGGACTGAAGTACTACCAGATCGAGGAGCTCGATGAGGCACTCAAGGGCGCAGATATGATCATCGGCGGCGTTTCCTCGTTCGGCGTCGATTGGTTCTCTGACGTCGTCCTCCCGAAGATCGACGACAAGACCCCCGTCCTGTCCGTCACGAAGGGCCTGTGGGACACCGAGGAGGGTAAGCTCCTCTGCTACCCCGACGTCTGGGACGCACGGATGAAGAAGCTCGGCAAGAATATGAACCTCAACGCAATCGGCGGCCCCTGCACGAGCTACGAGCTCGTCGCACACGACCAGACCGAGGTCGCATTCTGCGGTAAGGATATGGAGACCCTCCGCTTCCTGAAGAGCGTTATGGCAACCGATTACTACCACGTCAGCCTTTCCACCGACGTCATCGGCATCGAAAGCGCAGTCGCACTGAAGAACGGCTACGCCCTCGGCGTTGCGCTCACGATCGGTCTGAATCAGCGCGCCTTCGGCATCGACAGCGAGCTGCACTTCAACTCGCAGGCGGCAGTGTTCTATCAGGCGGCTAAGGAAATGGCGGCACTCCTCCGTTATCAGGGTGCGGGCACGATCGAGAACCTCGCAGTCGGCCTCGGTGACCTCTACGTAACCGTCTACGGCGGCAGAACCCGTCTCGTCGGCGTCCTTCTCGGCCGCGGTCTCACGATCGATGAGGCAAAGGAAGAGCTGAACGGCGTCACCCTCGAGTCCCTCGTCGTCGCAGAGCGCGTCGCACGTGCGATCCGCGTTGCCGCAAAGAACGGCGTCCTCAATGAAAAGGACTTCCCGCTCCTCCTCCACGCAGACGATATCCTCACGAAGAAGGCTCCCGTCAATATCCCGTGGGACGACTTCACGTTTGAGTATACGAAGTAATTGCCGTAAAAAGCAAAAAAGCACCTCGCCACGCGTACCTGCCGTAGAGCAGGTACGCAACGAAATTTGCCCTTGCAGGCAAATGAAATCGCTTCGCGGTGAAATATTTGCTCCGCAAATGTGAAATGTCCGCTTGCGCGGACGTGGGCAAATTTCATTTCACATCGAGCAGGGCGAGATATTTCACAATGTGCGGTAGCACATTATTTCACGTTTTGCGGAAGCAAAACATTTCACTATATGCTTTTGTGCCCACAAAAGCAGTGCTTGTCAAGAAAAAAGGACGAAGAATCTTAACAATTCTTCGCCCTTTTTCTGCCGGTAGGTATTGCTCCATTTGATACTGCTCTATCGCAGGCACCCACACGGCAGGGTGTCTTTTTTATATAGTGAGTTATATAGTGAGGATATAGTGAGGATCTATAGGGGGAGTTCTTTGCGAGGCGGTTTTCTTCCGAGGCGCCGCCTCGGGCTCCGCAAGGGAACTTTTTGAAAAAAGTTCCCTTGACCCTCAAAAACTTTTCGGGAAGGGGGAAAAGAATATCCGCTTTCTCGGTCAAAAATTCGAACAACTCTACGCACTCCACTCGTGTCCACTCCTGAGGTCTCCGTCTCGGGCTCCCCTCGGTCGAGCCTCGGGTGAGCCCTCACCACCTCACTCGTCGGACGTGGAAGTGAAATGATATCAAAGAGAGAGACACCCCATAAGGGCGATTCACCGGTCGCCCGCAAACGGCAGGATCAATCCGCCTCCTTCGGCGGGTACTCGATCACGCCCTCCGTTTTCTCAAATTCGCGGATCGCCCTTCGGATGAGGTACTGCGAGAAAAGCGGTACACCCTGTACCGTCATCAGGATCTGACGACACGCAAGGTGGCGCCCTCGTAGTGGCAGGCGACCTCCCCCTCGTGGAGATCGGCCCTCTGCGGCTTCCGCGACGTCAAGTATTTCTACGTCGTTTTCAAAAGGCTCTCCGGTATGACCACGAGGGAATATAAGCGGCAAAGTGCGGATAAAATCCCCGAAAAGCCCTTGACAGACGCGCACGCAGATGTTATAATGTAGGGTGATAAATTATGAATTCACCCACGAAAGGCACGGTAGAATCACTATGAAGTGGACATCCCTTAATGAACTGCGCGAGCAGTACCTCTCGTTCTTTGAAACGAAGGGGCACCTCCGCCTCCCCTCCTTCCCGCTCGTTCCGATCAACGATAAATCCCTCCTGCTCATCAACTCGGGTATGGCTCCGATGAAGAAATTCTTCACGGGCGAGGAGATCCCGCCGAGAAGACGCGTGACCACCTGTCAGAAGTGCATCCGCACCCCCGACCTCGAGCGCGTCGGTCACACCGCACGTCACGGCACCTTCTTTGAGATGCTCGGCAACTTCTCCTTCGGCGATTACTTCAAGGAGGAGGCGATCACCTGGGCGTGGGAATTCCTGACGTCCGAGGATTGGCTCGCCATCCCGAAGAATCTCCTCTGGCCCTCGATCTACGAGAACGACGAGGAGGCATTCGACATCTGGACGAAGAAGATCGGCGTTCCCGAGCACCAGATCACAAGACTCGGTAAGGCGGACAACTTCTGGGAGCACGGCTCGGGTCCCTGCGGCCCCTGCTCCGAGATCTACTTCGACCGCGGCGAAAAGTACGGCTGCGGCGACCCGAACTGCCGCCCCGGCTGCGACTGCGACCGCTTTATGGAGATCTGGAACAACGTTTTCTCGCAGTTCAACAACGACGGCAACGGCAATTATACCGAGCTCGCACAGAAGAATATCGATACCGGTATGGGGCTTGAGCGTCTCGCCTGCGTCCTGCAGGGCGTCGACAATATGTTCGAGGTCGATACGATCCGTAAGATCCTCGACACGGTCTGTGCGATCGCAGGTAAGACCTACGGCGACGACAAGGACGACGACGTTTCGATCCGCGTCTGCACCGACCACATCAAGTCCTCGATGTTTATGATCGCAGACGGCGTCATCCCCTCGAACGAGGGACGCGGCTACGTCCTGCGCCGCATCATCCGCCGCGCTTGCCGCCACGGTAAGCTCCTCGGCATCAATCATCCCTTCCTCTCAGAGCTTTGCGAGGTCGCGATCGGCGAAAACGTCGGCGCATACCCCGAGCTCTCGGAGAAGCGGGACTACGTCCTCCGCGTCATCTCGATGGAGGAGCAGAGATTCGATGCGACCATCGACGCGGGTCTTTCGATCCTCTCGAGCATCGTGAAGGATTCGATCGAGGCAGGCAAAAAGACCATCTCGGGCGAGGAGGTATTCAAGCTTTACGATACCTTCGGCTTCCCGATCGATCTCACCCGTGAGATCGCAGAGGAAAACGGCCTCGCGATCGACGAGGAGACCTTCAAATCGCTGATGCAGGCGCAGAAGACTCGCGCACGCGAGGCAAGAGGCAACGTCAGCGGCTGGGATAACGAAACGAAGACCGTCCTCGAGGGACTCGAAAAGACCGCGTTCGTCGGCTACGACCGCACCGCGGAGGAGGGTTGCCGCGTGCTCGCGATCATCGTCGAGAACGAGGACGGCGCACAGTCGGTCTCCGAGGTCTCCGAGGGTGACTGCACCGTCGTGCTCGACAAGACGCCCTTCTACGGTGAAGGCGGCGGTCAGGTCGGTGACACGGGCGTTCTCACGTCGGATGCCCCCGCTCTCCTCGCGGTCAACGACACGAAGAAAACTGACGGCGTTTATCTCCACCTCGCGACGGTCGCAAACGGCGTTCTGCGGGTTGGCGACACGGTAAAGGCAGAGGTCGACGACGCACGCCGCACCGCGATTATGCGTAACCACTCGGCGTGCCACCTCCTGCAGGCTGCGCTCCGTCGGGTGCTCGGCAATCACGTCGAGCAGGCAGGCTCGTACGTTGATATGAACCGTTGCCGCTTCGACTTCACCCACTTCGCGGCGCTCTCGGCAGAGGAGCTCTCACAGGTCGAATCGATCGTGAACGAGAGCATCCTCGCAGGTCTCACGATCACGATGCAGGAGATGCCCATTGAAGAGGCAAAGAAGCTGGGCGCGATGATGCTCTTCGGCGAAAAGTACGGTGACGTCGTCCGCGTCGTCAGAATGGGCGACTGCTCGACCGAATTCTGCGGCGGTACGCATATGGACAACACCGCTCGCATCGGTCTCTTCAAGATCCTTTCCGAGTCCTCGGTCGCGGCAGGCGTACGCCGTATCGAGGCGGTCACCGGTCTCGGCGTGCTCACGCTGATCCGCCACCACGAGGAGACGATCGCGTCTGCGGCGAAGGAGCTGAAGGCGGCAAATCCCGAGGATCTCGTGAAGCGCGCAACGGCTGTGAACGCAGAGATCCACGACGCGAAGAAGGAGATCGAGGCGCTGAACGCGAAGGTCGCGTCTGCGAATTTCGATTCCCTGAAGAATTCGGCAGTCGACGTCGGCGGCGTGAAGCTGCTCGCCTCCCACATCCCCGGAATGCCCGTGCAGATCGCACGCTCGCTCTGTGACAAGGTCAAGGCGGAGTCCTCCGATACTGCCTGCATCCTCGCAGTCTCGGACGGCGGTAAGCTGAATTTCGTCGCAGTCTGCGGCAAGGATGCTGTCTCTCGCGGCGCACACGCAGGAAAGCTCGTCGCAGAGGTCGCCAAGGTGACAGGCGGCAAGGGCGGCGGACGCCCCGACAGCGCAATGGCAGGCGGCGTCGATCTCTCGAAGATCGACGAGGCTCTCGCCGTCGCAAAGGACGTCCTCCTCTCGATGCTGAAGGCGTAAAACCAAACTTCACTTGGGTTACAGAGACCTCTCCGTTTCTGTAACCCACTTTGTTTCATCAGGTGCTTTTTATGAGCCTCCCCCTTCGGGGGAGGTGCCGAGCAGGCGAGGCGGAGAGGACTCTTTCCCCGAGGCTCTGCCTCGTACTCCGCAAGGCGCTCCTTTGCAGGGCCCTGCCCTGCACCCGCAAGGAAACTTCTTGAAAGAAGTTTCCTTGACCTTCAAGAACTTTTCGGAAAAAGGAAGAACGCGGATGCTTTTCCCCTCCCCTTCCCAAAAAGTTTTTGGGATTCTTAAGGACTTTTTTCAAAAAGTCCTTAAGCGGGTGCAGGGCAGCGCCCTGCAAAGTAACCCACTTTGTTTCTTAAGGGCTCTTTCCCCGAGGCTCTGCCTCGGAGCCCCCCTGCAAAGATAGCGCCCTGCAAAGATAGCGCCCTGCAAAGATAGCGCCCTGCAATCCCCCAAAAACCGGAGAAAGGAGGCACACGAAAATGACAAACGAAACGCGCGACCGCGTGATACTGCACTGCGACTGTAACAGCTTTTTCGCATCGGTCGAGACGCTGATGCACCCCGAGCTCCGCGACGTACCGATGGCGGTCACGGGCGACCCCGAGAACCGCCACGGCATCATTCTCGCAAAGAACGAGCTTGCAAAGGGCTACGGCGTAAAGACCGCCGAAACCATCCGCGAGGCACGCGAGAAATGCCCGAAGCTCGTGTGCGTCCTTCCCCACCACGACGAATACCACCGCGTGTCAAAGGAGGTCAACCGCATCTACCTCGACTATACCGACCTCGTCGACCCGTTCGGCATTGACGAATCCTTCCTCGACGTCACGGGCAGCCTCTCCTACTTCAAAATGACCCCGAAGGAGCTCGCCGATGCGGTGAGAGAACGCGTGAAGCGCGAGATCGGCATCACGATCTCCGTCGGCGTCAGCTTCTGCCGCGCCTTCGCGAAGCTCGGGAGCGACTATAAAAAGCCCGACGCGACCACCGTGTTCGACCGCGAGAATTACAGATCCCTCGTCTGGCCCCTCCCCGTCTCCGACCTCCTCTTCGCGGGACGCAAAACGACCGAGGCACTGTCGCGCATCGGCATCCACACGATCGGCGCACTCGCCGCCTGCGACGAAGGACTCGTGCACGATCTGCTCGGAGAATCGGGGCTCCAGCTCCTCCGCTACGCGCGCGGCGAGGACAACTCCCCCGTCCGCTCCTATTACGATAAGGAGCCCCCGAAATCGGTCGGCAACGGAATGACCTTCCGCAGGGATATCGTCGGGGAGAGCGAGATCCGCTCAGGCGTTTCGGCGCTGTGCGATTCGGTCGCATCCCGCCTTCGGGGCGAGGGGCTCAAATGCCTCGTCGTGCAGGTGCAGATCAAGGATCCGAATTTCAAGACCACGCAGAAGCAATGCACCCTCCGCCACTCGACCTGGCTCTGCCAGGAGCTGTCGGAGACCGCACTCAAGCTGATCCGACAGTCCTACGGCTTTTCCCGCCCGATCCGCGCCCTCACGGTCACGGCATCCTCCCTCGTCCCGAAGGACGAGATACACGAGCAGCTCGACATCTTCGGAGAAAGCGAGAGCAGCGAAAAGCAGGAGGCGCTCGAGGGCGCGATCGACGGCATCCGCAAAAAATTCGGCAAGGGCGTGATCCACCTCGGCGCGTATGAAAACCGCGAGCTCGGCATCGGCGCCTACGGCAGATCGCACGAGCCCGACAAAAAAGCGAAGAATCCCCCTCACAAATCAACAAAATAACAACCAAACCGATAGAAGTCGACAAGGTGCGAGAGCTTTTCTCGCTTCCTGCAAGAAAATTCCCCATTTTTGTCTATTGACACCCCGCATACAAAGTGCTATAATATAAGATCATAATCCCATTAAACGAACCGAGGTTTACTATGTCCTACCACCGCATTCTCACAATTCAGGATATCTCCTGCGTCGGGCAGTGCTCTATGACGGTCGCACTCCCGATCCTTTCCGCCTGCGGACTTGAGACCGCAATTCTCCCCTCCGCAGTCCTCTCCACCCATACGGGCGGCTTTTCGGGCTTTACCGTCCGCGACCTTTCGGCCGATATGCCCGCGATCGAAAAGCATTGGCAAAAGGAAGGGCTGAAATTCGACGCGGTCTACACAGGCTACCTCGGATCTGCAAACCAGATCGACTACGTAAAGAGCATCGTCTCGACCTGCACGTCGGAGGGAGCGAAATTCATCGTCGACCCCGCAATGGCAGACCACGGAAGGCTCTACTACGGCTTTGACGAAAATTACGTTGCCGCAATGAAGCGGCTCTGTGACGGCGCGGACGCCGTCGTCCCGAACATCACCGAGGCGTGCTTCCTGACCGATACCCCCTACCGTGAGGAATACGACGAGCAGTACGTAAACGATCTCGCAGAAAAGCTCCTCGCGCTCGGCGCAAAGCGCGTCGTCCTCACGGGCGTAAGCTACGAGCAGGGCTTCACGGGCATTTTCATTCGCGACGAAAACGGCACGAGCTACTACCGCCACAAGAAGATCGAAAAGAGCTTCCACGGAACGGGCGATATCTACGCCTCCGCATTGGTCGGCGCCTGGATGCGCGGAAACAGTCTTTATGACGCCGTAAGGATCGCCGCCGACTACACCGTTCGCTGCATCGAAAAAACGATCGACGACGAGTCGCACTGGTACGGCACGAAGTTCGAGCTTGCCCTGCCGTATCTCGTTAACACCCTCGGGGAAAACGAGTAAATCCGCATAAATAAGCGAAAGGGGCTGTCTCACCTGAGTGAGACAGCCCCTTTTTTTCTTTGGGATCTACCCGATATTTACTTCACAAGCGTCAGCTGCGGCTTCATCATAACGCCCTCGGGCATCAAGCGATACTCATAGCCAAAGCCGTCACCCGCCGAGCGCCAGGCTCCGGGATTGTGCCCGTCAGCCTTTTCGTTCGCAAGATGCACGGGACCAAAGCCGTTCGAGCGCGGCACGAAGAGCCGAACCGTTACGCGGTGCTTTCCTGCCGATACCTTGCCGAGCGATACCTGATACGGCATATACGCAATGATCTCGGGCTTTCCGCCGTCAATCTCTGCCTCCAGGACCGTTCCGCGGTACTGCGGTACGCGCACCGTAAGCTCGCTGCCGTCCCACTCCTCGGGCACCGTAACGTCAAGATGATAGTCAAGCGCACCGCTGTAGAAGGAGAGTCCCTGCGAAGTGATGCTCGAGAATCCGAGCGTTTCGGGGAGCGCCGTGATCACGGCAGTGTCACCCATAACGCGCGTACCGAAGTTACCGAGGATGTAGCACCACTCGGTCGCCGTACGCTTGCCGAAGGGCAGCGTCAGCTCGAGAATGTTCTCGCCCTTGTTGATCACAGGCAGCTTCAGGGTCTTGATCGAGCGGTCGACGTAGTAGCCCTTCACCTTCTTGTCGATCGGCTTGCCGTTCCAGACGATCTCCGCCTTGTCGGGATTCTCGATTGCAAGCATTGCGCCAAAGCAGCGGATCTCACTCTGCACGCGGAAGCGGAGACGGATCTTATGCACGATCGGCTCCTTTTCAATACACCACGGCTGTGCCGCACCGCCCGAAAGCCTCGGCCAACCAAGCGCATTACGGCAGCGCGTGTCGGCGCGGAGCACCTCCTCACGACCGTGATACGGCTCGTCGTCAAGAGCAAACTCTGCCTGATCGAGGAGCAGTGCGTTCGGCTCACGGCAGGTAAACGGAACGAGCGACTCGACGTGAACGCCCTTGCGGCTCGGCTTAGCCTTCTCCTCAATAGCGGGCACCTCGATCGCTTCGACAGCGGGCGAAAGACGGAAGAGGAAGCTATCGTAGCCGTAAGCATCCACTACGATCTCGGTCTTGCCATTACGGTACGTCACGCGCTGATCGCGGATATCACCCGTCAGCGAATCGTACAGCTTCACGGTGTAAAGCCCGGGCACGCGGATGACCACGAGTCCGTGCATCGAGAGATCCTTGTTAACGGGGAACGCGCCCTTGCAGACGAAGAGCCAACGGTCGGTGCCGTCAAGGCGCATCTGGTAGAGCATATCCTCGGTGTATGCGCCCTCGTTGTTGCGGATCTCGACCTCGCGGACCTCTTCAAGCGCGCAGAGAAGCTCACTTCTGCTGAAGGAGATCCTTTCGCTCTTTTCGTAAAGAGCGGCGGGAACGTCCGACGGTACGGCATCCATCCACTTCGGAGAAGAGCCCATAAAGATCAGCTTGCCGCCGGCCCTCTGGAATGCCTCAAGGCGCTCGACGGTCGACGCGCGAAGCGTCTCACACGCGGGAACGACGACGGCGTCGTACGCCATCTCACCGACACGAAGCGGTGCCGAGCCCTTCTTACACAGGTCGGGGAAGGTCGTCTCGCAGATGTAGTCAAAGTCATAGCCGCCGTAGGTCAGCCACTTCACGATATTTTCAAAATTCGATTCGAGGTTCTGCGTCGCAAGCGCCGACTGCTCCTGCGGACCAAAATGGAGCCAATAGGACTCGATCGGATGGATGACACCGACGCGTACGATCGGCTTGCCGCGCGTGAGGGCGGTGTGGAGACGCGAGAAGTGATCCTCAACGTACTTGAACTGCTTGTACCACGGGCTCTGATATCCGATCGCCGCGGGATAGTCACGCTTCGCCTCGCCCTCCATCGATACCCACGCAAGGTGCGGTACGCGGACGTTCACGCCGAAGGCGGTCTGCCAGTCGCCCGAGATCTTGTAGCCGCGGAAGTCAAAATCCCACGACGTCACGCCGTAAAGCTCACTCATCATACCCTCTCGTCCGTACTGACGGACAGCCGACTGACACTGCTTCGCGGTGTTGAGCTCGTACCGCGCGTGAAGCATATCGATGCCGGGGATCTGGAAGCCGCGGTAGGACGGCATCGCCTCGCCGAGTCGTCCGGTCTGCGAGCCGAGAGACGCCTCTGCCATCATATGACCCGTCAGGGCGAGCTTGTTCCTCTTACACCAATCGCCGCACTGATCGGCAAACGCCTCGGCGAAGCGCTGTCCGACGTGCTCGTGATAGTGATAGCGCGTGACAGACGGTGCGCCATTCGGCAGATCCCAGATCAGCTCGGGGATGTGCTCGATCAGCGAATCGCCGTATTTTGCCCTGTACGTATCCTCAATGTCGTCGGTCCACGGAAGCTCGATCTGCTTCTTGTCGGTCGCAAAGGTGAGACGGCCCTTCTTCCTAAACTGCGGCTCGTCGGTGAAGATCGCGGGAACGGTCTTGTCAAATTCCTTCCCGACAGCCTCCTTGTATGCGTCGTAGGTGACCTCAATAAAGCGCTTGATCGCATCGGGGCTGAGGGTATCGGCGTACGCCTGATTGTTATAGCGCGGATTGTCGTTAAGGATTACGACGTAGGCGTAGAATACGTCACCCACAGCAGTCTCCCCATCCGAAAGACGGCGGTAGGACGCAAGCGTTCCGTCCGCATTCAGGACGACGTCAAACCGACCGAAGTCGATGTGAGGCTTCTCCTGCTTTTCACCGCAGACCGTAGTATCGGGCACCTCATACGGATCGGGGGAGAAAACGAGATATCTGCCTCTGTAACGCGCATCCTTCGTTACGATGCCGCCCGCAAAGCCCGAGGGCCAGCGATCCTCGTCGTACAGCCACGCGAGCATATCCTCCTTCTTCGCCTTTCTCACGCAGGACTTTACGAGCTTCATAAACTCCTCGCTGAGGTATTCGGTCGACATACCCGCACGGCAGTGCATATGGAAGCCGCCGAAGCCCATTTCCTTGAGCTCGTCGATCTGACGGAGCAGCTCCTTTTCGTCGAGCTCGCAGTTCCACGACCAGAAGGGCGCGCCGCGATATTCGGCAGTCGGCTCGCGGAAGAGCTCATCGGACAGCTCCGCCGCCTTGTTTTGTTTGAACAGCATATGATCAAACTCCTTTCTTTCGAGTAAGCCCTTATTGGCTTTATCCAAAGTATAACAAAACCCCAGAAAAAATGCAACCGCTATTTTTAACAAAATAGGGGGTATTTTTAATCTTTTGCGCGAAAATTACGGCGCGCGCGCCTTATTTCAAAACCGTCACCTCGGGCTTCATCATCACGCCCTCGGGACGAAGATGATATTCCATCCCGAAAAGATCGCCCATAAAGCGGTAAGCATCGGGACAAGCAATGCGGCGGTAATTTTCAAACGCGAGATGCACGGGGCCGAATCCGTTCGTGCGCGGCACGAAGAGGCGCACCGTCACGCGGTGCTTCCCTGCCGTGACCTTGCCGAGCGATACCTTGTACGGTGCGTAGGCGAGAACGGTCTCCCGTTCTCCGTCGAGAAGCACCGTTAAAGCGCTTCCCTTGTAATAAGGAACGCGCACAAGGAGCTCTCCGCCGTCCTGCTCCTCCGGCACCGTAACGTCAAGCTGATAGTCGAGCGCACCGCTGTAGAAGGAAAGCCCCTGCTGCGTGATGCTCGAAAATCCGAGCGTCCTCGGAAGCGCCGTGATCACTGCGGCTTCGCCCATAACGCGCGTGCCGAAGTTACCGAGGATGTAGCACCATTCGGTGCTCGTCCGCTCGCCGAAGGGTAGCGTAAGCTCAAGAATATTCTCGCCCCTTTGGATCACGGGCAGGCGGACCGTCTTGATCGAGCGGTCAACGTAGTAGCCCTTTACCTTTTTGTCGAGCGCCTTGCCGTTCCACACGATCTCGGCGCGCTCGGGGTTCTCGATCGCAAGCATCGCACCGTACACGCGGATCTCGCTCTGCACAGAGAAGCGCAGGCGGATATGATGCTCGATCGGCTTCTCCTCAATGCACCACGGCTGCTCCATCTGACTTGCCCCCTTCGCGCGGTCATACCACCCAAGCATCCGACGGCACGCGGAATCGGCACGAAGCAGCTCGGTCTCGCATAGATACTCTCCACCGTCAAGCGCGTATTCTGCCTTGCTGAGAAGGAGGGCGTTCGGCTCATTCAGCGTAAAGGGCACGAGCGGAGCATAGGCGAGCGCGTGCGCCTCCCGCAGATCGGACTGAACCGCCTCTATGCGCTCGGTCGGCACGTCGATCGGCGTGAGACGGAAGAGAAAGCTGTCGTGATCGTAGACGTCGACCGAAATGACCGTCCTTCCCTTCTCGTATCCGACCCTGTCAGCATCACGGATCTCACCCGTGAGGGTGTCGTAGAGCCGCACCGCGTAATACGCGGGAAGCTCGATGCGTACGGACTCAAGGGGGGTGGGATCGGTCTCGCTCGGCGTCCTTCCCTTACAGACGAAGAGCCAGCGGTCACCGTTGTCCTCGCGCATCTGATAGAGGAGATCGTCCGTGTACGTGCCGTTCTCCCTGAGAAGCGCGACCTCGCGGACATCCTTGAGCGCGCAGAGGAGGTCGCTTCTCTTGAAGGAGATCCTTTCGCTCTTTTCGTAAAGAGCGGCGGGAACGTCCGACTCTACGGCGTCCATCCACCTCGGTGCATCTCCCATAAAGATCAGCTTGCCGCCCGCCGCTCGGAACGCCTCAAGGCGCTCGACGGTAGACGCGCGAAGCGTCTCGCACGCGGGAACGACGACGGCGTCGTACG
The DNA here is from genome assembly GCA_017501345.1 of Clostridia bacterium. The sequence goes on from JAFVXC010000003.1 coordinate 37,010, forward strand.
CCATCTCGCCGACCCTCAGCGGTGCCGAGCCCTTCTTACACAGGTCGGGGAGGGTCGACTCGCAGATGTAGTCAAAGTCGCAGCCGCCGTAGGTCAGCCACTTCACGATATTTTCAAAATTCGACTCGAGTGCCTCAAGCGCCGGGGTATTCTGCTCTCTCGAGCCGTAGTGGAGCCAATAGGACTCGATCGGATGGATCACACCGATCCGAACCACGCCCTTGCCGCGCGAGAGTGCGGTGCAGAGGCGCGAGAAATGATCCTCCACGTACCTGTACTGCTTGTACCACGGGCTCTGATACCCGATCGCCGCAGGATAGTCACGCTTCGCCTCGCCCTCCATCGATACCCACGCAAGGTGGGGCACGCGAACGGTCACGCCGAGCGCCGCCTGCCAGTCGCCCGAGAGCTTGTAGCCGCGGAAATCAAAATCCCAGGACGTCACGCCGTAAAGCTCGCTGAGCATTCCCTCCTTGCCGTACTGACGGACGGCGGATTGACACTGCTTCGCGGTGTTCAGCTCGTAATCGGCAAACAGAATGTCGATCCCGGGGATCCCAAAGCCGCGGTAAAGCGGCATCGCCTCGCCGAGCGTCCTCGCCTGAAGCTCAAGCCGCGGCTCCCCGAAGAAGTGTCCCGTGAGGGAGATCCCGTTTTTTTGGCACCAGGCACCGAGCCGATCGGAAAACGCCTCGGAAAACCGCTCCGCCACGTGCGCGTGATAGAAGTAGCGCGCCGCAGAGGGCTTCCCCGACTCAAGATTCCAGAAGAGCTCGGGAAGCCGCTCAAGGATCGAGATCCCGTGCCGCGCAAAGCAGGTCTCGTCAAAATCGTCGGTCCACGGGAGCGTACCGCCCTTCGGATCGTCAGCACGCTCGGGAAGCCGCGTGCCCTTCACAGCGGGCTCGTCGGTGAAGATCGCGGGGATCGTCTTATCAAATTCCTTCCCGACCTCTCTCTTATACGCCTCGTGCGTCACCTCGATGAAACGGTCGATCGCATCGGGGTTCATCACGTCAACGTAGGCCTGATTGTTATACCACCGCGCGTCTCCGTTCACCGCCACGAATGCGTAGTAAAGGCGTCCCTGTGCCGTCTCCCCGTCCGAGAGTCGGCGATAACGGTGAAGCGTTCCGTCGTCGTTCAGCGTAACGTCGTATCTGCCGTAGTCGAGATGCACCCATTTCTCCTTCGGGGGCGTCGGCGTCAGCACGATGTGCCGTGAGCGATACTTTTTCTCCTTCGTGACGTACCCACCCGCATAGCCCGAGGGCCAGCGATCCTCGTCGTAGAGCCACGCGAGCATATTTTCCTTCTTCGCCTTTTTCACGCAGGACCTGACGAGACGCATAAACTCATCCCCGAGATACTCGGTCACCATCCCCGTGCGGCTGTGCATATGGAAGCCGCCGAAGCCCATTTCCTTGAGCTCGTCGATCTGACGGAGCAGCTCCTTTTCGTCGAGCTTGCAGTTCCACGACCAGAAGGGCGTGCCGCGGTATTCAGCAGTCGGATTCCTGAAGAGCTCGTCGGACAGCTCACGAGCCTTGTTTTGTTTATATAACATGGTAAAACCTCCTCTTCTGTGCGAATTTTCCTTACGTCAACAGTATAGCGAAAAAAACAAAAAAAAGCAACCCCCCATTTTTGGAAAAAACGGGGGTGTTTTTCATCTTTATACCTCTTATTCCTCGATCTCCTCGAGCACGCGCACGATCTTCTCCGCCATCACGTCGAGCGCGCCGTCCGTAAAGGGATCGGCAAGACCCGCGTCCGAGATCAATTCCCCGAACGCCTTGTCTCCGCCCGCGCGGCAAAGCCCGATATAACGGTCGAGCGCGCCCGCATAATCCTCTCTCGACGCGCAAAGGAAGCCGATCGCAACCGTCTGTGCGAGGCAGTAGTCGATATAATAGAAGGGCGACTCGTAAATGTGCATCTGATACTGCCACCGCGTGCCCTCCGAGAGATAGGGCAGATCGCCGTAGGAGAGATACGGACGGTACTTCGCTTCAAGGTCGCGCCACACCGCCTTCCGCTCCGCAGGCGTCAATTCGGGATGCTCGTAGATCTCGTGCTGGAATTCGTCCACCGCAACGCCGTACGGAATGAAGGTGAGCGCAGAGAGCAGATGCTTCCGTCTGTAACGGTCGGCGTCGGCACCGAAGAAGGTGTCCATCGCGGGCCAGGACAGAAACTCCATACTCATCGAGTGGCACTCGGCAGTCTCGTAGCCGCCGATCGCAAGCTCGGTGTCGGGCTTGTCGTAAAGCTTCTTCATCGCAAACGCGTGACCGAATTCGTGCGTCAGAACGTCCACGTCACCCGTCGTGCCGTTGAAATTCGCAAGGATAAAGGGCTGGCGGTAGGTGCCGAACACCGTGCAGTAGCCGCCGCCGAACTTTCCGTCGCGCGACTCGACGTCAAACGCCTCTGCCTCCTGCATCTCGCGCATAAAATCCCCGATCTCGGGGTTCATCCCGTCGTACATCGCCTGCGCCGATGCGAACATTCCGTCCGTGTCAAGGATCGGCGCGATCGAATCCCCCGCTCCGTAAATATCGTTGTCGTAGAACATAAAGGTATCAAGACCGAGCTCGCGCGCGATCCCCTCCTTGATCTCCCTGACGCGCGGAACGAGCGACCGCCGCACGTTCTCGCGGAATGCGGCGACCATCTCCTTGTCGTAGTCGATGCGGCCCATACGGTAGTATCCGAGCTCAACAAAGGACTCGTACCCAAGCTTCCTTGCAATGCGCGTACGGATTCTTACAAGCCTGTCATAGATCTCGTCGAGCGCCGCACTGTTTTTCTCGAGCCCGCGCCCGATCGCCTCAGCCGCCTCACGTCTGACCGCACGGTCGCTGTCCTCGAGCTTTCCCCTGAGACGCGAAAGGGGCATATCCTCCCCGCGGAAGGTAAAGACCATCTCCGCCATCAGCTGCGCGTATTCGGTGACCGTCGCGTTTTCCTCGCGGCAGTCCTCGATCACGCAAGGATCAAAGGTCTTCTGCTCGTTCTCCCACACCTTGAAGAGCCGCGGATTCAGACGCGTCTCAAGCTCTGCCCGATAGGGCGACTCGAGCATCAGCCTGCCGTAAGCCGTCGAAAGCTCGGAAAAGAGCGGTCCCTGCTCGTCGTAATAATCCATTTCGCCTCGGTAAAACGCGTCGCGCGTATCGAGTGTAAAGCGGCAGTTTGCAAGCGACGCCGCCGTATCGTAAAGCTCCATCGCATCGCGGAATTCCTTTCGGGCAGCAATCACGTCGTCCGCCGACCGCGCCGCCTTCATCGCATCCTCGAAGCGCGCAAAGGCAGCTCTCCCCTCCTCGATCGTGTAGCGCTTGTACGGAATTTCGGATACCTTCATCATTGACATTCGGATGTTCCCCACTTTCGTTTTCGTTATCACCTCATTTTACCATATCCGAAGGGAAAATGCAACCCTCTTGACAAAATTCCCACATCGAGGTAAAATAAGAAAGTAACGATAAGCCCCCCGAGGGCGCCGCCTTCGCAGGGCTCTGTCTTTCGCAGGGCTCTGCCCTGCACCCGCTAAAGGACTTTTTGAAAAAAGTCCTTTAGAATCCCAAAAACTTTTCGAGAAAAGGAAGAAGGAACATCCGCCTCCCGAAAAGTTCTTGAAGGTCAAGGAACCTTCTTTCAAGAAGTTTCCTTGCGGAGCCCGAGGCAGAGCCTCGGAGATCCCTCACCCCAAAAAGGAGTATAGAAATGCCCACGAAAAAATTATACGACCTCGACGCATACGAAACCGAATTTTCCGCCGAGGTGCTGTCCTGCACCGCAGAAAACGACGGCTACGCCGTAATCCTTGACCGTACCCTCTTCTTCCCCGAGGAGGGCGGCCAGGCGTGCGACACGGGAAGGCTCGGCGGGATCCCCGTCCTTTGCGTCCGCCTCGAGGGGGACGGCACAATCACGCACCTGCTCCCCTCTCCCCTCCCCGTCGGAGAGACCGTCAAGGGCGAGATCGACTTCGCCCCGCGCTTCCGTAAGATGCAGCACCATACGGGCGAGCATATCCTCTCAGGCCTCGCACACCGTCTCTACGGTGCCGAAAACGTCGGATTTCACCTCGGTGACACCGACGTCACGATGGATCTCGACGTATCCCTCGACCGCTACGCCCTCGACAGAATTGAGGACCTCGCAAACGAGGCGATCTATAAAAATCTCCCCGTGTCGGCGCGCTACCTCACAAAGGACGAGATCAAAACCGCCGTATACCGCTCAAAGCTCGACCTCACGGAAAACGTCCGCGTCGTCACCGTGCAGGACTACGACGACTGCGCCTGCTGCGCGCCCCACGTCGCACGGACGGGCGAGATCGGCGTCATCAAGATCCTCGACTTTATGCGCTATAAGGGCGGCGTCAGACTCCATATCGCCTGCGGCGCGGACGCGCTCCGCGATTACCGCACAAGGTACGCACAGGCAGTCGCGATCTCAAATCTCCTCTCCGCAAAGCAGGAGGAGATCGTCGAGGCAGTCGAGCAGCTGCAAAGCACCCTCGTCGAAGAAAAGCGCGCACAGAATTCTCTCCGCAGAAATATCCTCGAGGAGGAGCTGAAGCGCCTCCCCGATGCCCCCGTCGCGGGCAACCTCGCAGTTTTCTCCCCCCTCCTTGAAGCAAGACAGCTCCGCGAGCTCGTCAATGCGGGTGTCACCCGATGCAGCGGCATCTTCGCCGCCTTCGCAGGCTCGGACGAATCGGGCTATACCTACGTGATGGGCTCGAAAACGGTCGATCTCCGCTCGTCGTCAAAGGAGATCAACACAGCCCTCTCGGGCCGCGGCGGCGGCTCTGAGGAAATGATCCAAGGCAGTGCCGGAGCAAGCGAAAAGGAAATACGGGCATACCTTGAGGGAGAGGCGTAAGCCCCGCCACACCTCCCCGCGAACCGCAAGCACATATAAAAAATCGACCGAAGAAGAAAGAGATGCTCCTCTCTCTCCTAAGGTCGATTTTTCATATTCCCGATCCTCATCAGGAGTCGACGCTGAACCACAGCTCCCCGTCCGTGCAGGATACCCTGACCGTCCCCTCCTCCATCGGGCAGGGATTTCCGTCAGGCGCAGCGTCGAGCCACTCGGCCTGCGTTCCGTGATACACAACGAAAACGCCACTGCGGAATGACGTAACGTAAAGGCTCTCCACACTGTGCGGCAGCTCAACGCTGTCAAAAAGGACGGGACCGCGAAACGCATCCCACGAAAGCATCCGAACCCCGTCGGGAACGGTAAATCCTACACCCTCACGCCGAGCGGGATAACGGCAGAGCACGTCAAGCCCCTCGGTGTAAAGAACTCCGTCAACACTCTCAAAAAAGGGATTCTCCCCATCCACAAGGAAGGCGACGATCCGTGGGCAGGAGGCGGCAAACGCCCCCTCCTCGACCGTCTCGGTATTCCTCCCGAGCCCGACCGTCTCAAGCGCCGTGCAAAACGAAAACGCCCCCGACGAAACGTATAAAGCACCGTCTCCGAGCAGAACGCTCCGAAGCCTCCTTTCACCGTAAAAGGCACCGTCATAGATCCCGTAGGCGTGACCATTCACGTCGCTCGGAAGCTCGATCTCCTCCTCGCTGCCACGGTAGTCGAGAAGGAGATACTCCCCCGCCTCCTCACTCACGTAAAAGACAAAGTCCCCATCCCTGACGATTCGACTTCCCTCGTAGTCCTCGACATATACCCACCGTGCATAATCCGAAATGTTGCCGTATCCGCCGCTCGATGAGGCTGCTTCAATGCGAAGGGGGGAACGGTTTTGGATCTCAATCAGCTTCGGACACCAGAAGGCACCCGCCCCGATGTCCCGTAGCCCTGCTCCAAGCTCCGCGCGTACGAGACTGAAGCATCCGTTGAAGGCGTATTCCCCGATCACCTGAACCGAATCGGGCAGGATGATCTCAAAAAGGCCCGTGCCGCGGAAGGCATCCTTCGGGATCCGCCTGAGGCTCTCCGAAAGCCGCACGCTCTGCAGGCCGTGACAGCCCATAAACGCCTTGTCCGCGATCTCCGTAACGGTGTCGGGCATCTCAACGCCGCAAAGCAGCGCCGAATCCCGCAAGGCGTTCCGTACGTCCCAGGTCATAAGGAGCGCCTGCTCCCCCTCCCCCGATAATTCGTCCAGAAGCCCGTAATACGCGGCGAGATAGTCCACCGTATCGAGAAGTCCACCCGCCAATCGCGCGCGCTCCGCAAGCCCGATCCGATCGGTCTCATAAATGCCTCTGTTAAGAAGCGCACACGGCGTCCATTCAAGCAAAGGACACAGACGAAGCATCTCCTCGTATTCCTCGGGATCCTCGGCAAGGGTAGCGTCGTATAGCGTATAAGATCCCTCGATCTCCCTCGATTCAACCGAGCCGTATCCGTAAAGCTCACCGAGTGAAGCGACGAGTGCCTCGAAGGAGGGCTTCGACAGGATCGGCGGCACGCCGTGATCGGGCGACGTAAGGCGCGCGGAAATGCGCACAACGGTCTCCCCGTCAGGCGAGGTCTCGGGAATGACGAGCGAGATCTCCTCCCTGTTCAAAGGATTAAACCACACCTCGGTCACGTCGCAGGTGCCGTCGCCGTTCGAGGCGTAGACGATGCGATACTGCTCCCCCTCTTCAAAGGAAACGCCGACGTCCTGAAGAAAGCGGCTGATGAGTGCGAGCTCCTCCGCGCTCCAGGTCTCCTCCTCCTCTTCGACCTTGTCGTCAAATGCAGGGGGATCATCTCCCCCGATCTGCGGTCTCACCGACCAATATAGCCCCACCGTGCAAAGCGCCGCAACAAGCAACGAAACGAGCGCAGACCTCAGCTTTTCCATACACGTCTCCGATCTCTTGAATTCCGCGACCGCAACGGGTCGCCACTAAGGATATTGTAACACAAATCCGACAAAATGTAAAGTATTATTTCGCGTCTGTCCGAAACATCCGAAATACAAGAAAAAAACCGCCCCGAAAGCCTCGGAGCGGTTCTTTTATTATGCTGTTCTACCCAGCGAAGAAATTACTTCAGCTCTGCGAAGTACTTGATGGTACGAACCATCTGGCTGGTGTAGGAGTTCTCGTTGTCGTACCAAGCAACAACCTGAACCTGGCTCGTGCCGTTGCCCATGTCGATAACCATCGTCTGGGTAGCGTCGAAGATCGAGCCGAAGCGGCTGCCGACGATGTCGGAGGAAACGATCTCGTCCTCGTTGTAGCCGAAGGACTCGGTAGCAGCTGCCTTCATTGCAGCGTTGATGCCCTCAACGGTAGCAGCACCCTTAACGACAGCGACGAGAATGGTGGTCGAGCCGGTGGGGGTGGGGATTCTCTGAGCGGAGCCGATGAGCTTGCCGTTCAGCTCGGGGATAACGAGACCGATTGCCTTAGCAGCACCGGTGGAGTTGGGAACGATGTTGACAGCACCTGCGCGTGCACGGCGGAGGTCGCCCTTACGGTGAGGACCGTCGAGGATCATCTGGTCGCCGGTGTAAGCGTGAACGGTGGTCATGATACCTGCCTCGATGGGCATGTAGTCGTTGAGCGCCTTAGCCATGGGAGCAAGGCAGTTGGTGGTGCAGGATGCAGCCGAAATGATCTTGTCTTCAGCAGTGAGGGTGTTGTGGTTTACGTTGTAAACGATGGTCTTCAGATCCTTACCTGCGGGAGCGGAGATAACGACCTTCTTTGCGCCTGCGTTGATGTGAGCCATGGACTTCTCAACCGAGGTGTAGAAGCCGGTGCACTCGAGAACGACGTCAACGTCGAGTGCGCCCCAGGGGCAGTTAACAGCGTCCTTCTCAGCGTAGATCTTGATGGTCTTGCCGTCGACGGTGATGCTGTCCTCGCCTGCCTCAACGGTGTGACCGAGAGCAACGTAGTTACCCTGAGCAGAGTCATACTTGAGAAGGTGAGCGAGCATCTTGGGGCTGGTCAGGTCGTTGATCGCAACGATCTCGTAGCCCTCAGCACCGAACATCTGACGGAACGCAAGGCGTCCGATACGGCCGAAGCCATTGATAGCAACTTTTACAGACATTGTAAAAATCCTCCGTTTTATGAATAATAAATTTTTGATATAAGGAATTCGAAGAACGCGGCGAAAATCGAAAACCGCCGTTCCCCACCAATTCTATATTATACCGCAACTCCCACAAAAATGCAATACCTTTTGTTAAAAATTCGTCATTTTCACCGTTTTGCACGAAAGCACCGGAATTTTCGGCGTGTTTATCGTTATTTGTGGCAAAATACGAGGGTGGCGTAGCCGACGCTTTACCATCACCACGTCCGAGGAGGGGGAGGGAATCGGTGGTTCCCGAGGCTCGTCCGAGGGGTTCCCGATTCTCGGGGGCCCACGATCGGACACGGGTGGAGTGCGTAGAGTTGCCCAAATTCTGACCGAGCAAGCGGATGCTCTTCCTTCCCTTCCCGAAATGTTCTTGGGGGAGTCTGAGGGGTGTTCTTTCAAGAACATCCCTCAGCGGGGTCATCGGGGCGGCGCCCCGAGAAACCCCTTGCAGTTCCTCGCCTTAATAATCCTCTCCCGAGCCCCTCACAGCCCCATTACAACCTCTCGGAAGCGTTCCCCGCGCTCCTCGAAATTCTGAAACGCGTCAAAGCTCGTGCAGCCGGGGGACAAAAGCACCGCCTCCCCGGGGCGCGCCATTTTCGATGCCGCCCTGACCGCCTCGTCAAACGCGGGGACCCGCAGGATCGGGATCGTCTCGGGCCTATAGAGGGGCGACGCGAGGATCGCCTCGTGGATCTGCCCCGCCGCTTCCCCCGTCAGAACGATGCCGACCGCCCTCTCGCAGAGCGCATCCGCCATCGGAGAAAACGGAACGTGCTTGTCGCGTCCGCCGCAGATCACGACGGGCGGGCGATCGATCGCCGACAGCGCCGCCACCGTCCTCGACGGACTCGAATCGATCGAGCTGTTGTAATAGATCACCCCGTCCTTTTCCCTGACGGGCTCGAGGCGGTGCTTCACCCCCGTAAAGGACCGCGCGACCGCGAGGATGTCCTCGTTCGTCACAAGCCCGCGCGTCACGGCGATTGCCGCCTCGTAGTTCTCGATATTGTGAACACCGGGGAGACGGATCTCCGATTCGTCAAGCACGGGCGAAAATTCCCCGCCCCGCATAAATCCGATCGCTCCGTCCCGACGGCAGACGCCACCCGTCAGGTCGCGCGACAAGTCCGAGGAAAACGGCACAACGGTCGTCCCCACCGATGCGGCAAGCGCCGCACATCCCCATCCGGTCTCGTTCTCGCGGTTCAGAACGACGCATTCGTTCCCCGTGTGCCTGAAAATATTGCACTTTGCCGAAACGTACTCGTCCATATCGACGTGCCAGTTCAGGTGATTCGGCGAGAGATTCGTCACGACCGACCGCGCGGGCGACCGCTTCATCGTCATAAGCTGAAAGCTCGACAGCTCGACGACGGCGTAGTCGCGCTCCGTCATTTCATAAAGCCGCGGCAGAAGGGGCGAGCCGATGTTGCCGCCGAGAAAGACCCGCCGTCCCGTGCGCTTTCCCGCCTCCTCGAGAAAGAGCGACGTGAGCGTCGTCGTCGTGGTCTTGCCGTCACTGCCCGTTATGCCGATCACCGTCGCAGGCGTGAGATCGAAAAAGAGCTCCATTTCGGAGGTCAGCACCGCGCCGTTTTCGATCGCCGCAAGGATCTCGGGCGCGTCGGGACGGATACCGGGCGAACGGAAAACGTAATCGAATCGCTCCCGCACGAGCGGCGAAAGATAGTCTTTCCCCGTCGACAGCGCGACGCCGCGCGAAAGAAGCGCGTCTGCGCCCTTGATCTCCGTTACGGGCTTTTGGTCACACGCCGTGACAGTCGCGCCGTGATCGACGAGAAAGTCGCAAAGCGGACGGTTCGATATTCCGAGCCCCAAAACGGCACACCGCCGCCCCGAAAGCAAAGCTGTCACTCTTTCACGTAGTTCCATAATTATCTTCCTCCTCGTGGATTTCACTCCTATTCATTATATGCCCTTTTCACAATTTTTGCAAGATGTTTTTGAAAATCGTGAAAATTTCTTCCAAAATCCCCTTTTCAAACGTATTTTTTTTTGGTATAATTATTATAGGAGTAGCTTGCTCCCCCCACCGTCCAAATCATTATATGGAGGAAACGAACATGAAAAAGATCTTAGTAGTTTTTGCGCTCGCTTGTCTCCTTATACTTGCTTCCGCATCCTGTGGGCATAAGCACGAATGGATCGACGCAACCTGTACCGCACCCCAAACCTGCGGCCTGTGCGGTCAGACCGAGGGGGCGGCATCAGAGCACGCCTATTCTGCGGGAATATGCACGCTCTGCGGCAGCGAGGATCCCGTCTGCATCGCGAAATACGGCGAGGCAAGCGACCTCTTGGCTCGCGGAGAGTATTCCGCCGCCTACACGCTTCTCTCGGAGCTCGGCGACTACAAGGACGCAGAGGAGCTCGTCGGAAATTTCCACTACATCCCGACGGGCATTCGCTTCGACGCGCCCGAGGGCCTTCACACGCTTCAGATTCTTTACGACGAAAGAAATTTCCCAACGCAGCTTGTCACTACGCGGTTTGACGACGCCGAGCGCATCACCGAGCGCACCTATGACGAAAACGGCAACCTGATCAAAATGGTCCTCACGCCCTTCGAAGGAATCCAAAGCATCTATGAATACACCTACGATGCAAACGGAAATATGACCCATATGACCACTGCGACTCCCGACGGAATCAAAAGCGTCACGAGCTACACCTACGACGAAAGCGGAAATCTGACCGTGTTGGTCAGCAAGCATCACGACGGCACCGAAAACGTCAACCACTACACCTACGACGAAAACGGCAACCCGCAGAAGGAGATCTACACGTCTCATAAGGGTGACGAATTCATCTATAATCTTGTCTACGACTACGTCTATGACAAAGACGGAGCCCTGATCAAGGCGACCTCCACGTATTACTACAGCGACAACACCATCGGCCACAGTTATTCCCACGAATATACCTACAACGAAAGAGGAGATTGGATCAGACTCGTAACGACCACCCTCTCCCCGTCGTCGTTAACCAAGGAGGTCACGACCGTCACAAGCTACTCCTACACCTACGACGAAAACGGCAGGATACTGAAAAAGTCTTATGCGTCAAACGACGTCTCGACTCACGTCTACGAATACGTCTACGATGAAAACGGCAACCTGATAACGGAGGTATGCTCCATTGTCAAAACCACTGCGACCAAGACGTTCGTCAGTTTCTGCTACACCCTCGATTATACCTATGACGAAAACGGCAACCTGATCCGCAAATCTTACATGGATACCGATGACTTTACCGAAACCGTGGAATGCGAATATCAATTCGTCTATATGCCGCAAGGCCTGCCCGACGGAATCGAATCCTTCCTGCCGACACTCATGAAGACCACGTCTCTCCATATAAGATCGCAGTCCCGCGACTTTTGGTATAACTACATCAGGGTGAAAGATCAACAGAAATAATCGCTCCACCCTTCCCGAAAAGCTCTTGCGGAGCCCGAGGCAGAGCCTCGGATGCCCCAAAAGCACAAACGATAACAAACAGATTCACATAATTAAAAAAGGAACACACGCATATGGCAAAGAAAACACAGGAATACAACGACCAGAGCATCCGCGCGCTGAAGGGCGCAGACCGCGTCAGGAAGCGCCCCGCCGTCATCTTCGGCTCGGACGGACTCGAGGGCTGTCAGCACAGCTTTTTCGAGATCCTCTCAAACTCGGTCGACGAGGCACGCGAGGGACACGGCAAAAGGATCAAGGTCACGGTCTTCCGCGACAAGTCGATCGAGGTCGACGACGAGGGACGCGGCATCCCGCTCGGCTGGAACGAGGACGAGCAGAGATACAACTGGGATCTGATCTTCTGCGAGCTGTATGCGGGCGGTAAATACGACAACAACAGCGGCGACTCGGGCTACGAATTCTCCCTCGGTCTGAACGGCCTCGGCGCGTGCGCGACGCAGTGCAGCTCGGAATTTATGGACGTTTTCTCCTACGACGGCACGTCCTGTAAGAGCATCCACTTCGAAAAGGGCAACGCCGCATCAGAGCTTGAGGAACGCCCGATCGAGCGCGGCGAAAAGAAGCGCGGTACGGTCATTCACTGGAAGCCCGACCTCGAGGTCTTTACCGATATCAACATCCCGATCGAATTCTACCGCCTCACGATGCGCCGTCAGTCGATCGTCAATAACGGCATCGCCTTCGTCCTCTCTGTCGAGCAGGAAAACGGCAAATTCGAGGAGGAGACCTTCCTCTACGAGACCGGACTCGTCGGCTACATCGAGGAGCTCTGCGGCGAAAAGAAGCAGACCTCCCCCTTCTCGTGGCATCTCGAGACCTCGGGCAGAGACCGCGCCGATAAGGACGAATATAAGGTCCGCGCCGATTTTTGCTTCTGCGTCTCGAATACCGTCCAGACCCTCGAATACTACCACAACTCGAGCTACCTCGAAAACGGCGGCTCGCCCGACCGCGCGGTAAAGACCGCGTTCGTCTACGCACTCGACAAATACCTCAAGGCGCAGGGCAAGTACAATAAGACCGAAAACAAGATCACCTTCGTCGATATCGCAGACTGCCTCGTCCTCGTCATCAACAGCTTCTCGACGCAGACCTCCTACGAAAACCAGACGAAAAAGGCGATCACGAACACCTTCATCTACGAGGCAATGTGCGACTCGATCAAGGAAAAGCTCGAGATCTTCTTCGCGGAAAATCCCGTAGACGCCGAGATCTTTGCAAATCAGGTGCTCGTCAATAAAAGGAGCCGCGAAAACGCCGAGGCGACGAGGCTCAACATCAAAAAGAAGCTCACGGGCACGATCGACATCGCGAACCGCGTCGAAAAATTCGTCTCCTGCCGCTCGAAGGATCCGAACATCCGCGAGCTCTATATCGTCGAGGGCGACTCGGCACTCACCTCCTGTAAGCTCGGCAGAAACGCCGAATTTCAGGCGATCATCCCCGTCAGAGGTAAGACCCTCAACTGCCTCAAGGCAGGCTACGACCGCATCTTCAAGAGCGAGATCATCACAGACCTCCTCAAGGTCATCGGCTGCGGCGTCGAGATCACGGGCAAGGTCAAGGGCGACATCGCAGCGTTTGACCTCGATCAGCTCCGCTGGTCAAAGATCATCCTATGCACCGATGCCGACGAGGACGGCTTCCAGATCCGAACCCTCCTTCTGACCCTCTTCTACCGTCTCCTCCCCACCCTGCTCGCAGAGCAGCGCGTGTTCATCGCGGAGACCCCCCTCTTCGAGATCACGACAAAGGACGATACCCTCTTCGCCTATAACGAATTCGAAAAGGCGGATATCCTCCGTGAGCTCGAAGCGAAGAAGATCAAATACAGCCTCCAGCGCTCGAAGGGTCTCGGCGAAAACGAGCCCGATATGATGTGGCGCACCACGATGAATCCCGCCACCCGCCGCCTCGTCGCCGTCACCCCGACTGATGCCGTAAAGACCGCCGAGATCTTCGATATCCTCCTCGGCGATAACCTCGCGGGCAGAAAGGAATTCATCGCAAAATACGGCAGTCAGTATATGAAGGACGCGGATATTTGACGGTGGGATTCCCAAGAATCCATTCTCGGGGCTCCGCCCCGCAGTCCCCGCTGAGGGATGTTCTTGAAAGAACACCCCTCAGACTCCCCCAAGAACTTTTCGAGAAAGAAAAGCAGAAACACCCGTACTCTTTCCCGAAATCAGGGTGCACTTCGCACTCCACCCGTGTCCGCTCCCGAGGCCTCTGTCTCGGAGACTATCTCGGACGAGCCTCGATAGATCCCTCGACACCTCCCTCGCGGACGTGAAGTAAAGCGAGTCGCTCTACTTTCAAGCCTCCCCCCCTCGGGGAGGTGGCAGCCGCTTGTCAGCCGACGGAGAGGGCTCCCCACGTCCGAATAGGGGGTGGAATTTGAAGCGGCGAGCGTGGTCGAGCCGATTCAAATTTCGGGGGTCCACGGTCGGACCCGCACGGGTCGCGTAGACCTGCCCAAAATTCTGACCAACAATGCGGAGGCTTTCCCTCCCTTCCCAAAAAAAGTTTTTGCGGGTCAAGGGGCTTTTTTCAAAAAGCTCCTTGCGGAGCCCGAGGCAGAGCCTCGGAAAGACCGCCCCACCGGGAAAAACACACAAATCCTCAAAAAAGTTGAAAGGCACCCCTATGTCATATAAAACCGTACTCTTTGACCTCGACGGCACACTGCTCGACACCCTCCGAGACCTCCGCTCGTCGATGAACCGCGCACTTGAAGGCTTCTCCTTCCCCACGCACACCCTCGACACGGTCCGCTCGTACGTCGGAAACGGAATGAAGCTTTTCGCCGACCGTGCCGTCCCGAAAGGCACCGATGCCGCGACGACCGCCGCCGTGCTCGATGCCTTCCGCGCGGATTACGCCGAGCATTACGCCGACGAGACCGCCCCCTACGACGGCATCCTCGCGCTCCTCAAGGAGCTGAAGGCGCGCGGCATCAACACCGCCATCGTTTCGAATAAGGGCGACTTCGCGGTTCAGCTCCTCGCAAAGCGGTACTTCGACGACCTCGTCACCCTTTCACGCGGCGAACGCGAGGGCACACCGAAAAAGCCCGCCCCCGATATGGTCTATGCCGTGATGGAGGAGCTTTCGGCAGATCCTGCCTCCACCCTTTTCGTCGGTGACTCGGAGGTCGACTGCGACACCGCCGTGAACGCAGACCTCGATGTCGTGCTCGTCGATTGGGGCTTCCGCGACAGAGCCATCCTTGAAGCTCGGCTCTCCACACTGAGGGAGAACCAACGCGGCGCGGTCGTGTCGAGCGTCGAGGAGCTGCGCGGATTCATCCTTTCATAAAATCACCCGAAAATATGGGGCTGAGTCAATGACTCAGCCCCATATTTTCATTTTCCCGTCAGAATCGGAGCAGTACCGCGTCACCCGCGCGAAGCGTCAAAGCCGTGACCGCGTCACCCGACTCAACGTTCGTCGCGACCGCACACCCGAACGCCTCCGCCGAGAACGTACGCGCTTCATCCTCGAAATTCGCAACAAGGAGGAAGCTCTCGCCGTCTCCCCGCGAAACACCGACCGTCTTCAGCCCGTCGAGCGCGGGACAGATCAGCTCCTTCGCGAGCCGCTTCGTGTCCTTCTCGTCGCCGAGCGCCATCGCAAAGGCAGTGTCGATGATCTCACTGCCGCGATCGTACCACCTCGGCTCCATTGAGAAGGGGGCGCAGATCTCCTCGCAGTAGAGCGAGGTGATGCTCTTCTTCCGCACGTTGACCTGCCGCTCGCCGCGACGGACGAGAGTGAGGGGGTCCTTTGACGCAAGTCCGATCTTATGATCGACCGTCACGTATTGGCCGATCGGGATCAGCTCGAACCGACGCGCGTAGTCGCCGCCCGCGTAGTAGCCCTCTCCCATTTCATACGAGAGATAGCGCTGACGCTGATTGAAGATATCGTTCGGAATGCTCCAGAAGGTACCCGCGTATTCGCGGATAAAGGCGCGGTTCGTCGTTTTCGCGTTCTGGATCACGAGGATGGTCCTGTCGTCGGGGAGTGCCGCGTAGGCGATCTGTCGGTTTGCAAGCGTCTCCTCCTCCTGTCCCTCTGCGAGAAAGTCGTCGGTGGCGGCGAGACAGCTGCCGATGGTCAGAAAGCCGCCGTCGAACAGGCGGACCGCGTGACCCCGCAGCTTGTTGACCTTCAGCCGTCCGACACCGTAGACGGGCGCACCGAGGTTATAGCGCCATTCGGCAAGCGAGCTGTCATCCTTCGGAACAAGAAGTCCCTGCGGACGCTCTGCCGATCTCCAGACGAAGCTTGCGAAGCGGTTTCCGCTTGACGAAAAGCCCGCACCGTGGTATTCGTCCGACCACGAGGAGAGGAGCTTCGGCTGCTTTTCGCCCTTCACGGAAAAGCGCTTATACCAATAGAGCATCATCGAGATCGTGTTTGCGCGGTCGGATTCAAGGCGCGTATAGTAAACGGGAGAGAGGTGCTCGAAGCCGCCGCAGCGGTTCGAGAGGAAGGAGCCGTCGCCGTTCACCGCGGTCTCGGTCTCGAGCGTCTTCAGCCAGCCCTCGAACAGATTCGAGCAGTCCTCGTCAAGGTAATCTTCAGCAAGGCACCACGCGGGAAGCGCGTAGTCCTGACAGTAGGAGTAGCGGATGCGCGAGTCGCCGCCGATGCGCAGGAGTCTGCCGTCCTCAAACGTCATCGTGCGGACGAGCTCCCACTGCTCACGCAGGTGGCGGTAGACCATATCCTCACACGGAACGCCCTGCCCCTTGAAGAAGAAGTGGAGCATCGCAATGTTCGAGATGCAGATATTCATATACCCGACGTTCATATAGCGGTGGTGATTGCAGGCGCGGGAATCGAACATATTCGCGCCGACGAATACGTCGCGGATGCGAACGCCGCTTACGACGTCGTCGGAGAACTCGTCCGACTCGATCGACATACCGTTCGCGAAGAAGATACGCGCCTTTTCCTTGTATTTTTCAACGTCGACGAGGTCGGGATAGAGGTATGCCGTGCGGTAGAGGATCGCGCCGTTCCAGATGTTGGATTCGGGCTTATTGTTTTCAACGAGCCCCGCCGTGATCTCGTACTCGTTCAGGATGAACTCACTTTCCGCGATGAGGACGGTGCGGACGAGGGCGCGGTCCTCCCCGGTGAGATAGGCGTCAAGTGCCTCGATCGCGTGG
The DNA here is from genome assembly GCA_017501345.1 of Clostridia bacterium. Next base: position 53,775 of record JAFVXC010000003.1, read on the forward strand.
AACATCCGCTCGATGCCGAGGGCGTAGATCCAGTTATAGCCCCACTGCTGACCGTCGGTGCAGAGGCAGTCGCCCGACTTATGCGTTCTGAGGGTGTAGCGGAGCATTCCGAGTGCCTGTGAGAGAACCCGCTCCTTCGTGATCGGAGTGCCCGAAAAATCGATTTCAGGAAGGGTTGCCGCAACGGCGAACGCCGAGAAGGCCTTCTGCTGGGTGTGGACGCCCCAATGACCGTGCTCGCCCGCACCGTAAACGATCAGATTCTCGTTTTCGGGACAGCGGTAAAGATGCTTTTGGGAGAATACCACCCAATCTCTGAGGAGATCGGCGTAGCCCTTATAAACCTCTTCTTTCATAGAAGATCCTCCTTACGGTTTGCGTTTTTTTGATGACAGCTCCATTATAGCAAGAAAAAAATTTCCGCACAACCGAAATTTTCACATAAAAGGTTTGATTTTCGGAACAGATCGTGCTATAATGAAAAAAACACGAAAAAGGGGGATTTTCGGGGATGCTGCACGGGACTTATACTGCGTTTCGGATCATCGACGTTCTTTCGTCGGAACGGAGGGCGAGCGAAGGGAGCTTCGAGGCACGCCCGTGGGCGGCGCTCGCATACAGAGAGGTCGGAGACTCGGTCTTTACGGTCGGCGGGCGAGAGCTTATTGCGGGGAGTGGGACGGTCCTTTACATTCCTGCGGGCGTTGCCTTTTCGCGGCGGTCGACCGAGGAGCGCCTCGTCATTCTTCACCTCGAGGTCTATGGCGGAGGGACCGAGCCCGCGGTGCTCGTCTGTCCGGATTCCGCCTCGGCGCGTGAGCAGCTTTGTGCGATCCTCTCGATCTGGGAGGAGAAGGCGGAGGGATACGAGCACCGCGCCGCGGCGATGCTCCATCACTTTCTCGCGGGACTCGCGGGCGCGCATCGGCAGTCGCTTCCGAGACGGGCAGAGGTGCTCATCGGTCGGGGCGTGGAATATCTTTCCCTCCATTACAGAGAGCCGGGGATCAGCGTTCGCGAGATCGCCGCCCACTGCTCGGTCAGCGAGGAGTATTTCAGACGGCTTTATAAGGCGGCGTTCGGGATCTCCCCCCACCGTGCGATCGTCGAGAAGCGGCTCGACCACGCCTGCCTTTTGCTCCGCACGACCGATCTCCCCGTCGTCGAGGTCGCACTCGAAAGCGGCTTTTCGGACGTCAAATATTTCAGCACGTTCTTCCATAAGGAAATGAAGCTTTCGCCAAGCGCATACCGCCGTGCGTACGAGGCAGACGCGTAAAATCCGTCACACGCACCGCCTTCCGATCGAAATCGGGCGCTCGATTTCCCTTCCCGTCGACCTCCGTCGAACGATTCTTCTTGACAGTTTTTACCTTTTATGGTATAATTTTACCACAATCCACATACCATAGGAGGTTCAAACAATATGAAACTTTTCAAAGGCAAGGGGATGAAGGCACTCTCGGTCTCCTTGATCGCGGCAGCGGCGCTCACCGTCACCGTCATTGTGATCGCCTTCTCGGGTGCGTCGAAAGCGGCAAACGCAGGAGAGAGCGACAGCACTGCCTCGGAGAGCACCGCACAGAAAAACCCGGCCGACCTCTCGGCAGACGAGATCACCACACCGCAAGCAACCGAAAAACCCGACGAAACGACCGCAGAAACCACCGAGGAGGAAACCACCGAGGAGGAGACCGAGCCCGTCTACGAGCTTGCCTTTTCGTCGAACGGCGACGGCACCTGCACCCTGACGGGGCTCGGCACCTACAAAAAGACCGAGATCGAGATCCCGACGCTCAGCCCGAGCGGCGACATCGTCACCGCGATCGCAGGCTACGCCTTCTACAACGAGACCTCGATCGTCCGCATTTCCCTCCCCTCCACAATCCGCTCGATCGGAGAGTACGCCTTCCTCGGATGCTCCTCGATGATCGAGATTTCGGTCTCATCGAGTAACACCGCCTTCGGGACGATAGACGGCATCCTGTATTCGAAGGACGGCTCAAGGATCATCTGCTGTCCGCCGATGCGCGGCAAAACGTCCTGCACGATCTCAAAGGACGTCGCAGTGATCGAAAGCGGCGCCTTCTCGGGCGTCAAATACCTCCGTACCGTCTACTACACGGGCTCCGCCGCCGACTGGACCGAGATCAATGTCTACGCGCACAATGAGCTCCTCGAAAAGATCCGCCTGACCTGCAACTATTCGGCATAACGAAAAGAGGGCTTGTCTCACCAAGGTGAGACAAGCCCCTTTTTTATCTCCTTCATCGCACCCTTCTCCGTACGAGATCGAAAAGCGTAAAAATCAGATAGACCGCGAGATCGAGCACAACGACCGTCGCACCCGCAGGCGTCCCCAGAAGGATCGACACAAGGAGTCCGACGAGTGCGCCGAGCACGGCGATCACGGCAGACGCCACCGTCACACCGCGGAAGGTATGGAAGAGCCGCATCGCGGAGAGCGCGGGAAAAACGATCAGAGCAGACACGAGAAGCGATCCGACAAGCTCCATCGCCGTCGAGATCACGACCGCCGCAAGGACCGCGAGCAGTACGCGGTAAAGCCGCGCGCGCATACCGACGGCACGCGCAAAGGTCTCGTCAAAGGTGCAGGCAAAGAGCTTATGATAAAAAATCAGAAAGACCGCGAGCACGGCGACCGAGATGCCGACCGAGAGGAAAACGTCCCCCCGCGACAGGGTAAGAAGCGAGGTCGAGCCGAAGAGTGACGAGCAAACGTCCCCCGAAAGATTTCCACCCGACTCCGAGAAATGAAGCAGAAGATATCCGCCGGCAAGCGACGATACCGAGATGAGTGCGATCGCCGAATCCCCCTTCAGCTTCGTGTTCTCACCGAGCAAAAGGAGAAAGACCGCCGCGATCACCGTAACGGGCAGCACAACGACGAAGGGAGACGTCACACGCAGAAGGGTCGCGACCGCAACCGCACCGAACGCAACGTGTGAGAGCCCGTCCCCGATGAAGGAATACCGCCTCAGAACGAGCGGAACGCCGAGAAGCCCTGCGGAGAGGGCGATCAGAACGCCGACGACGAGCGCATAGCGCACGAAGGGATAGGACAAAGCCTCAAAAAGCAGATCGATCATACCCATTCCCCCTCGGCGGCAGTGCCGCTATCCAAATATCGGGCATTCTCGCCCTTGCTCGCTTGTCCGTCACTCGAGGGTGTAGCATCATCCGAGCCGTTCTCACCCATCGATAGATATTCCCGCCCCGCCTCACTCGCCTCGTATTCGCGGATCGTGCCAAAGAAGGGGGGATTTTTTCCGAGATGCAGAACGCGATCGCTCTCCGTCCTGACTGCCGAGAGATCGTGCGTCACCATCAGAACGGTGATGCCCTTCTCTATGCGGAGACGGTGGATGAGCGCATAAAAATCCTGCGTTGCCGTTGGGTCAAGGCTCGCCGTCGGCTCGTCAAGCAGGATCATCCGCCGCGCCGCAAGAAGCGCACGCGCAAGCAGAACGCGCTGCTGCTGACCGCCCGACAGGATGCGGTAGCTTTTATCTTTGAGCTCCTCGATCCCAAGCTCGCGCATCACAAGACGCGCCTCCATCTTCTCCCTCGCTGTGTAAAAGGGACGGATCCCGCGGCGGACAAGAAGCCCCGTCAGCACGATCTCAAAAACCGATGCGGGAAAGTCGCGCTGAACGGCGGTCTGCTGAGGAAGGTATCCGACGTCGCGTATCGAAAGCCCCTCCCCGAACTCGATCGCCCCCGATGCAGGGGGAACGAGCCCGAGAAGCGCACGGCAGAGCGTGCTTTTTCCCGTTCCGTTCGCACCGACGATGCATAGGCATTCCCCCGCATCGACCGTGAACGAAAGGTGCTCGAGGATCGGCTTTCCGTCATACGCGAGCGTAATATCGTTACAAATAATCTGTGGCATAGTATTATTCCGTCCTTCGTCAGTCTTACGGCGTAAGCGCGCGCGTAAGCACCGACAGATTGTTTTCCATAATTGAGAGATAGGTGACGCCCCGCTCGCGGTCTTTTTTCGTCACGCTTTGGCAGGAATGCAGAACGAGGATCTCTACGTTTTCCCGCCCCGACGCGCGAATGACCGTCTCGGCAAGCGCCCGATCCCCCGTCTCGGTTATGATGACCGCAGGGATCTCCGTGCCCTTCAGGGTCTCGGAAAGACGGGCGACCGTATCAAAGCTCGCATCACACTCGGTAGAGCAGCCGGGGAATGCCGCGTGATAGGTGAGACCGTAGTCCCTCATCAGATAAAGAAAGGGAAAGCGGTCCGCGACAAGGACCGTATCAAGCGCGGCACTCTCCACCGCCTCTCTGTACCGCGCGTCAAGCGCCGCAAGGGACGCGAGGTATGCGTCCGCATTCGCGCGAAGGTCGGCTACCGTCTCGGCGTCGTCCGCATAGACCTCCGAAAGCACGCGGCAGATCTCCTCGACCGCCTGCATCGCGTTCGTCAGCGAGAGCCAGAAATGCTCGTCGTATTCCCCGTGGTCGTGGTGGTCGTGTCCGTGACCGTCCTCACCCTCGTCTCCGTGCCCGTGATCGCTCTCGCAAACGTCACAGACGTCAAGGAGAGCCACCGACACGGCATCGGGCGAGAGAAGCTCCTCCGCCCACGCATCCGACGCGCCGCCGACGTAGAGAAAGAGCGACGCATCCTTGACCGCCGCAATATCCCTGACCGACGGCTGAAGGTTGTGCGGATCATTACCGTTGTCCGATAAAACGCCGACGGGATGCTCCGCTATACGGTCGCCGAGAACGCACCGCACAAGATCGTAGATCGGATAGATCGTGCAGACGATCTCAGGGTCCTCCTCCCCCGTAGCCCCCCCCGTACACGACGAAAGAGAGAGCGTAAAGAGAAGAACGCACAAAATAAGCGCCACAACGCAAGAAAATCCCCCCGCGCGCCTCATCGGTCCCCTCCGTTCCTTGCGTCCACACATCCGCTGCAAAGACCGGGAACAAGCGCCCGCGCGGCATCGACCCGAAAGCCGCTCCGCTCAAGCACCTCGAGGAGCATCCGCTCGCTCGTCGAGTCGTCCATATGAATGATCCTGCCGCATCCCTCGCACTGCAGATGCAGATGCGCCTCGCATTCACAGCTCTTTACGTATTGATAATAAAACTTCCGACTGCCGTCGCGCGCGTGCTTGTGGAGAACGCCCTCGTCGCACAGCCGCGAGATCAGACGGTAGACCGTGCTGACACTGCAGTGCTTGTCGTCCTCACTGTCCCCTCTGAGGATCTCGGCAACCTCCTCCGCCGTGTAAACGCGGTCGGGATCGGCACGGAACAGCGCTACGAGCAGCTTTCTCTGCTCGGTTTCATAGGTTTTCATTGTCTTTTCCTCTATCCTCTTCTCAAATTCTGATCCGAATTTGAGAATTATTCGCAAATCTCTGAATATGATAGCACATTTCGAGCAGTTTGTCAAGGGCTGACGAATATAAAAAGAAGGGACTGTCTCACCTTAGTGAGACAGCCCCTTTTATCGGATCTTTCCCGATCACTCGGCAAAGGGCTTCGTTACGACCGTCGAGCCGTAATCCTTGCAAACCGTCTTGCTCGAGATGATCTCGGTCATCGAAACGGTCTCGCCGCCCTCCGTGACCTCCATCGAAAGATTCGCATTCATATCCATTCCGGTCAGAACACCCTCCTTGACGTAGTAATCGGCATACATATCAATGCCCATTCCGTCAATGTTGATCATATCCGCAATGCCGTCCATTCCCTCAAGAGCCTCGGTCAGATAATATCTCGCGCTGTCTCTTGAGAGCGTGAAGCCGTAATCTGCCTTCGTGAAGTAGGTGTGATCAAGGTACTGATCGTAGAAGGGCGTCAGCTCCTCGATCGAATCAAATCCGATCGTCGACAGATAGGTGTCGTACCACTCGCCGCTCTCGTTGATCTTAACGTAGCACTGCACTCTGCCGTTGATCTCCTCCAGATACGCATAGATGACCTCGCGCTGCTCCATCCCCGCTCCGTTCGTTTCGACCGACTGCTCGAGATAGACCTTGTTGTCCGCGTGCTTGATCAGCTGCGTCATCGTCACCTCAATGTTATTGTCGCCGAGGTAATCGCTGAGTGAGGCGCCGTCCACCTCTACCTTGACCTTGATCGTAGTCTCCATCGTACAGTTCTCGTACAGGTCCGAGCCGAATACCGAATTGTAGTAATCAAGGGAGATCTTGTCACCCGAGGTCGGGCAGGGGGAGAAATATTTCCAGTCGTATTCATACTTGATGACGTAGACCTCGATCTTCTTCGTCGTGTTCAGGGTGTCGATCTTGCTCACCCCGGGGGTCACGTAAGCCGAATCCGAGGAAACCGCCTCGGTGTACGTGACCTCGACCCTCTCAACTGCCTGCGCGTCAATCACGTATTCCTTGGGGATCCCAAGCTCCGCGGCCTCATTACTCGAAAGCGCACCGAGAGATACGATCTCATTGATCGTTGCAGACGAGGACGAACCGAACAGCTGCTCCGTGACGTACGCCTCCGCAGCCACCTCCATAGAGGAATATGAGCCCGCCGAAACAGTACCCTTGTAGGTATCGGACACACCGCCGATGCTGTTTATCATATCAGAATGATCTCTGTTGCTGCCACCGCCCGAGCCACCGTTTCCCTTGCCCGCAGCGTCAAGCACGTCCTCGCACCAGTCGAGGATCATACCGCAGCCCGACAAGGTAAGCATAGAAAGCGCAAGAAGCAGGATCAGACAAACAGTCGCGATCCTTTTGATATAAACGCTCTTTTTCATAACAGATATACTCCTTTGTAAGTCAGGTGATTGTAATGCGCCGCCGAAAATGCATAGCGTATCCGATTCCATTTTACAACAATTTCAGATAGTAGTCAAGACCTTTTTACAAAACAAATCCAAAATCCCCCCATTCTCCCCGAATTTTTACCGTGAAACAGAAGAGATCAAGCAAAAGCGGCAAATTTGTCCGAAAAAATTTTGGAAAGCCCTTGACAAGCCCGCCGCTTTGTGATATAATACACAAGTCGCGAGCAAAGCGGCTATGGAGAGATGGCTGAGCTGGTCTAAGGCGCACGACTGGAAATCGTGTTTGGGCTAATACCCCAACGAGGGTTCGAATCCCTCTCTCTCCGCCAAAAAATCCGAAAGCATTTGCTTTCGGATTTTTTTATCCAAGCCGCAGGCTTGGTATATCATCGCCATAGGCGTATATCATCACCGAAGGTGCATTCTCCTGCGGCT
>JAFVXC010000004.1 GCA_017501345.1 Clostridia bacterium
TACATAACGGGAGTTATGTGATAAAAAGTCGAGGACAAAACGAAATACTGCGCCGAGGTGGGCAAAAAAGAACGCAACGAAAAGCCTTTCGAGCTGAATTCTGGAAAAAACTCTACGAAAGGCGTTTTCGTTACGCAAATTTTTATGTAGGAAACAACAAATTTTATGAAAGGGCTTGACTTTCCGGAGATTTTATGGTAAACTTACTTCAGTATCAGCAAAATCTCTTATAACTGATATCACATAACTCCCGTTATGTTGCTCTCGGTCTCGGTGCGTCTGCATCGGGGTCTTTTTTTATAGAATGAGCCGCATATGCTCCATTTTGCGCTTATGCTCTGCGCCCGTCGATACGATATAGATGCGGGTCGTATTGATGCTTGCGTGTCCGAGGATGTCTGCGAGCCTCGCAATGTCCTTTTCGATCGAGTAAAAGGTTCTTGCGAACAAATGCCTGAGGTTGTGCGGAAAGACCTTACTCGGCGGCACGTTCGCATTTTTGCACAGCGCCTTCATTTCCCTCCAGATATTGTGTCGGCTGATCGGTCTTCCGCCCCTTGTGACGAACACCGCTCCCGATCTGAGACCTTGCTCCTTGACGTAGCGGAGCAATTTCTTCTTCAGCTTGGGAACGATGAAAATGCGGCGGTTCTTGCCCTTGCAGCTTACGACTGCTTCGCCCTTTTTCAGTGCCTCGACCGTGATATATTGCAGCTCGCTCACACGGATGCCGCTGCCGCAGATCGTTTGAATGATGAGATCCAGGCGCTCGTTGCCCTTATGCCTTGCCGCCTCAAGCAGTCGGATATATTCCGCACGGGTCAGCTCCTTTTCCTCGGTGCAATAGGTCTGCCGCTGCATTTTGAAGCGCTTCACGCAAAGATCCTGCCAGCCGCAGAACCGCAGAAAGCTGTTCAGCGCCGCGAGCATCGAATTGGCGCTCGATACGGCGTAGCACTCGAGCAGATGTGCCTTATATTCGAGGATACGTTTCTTTCCGATCTCTTCCTTTCCAATAAAAGCGGCAAAGCACCGAACGTCGTGCAGATATTTCCCGACCGTTGCCTCGCTCCGCTCCTCCTCTCTCAGATGTGCCTCAAATGCCTGTAATTTCGTTGCTTCCAAAATCCGTTTCTTCATAAAACGCTCTCCTTCAGTTAGATCTTCGGTATTATTATTTTACCAAATCACCGAGGATCATCCAAGCGCAAAAAAGAAAAAGCCGACCCATAACCACGTCAAGGTGGAAATCAGGTCGGCTTTATTTGAGCCGTATTGTGTTATAACCAAAGGAACAAAATGTACGATCTTTCACGAGCCCCACAGCTCACGCATAAAGAAGGGATAGGCATCATCCACAACCGAGGTCACGCGGCGCACGACGTTCATACAGACCGGACCGCAGTTCTGCTCGGGGATCATCGCGTCAAGCTCTGCAACCACGTCGGCGTCCTCGTCAACGTAAAACTTCACCCAACGGTATTTCTCGTTCAGCTCGTTGCACAAAATGACCGCGGCATCTCTTTGCCCTGCGAAATTCGCGACATTCCAGCTCTTCACCGCAATGTTCGCGTCGCCGTCCTCGTCAAAATAAATATAGATCGGGATCGTACTGAAATTCGCACCTGTGTAGGTGATCTTCAGAACGAACTCCCTGACATCCTCGTAACGGATCTTCTCCCTGCGCATATATTCCATACACATCTGCTTGTAGCTTGCCATAGACGGTTCCCTCCGCTCTCTTCACTGGAATCATTATAGCATATCGCGGGGAGAAAGTCAACCACTCGCCGCACCGTTCACTTAAATTCAAAGAAAAAAGTGAGCGGTTACTCAATACCGTTTTCCTCGGTAAAGAGTAACCGCTTTTTTGTAAGAAGTCAGCTTCTTAATTGCTTCCGCCGGTGTAAACACCATTCGCATCAGCGGAGAGCCATTGGTCGGTCATCGTTTGATTGGAATAATCGAATTCCACCGTGATGTTGTCGCTGAAGTCCACATTCTGAGAAATCGTACCGTTGTATCTCCACGACCAGTTGTCGTTGAGCGTTACTGTGTAGTTACCCGAGGGAATCTCCGCCAGGGTGATCGAGCCGTTACCGACGATCACGAAGTCAAGGTCGATATTCTCCGTTTCGGTTCCCGCGACACCCTTGATGGTATAAACGTATGCCTCATTCGCGGATGCGTTTTTGTTCTCGATCAAGAGCGTAGTCGGAAGGAATTTGGCATAAAAAACAATCGTCGTGTCTGCATATTCCGCAGTGGGAGAAACAGGAGAAATCATTCCCGTAGATGCGTCAACGGTTGCCTGCGCGTTAGTTACCGCCTGATAGTCCCCATTCGCATCCTTGTAATACCAGCCCGCAAAGCGATAGCCGCTATTAGCGGTCGGAACTGCACCTATTGGAGCGCTTTCACCAATCTTGACAGTCTCGCTGTAAGACGTAAGAATTCCGCGACCATTGATCATTTCCTGATATCTATAATCAACGTCAAGTCCCTCATAATAGCAGATAACTCCCTGTCCATTCCCCGCAATCTCATGCGTGACTCCGCCGTTTTGCAGTGTGTAGCCGTCGATCTGCTTGTTCAGCTCAGCATCGCCCGTACCGATCGTAATAACGGTTCCAAACGGAACACCCGTAACGGTTGCGTTCTCTGCCAACTTAGTGGTCGTACCGACTTGATAATAGTGTACGGTATAATCATATTTGATACGGTCGTAGTATACATTCAGAACGAGACCGCCTTCGTTCTCATCGATCTTACCATTCCCATTCGCATCCGTTACCTTCTCGATCTTTCCGGACTCCTTGGAAAGTCCGTCAAGGAACACCTTATCAAAACCGTATCTCTCCATCGGAGTAGCGGTGACCTCGGTGTCGTAGTTCCCCGCAAATTCCTGCGTGTACTCGGCGATGTATGCCTTTCCGTCCAAGGTTTGGAAATAGTGAATGACCTGATAAAGGCCGACAGATTCTCTGCTCTGCCAATTGAAAACGATATTGTTGTCGGCTTTTTCTCCCGTTTCCAACGTAATTGTTTGCTTGAAATAGTCGGGAGAGAGACTAACAACGATTTCCCAGATCTTCTCCTCCTGTTCGGAGGTCAAGAGCGGCATTCCGTGTAGCTTTAGATGATCATTTGCGGCAATCACAATATTCGCTTTCGTAATACCCTCACGAAAGTCGACCGTAAGATCGGCATTCATCGTCTGTGCCTGCTCCGGTGAGAACTGATGCACAAAAACCTCTTCGAGGTGATTCGTACCGAGGATCGGAATAAAATCCTTGCTGTAAAATTCGTGCGTGACAGTATGACGGAGCGTTTTCGGAGGTTGCAAGTAAATAAAGGAATACACGTTATCCTCAGCACTGATGCTCATTTGCATCGAATGCGAGCGAACCAGCGGGAAAAAACCAATCTGATATTCTTCTTTTAGCTCAAAGCCTACTTTGGCGGCAAAGGGTTTGCTCTTACCTGCAAGAGAAAGCCCCTCTGTACTCTCTGCAACCTCTATGAAATTGTGTAATTCATCCGTGACAGGATTTCCAGTCTCGTCGCCGAGAATGTACTTGACTGTATAGCGCACGGGAATATGAGATGTCCACTTCGCATAGATCACGATATCCCGTTTGATCGGCATCGTATTGAAGTCAAAACGCTTTTCTTCCTCGTTTTCGATATAGTACCAGCCGGCAAAGATATAATCTCCATGCTCAGTATTCTTATGGTCCGGCTCGCTTTCGTTCAAAAGCGTACCAAAAACCACTACGGCGCTATATAGAGGATCCGTTCCGACTTCCGCTTTATCCTTGTCGAGATAAACCGAGGCAGAATAAGTAAGATGCTCCCATTTCGCAAAAAGCTGAATATTCTTAGCGGGCATCGTGGTATTGAAATCGAACGGGATCTGACAAGCCTCATCGATAAACCATCCGTCGAATTCATATGCACCACTCTCGAACGCAACAGGATAAGCAGGTCCGTCTGCATCACGATACGTATCGGAATTCAGAGACGTTCCGTAGGGAACGGGCAAGGACACCGTGCTACCGTAATGATCATCGTAAGAAAGATTATAGATGATACGGGAATAATAATAATTGACCTCGTAGCCCTCTTTGTAGACCGCTCCGTCATAGTCCGTACCCTTCGTCAAAATTGTACTGGAGGAGCCGTTCTTCGTAAATCCAACGAGTGCAGGCTGAGTCTGCGAACCAACGTCCGAGTCATCACACGTATCATAGTTTTCGGCAAGATAGTACGTCGTTCCACCATACTCTTTTGTAGTCAAGCCCGTCGTGCTTTGTCCAGTAAGCAACGGTAACCAGATCTTATAGCGGAAAAGATTCGGATCATTCCAACTCACGCCCTCTGCACCGTTCTCCCAGAAGCACGCATATGCGACCGTATCAGAGGTTCCATACGTGGAAGCCCACAGAAGATTTTCGTCAAGCTGTGTGTAATTACCCTTTACTGTTTGGTTACCATTCTTATTATCCTGCGTATATTTCACATAATACTCGCCGTTCCACGCGCTCACATACGCCGTCGTACCCTTCCAACCGTTTGAAGGATTCGAGGTGTTCTTCTTTTTATTTTCAACCGAGTTGAAAACGTCACAGGGCCACAAATTCGTGATATCCGCACCGTATTTTGCCGTAAAGGAAATATAGTGATGCTGATACGAAGAATTGTACTTAGAGGTTTCCGTTCCCTTCGTATAGTTTCGCGCTGTACCCTTCTCATTCAAGGTAGGCTCACTGACCTCGCCAACCTGAGAAATCGGACTGGCTTTTTCCAGATATTGATCGAGCAAACGAATTTCGTCATCTGCAATACTTGGGTCCGCGAGCGATCCGAAATAGTTCGAGCTTCCACCGATAACATACCACTGATCGCCCTTCGACATCGCATAATAGAACTTCAGCGTATAGGAATTTCTGGAATAGTAAATATTGATTGCGGTAGAGCCATCGCCTGCGACCGTCAATGAGTGCTTATCCGTCAGATCTGCTACATATGTCAGATAAGGATAGAGTTCCGCTACGTCAGAAACCGCATTGGGAGTTGCTCCATATTGAGCTGAAACGTAGGTCTTAATATGGTCGCCACCTGTAATCGTTTGAGCTCCCACCTGTGCGCTAATCGGCACCGTATACCATACGTCGTAATTATTCTTATAGCCGGAACTCGTGCTATCTGTATTTTCAAGCCAATACACCAGCGTATACGTTGTCGCTGCTGCTTTCCAATTTGCCGTATAGTCCAGACAATGCTTAATCGTGAGAAGTGTGCCTGCCGTTCCCTTTTGGTATAGTGAGGTTACATTCGAATCGGTAATCTCGGTCTCAACCTTATTTCCATCCTCGTCTTCATGAACGGTATAAACCTTTTTGAGCGACCAATTGTTAAAGGTATAGCCCGGTCTTGTCGGCGTCGGAAGAACAACCTGCGCACTATAACGGACATAGTACGGCGTTACACCAAATGCCTCGTCCGTCACAAGATCAAAGTCTACAAGGTAATAGTTGCGATCATAGTAGATCTCGACCTCGGTCGTTCCATCTCCGTCAATACGCGTCTCAGGATCGTAATAAAGCGCAGTAAAGCCGGTTCTCACGGCAGCGTGATTTGCTCCAACTGCTGAATCCGCCAAACCTGTTCCGATCTTCGTACCCGAAAGCGTATATTCATCATCGTGCAAATGCTGCTCGTAGAATTTTACAACATAGTTGACCATCTGCGGAATATAGTAAACGGTGATTACGGTTTTCTCCGTAACGTCAACGAAGTTTATGCTCGGCGCAGGCTTATAGTATACATCTTTATCGTCACTATCCTTACCGTATTTGATCACGCCTTCTGAGGTATCCGTCTCGGTCGTTTTTACGTACGGCTTATATCCCACCACAGCAGGGCTCGTAATCTCGCCGGAATAGTGACCGCCTGAAGGAATTGTAACCGTAAAGGTGTGCGCTGCAATCTCGCCGTCCACCTGAACGTGCTTGGCAGGCGTTTCATTTCTGAACTCATAGTTGATGATGATTTGGAATGCCTCATCCGAAAGCGGAAGTAACTCATCCTCAGCCCCATTCGAGGAGCCTGCTTCGGGAATAATACCGGTCGCGGTCTCTAACGTATTCTCTTCTGCCGAAGCTGTCATTACGGTAAGCGCGCCGCTAACATACTTCTTATCCTCTTCTGTGATAATACAACGCAGATTGGATTTGCCTGTCAAGGTATTTTCATTTGCAAGGAGTGCTTCAGAGATCGTTGCATAAGGGAGAAAATAATCGGCAATATTTGCCCATCTACCATCCTCGAGCTGCATTTGCCACTGATAAGTAATATTTTCACCAATCGAATCGTGCAGATCGGTAATAACATAGACCTTTTCGCCCGGATCAAGCGTTACAGTGCCACCCTCTGCCTCGTCACAGAAAAGGTCAACCTTTCCGCGGATCAGACCGTCGTCGGGCTCCTCGATGATCTCGACGAAGTCCGTTCGAATCCACCGATAGGTGTCGAGAATCGCGTGCGACGAGCCGTCATTCGTTCCGATTTTGTAATAATCAAAGCCCGAGGTAGAAGCAAAGTCAAGAATCGTAAAGGTTTCGGGAAGCTGCGTCTTAGAGTCGATTCGTGTACCGTATCCGACCGGGCCATTGCTTCCCATTTCCTTATACATATAAAACATCACGCCCTCGTCAAGGCTTATTCTTCCCTGTTTACCGATCGCTGACGTGTCTCCGCTCTCCGCAATAACAGGCAAAATGCTCCACGGCAAAATGTGAAAGACTGTAATGACCGCGAGGAGAAAAGAGAGTATTCGTTTTTTCATTGGGCATTCCCTCCTCGTTTAGTTGACGGTAAGCGTACCGTCGGCATTCACCGTGACCCCCCAAGCCTCGGCTACTGCCTCTGCGGGGGTTGACTGAATTGCGGACGAAAGCACCTGAACCTGCAGCTTGCAGCCGTCGGGTATGGTGTCGCCCGTGGTCGCGCTCGCCAAGGTCATAATGCTTGCACCTGCTGCGAGCGGCTTCTTATAATAATAAAATCCATCACTTCCCTGCGCCCATTGATCGGGGTCCGCAAAGACGTACACGACGTTCGGTGCAGTGGAAAGCGTCGAGCCGTCGGTCGTATTTACCCAATTCGAAACGAGGGCAACGCGGACGTATACGGGAATGTCACCCGAATTCACAATGGTATTGCTCTGACCAATATCAACATCAAGATTCGGCGGAGTAAAACGGTTTTCGAGTGAATTTGTTTTTGCGATAACATATGCGATCGTCGAACCGATCACCAGGATAGTGACCGCTATGATCAGGACGAAAAACGCCACTGCTTTTTTGTTCGACCACTTAAAAAACTGAAATTTATTCGGCATTTTCGAGTCCTTTCTTTCGAAAATCACGGTGGTAGGTATTGCTTACAGAAAGCCTGTAACAACCCTTCAAGATGGAATTGAAGGGCTCTTACAGACTTGCGCCCGAGGTGGGCGCAGGTCGTGCTTTTGGGGGTCAGGGATGTCCGGCGATGCCCCAAGCGGCATCAAGCGCGGATGATCCGTTCCCTTCGCTTTGAACTGCATTGGCGATCACGAAGAAGGTGATCGTGCTGCTTGCGTAGCTGTTGTCCATTTCGGATGCAAAGGTAACGTTCTGAAAGAGAGGTGCCGTGGTCTCACCTGCTTTAAGGGGCTTATTGTAGTACCAATATTCGCCGTTCTGCGTCCAATCCTTCGTATTGAAATCACACGAAAAGAGAGACGTATCGACTGCGAGCTGTTGACCGTTCACAGTCGAGGTTACGGTCTTTTCGACCTTCACGCGAACCCACGCGCTGAGGGAACCCGTGCTCTCTACGGTCACGATCTTGCTTTGCGTAACGCTCGGCATAATCCTGATCGGCTCTGCGGGATAGGGGATCGGATCCGTAGCGCCCGCGGGGATCGTGGCTTCGACCACCTTCACGCCGAGGTTACCCGATCTGATCTGATTTGCACCTGAGGTGACGTCATCCGAGAAAAACGCTACCGTTTGGGCGGCAAAGATAATAACGGTGGTAATGATGAGCGCCACCGTCGAAGCGAACATCTGCTTTGCTTTCTTCGCGCGCATTTTCTTCATTTTTGCGTCGAGACTACTCTGAAGCACCTCGCCGTCATCACGGCGAAGTTCGTTGTTCTCTTCCATACTTTGGCCTCCTTTCGCGGTCTTTCTTCTTCACCGAGGCGGCTCTGCCGCCTCGGCTGGGGGATTTTTAGGGGTTGGTGGGTTAGGGGAAAACAGAGCCAAATGCAGCGTGGAGTGCTGCTGCTGCAGTGGTGAAGCCGACGGTCTGAACGGCGTAGGCATTGATAACAATGTTAAAATTACCAAGCTGTGCCATTTCAGCGTTGTCCCAGTCTTTATTAACGCAAACTTTTTCCATTAAAACTGCAGTTTTACTATTCTCAGCCGTGGTCAAAGCATCGTTCTTCGTGATGACCAAAGTGATGACCTTATCGGTTGCCTCGATATTATCCATTCCGGAAATCGCATAACCATCACCAGCATTAACAAGTCCGGACAGGAACGCACGAATGGTAGCCTCGTCCTTCAAAAGAGTGCCGATGGTGGAATCACTAGTAATGGTAATCGTTGCGCCAACGTACGCATTCTCGGTACCAATATTGGTAATGGTTGCTTTCTTGCCATATTCCTGATCAGGATAAAGGTTACCAAAGGTGTATACCGAATAGCCATTTGTGTCCGTGGTAGCAACCAACGAAACGCCATTTCTATCGGTACATTCTTCGGTAAGAGTAATATCAACCTTGCCAACAGTAAACACGTTCGTTGCCTTATCGGTATCGGTGAAGTACGCGGTGGTTGCGCCTGCAATGGTCATTACCAGAACGATAAAGGACATTGCAATAATCAAAATTCTCTTTTTCATAGTTTGTTACCTCGTGAGATTAGGGGGTGGTGGTGATAGCGGTTTCAAGCTTTTCCCAAGCCTCGGTGACATTACCGGTATTAGCAGACTGAATTGCGTAGGCGGTGAGTGTCAATTTGGGGTAACTACTCTCGTCCAGCGTGTCAGCCTGCGCTTTGGTGATTTTTTCGTTTACAGAAACCTTATCATTAGCAAATACACTAAAAGATTTGGTTGTATCAGTGCTCAATACCTGACGATAATAAATACCTGCCTTCAACATCGTCCAACCATCAGCTGGAGTATATGTAATATACTTTTCACTGTTGTCGGTGCCGAATGTATTGTTCGTCTCGTCGATCTTCACAAACAACCAGCAAGACTCACTGCCCTCCTCAACGGTAACCTCAGGATTCTTCTCAATCTCGGAGCCGGGAATCATTTTGTACGTATTTCCGGTGGTCTCCGTCAGTTCAATGTCAACGTTACCGACAGTAAAGGTGTTCTCGATCGAATCGGTCTGATCAATCAGCCACGCGACCGTACCACCGACGATGCAAGCACAGACCAGAACGGTTGCAAGAATTGTAATTAGGGTCTTTTTCATTGTAGGGTCTCCTTTTTAGGGGTTAGGGGTTAGTCCAAGTAGTCGGAGCTACTGCCCATGCGGCTTCAGCCGTAGCAAAGCCGTCTGCCTGAATTGCGTAGGCGGTTACGACGATTTTGGCATCTTTGTAAGTGGAAACATTAGCGTTGTCAGATACGGTAAACTTATCAAATGCTACACAATTCTCTCCCGCTTTAGCAATCGTATTGTAGTAATACACATTGGTGGTTCCAATCTGTTCCCATTTAGTGGAGTCAATGTTTAGAGTAGCATCTGCACCCAAGCCATTATCAATTTTAACAAACACCCAGCAATCCTCGCTATCAGCCGCAACGTGAATGGTAGGATCCTTGATGTATTTATGACCGGGGATGAGCTTGTAGGCGTTTTCTTTAACACGATCCGCATTTGCTACTTCCACGCCATATTCGGTAACCTTAGCCTCATCGAGGGTAATCTCGACTTTACCAACAGTAAAGGTGTTTGTTACGGGGTCCGGTGTCGAAGTCAGGTACGCGAAGGTGCCGAAAATGGATCCTGCGACGAGCAGAACTGCGCACAGAACCAAGCCGACGACTGTCAACAGTTTCTTTTTCATTTCTTTTTTCTCCTTTTGAATAGTCGTTTTTGAGGGGGCTTTAAGATTGCTCCTCATTTGATTGTTTGGAGCAACCCTCCGTCTCCTCCGCTTTCGCGTTGGGTTCTTCGGTTCCCTCCTCTGCATCGGGCTCTTCCGATGCAGGCGGATCGTTCGTCGTTTCCTCGGCTTTCGCTTCAGAACCGCCTTCCTCTCCGTCGGCTGCCTTTTCGGTTTTCTTCCATAGCAAGTCAGGCAACAGCGCCGCTATGAGAAGCAGAAGACATCCCGAAAGCGCAATGTAACGTCCGGGCGGTTGCTGAACGTAGGAGGCAAAGTACCCAAGATACGGAATCGTAAAGATGGGCTTGCCGATCACGTTCGCACTATGAACGAGCGCGCCGTCGGGGTCCTTGTTCGCATCCCCCTTCGTGCGGAAGCGCACGACGGTAGGATCGTTTTCATCGGGAATTACTTCTATTATCCTATGCGTTGCCACGGTAGTTTCATTCAGCATAAAGGTCACGGGGTCTCCCGTCTTCAGCTCGAGTGGGTTCACGTTACGCGAAACGTAGATGAGAGAGCCTACGTGATAGTTCGGCTCCATCGAGCCCGAGAGGACGGTATATGGCTGAATGCCTACAATTCTGACGCCTACGAGCAAAACTGCGAACACGACAATCAGCACCACGAAAACCGTCGTAACGACGTTCCACACGAATTTGAGTTTTGTCGGCATAAGCCCCCCTTTCCCCAGCGGATACTACTGCGGCATTATAAGATATTTTAAGTAATTATAACATTTTTTCATTGCTTTTTCAAGTGCTTCGCCAAAAATTGAGTAAGACACAATAATTTTTGTGAAATTACACAAACGATGGGAGTTGGTTTGTTGTCTCATTCAACGTTTTTTCCACATTTGACGAAAAATTGTGACAAATGCAGGAGATTTGATTGATATTGGATCTGCATTTCCGTAAATGAAGAATGCGGTCGGCATAGAAAAAGGAGGGCTGTGCCCTCCCGAAAAAGATCCCCTTCGGTGGTGGGACTCGCCCGCCTGCGGGCGGCTACGAAGACTCGCGGCGTTGCCGCTCCCTATCTGTGCGAGTTTGCCTTAGCGGCAAACGTCGCGAGCGGTGCCGCGGGAAAACACCACACTGTGGTTTCATGCGCCACCGTGGTACCGCGGCGCGTCCCTCCAAAACATAGTCGTCTCGCTCGCTCCCGCTTCGCGATACTCCTTGTTTTGTCACTCATTCGGCTTCGCTTGTTCGCCCACCGGGCGCGCTCGCCGAATTCCCCTTCGAGTCCCACACGTTAGTCGGCATAGAAAAAGGAGGGCTGTGCCCTCTCGAAAAAGATCCCCTTCGGTGGTGGGACTCGCCCGCCTGCGGGCGGAGCGGTGCCGCGGGAAAACACCACACTGTGGTGTTTTCTGACACGCGGCCTTCGAGTCCCAAACGTTAGTCGGCATAGAAAAAGGAGGGCTATGCCCTCCTTTTTCTATGCCGGTGGTGGGACTCGAACCCACACGATGTCGCCACCAACGGATTTTGAGTCCGTCACGTCTACCAGTTCCATCACACCGGCGTATTTCCTTCGTTCGCCAAACGGCGAACACACGTATTATAGCACAATCTCCTGCGGTTGTCAAGTGCCGCCCTCAAATTCTGTACGGCTTTTATGAAAAAATTTTGGCGTGACAGAATGTGCGTAAATCTGAAATCCTTTTATGCTATGATGTCTGTGAGCACCGCCTACGGTGCTACGCAATATGAAAAGAAAGGCAAGGTTATTTTATGAACGAAAACAAACAGAGAAACGATCGCTCCCCACTTCAAGGGGTGCTTCCGTCCCTTGGGCTCCTTCTCCTCGCCGTCGCCCTCGCGCTCCTTCTCGCGCTTCCCTCCTGCTCGCAGCCGTCAAGTGGGGCGCCGCTAGACGGAACGGATCCATCCGACACCTCGAAGGAAGATCCGACGGACACCGCTCCGCCCGCATCCGAGGAGTCCTCGGGCACACTCTCGGACGCTGATCGCGAGGTGCTTCTGTACTACGTTTCGCTCGTCGAGGAGCTTCAGGAGGAGATCCGCGAGCTGCGGGCAGAAAACTTCATTCTTTCGACCATAAAGCCCGAGACTGACGCGCCTGCAGCATCCGAGGAGAATCCCGTCGACTGCTATACATATGAGATCAAGGACGGTGGGGTTACGATCCTTTCCTACGTTGGGAATGACAAAAGCCCGACTGTCCCCCGCGAGATCGGCGGCTCTCCCGTCGTTCGGATCGGGGAGGGTGCCTTTTCGGGGACGGACGTGGTTTCGGTCGTTCTCCCCGACACGGTCATATCCATCGATTGGTTTGCTTTCGCAAGCTGCAATTCACTCCGATCGGTGACAGCGGGTGATTCGATCACGTCGGTCGGATACGGCGCGTTTGACGGCTGTCCCGCATCACTTACGCTGATCTGTCCCGACGGCTCGTATCTTTCAAAATACGGAAAGAGCTTTGGGATCGCGGTAAAGGCGGATTGATGCGAGAAGAAAAAGCAGTGACGGCACCCCGCACAGGGGATCCGTCACTGCTCTTTTTTCATCAGAGGTCCACGCGATTCCGCGTACCGCCCGAAAGGAAGGAATCAATATTCATTTCCACCTCCCTGAGGCATCTTTCACGTGCTTCCTTGGCGCTCCACGCGATGTGCGGAGTGAGGGATACGTTCGGAAGATTTCTGATCTCGTAGTACGGATGGCTTTCGGGAAGGGGCTCGGTCGAATAAACGTCCACGCCGAGTGCCGCAATATGTCCCGACTTCACTGCTTCCGCAACCGCCCTCTCGTCCGTAACCGCACCGCGTGCGACGTTGACGAGGACAACGCCCTTCTTCATCAACGAGATCTCCCCTTCACCGATCAGACCTCTCGTTCCCTCCGTAAGGGGGGTATGGAGGGAGATGATATCCGACTCGCGGCAGAGCGTTTCGAGATCAACGTTCGTATATCCCTCTATGGGTGTCCGCGAATACGCGATCACGCGGCATCCGAGTGCCTCTGCAATTTTCGAAACGCGCTTTCCGATGTTTCCGAGTCCGACGATGCCCCAGGTCTTCCCCACAACCTCGTGAAAGACGGGGGTGAGGAGGTTTGCAACGCCCGACGCGGTATAGCGTCCACTCCTCACCGCCTCATTATAGGCAGGGAGGCAGTTATAGAGCGACAGTGCCATTGCCGCAGTCAGCTGAGCGACGCTGTCGGTCGAGTACCCCGTCACGTTGCAGACTGCGATCCCGCGCCGTCTGCACGCCGCGATATCGAGGTTATCGTACCCCGTCGCGGTGATACAAACGAGGCGAAGGGCATTCGCATAGCTGAGAAGCTCCTCCGTAATGTGGATTTTATTGATCACGATCACGTGAACGTCGCGGATGCGTTCCCTGACCTCCTGATCGGTCGAGGTCTCGTAGACACGGCATTCCCCGCCGCGCGCTTTTGCGATCTCGGAAAGATGCGCGAGGTCAAGGTCCGCTCCGAGTGTTACGTAATCCAATACAGCAATATTCATAGGATTTCTCTCTTTCCTTTTTCGTTTTGTCTGAAAATTCATCCGTGCCGTTACGGCAATAAAGAGGACTTTAATATTCCTCGGCGATCTCAAGGATGCGGCGCTCCGCCTCATCCGTACGGAGCTTATCGGTCGCGTACGCCTTACGGAGAAGCTCCGCGGGAACGTAGTCGTCGTATTTTTCGAACACGGGCAACTCCCCTCCCGAAACGAGCGCGAATGGATCGATCCCTCGCCGCTTTACGGCATCCGCGAGCATAGACGCAAGCTCGTAATCGTTTCCACCCTCCATACGGAAGGTCATATAGCAACAGCCCTCGTATTCCATTCCCGAGATCCGAAGCGGCTTTGCGCATTCGGACACGAGGAACTTCCGAAGGGTGCGGAAGGAGGTCGTTCCAAGCCACGGGAAGATGCACCACGAATATCCGCCGAGGTGGACGATCGAGCGCTTCAGCATTCCCGTATTGCGTGCGACCGTCCGCGCGGCGTCAAGCCGTCTCTGTGCGTTCGGCTTCAGATACGGATAGACGGTATCCTCCTGAAGGACACGCTTCATCCGCTCGAGGATCCTCGTATGGATCTCCCCGTAGTCTCCCGGCCACGAGACCTCCATCTTCCCCTCTACGCTCTTTACGTAGACGAGATGGCGCTGAATATCGAGCTCCTCGACCTCCCAGACCCGTCCCGCAAGCGCGAAACGGTCGCCGATCGGCGGTGGGGTCGTGATCGTGCCGATCTCCTCGGATTCACAGCGAACGGTATAGTCCTCCGAATCCTTGAATACGGCGTAGAACTGGAAGGAGCGCAGGAGCTTTTCGCCCTTCATCCCGATGAGGAGGTTCTTTTCCTCGGTCATTTCGAGGAAATCGAGATTCAGCATCGAGAGAAGCAGGGTTTTGAAGTCCTCCTTCGATATTTCAGAGAACGCGGGGAGCGCGAGAACACGCTCTGCGAGGCGCCTTGGCGTCAGCTCGCCCGACGAGGAAAGCACCGAAAGCGTCTGATGAAACAGCAGGCTGAAGGGCAGCTTCTTCCTTCTGGGGGGCTCGATGAAGCGCTCCTCGATATAAAGCTGAACGACCGCAATCGCACGGAGAAGCTCCCACGGAATGAGCTGTGGAAGCGGTGTATTCGGGAGGGGATCCTCCTCGCGGAAGACCATCATCATTTCGGGGGGCTGACCGCGTCTGCCCGAGCGTCCGAGTCTCTGTAAGAAGCTCGAAACGCTGTTCGGCGAGCCGTTCTGCAGGATGCGCTCAAGTCTGCCGATGTCGATCCCGAGCTCCATCGTCACGGTGGCGCAGGTCACGGCGGCGTATTCCTCATCCTTCATCTTCGCCTCCGCCTCCTCACGGATCGCTGCGGAGAGATTTCCGTGGTGAATGAGGAAAATATCGCGGTCTCCGCGATTTCGCGCGATCTGACGGAAGGTCGCGGTGAGGTACTCGGTCTCCTCACGGGAATTTGAGAACACGAGCGACTTCGTGTCCTTTACGCAGTCGTACATATATTCGTATCCTGCGTCGATCACCGAAGGAGTGCCGCTGTCCGCAAGATCCGCTTCGTCCGCGCTTTCGGGGACGTCGTCCTTTGCCGCTCTTCCCTGCTCGGACTTATCGTTTTGAATATAGAAATGCTCCATTCCGAGCCGCCAACGGATCTTCCCCTCGGGGAAGGTCGGAACGTCAACGGGAACGGGAGGGGTGTTTTTATCCCCCTCGCCCGAAAGCCACCGCGCCGCAAGGGAGGGGCTGCCGAGGGTCGCTGAAAGACCGATCCTTCGAAAGCCGTGTCCGATCGCGCGCGAGAGACGTGACAAAAGGCAGAGGATCTGATTGCCTCTGTCGCTCCCCGTCAGGGTGTGGATCTCGTCGATCACGACGAAGCGCAGGTCTCCAAAGAGACGCGGGAGATCGTTATAGCGATTGATCAGCATCGACTCGAGCGATTCGGGAGTGATCTGCAAAATCCCCTCGGGTCGGTCAAGCAGCTTCTTCTTATGAGATGCCGTCACGTCGCCGTGCCAATGCGTCACGCGGACGCCGCTTTCGTCGAGAAGCTCCTGCATACGGTCAAACTGATCGTTGATCAGACTTTTCAGCGGTGCGATATAAAGCACGCCGACGCTGCTTGGCGGATCCTCCGAGAGGAGGGTCAGGATCGGAAAGAATGCCGCCTCGGTCTTACCGCTCGCGGTCGAGGAGGTAAGGAGGAGGTGGTGATCCGTAAGAAAGAGCGTTCGCGCCGCTGCGATCTGCACACCGCGCAAGGATTCCCAGCCGTTTCTGTAAATGAATGCGCGGATATAATCGGGAAACCGCTCGAATATGCGGTCTGCCTCGCTCGCGGCTTGGTTTTCATAAAGCGTCATTAAAAGTCAATGTCATCGGGCGTATAGCGCCGTCTGTCACCCGATGCGCCTCCTTTCTCCGTAGCACCGAGCACAGAGGCTCCTGCAGATGACTCGCGCGGAGACGCGGCAGCTTGCTCGGCCTTCTCCGAGCGCTCCTCCTCATTCTCTATCTCGTCGGGCGTTTTCAGCGTCACCGCCGTTCCGACGATATCGTAAAAGCTTACCGTGGGATTCTGCATCAGGATGTTCAGCACCGTCATATAGTCGCGGAGCATTTCACGCGGAGTGATCATACTGTTCGCACCCGCACGCGAGAGGCAAATATTCAGAAAATCGACCATTTCCGCCTCCGTGATACGCGGCTCCCACGCGTAGTTCTGTGCGTATAGACGCGTAACGCGCTGAATGAGCGCGAAAAGCTCGTCGTCCGAAAGGCGGCGCAGACGGATCACGGGACCGATCAGGTTCTTGAAGCCCTCAAGTGCAAAGCGGCTGTCGCAAAGACGCGACCTGAGTGCCTCGTAGCTGAAGAGCCCGCGGCGCGTATCCTCAAGGAACTGCGGCGTTCCGCCGAGCACGAGCGCAAGCCCCGGGGCGCGTCCCTGGAGGGTATCGTTGAACATTGAAAGGATCTTTTCGTAGTTATTTTCACGGCTGACGCGGTGATTGATCTTATAAAGATTCACACATTCGTCGATGAACACCACGAGTCCGCGATAGCCCATCGCAGGCGTGCGGACAAGCGCCGCCCAAAGCTTCAGAAAGTCGTACCAGTTTTCGTCCGATATGATCGTCGATACCGAAAAGCCGAGGGCGCTCCGCGCCTCGGTCTTGGTCGAGAATTCTCCGCGTAGCCAACGGAGGCAGGCGCTCTTCTTTTCCTCGTCTCCTTCGAGATACGCCTCGTAGTAGCCCGTGATCACACGCGCGAAATCGAAGCCGCCAACCATCATTTCGATCTCCTGTAATTCAAGGAAGATCCTTGCGCTGAGCCGTGCCGAGAAATCGGGCGCGTCGGGAAGGACGCCCTCTGAGATGAGGGCTGCCTGAAGTCCGCTGACCCAACGGGCGATCATTTTCGGAAGTGCGCCGCCGTCGGGAGACGCCTTCGAAGCCATATTTTTCATCAGCTCACGGTAGGTCGCAACGCCGCTTCCGCCCGTGCCGTACAGACGGCGCTCGGGGGTGAGGTCGGTATCTGCCGTGACGAAGCCCTTTTCAAGCGCATAGCCGCGGACGAGCTGAAGAAGGAAGCTCTTACCGCTTCCGTAGCGTCCGATCAGAAAACGCATCGAGCCGCCGCCATCCGAAACCGTCTCAAGGTCGGACAGCAGCGCCGCGATCTCGTCCCTTCGACCGATCGCGATATAAGGCGCGCCCGCACGCGGAACGACACCCGCAGAAACACTGGCGAGAAGCGACGTCAGGATCCTCTTCGGCACCTCATGTGCGGCTTTCTCGGTTTCGGTTTTCATATGAAGCTCAGTCTGCATAATAGCCTCCATTTATTCAAAAATCGATCGGTAATCCTCGATCACAGTATATCCTCCGTCCGATTCCTCGAGCAGAATATCTCCGAGCGCATCGGCGGCAAGCTCATTGATCTCGTCAACGATCAACTCGGCGATCCTCCCTTGCTCTGCGGCAAAGCGCCGTTCAGCCGGGTAGTCCGCGCGATAAGCGGCGAGAACGAAGGGATAAAGCGTGCCGAAAACCGACGCGAGACGGTCTTCTCTCGGGGCGTTGGTGTCCTCACCTTCCGTTACGAAGGGGGAGGATGGCGTCGTCATTTCATATAGGAAATCCTCCGTGCGCTCTATGCCCGATGTGGGCGGTTCGGATAACGCAGCCTTATCCTCTTCGTCCGAAAACGCCTCGGTCAGCCGCTCGGTCGTCTCCCACGACTCTCTCTCAATCTCTGCGGCGTGGGCGACCGAGAGAGGTGTTTTCGGGAGGTCGTAGAGCCTTTCGTAGCTCGGGATCTCCGTTTTTTTACGCGTATCATTCAGCTCGCTCTTATGCGGAAATGCCTCGTCACAGTAGCGGTCAATGCATTTCTTCACCTCGTTCGGAAGTGAGTAAACAGTCAGTCGAGACTTGATGCCGAGAAAGGCGCGCAGGCGGTTCTCGGTGTATTTCAGGATATCCGACACGAGATAGCGCATTTCGTGAGAGCGCGAGAAGGAGGCGTAATCGACCTCGATGCGATAACGGATGCGGTAGGAGCAAAGCGCCTGCTCAAAGGCGTTCCGCACCATATGGCTGTCCTGCATCCCCGTCTTCGAGAAGAGATGATCCCCTCTCGAATACTGTGAGATCACCGCAGACAGAGCGCCCGGCAGAAAGCGATCGAAGTAATCGCAGCTTTTTCCCTTATAAAAATGGCTCTTTCGGTAGTCGTACGCCGAGGCGTAGCGCAAAAGCAAGCTCGCGTAGCCGTCAACGCCATCCCCTTTTGATGAAATATAAAGCTCCTTCAGTGTCGCATCATAAAGGCGGTGAAAGTCCGACGTCCCTCGCACGTCCTCGGGCACGGGGAGCCGATGGAGAAGCGAATAATCAATGATCCATTCGGAAAGCAGGCGCGAGAGACGCGGATTCTCCCGACCGTAGGTGAAAAACAGTCGGTACAGCATCCGAAGCCCATCCTCTACGGGAACTTCGTATCCTGCCGTATTGAGGAGCTCATAGACGTAGAGATAGAGGTAGCTGTCGTCGGTTTTCGGCGTACTGCCCCGTCTGAATTCCCGCCGCCACCAAAAATAATAATCAAGCTGCTCACGCGACAGCTGAGAATACTGCGGAACGTAGGAGAAAAACCGAACGGGCGCGTCATATCCGACGTCCTCCGCAGGCTCATAGGACAGATACCGCGCGGCATCCGTGCAGAAATCTCTGTAATAATGATAGCGACTCGACCACGGATAGACCGCGACGCGGTGGACGAGCCCGCTGTCACTTTCGTAAAAAATACTCGGCTCCGCAGCCTCCACGGTGCCAAGGTCCGAAAATCCTCCCGCCACAGGCGAAACGAAATGCCGCACCACAACCTCTCCCTCCTCGGGATTCAGGTTCAGCGGTGAATCCGCAACGGTGCCCTCGTCGGAGGCAGTCACGCCGCTCGTGGTCGGCTCGAGCACGACCTCAGTCGTATCAAGCGCTCCCGGGGCGCGTCTCGGAGGAGCTTTTCTTTTCGGAAGCAGCATATCGATCTCCCAGAAATCGTCCTTTTCCTTGCTTTCGGCGTCGTTTTTTCGCCGCGTCTCGATCACAAATTCTGCCTTCGGCTCTTCCCTTGGTGCGGACATATCCTTCTCCTCCCTTCGCGCGTTTTTTCGGAATATAATATTATATCATAACACCAAAGTATTTGTCAAGAGCGGACCTGAAAAACCGCACGTCAGCTCTTTTCGAAAAAAGGAAAAAAAGCCCTTCTCGGGTTCTCGTATAAGTCGTGTCCTCCTCGGAAACAATGGGATTAAAAGAAAAATCAAGGAGTCGTTATGCAAGGTCTCGCCAAAGCAGTCACAGAGCCCCGCCGCGGGCTTCTCGCCCTTTTCGTTGCCTTCCTCGTCGGAGGCTCCGCATATTACGCACTCGAGATCCTTTGGCGCGGGCATTCGCACGTCACGATGTGGTTTTGCGGTGCGATCTGCCTTTCGGGGATCCTTCTGATCGAGTGCGCTTATTCCCGTATGCCCCTATACAAAAGGGCGCTTTTCAGCGCCCTTTTCATTACAGCCGTAGAATTCGTGTTCGGCTGTGTGTTTAATTTATGGCTGCGGCTCGACGTCTGGGATTACTCCGAGGTACCCTTCAACCTGCTCGGTCAGATCTGTCTTCCCTACAGTGTGATGTGGTATTTTCTCGCCTTCCCCGCCGCGCTCGTCTGCAAGCTCATTCTATTCGCGGTCGGGTATCACAGAGTCCCCCGTGTATCCGACCCGTAGCTCGACGACCTCGCACGGCACACCGATTCGCGGTACGTACGCGCTGTTGGTCATTCCGCGGCTGATCACGAGACGCCCGTCGTGTACCCCGCGCACGAGACGCGGGAAAAGTCCCTGCCCCGGTGCAAAGATCGCCTGCCCGAAAAAGCTCCACTGTCCACCGTGTGCGTGACCCGATACTGCAAGATCGACGGGCGTATCCCGAAGATAGCGTGGGTAATACTCGGGATGGTGGCACAGGAGGAGCTTATATGCGTCGAGACGTGAAAATTCCGACAAAAATCCGAGGTTTGGAATCATATCCCGATACGTCAGCCCCGAGGTCAGTCCTCCGATCACGATCCCACCGTGCATCACATAAGAATCGTCGAGAAGCACGACACCCGTAGAAAGGATCTCCTCACGGATCGCCTTATCAAGCGGCATATAATCGGGGAAATTCTTATTTGCCCACGGACGCCCCGAATGGACACCGCCCATCTCGTGGTTGCCGAGCGAATAGTACACGGGCGCGATCCCCGCAGCAGAGCGCAGGAACGCCATTCCGTTCTGATAGCCCTTTCGCACTTTAGGCGTCATTTCCCCCTCGGGGGTGCAGAAATAATCCGACAAATCGCCCGGTATGAGGATCATATCGGGCTTCATCCCGTCGAGGAGGCGAAGCGCCGTAGTCCCGGCATCACCGTGCAGATCTGCCGCGACCGCCGCACGAAAGTGCACATCGGGACGCTTACACGGAAGGCTGTATACCGTATGCTTCATTCGGTCTTATCCCTCCGAGCCGCGGAAAACGATGCTTACGCCTTCGATCCCGAGGCGATCGGCATCGGCGGCAAGGGCTGCCCATTCTGCCTCCGTGCCGAGGAAATACAGTGTCTCAAGCGCATCGCAGGACGAGAACGGATACGCGCCAAGCGATTCAAGTCCACTGCCGAGCGTGACCGTGCGAAGTCCCTTACAGGAGTTGAAGGCACGGCCGCCGAGCGTTTTGAGGCTATTCGGAAGTGTGATCTCCGTGAGCCTCTTACACTTTGCAAACGCCGACGTACCGATCGTTTCGAGCTTTTCACCGAAGGTCACGCTTTCAAGCGCAGCGCATACCTCGAAGGCACCCGCACCAAGCGCAGTCAGATGCGTCGGAAGCTTGACCTCCTTCAGCGCATTACAGCCGAGAAAGGCGTAGTCGTCGATCCGAAGCACACAGTCGCTGATCTCGACCGACAAAAGCTCGGTGCGATGTGCAAAGATCTGCTCTGACAGCTCGGTAACGAGAACGCCGTCAAAGACGTCGGGGATCTTTATATGCCAGTCCCCCTTGTATCTGTCCTCGTCAAAATCGAGAACGCCGCTCTCGGTAATCGAAAACCACGGTGCGGTCGCGGACGTCTCGTAGGATACGTCCTCCTTGCCCGAAAGCTTCACCGCCTGCAGATAGATCGCCTCCTGAAGGCGTTCATCTGCGTCCTTATAGCCTGTTATCTTGCGGAAGGCAATGATCGCCTCGGCATACTTGCCGTCCTCGAGCAGTCGCTCCGCCTGACTGTATCGGATCGACGGAACGATCACGTTGACGGTGAGAACGGCGAGGACAACGATCAGAACCGCCGCCGTGACTGCAAGGATCATCAGTGCGCGGAGCTTCTTTTTCTGCTCGCGCAGTCTCCGCTCTCTCTGTGTCTCTTTCATTTTCTGCTCGCGCTCCCATTTGCGGCGCAGACGCGCCTCCTCGGAGTCGCTCACCTCGGGAAGCTCTGCTTTCCAGGGCTTTTTATTCTGATCTTTCGCCATAGCTCAACCTCTCTTCTTTTTCATACTATATATTATACAGTACAAGCCCCGCTCTGTCAAGAGAGGGCGCGTCTTTTGCGAATTTTTAACAATCAAAAGACCGATCACCGCACCGTAACGGTGGGCGATCGGTCTAAGTGGATCAAAGCTTTACGAGCAAAGCAGGATGATAACCTGCGAGGCTACAACGACTGCGATGAGGGAGAAGGGGTAGGTTGCCGCATATGCGGATGCAACGTCCTCGGTTCCCGAAACGTTAATGAGCGTTCCGAGTGCGGGAGTCGAGGTCATACCGCCCGTGATCGAGCCGAGGTTATTGAGAATCGGAAGCTTCAGAACGACCTTTGCAAAGAAGAAGCCGATGAACATCGGGATGATGGTCATAATCACACCGTAGAGGAAGTAGATCGCTTCGAATTCTGCGACGAACTCCGCACCGCCTGCGATACCCGCGCCGATGAGGAAGAGCATCAGACCGAGCTCACGGAATACCTTCAGGGTGGTGAGGCTCGGCATCAGCGAGATCTTACCGATACGCGAGAAGTGACCGAAGAGCAGCGAAGCAAGAAGGCATCCGCCCGTCGTGGTGAGGGAGAAATTGCCGATCTTCAGGGAGCCGACGAAGATGCCGATAACAGCCGCGAGAGCGAAGGGCATAAAGCCGAACTCGTCCATATGGATAAGCTTACCTGCGTACTTCTTTTCGTCAGCGGTTGCAACCGACGTGATCTTCGCGCGCTCTGCATCCATATCTGCCTTGCAGACCTTAGGTATCAGCTGCACGAAGAGAACGACGCCGATGACACCGAAGAGGTATGCGATGCCGTGACCGACCGAAACGAGCCCTTCAAGGCTTGCGTCTACCGTGTCCTTTGCCGCAGAGAATGCGGGGGTCGAGGTCAGCGAGCCCGAGAGCAGACCGACGAGCATTGCCGTGATTTCAGCCATATCGCGGTCGGGATTGATCAGCTTATCGATATAAATACAGCCGACGCAGGCGAGTGCACCCGAAAGAATGATGATCAGACCGATCATAATATAGGACTTGAAGTTCTTCTTGAGGTTACCGAAGAACTTCGGACCTGCGATGAAGCCGACCGAGGTGACGAACAGGATCAGACCGAGGTTTTCGACGATCTTGAGTGCGCTGCCCGCATAAGTGAGCGGACCTATCGCAAGCTGATTCGCAAGGGGCTCGTACAGGAATACGCCGAAGATCAGCGCGACGATGAATACACCGCCCGTGCCGAGGCTGACACCCTTAATGGTGATCCTGCCGAGGATATATCCGACTGCCGCGATCGCAAGGATCGAGAACATCAGAAAAGAAATCGTTTTGATCGAGAGACCCATCGAAAAGCCTTCGAAGAGCTCTACGTTAAAAAGAGTCATAAGACGCCTCCAAAAGGATACTGATAGAATTCCATATCCCATGAGAAAGAGACCGAAAAAGCGCAGCGGGCGCTTCCCTTCTCGCTCTCCTCGGACATGGGGGAGCCTTCCTCTGCCCCTTTTATGGGATAGAGGAAGGCGACAGATCAAATTACTTTGCTTCGTACTTGGGGTTGCCGTGCGTGTAGGTCGGGAGAAGCATCGGCGAAACCTTATCGGTCTCGATTCCTGCTGCCTCGAGCTCCTTCTCGAACGCTGCAACGTGATCAAGGGTCAGCTTGCCGACCGTCGTATTCTTTGCAGCAGCCGCCGCGTTGACGCCTGCGTTACGGCCGAATACGATGATATCGAGGAGCGAGTTGCCCATCAGACGGTTCTCACCGTGGATACCGCCGACTGCCTCGCCTGCGACGAAGAGGTTTTCAACGTCGGACATACCGTTTGCGGAGATCTTGATACCGCCGTTCTGGTAGTGGAGCGTCGGGTAGATGAGGATCGGCTGCTTACGCATATCGATGCCATACTTGAGGTACATACGCATCATTGCGGGGATTCTCTTCTCGATCGTGCCCTCGCCGTGGATCATTTCGATCATCGGGGAGTCAAGCCAGATGCCGTAGCCGCCGTCGGGGGTCTGTACGCCCTTGCCGCGTGCCTTGCACTCACGGATGATCGAGGCTGCGGAAACGTCACGCGTCTCAAGCGGGTGCATAAACGCCTCGCCCTCTGCGTTGATCAGCATTGCACCGATCGAACGGACCTTCTCGGTAACGAGTGCGCCGAAGATCTGCGAGGGGTATGCAACACCCGTGGGGTGATACTGCAGGGTGTATGCGTACAGAAGCGATGCGCCTGCGCGGTAGCCGAGAACGAGGCCGTCCGCGGTCGCACCGTAGTGGTTGGAGGTCGGGAAGCCCTGATAGTGCATACGGCCCGCACCGCCCGTCGCGATGACGACGGTCTTTGCCTTTGCAACGAGGAGCTCCTTCGTTTCCATATTCATAAGGACAGCGCCTGCCGCCTTACCGTTTTCGTCCTTGATGATCTCGATCGCCGAGGTGAAGTCAACGACGGGGATCTGACGGTTCTGGACCTCATCGCGGAGGACGCGCATGATCTCGGCACCCGAATAGTCCTTTGCCGCGTGCATTCTCTTTCTCGAGGTACCACCGCCGTGGGTGGTGACCATCGTGCCGTCTGCTTCCTTATCGAACATTACGCCGAGCTCGTTGAGCCAACGGATCGATTCGGGGCCTTCGGTAACGAGCTTATAGAGAAGCTCGGGGACGTTCTTGAAGTGACCGCCGCCCATTGCGTCAACGTAATGGATCGCGGGAGAGTCGTTCGGCTTATCGGCAGCCTGAATGCCGCCCTCTGCCATCATCGTATTCGCATCACCGTGACGGAGCTTCGTTACGATCATAACGTTTGCGCCGTTCTCGTGTGCCATAATAGCCGCAGAGGAGCCTGCTCCGCCGCCGCCGATGACGAGCACGTCAACGTCGTAGTCGGGGTGCTCGAGGTCGATCTCGGTGTCCTTGAGACGGCTGTGTGCCTGCAGCATCGATGCGAGCTCGAGCGGCACCTTTTCGCCCTTATTGGGGCCCATCTTCAGGGTATCGAACTGCGATTCGATATAGTCGGGGTGGAATTCGCGGAGAAGCGCGTCCTTTTCCTCAGCGGTCATACGTCTGGGCTCAAAGCCGATTCTGGAGGCACGGGTCGCTTCCACCTTTTTGATGGATTCAAGCATTTCCTTCGTATACATTCTGTGTGTCCTCCCTATTACTTTTCGATCTCGCGATTGTTGTAGAGCTCCTGCATTTCCTCGAGAGGCTTCTGCATCAGGTTCTCCATAACTTCACGGTACTCGCCCTTCATAATTTCCTCAACGCGAGCCTTCAGATGCTCGGATGCGGGAGCGAGATACTTACCGGTCAGACGGCGTGCAAGCAGACCGACCTGCGGATGGGTGATGCCTGCGGGGCATCTCGAGGAGCAAACGCCGCACATAACGCAGTCGAAGGACTCCTCCGCGCACTTCTCGTATTCGCCTCTCTGTGCGTATGCGATGTACTGCATAACATTCAGGGACTGCGTGCAAGCCTTGGTGCAGGCATTGCATCCGATGCACGAATAGATCTCGGGATAGAGCTGCATCATAACCTGCTCAGTGGGCTTGACCTTTTCGATATCGAACACCTGCTTTACGAGCGGGAAGAAAGGCAGGGTCGCAACGTACATATTATCCTCGACCTGCGTCTGGCAAGCAAGGCAGACCTTGAGCTCATTATCGCCCTTGATGCGGTAGATCGTCGCACACGCGCCGCAAAATCCGCAACGGCATCCGCATCCGCGAACCAGCTGATAGCCCGAATACTCCATCGCGCCCATAATCGTCAGGCTGGCAGGAACGGTATACTTCTTGCCAAAGAGATATACATTAACCATTTTTTCCATTTGATGATTACTCCTTATAATCAATATTCGTCGGGAAGCTGCTCGAGCTGGTCGAAGCGGAACACGGGACCATCCTTGCAGACGTACTTGTTACCGATGTTGCATCTGCCGCACTTACCGATGCCGCACTTCATACGAAGCTCCATCGTGGTATAGACCTGCGACTTCTCAAAGCCGAGCTTTGCGAGCGCGTCAAGCGTGAACTTGATCATAATCGGAGGTCCGCAAACGAGGATCTTCTTCGAAACATCGGGATTTACCTCAGTGACGAAGCTCGGAACGAAGCCAACGTGGCCGTCCCATCCCTCCTGCTCGCGGTCGATCGTAAGATGAACCTTCACACCGGGAGTGTTCATCCACTCGCTTCTGATCTCATCGAGATAAACGAGGTCATCCATCGAGCGGGAGCCGTAGATGATGTCCACGTCGCCGTAATTCTCACGGTTATCGCGGACGTAATTGATCACCGAGCGGAGCGGTGCAAGACCGATACCGCCTGCGATGAATACGAGTCCCTGACCCTTGAGCTCGGTCTCGACCGGGAAGGCATTGCCGTACGGGCCGCGAACCGTTATATAATCGCCGGGCTCAAGAGCGTGGAGCGCATCGGTCAGGCATCCGCACTTCTTGATGCTGAACTCCATATATTCCTTGTTCGTCGGCGACGACGTGATCGAGATCATCGCCTCGCTGATACCGGGAAGCGAGAGCATCGCACACTGACCGGGCTCGTGCTCGAAGAGCTTGCCGCCCTCGGGAGCAACGACGCGGAAGGTCTTAACGTCGGGGGTCTGCTGCTTTATGTCGGTGATCAGACCGACCTTCGGAATCAAAGTTTCCTGATTCATTACTTGTCACCTCCGAGCGTTTTCATTACTTTGACGATATTCATATTGATCGGGCACTTCGAGAGGCAACGTCCGCAACCGACGCACCCGAAGGTTCCGCCGTTGTTCATCGGCTGATAGACCAGCTTATGCATAAATCTCTGACGGAAGCGCTCGAGCTGGGAGTTACGGGAGTTACCGTGTGCCATCTTGGTGAAATCGGAGTACATACAGCTGTCCCAGCAACGGAGACGCTGTACGCCGTGACCCGTGTCAAACTCACGGATGTCGTAGCACTGGCAGGTCGGGCAAACGAAGGTGCAGGTGCCGCAGCCGAGGCAAGCCTCGGAAAGCTCTGCCCAGCGAGCATCATCAAAGTATTCCTTCATACGGTCGCCCGTGAAGGCTTCGGTGGTAAGGTCCGCAAGCGGGAGCTTTGCGAGAATTTCCTTCGTAGCGTTCTTCTGCTCCTCGACCGCACAGGTGCAGTCCGCATCGATGAGGCTGAGCGAGTCAAGAAGAGCGGTTCCCTTTTCGGTGTTTGCCTCGAGATAGAGGCTGTCGTCGGTGATCCACGCCGCTACGTCCCCGCCGGGGTTCGTTGCGTCGATCCCGAACGTACCGCAGAAGCAGGTCTGCGTCGGAGCGGTGCAGGCTACGGTGATGATCGTACCGTGACTGCGGCGCGTTTCATAATAAGTATCAACGGGGTCGGCAAGGTAGACCTTATCGAGAACCTCAAAGCTGCGGGCGTCGCAAGCGCGAACGCCGAACACAACGAAATCCTCAGCCTCCTGCCTATGATCGATGACCTCGATCTTCTTTCCCTCCATCTTGAATTCCATAAGGGATTCGACCTGCGGGAGGAAAAATTCCTTTGCACTCTTCACGGTGTTGAGCTTACGGCTGTAAACCGCACCCTCACTCCACTGTGCGTACTCTGCCTGACCTGCCTCGTTTTCAACGGGCAGATAAAGTGCGCCCTTTTCGGCAACAGAAGCGAAAAACGCGTTCAGATTTTCAAGAGAGATCTTTTTCATCACGCGTTACCCCCTCTCTCGTAAACGATACCGGGCTCGCAGTCGTCGAGCTTATAGGTATTCAGCGGAGCGCGGGTCTCGCCATCGGCACCTGCCTGATAATCGCCGTAAAGCTCATTGATGTCCTTAATAAACTTACGGTTAAGGAGGTGGAGCGGGATATTCTGCGGGCAAACGCGCGAGCACTCGCCGCAGTCGGTACATCTGCCCGCGACGTGGAAGGCGCGGATGATGTGGAACATATTTTCTTCAAAGGAGTTTGCCGCGCCCTTGTTCGCAACGCCCGACTTCGGGTTATCGAACACACAGGTCTCACACGTGCAGGCGGGGCAGACGTTACGGCAGGCGTTGCAGCGAATGCAACGCGACAGCTCGTTCTGCCAGAAGGCGTAGCGCTCCTCGGGCGTCATCGCCTCGAGCTTTGCGACTGCATCAAAGCGATCGCTGTCCTCAACGTCGCCGTCCTCACCGAGAAGCTCGTCGTAAACAACGTGCTTGTGGCTCTTACAGCTTGCGCACTTATCTGCGATCACGTCCCACTTCTTGACGGTCTTGTCGCCGTACACGGTAGAGATCTTCAGGTCTCCGCCAACGGTCTCAACACCGGTAATACCCGTGATGCCCATTTCCTCGAGCTTCGACGCATCGATCTTTCCGTAGGACTCGACGCCGATGACGTAGACGTTCTCACGGACGATGCGATGCTCGTTCAGAAGCTGCTGAAAACTGTACGTATCGCAGGGCTTCAGGAAAACGAGGGTCTTCCCTTCCTTACGGGAAATCGGGATCAGATACTTCGAAAGGTTTGCGGCACAGAAATCGTTATAAACGAATCCGCGTTCGATCTCCTCAGCCGTTTCGAATACCGCAGGAGTGATGTCGTAAACGAAATCACCGACCGTCCATCCGACAACGCGGCTGACAGTACCGTTCTGCAGAAGTTCGATCGCTTTTGCTTTCATCATTTCTTGCATCTGAGGTCCTCCAGTTTCTTGTTCTCACCGAGTTTGTACACGGTTTCGACAAATTCGTTCATAGTTGCGGCAAACTTCGCACCCTCTGCGGCGGAGACCCACTCGACGCGAGTACGCTCCTTCTCGATGCCGAGGAAATCAAGCATCGAGAACAGAAGGGTCATTCTTCTTCTTGCAAAATAGTTGCCCGAGGTGTAGTGGCAGTCGCCGGGGTGGCAGCCACAGATGATGACACCGTCCGCGCCTCTCTGGAAGGCACGCAGGATGAACATCGGGTTTACACGGCAGGAGCAAGGAACGCGGATGATCTTAACGTCCGCAGGATAATTCAGTCGGTTTGTACCCGCAAGGTCAGCACCCGCATAGGAGCACCAATTGCAACAGAACGCGACGATCTTCGGTTTGAATTCAGTATTTACTTGCATATTGCGTCAACCTCCGCCATAATCTGACTGTTGGTGAAGCCCTTCAGATCCATTGCACCCGAGGGGCAAGCGACCGTGCAGGCACCGCAGCCCTGGCAGACCGCTTCGTTGACAGTTGCCACGCGGCGGATGAGGGTCGTGCGGTTCGGACCGCGGAATTCCTTGTCGGAATAGGTGATTGCGCCGTAGGGGCAGACCTTTTCGCAGGAGGAGCATCCGTTACACATCATTTCGTCCGAATGTGCAACGCAGGGGTTGCACGTCAGCTTATCCTTTGCAAGGAGGCCGATGACCTTCGACGCGGCGGCACCCGCCTGCGCGACGGTTTCGGGGATATCCTTCGGTCCCTGGCAAGCGCCCGAGAGGAAGATACCTGCGGTGGGGCTTTCGACGGGACGGAGCTTCGGATGCGCTTCGGTGAAGAAATCGTTCGTGTCCATACTTGCGGTCAGCATCGTCGCGAGGGGACGAGCGGACTCGTCGGGCTCGATCGCAGCCGCAAGAACGACCATATCGGCGTCGATATGAAGCTGCTTGCCCTCGATCAGATCGGAAGCCTGAACCTTGAGAACGCCGTTCTCGGGAACGACCTTACCGACCATACCCTTGACGTAATGCACGCCGTACTGCTCGACTGCGCGGCGGTAGAACTCGTCGAAGTTCTTACCGGGCGTACGAACGTCGATGTAGAAGACGTAGACGTCGGTATCGGGATACTTTTCCCTTGTCAGCATTGCGTGCTTTGCCGTGTACATACAGCAGATCTTCGAGCAGTAGGACTTGCCCTTCTCCGCGCCGTCGCAACGCGAGCCGACGCACTGCACGAACACGATCGTGTGGGGGTGCTTACCGTCGGAGGGACGGAGGAGCTTACCTGCGGTCGGGCCTGCGGCGTTGGTGATACGCTCGAATTCGAGCGAGGTCACGACGTCGGGGCTTTCGCTGTATGCGTATTCGTTGAATTTATCAAGCTTGATGGGATTGAAGCCCGTAGCGACGACGATCGCGCCGTACTGCTTCTCGATGAAGGAATCCTTCTGGGTGTAGTCGATCGCATTTGCGGTGCAGACCTTCGAGCAGACGCCGCACTTGCCCGACTTCAGCATCGTGCAGTAATCCGCATCG
Source organism: Clostridia bacterium (assembly GCA_017501345.1). Next base: position 30,023 of record JAFVXC010000004.1, read on the forward strand.
ATCGTTGCGATCTTCGGAACTGCCTGTGCGAAGGGGATGTAGACCGCACGGCGGTTGTCCATACCGAGGTTGAACTCGTTCGGGACCTTCTTCTGCGGGCACTTTTCGGTACAGAGACCGCATCCCGTACAAAGATCCTCGCGGACGTATCTTGCCTTCTTCTTGATCGTAACCGAGAAATTACCGACAAAGCCCTTGACAGCCTCAACCTCGCTGTACGCGTAGATATTGATCTTTTCGTGCTGTGCCGCCTCGACCATCTTCGGGGTGAGGATGCACGCCGCGCAGTCGAGGGTCGGGAAGGTCTTATCGATCTGTGCCATCTTACCGCCGATCGTAGGAGTCTTTTCGACGATGTCTACTTCAAATCCTGCATCTGCGATATCAAGTGCGGTCTGAATACCCGCGATACCGCCGCCGATGACGAGCGCACGCTTCGTTACGGGGCTCTCGCCAGCGGTCAGAGGAGCGTTCAGATGTACCTTTGCGATCGCCGCACGACCGAGGATGATCGCCTTTTCGGTTGCGGACTGCATATCCTTATGGATCCACGAGACCTGCTCACGGATGTTGGCGATCTCGACCATATAGGGGTTGATCCCTGCAGACGCCGCCGCCTTACGGAAGGTGTTTTCGTGCATACGGGGCGAGCAGGAGCAGACCACGATACCGGTGAGGCCGTATTCCTTCACCGCATCCTTGATCAGGTTCTGACCCGACTCGGAGCACATATAGGTGTAATCTACGGAGTGAACCACACCGGGCTCAAAGGAGAGCGCCTTTGCGACAGCCGCAACGTCGACGGTACCCGCGATGTTCGTGCCGCAGTGACATACAAATACGCCAATCTTCTGCATGGTTTTTCCTCCTTACTTGCTGTATTTGCGGAACGCCGCAACGATTGCCTGCTGGGGCATATCCTCGTCGAGCTTTTCGGGAATTGCCTCAGGATGCAGGTGGTTATTTCCCTGCTTACGGATCGCCATAAGGCGAACGGCCTCAACGAGCTTTGCGGGCTCGACCTGTCTCGGGCAACGCTCGATGCAGGCAAAGCACGCGAGGCATTTATAGATCGCATTCGAATTCATAAGCGCCTCGATCTCGCCGTTTTCGACCATATAAACGAACTCGTGCGGATGATATTCCATATCATCGTAGGAGGGGCAGGTCGCGGTACACTTGCCGCAACGCATACACTTACGGACGTTGACGCCCGACATACGAAGGATCTCTTCGATCTCTGCTTCTTTACTGTTATGCATACCGTCCTCCTTTCTTACTTCACGCCGAGGGCTTCTGCGAGAAGCTCGGTGAAGTACATAACGGGAAGCGATTCCCCGCCGTTCTTCCTCAGGTTATAGAGGCAAAGCGGGCAAGCGGTGAGCACCATCTCGGCGCCGTTTGCCTTTGCATTGTCGAGGATCGCCTCGGAGCGCTTCTTCGGCACTGAGGGATCCTCCATCGTGACGTACGCGCCGCAGCATTCGTTACGCATTGCGTAAACGACGGGCTCTGCGCCGATCGCACGGATGAAGTCCTCGAGGATCGTGGGATTCTCGGGATCATCCATCTGCATCACCTTGCCGGGGCGAAGGAGGAGACAGCCGTAGTATGCGGCGATCTTCTTGCCCGTGAAGGGATTCTTCACAGCCGCCTTGATGTTATCAAATCCGACCGTGTCGCGGAGCATCTCGAGGTAATGCACGACGTTCGTTTCGCCTGCATAGGGCTCGTCGAGCTTCAGATAGTTGTTGGCGCGGAGAACGATATCCTCATTCGTCCGCATATCGTTGTTGACCTGCTTCAGTACGTTATGGCAAGCCGAGCAAAGCGTCAGAAGATCCTGACCCTTCTCCTTTGCCGAAGCGAGAGCACGGATCGCAGACAGCTTCGTTGCGATCTCATCCTTCGCAAGCGGATACACCGCACCGCAGCACTGCCAATCGGGCAGCTCGCACATCGTTACGCCGAGCGCCTCGGCAGAACGGCGCGCATAAAGATCGAGATCCTTTGCCTTGGTTCTGAGGGTACATCCGGGATAATAGCTGAATTCCATTATGTGTTTATCCTTTCGAAAAGATCTACTGTATTTCCCGCAATCCGCCCGTGGAAGATTTCTCACGGGCGGATCTCGGAGTATAGGGATCAGACCATCTGTTCGGGATGGAATACTTCGTCAAATCTTTCAGCGGTGAGGAAGCCGAGAGCGACGCACGCTTCCTTCAGCGTAATATCCTCCTTGAACGCCTTCTTAACGGTCTTTGCCGCATTCTCGTAGCCGATGTAGGGATTCAGTGCGGTTACGAGCATCAGCGAGTTGTGGAGGTTATCGTGCATCTTCTGCTTGTTTGCCTTGATACCGACAGCGCAGTTGTTGTTGAAGGATACCATAGCCTCAGCAAGGAGTCTCGCGGACTGGAGGAAGTTGTAGATGCAAACGGGCATAAATACGTTCAGCTCGAAGTTGCCCTGAGAAGCTGCCATACCGACAGCAACGTCGTTGCCCATAACCTGTACTGCTACCATCGTAACAGCCTCGCACTGGGTGGGGTTGACCTTACCGGGCATAATGGAGGAGCCGGGCTCGTTCTCGGGAATGGTGATTTCCCCAAGGCCGAGACGGGGGCCGGATGCGAGCCAGCGAACGTCGTTCGCGATCTTCATCATATCAGCCGCAAGTGCCTTGATCGCACCGTGCGCGAAGACGATCTCGTCCTTCGAGGTGAGAGCGTGGAACTTGTTGCCTGCGGTTACGAACTTCTTACCGGTGATCTCGGAAACAGCCTCAGCGACCTTCACGTCGAAGCCCTTAGGTGCATTCAGACCGGTGCCGACTGCGGTACCGCCGAGTGCGAGCTCCTTGAGGACGGGGAGAGCGATCTTCAGCTGCTGCTTGTCGCGCTCAAGGCTCGATCTCCAGCCGGAGATCTCCTGCGAGAAGGTGATGGGGGTAGCATCCTGAAGGTGGGTACGACCACTCTTAACGATGCCCTTGTTCTGGCGCTCGAGCTTCTTGAAGGTGCCGACGAGAAGGTCGATCGCGGGGAAAAGCTTATCCTCGATCGCTTCAACTGCAGCGATGTGCATAGCGGTCGGGAAGGTATCGTTCGAGGACTGGCTCATATTGATGTCATCGTTGGGATGGCAGAGCTTCTCGCCCGCGATCTCATTTGCGCGGTTTGCGATAACCTCGTTTGCGTTCATATTGGACTGGGTGCCGGAGCCGGTCTGCCAGACGACGAGCGGGAAATGCTCGTTGAGCGCGCCGGAAATGACCTCGTCGCAGGCCTGCGAGATCGCAGCGAGCTTCTTGTCGGTCATCTTCTCGGGCTTGAGGGCGTGGTTTGCAATTGCCGAAGCCTTCTTCAGAATGCCAAACGCCTTGGTGATCTCACGGGGCATCGTTTCAATGCCTACGCCGATCGGGAAGTTTTCGTGGCTTCTCTCGGTCTGAGCTGCCCAATACTTGTCCGCAGGGACCTTTACCTCACCCATCGAGTCATGTTCAATACGGTATTCCATTTTGTTTTCCTCCTAAAATGGCTTAAAAATATGATTGATTTTTCCGGTGCCTGAGGGTCGCAGACGCATCCAAAAAGCTCGTCTCCGCAAATCCGCACACGATTAACCTTATTATACAACTTTTTTGTTTTTTTGTCAATGGTTTTAACCGCACAAAAAAACATTTCATACTAATATAATTTTAGTAATCGTAGCATAAACGGGAAGATTTTTTATAAAAATACAAAAAAGGAGAGCAGCTTCGAAAAACCGCTCTCCGAATTTTTATTTTTTCGGCAAATTACGACCTCACGCCCAAAACGGCATAATGCTCGCTATTTGTCGATTCAAGGTGAGGACACTCTCTCTGCAGTGCTCCGCTTATTCCACATCGCACGAGAATACGTGTGCGGTCTCACTTCCCCACGTTTCGTCGAACCTCACCTCGATCTCCTTCGCCTCGACACCGATCGGGAGACGGAAGAGCGCGTTGTGGTTCTTGTCGGTCGAATAGATCTCCTTGCCGTCAACGAGAACCGCGAAGGACTTGACGAGGGTCCTTGCGACCTTCATCGGCTCGAAATCGAGACCGGTGCAGCACTTTTGTGCGAAAACGCGCATTTTCTTGTTGATCGAGACCGATTCTCTTGAGAAATCGGGGTCGAAGTAGATACGCAGACGCTCAACGTGGGTGGGTGCGTCGAAGGTATAGCGGATCGAGCCGCCCTTCTTGACGCGGATAAACTCCTCCGTGAGGGTCTTTTCGGGGCCCTTCGAGGGGCGCTCCTTACCGTTAAAGAGCATTTCCCTATCGGCATCCGAAAGATTGAGGGTAGCCGCTCTCGACAGCGCGGGGATCTCTCTGACCTGCCGCGGGATGTAGCAGCCTGCGTCCTTCAGCTTCTTCTGAAGCGTGGGGATCTCCTTCTCGTATACCTCGTTCGGGGTCAGGCCCTTCGCGACACAGATCGAGGCTGCCGTGCCCATTGCCTGACCGAGCAGCGAGCAGGTCGCCATAACGCGCGTCGAGCTGAGCGCTGCGTGTGTTGTGCTGATGTTTCTGCCTGCGAAGAAGAGGTTTTCGATGTTCTTCGAGTAGAGACAACGGTACGGGATGCCGTAGGGCGAGGGTGCAGGATGGAATCTCGTCGCGGGTTGTTCCTTCGGGGCATAGAAGCCACCCGGGTGATGGTCGTCCATCGACCAGCCGCCATATGCGACGACGTCTTCAAATTTACCCTTCGCCTCGACGTCACTCTGCGTCAACACGTGTGCGCCGACGTAACGGCGGCTCTCACGCTTACCCGGCAGGAATCCGACCCATTCGAGCTCCCAATTATCGGCATCGTGGTCGCCGCGGTTCTTGATGTGATCCCAAATACCGTACGCGATCTTCAGAAGCTCGTCGCGAAGGGTCTCGGTATCGTGAATGCTGTCGTGCTCACCGCCGAGCTCCATCCACCAGAAGTTCGTTCCCGAGGTACCGAGCACGTGTGAGCGGGAACCGGACTTTGCCTTCTTCGCCTGCTCGTTTCCGACAGTGTCGTTCTTATCATCTGTGCTTGACGAATCATCGGACGGAACAAAATCAAAATCCCCGTCGTTTTCATAAACGTGTGCCCATTCGGGTGCGATAAACGGCACGTAATGATCGGTCTCACGCGCCTGCATCAGGCAGGTCATACCCATCGTCTTTCTGTCTGCGACAACGGGACCGATCGACTCACCATATTCGTCGTGTCCTTCTCTGCCAACGCGGTAAAGCGCACCCGTTACGGGAGCAAGCACCGAGTCGCCCGAGCAGTCGGCAAAATACTTCGCGTAGACCGTATGCCAGGTGTAGGTCGTGAGCTGCCAGCCCTTGACCGCAACGACCTTCTTGCCGTCCTCCGACATATCCGCGTCAACGCAGGAGCAGTTGAGGATAAGCTCGATGTTCTTCTCCTCGTGCACCTTTCCCCACATAACACTGTCCCAGTGGGAATAAACAAGTGAGGGATTACGGTAGATATTCTCCTCCTCAAGCTCGCTGATGATGCCCGTCTCGCGGTTCTGCTTTCCCTTTGCACCGCGCACCCACATACGGATCTCGGAGGAGGCGTTGCCGCCGAGAACCGGTCTGTCCTGCATCAGGACGACCTTCGTTCCCTCTCTTGCCGCCGCAAGTGCCGCGCAAAGTCCCGAAAGACCGCCGCCAACGATACAAAGATCGGCGTGATGCTCAACGTGGCGCATTGCGCCGGTTTTGATTTCTGTCATAATCCTGTCCCTTTCAAAATATATTCAAAAATTAAAATCGGAAAATGGAATCAACGTCGTAGGCCGCTCGCACGTCTCCGCTTTTTATGAAGAGCGCCGGGCACCTACAGCGAGAACTCAGGTCAGATTCGCGATGTCGAGAATGAGACGCTCGGTCTTTTCCCAACCGAGGCAGGGATCGGTGATCGACTTGCCGTAGCAGCCCTCCCCGATCTTCTGTGCGCCGTCCTCGATGTAGCTCTCTATCATAAAGCCCTTGACAAGTGCGTGGATCGCGCTCGAATGGCGGCAGGAGTGAAGGACCTCCTTCGCGATGCGGATCTGCTCTGCGTACTTTTTGCCCGAGTTCGAATGATTGCAGTCGACGATCACTGCAGGGTTTGCGAGTCCCTTCGCGTCGTAAAGCGCGCACAGCTCCTCAAGATCCTCGTAGTGATAGTTCGGATGCGAATGACCGACGTTGTCGACGTATCCGCGAAGGATCGCGTGTGTAAGGGGGTTGCCCTCGGAGGCGACCTCCCAACCGCGATACGAGAAGTCGTGCGGATGCTGACCTGCCGTGACCGAGTTCATCATAACCGAAAGGTCGCCGCCCGTGGGATTCTTCATACCGACGGGAACGGACGCACCCGAGGCGACGAGACGGTGCTCCTGATTTTCGGTCGAGCGAGCGCCGACGGCGATATAGGAGAGGAGGTCGTCGATATAGGCGTAGTTCTGCGGATAGAGCATTTCGTCCGCGCAGAAGAGACCGGTCTCCTCGATCGCACGCGTGTGGATCTGACGGATCGCGGTGATGCCCGCCTTCATATTCTCCTTCTTTTCGGGATCGGGCTGATGCATCATACCCTTGTAGCCGTCACCCGTGGTGCGGGGCTTATTCGTGTAGATGCGTGGGACGATAATGATCTTGTCCCTGACCTTTTCCTGCACGCCTGCAAGACGGTTGATGTAATCAAGAACGGCGTCCTGACGGTCTGCCGAGCAGGGGCCGATGACAAGCACGAGCTTATCGCTCTTCCCCGTAAATACGTTGGCGATCTCTCTGTCGCGGATTGCCTTCTTCTCGGCAAGATCAGCGCGAAGGGGAGTCCGCTCCTTAATTTCCTCGGGGGTCGGAAGTTGACTGATGAATTTCATAGCTTTTGGGGTATCCTTTTTTGTATATGAGATGGGAGCCTTCTGCTTCCTCAAAAATCATTTAACGGGCAAGCGGATGCAGATCGTTTTCCGTAATACCGATCAGCTCGGCAACGGGATCGATCAGATGATAATAGTCGTGATAACCAAGACCGTGCGAATCGACACCGACCGTGAAGAGACAGCCTTCGGCCTTTGCGATGCGGTACATACGGATCCGCTCGCGGCAAAGCTCGTCGGATTCGATATCCTCGACGGGTGCACCCCTGTAATTATAGGGATTGATCTCAAGTGCAATTCCCTTCCTTGCGGCAAGCGCGAAGCAGCGCTTGAATTCGTCGTCCGAGATCGAATGAAGGGGGTAGGCTGCCGGATAATGCGGGGGATATTTCTCACAGGCCACCGCCGCGAAGGGGTGCGGAATCGCCGTAACGTACCGAGAGACCTCGGAATTCAGAATGTCGTAGAACGCCTCGAGCATAAACTCGGCGTGGCGTCGAGGCTGATAATACTCCCTCGGCATCACTACCGTCATATGCGTATGCGAGTTTGGAACAAGGAGGACGTCGAGCTGCTCAGCGACGGCAGGTGAAACGGCAACGCCGTGTCCCTTTGCGTCATACTCACACTCCGCGCCGAAAAGAACGCGATCAATGCCTGTCTTATCGGCGGCGTCAAGCTCCGCACGAAGCTGCGAAATATGCTCAAAATTCTGCGGCATATACCACTTCGACGCACCCGGGATCGCGCTATCCCACATATGATCGGTAAAGCCGAGTGTTTTGAGACCGAGCTCCCGCGCCTTATTCATATAGTACTCTACGGTCGCCTCGGGCTTTCCGCATTTTGAAAGATGCGTATGGATATGCAGATCGCTTGTAAATTTCATAACCGAATCCTCCTGTCAAGACCACGTATCACTTCGGTCAGCCTCGGATGCATCGCAGCACGACCGCTCGAAACTGCTTTTGCATACTTCTCTTTCTATTATAGCGCATCATTTCCGATTTGTAAAGTCTTTTCCTCACATTTTCCGTTATTTTTTCGATTTTCCTTCGCTCTCCGCAAATATAAAAAGGTATGCCACCCGGAATGGGTGACATACCTTTTCGGTAAAGCCTTTTCGGCTTTATTACGATCAGTTATACTTGACTTTATCGAACTTCTCAACAACGTCCTCGAGGTGGTTCTTGAGCATTGCAAGGTTTGCGGCCTTAACGTTTGCCCAGTCATCCTTACCAACGATGGTTGCAGCGAAACGCTCGAAGATATAGGTACCGGTCTCAGACTTCGGGAAGATGTTACCGAGGTCGTATACAACACCCTCACGGATGAGGTCGAAGCACTTGACCGTATTCAGGTCGCTCGCATCGGTATACTTAACCTTCAGGTTGGTTTCGAAGATCTGAGGAGTGGTGTAACGGTAGCCGTGGTAAGCAAGTGCCTCAAGAACAGCAGTGCACTCGGTCAGCATATCAGGATCGTTTTCAACGTCTCTCATAATGCCGTAGAGCGTCATGCTGGGAGAAACCGCGGTACGGTAGCCGACCTGTCTCTCGTCGTACTTCGGCGTGGGAAGTGCAGCATACTTGAAGGTAACCTTCGACAGATAGCTCTGTGCGAATCTCATCGTGTACTGCGTGAAGAGTGCGTTCTCAGCGATGAACTCGGTCTGAGGAGTACCTCTGCCGCGAACGTCGATGGTCTGGTAGAAGTCAACGAGCTTGTTGACGAGAAGGGTTGCCTTCGTGCTCGTGAAGTCATCCGAAATTACGAGGACCTCATCCTCGTCGGTATCGATTGCAAAGAGATCCGAGCCGTTGTAGAACGCTGCGGTGAACTCTTCCTTCGAAACGAAGGCGAAGCGGTCACCCGCGCTGGGCTTGCTGTCCTGGTTCTGCTCAAGGAATACGCCCTCGCAGAGACCCATAAATGCATCGACCGTCCAAGTACCGTTAACAGCCATAGCGACCGGATCCTGGAGGTTGAGCTCCTTGATCATCTCGGTGTTACAGAACATCGTGTACATCATATGGATGGTGTTGGTCGAAATATCGCCCGAGAGGAAGTAGATCGAGTCATCGATCTCAACCGTCTCGACAAGCGAAGGAGTCCACCAAATTCTGCTCAGATCGATGTAAGAATCATCGATCGCAGCGAGGTCTGCGAGATAGCCGTTGATCGCGCAAAGAGCGGTTGCACGGGAATAGCCTGCTACGATATCGTAGTCGCGGTTACCCGAGGTCCAGCTCGCACCGACGTGCGTTGCGAATTCAGCAGCCCTCGTTTCGTTACCGCCGTTGAGAGGAGTCCATACAAGACCGTCCTCGGGGTTGAGGCCGAGCAGCTGAACGGTTTTCTGGTTACGCTCGTAGATCGACTGAAGCGTATGGTCGAGCGAAACGTCCTTTACCTCGAACTCGGGTTCCGGAACGTCCTGCCAATAGAGGATCGAAATCGAGTTGCCGTATTCCAGTCCCTCAGGAATGGAATGATTTTCGAATGTAGTCTCGTCGTTTCCACCGCCCGAGGGATTCGAGTTGTCCCCTCCCGAAGGTCCGCCGGAATCTCCGCCGACATTACTGGACTCGTCGCCTCCGCCGCTACCGGAGTCACAGGCAACTACTGCAAACAGCAACATCGTGGAAACAAGCAGAAGAGCAATGAGTCTGATCAGTTTGTTGTTCATTTTGCGTGCTTCATTCATAGCGGACGCGTTTCATCGTTTTACCGTCCGATAAGAATGAATCATTCTCCTTTCTGAATAATTTTCATGCAAACAATGATGCACATAGATTATACCACACGTAGAAGATTTTGTCAAGCACGTTTTTTCGCTCGCGATGATGTCTGTTTACACAAAAATCGCCCCCGCAATACAGACAGGATGCACAAAAAACTCTCCTTTTGACATATTGCATCCTCCCACGCGCAAAAAATCCTTTCTATAAATCGCAGCGTCCTATTGCTTTTTCGAAAAAAGTGTGCTATACTATTATGGATGGAAATATTTTGAAGCTCTGCTTCGCTCTTCAGGAAGGACACCCGATATGAAACTCGCTCTGCTCGCGTCAAACGGTGAAACCGTTGCTCTCGCCTCTCGCCTCATCTCAGGAGGCGCCTCTGCCTGCACCGCAGAGGCAGGCAAGCCCCTGCCCGCCTGCGACTGGCTCCTTTTCGACGAAAGCACTCCCCTTTCCTCCACAGAGGCGCGCACCGCAACAAGGCACCTTCTCGGAGAAGCACTCGCCGCCGGAAAGCCCCTTTTCGCATTTCTCTCCCCGAACGCTCCCGTTACGCCGAAATGCGCGATCGTTATGACCGAGCTTCTCGGTTTTTCGTCTGCGGCGGCTGTTACGCCGAGCGGGGCGTCCGACATTCTCGGGCTCGACGGAAACGCGGACTCCGATCCTCGGATCTCCGAGACCTTCGGAGACGACGTATGTCTCACCCACGCGGCGGCACTTGCGAAGGAACTCTCTGACACGTTCGACCTCACCTTTTCGCTCGTTTTTGATCCCGACGAGTCGCGCGGTGTACTTTTTGCGGGAGACGCATATAATACGACTGTGGCGGAATCGATCGAGGGCGCGATCGCTTCACTCTTCCGCACCACGCCCGAACACTGACGGGCAGATACATTTTTTTGAGAAAGGCAGGATCTCCTATGTCCGAATTTCATAAAGTCAAGCCCGAGGAGCTCTCCGACAACGTATTCCGCTTGATCGGAAAGGATTGGCTCCTCATCACCGCCCGTGACCCAAAAAGCGGGAAGGTCAATACGATGACCGCAAGCTGGGGCTGTCTCGGCATTCTCTGGAACAAGCCCGTTGCGGTCTGCTTCATCCGTCCGCAGCGGTATACCATCGAATTCGTGAACGCCGCCGAGCGTCTTTCCCTCTCGGTCCTGCCCGATACCTACCGTGACGCGCTCCGCTTCTGCGGAACGAAGAGCGGACGGGACTGCGACAAATGGAGGGAGACCGGGCTCACGCCCGTTCTCGACGAGAACGAAACGCCGTATATCGGCGAGGCGCGTCTCGCGCTTCTTTGCAGAAAGCTTTTCGTCGGCGAGCTTCACGAAAGCGGCTTCCTCGACCCCACACTTCTCGAAAACTATAAGGAAAAGGATTACCACACCGTCTTCATCTGTGAGATCGAATCGGTTCTCGAGCGCTGAAGCATCGGTATAAAAGGAACGGCTGATCAATATGGAACACGCAAAGATTGAGCGCATCAACGCGCTTGCAAGAAAGCAAAAATCAGAGGGACTGACCGACGAGGAAAGGCGCGAGCAGGCGGCACTCCGCCAGGAATACGTTGCGGAGATCCGCGCGTCGCTCGGCGGAACGCTCGAAAGCACCGTCATCGTACGCCCCGACGGCACGAGGGAAGCGGTTTCGGAGCGCAGAAGAGCGCACGGCACCCCCGCGCCGATGAAGAAGAAGGACGTAGAGAGCGGAGACAAAAAATGACCGAGGTAACGCTTTTCAGCGCACACAGCGCATCCCCTGAGGAGACCGAGGCACTCGGCGTCTCGCTCGCAGAGCTTCTTCTCTCCGACACCTCCCTTCCCGCATTCGTAGCACTGTACGGTGATCTCGGTGTCGGAAAGACCGCGTTCACACGCGGCGTCGCGTCGGTCATCTCGCCTGCGTCGACGGTTCGCTCCCCCACCTTCGCGCTCGTGAACGAATATCCCGCAAAGGACAGATCGACGCGCTTCTCGGCGATCTTTCACTTTGATATGTACCGCATCGAGAGCGAGGACGATCTCGACTCGATCGGATTCTGGGACTACCCGATGAGACGGGGTCTGATCCTGACCGAATGGAGCGAAAACATCGAGGATGCGCTCCCCGAGGATTATATCAGACTGACGATCAAAAAGACGGACGAAAACGAAAGCGCGCGCACCGTCAAAGCAGAAAGGATCACTCGCGAATGATCATCCTTGCACTTGACTCCACCGCGGTATCGGCGTCGGTCGCGCTTTGCGACGGCGAGCGACTTCTCGGTGAGATCCTGATCGAAAACGGAAATACCCACAGTGAGAATCTCCTGCCGATGGTAGAGGATCTCCTCGGAAAATTCAATCTTACGGCGAAGGACGTGGATCTCTTTGCCTGCACGGCGGGGCCGGGCTCCTTTACGGGGGTTCGGATCGGAGCCGCGACGATCAAGGGGCTTGCCTTCGGAACGAACAAGCCCTGTATCGGCGTTTCGACGCTCGCGTCTCTCGCGCGGAATCTCGTCGGCTTCGGCGCGGGGCACGAAAACGGGATCATTGTTTCGCCCGTGATGAACGCGCGCCGCTCGCAGGTCTACAACGCGCTCTTCCGCATAAAGAACGGCGAGCCCGAGCGGCTCACGCCTGACCGCGCGCTCGCGATCTCCGAGCTCGAAAGCGAGCTTCTCGGATACGGCGCGCCGATCTATCTGTGCGGCGACGGCTACAACATCACAAAAGAGGGCTTCAGATCCCTCTCTGCCGAGGAAACGCCGATCCGTCTCCGTATGCAAAGCGCATACTCGACCGCAGTTGAGGCGCTCCGTCTTTACGAGAGCGGTGTCAGCCCCTCCGATCGCGAGCTCACGCCCGTCTATCTCCGTCCCTGCCAAGCAGAAAGGGAGAGGCTGGAGCGCGAGGCTGCATCGGGCACTTAAGCAGCTTATATTAACTTTAATAAATAAAATGGAAGGAATTATAAAAATGAAACTTGTTATCGGTTGTGATCACGCAGGATACGAGCTGAAGGGCCCCGTTATGGAGCATCTCAAGGAGAAGGGATACGAGCTGATCGACGTCGGCACGCACTCGACCGACAGCTGCAACTACCCCGATTACGCATACGCCGTCTGTGAGGCGATCAGAAAGGGAGACGCCGATCTCGGCATCCTGATCTGCGGCACAGGCGTCGGTATGTCGATCGCGGCAAACAAATATGAAGGCATCCGCGCAGCTTGCGTTTCGGATACCTTCTCGGCACGTCTCACCCGCCAGCACAACGACACGAACGTCCTGTGCTTCGGTGCACGCGTCGTCGGTCTCGGTATTGCGTGCGACCTTTGCGACAACTTCCTTGAGGCAGAATACGAGGGCGGCAAGCATCAGAAGCGCGTTGATATGATTATGGCGATCGAAGCGGGCACCTTCCGTCCCACGAACTCGTGATTATGGCAAAAGAGCCTATGAAGCGCGCCGAATTCGACGAGGAAACGGGAAAGCCCCTTCCCCGTCGGATCGCCGCTGTACTGAAGGCGGTCGCGGGCAAGCCCGACCCGAAATATTTCACCTCTGCCGTGATCGTCGCGGCGGGCTCTTCCACCCGTATGGGCGGCGGCTCGAAGCAGCTTATGGAGCTGTGCGGCATTCCCGTGATCGTTCACACCCTCCGTGCGTTCGCGAATACGCCCTGCATCCACGAGATCGTCGTGGTGGTACGGAGATCTGAGCTTGACGTCTACCGCGAATTGATCAAAGCGTACAGCCTCACGAAAATATCCGCAGTCATCGAGGGAGGCGCGACCCGACAGGAATCGGTCCGTCTCGGGCTTGATGCGGTGAATCCGAAATCCGCCTATATCGCGATCTCGGACGGCGCTCGCTGTCTCCTCACCGAGGAGATGATCACGCGTGTCTGCCGCAACGCCTATCTCCACGGCGCGGCTACCGCGGCAACGCGGGCAACCGACACCGTAAAGCTCGAAAGCAAGCAGGCGTTCATCGAGTCGACGACCGATCGCCGCCGCACCTGGCAAGCGCAGACGCCGCAGGTCTTCAAGACGAATCTTTACAGAGCGGCGGCATACACCGCGCTCGAGAGCAAATTCGAGGGCACCGACGACAACTCTCTCGTCGAGGAGATCGACTATCCCGTAAAGCTGGTCGATTGCGGCAGAGAAAACATTAAGATCACGACCCCCGTCGATCTGTATATTGCCGAGGCGATCCTGCGCTACCGCAGGGACACGGTCTACCGTAGCCCTGAGCCGTCAAAGGACCGATCCGAGGACACCCCCGATAAGGAGGAGAATGCATAATGCGTATCGGACAAGGCTATGACGTACACCGTCTCGTTGAGGGACGTCGACTGATCCTCGGCGGCGTGGATATTCCCCACACCGTCGGTCTGCTCGGACATTCGGACGCCGACGTTCTCCTGCACGCGATCGCAGATGCGCTTCTCGGCGCGGCAGCATTCGGCGACATTGGCAAGCATTTTCCCGACAGCGATCCCGCGTACAAGGGGATCTCGAGTCTGACGCTTCTCTCACACGTCGGCACGCTTCTCAAAGAAAACGGCTTCCGCATCATCAATATCGACTCAACCGTGATCGCGCAAAGCCCGAAGCTCGCGCCACACATTCCCCTGATGCGCGAGAATATCGCGTCGGCGCTCGGGATCGACGCGTCGTCGGTCAGCGTCAAGGCTACGACCGAGGAGCATCTCGGATTTACGGGCGAGGGGCTGGGCATCGCGGCACAGGCGATCGCGCTGATCGAATAAGCCTGCATACGGCGACATTCACAAAAGCAGCGCGCGGCTTCCCGAAAAGCCGCAGACGGCTGTGCCATCCCTCGGATGGCGTCGGTCAAGCGGCGGAGGACACTTGTTCCTCCGCCAAAGGCAGCGGCGCGAGCGCTCTTTCGTCAAACGTCCGTGCTTTTCGTCCTTCCTCCGCTCGCGCAGTTCTCACTGCCGATTCTTCGGCGGTGCCGACAATACAGAATATGTCGCTTTTCCGCGATCCGACACGATTCCCACGAAAAATTACGGCCTTACGGGATAAGCCCTCGCTTACCCGAGCCGAATGAAATTCAAACAGAAAGGCTTTCTGCAGTATGATATATATTTCTCCCTCTCTGCTCGCCGCCGACTTTACGAGGCTCGGCGAGGAGGTCCGCCGCATCGCGGACGCAGGTGCGGATTACCTGCACCTCGACGTGATGGACGGCTCCTTCGTGCCGAACATCTCCTTCGGCTTTCCCGTGATCGAGGCGCTCCGCTCCGAGACCCCCCTTCTCTTCGACGTGCATCTGATGATCCGTGATCCTCTCCGCTACATCGACGCCTTTGCGAAGGCGGGCGCGGACATCATCACCTTCCATTTTGAAAGCTGTGACGATCCGCGCGCCGTGATAGAGGCGATCCGTGAAAAGGATATCCGCGTGGGAATGGCGATCTCGCCCGACACCGACGTCGATACGGTGAAGCCCTATCTCGACAAGATCGATATGCTTCTCGTGATGACGGTCTACCCCGGCTTCGGCGGTCAGCAGCTCATCCCCCGCACCCTCAGGAAGGTTCGCGCGGCGAGAGAATACGCCGAGGCGAATGGGCTCTCCCTCAGCATAGAGGTGGACGGCGGCGTCTACGACAGCAACGTGCATCTCGTCACCGAGGCGGGAGCGAACGTGATCGTCGCAGGCTCTGCGATCTTCGGCTCGAAAACGCCCCGCAAGGTTATCCTTGCGATGCGGCGGTCGGCAGAGGAGCATCCCTTTCTTCCGAACGAAAATTAATGGGTCTTCCGAGCAAATTGTATGAATTTCTCGCATTCTGTTATAATAACATACAATTTGTTGACAAAAAATCAAAAAAAGCTATTGCAATTTTTGGAATTTTGTGTTAGACTGTATTTGTATACTTGTAAAATCCGTGTGAACACCGGTTTTACTTCCTAATTTTACTTTCTTTGCCCCGTGCAGAAAAGAAAGGATACTTATGAAAAAAATCAAATGGATCGCAGCCCTCTTGATCTTCCTCAGCGTTCTGATATTGATCGGCATCGGGCTTATGGCGTACTTTATGTTTAACCCGACCAAGGGAACTGAGATGATCCGACTCGATCTGGAGCACGACGTTCGCAAGATCGTTGATTTCACCGATCTCACACTCGTTCCGGGTGAAGCATCAAAATACAGCCTCATTCTCACAAGTGCATACGAGGACGATTACGACATCTCGCTTCATTTCTCGGAGACCGAGGACCGCTTTCTCAAGGAATACGCCTACGTGCGCATCGAATGCGGGGACGAGGTCCTGTGCAACAAGCGCCTTTCTGAGGTGCTCGACGGTGATCCGATTGCCTTCAAGCATCGACTTTCAAGCGAGACCGACTGCGAGGTCGTGGTTTCCTATTCCCTCCCCATCGAGATCGGAAACGAAGCGGAGGGCACAGCCGCAGAATTTTCTCTTATGATCGTCGCAACCAACGAGGGGGACTTCTATGAGTAAAAAAGGCGTTAAGAAGGCACTTCGTATCGTAGGAAACTGTTTTCTCTACCTTTTCCTCCTTTTGTGTATTTTTTCGGTCGTTCTGACCGTGGCGTCGAAGAAGGACAGCGATGGTGCTGCCAACATCTTCGGTCATCAGATCCGCGTCGTCACGTCGGACTCAATGGCAAAGTGCGACCATACCGACGTTTCGCAGTATAAGATCAAAAGCATTCCCGTCCGTTCTCTTCTTCTGATCGACCTTGTGCCCGACAATGAAGCAAAGGCGGAGAAATGGTATTCCTCTCTCAAGGTCGGAGACGTTCTGACCATCCGTTACGTCTATACCTCGCAGGTGACCATTACCCACCGTATCGTTTCGATCAACGAAAAGGCAGACGGCGGTTATATGATCGAGCTGAAGGGCGACAATACCTCCTCTATGTCGGGTGCTCTCTCTCAGACAATCGACACGAGCGACACGGACAGCCCGAACTACGTGGTCGGCAAGGTCACGGGACAATCCTATCCGCTCGGTGTTTTCCTCAGTCTTTTGAAGTCTCCTGTGGGCATCATTCTCGTTATCATTCTCCCCTGCTTCATCATCATTCTCCTTGAGATCCTGCGGATCGTGGGTCTTTACAGTGCCGAGAAACGGAAAAAGCACGAGGAGGAGCGCGAAGAAAAGGAGAACGAGCTTGAGGAGCTTCGCCGTAAGCTCGCAGAGCTTGAGGGAAGCAACGCCGCAGGATCCGTCATAGACACACCAGCCGAAGCCTCCGAGCTTCCGAGGACCGGCGATTCGTCAGAATCAAGCACCAAGACAGAGCCTGAAGCAACCATCACAAATATTGATCCCGTAACCGAAAGCACGAAGGATCAAGACCAACCCAATATCGAGCCGACACCGTATGGCGGTGACAGCATCGACACCTAAGATTCAGAGAGTACAACAATATGAAAACAGCAATTATCGTTTTTATGATCGTAGCGGTCGTTTCCGCTATCTTTACCATCGTATACGTCATAGTAGACCTCATCGTCGAAGCGCAAAGAAAGCGCGCCCTCAAGAATGCGGTTGAGACCGCAGAGGAGGCTGCAGAAATGGCAGAAGAGGCAGCAGAAATGGCAGAAGCGGCACAGCAGCAGTCCTCCGATTCGGGCGAGACCTCGTCCGAGTCTGCACCTGCCGAGGAAGCACCCTCGCCCGACGTTGAGATCACCGAGGCGCCCTGACATCACGCAGCACCGATCAAAACAGTTTGAACCACCGCTTTTTGCGGTCCTTCAATAAAAACTTATAGGAAAGGAGGAAACACAATTATGGCCAACAGAAAAAGAGCCCTTCTTATCTCCTGTGCGATCATTCTGCTTTGTCTTGCTATCATTGCAGGTATGACGTACTCCCTGTTCACCGAATCGTTTACCGTCCAGAATCATCTGCAGGCAGGCGACCTTGATATCCAGCTGACCAGAACCAATCTGAAATACGGTATTCTCAATGCGGACGGCTACATCGAGGACTTCGAAAACAAACAGTCTCTCGAGCTGACCAACACCAATACTGCGGATCTTAACGTATTCGGCATTGATTCCAAGGACATCAGAATTGCCCCCGAATGCTACTTTGAAGCAGCGTTTGAGATCGACAACATCGGCGAGGTTGCTTTCAACTACAGCGTAGACCTCGTTCTTTCCGGTGAGGCTACGGATCTTGCAAAGCAGCTTCAGGTTACGATCACGGAGTCTGACGGTGACGTAGTCGTCAAGTGGCTGAGCGATCTTACGGCAGCGGACGGTTACTATATCGCACACGTTCACGAAATGTCTGTTAACGATCCTGCTGAGACCTTCACCGTTCGAATTGACTTCGTCGACGACGTAGTCTACAATCCCACCGTGGACCTCAATGCGGGTGAGACCTTTATGGACAACGACCTCGCACAAACCAAGACTGCAAAGTTTGACCTGATCGTCTCTGCGACCCAGCAGTCGAAGCCCGGCTCGACCGCGACCAATCCGTAATTCTCTGTTTCCGCTATGACGTCTTGGACTTGCGTTATAGTTCACCTTCACAAGTCCAAATCTATCAGAAAGAGTTTCTAGCTTATGAAAAAGAAAGCTTTATTTTCTTCGATTCTTACGATCGCTCTTTGCCTCTGTCTGATTGCCGGCTCTACCTTCGCGCTGTTCACCAGCGAGACCAAGGTAAGCATTTCGGTTACTGCAGGCAAGGTTGAAATGATCGCAAGTGTCGATTCTCTCAAGCTCTATTCCGTTGAAGCAAAAGACGGCGGTACAGAGGTTGACGAATTCGGCAACACGTACGAGTACGTAGAGCAGACCGGCGAATTTGCCAATACCGGCACTGCTGTATTCGACGAGTCTACCGCAACGCTGACGCTCAACCGCATCACCCCCGGTGATAAGGTTGAATTCAACGTTACGGGAGCAAACAACAGCGACGTTAAGATTCTTTACCGTTACAAGGTTACTTGCACCGACGGCTTCGCGCTGATGAGCGGTCTCGTTGTAACCATTGACGGCGCAAAGTACGAATCCCTGAGCTCCTTCACCTCTCCTTGGGCAGAGCTCGCAGCAGGAACTGCTATGAATAACGTTCCGGTTGCGATCGAGCTTCCCGTAAAGGCAGGCAACGAGTATCAGACGCTCACCACTGCAATCACCGTGACCGTTGAGGCGGTTCAGGCGAATGCTAAGGTCGAGGACAACACCGCGCCTGTTGTTACCTATATTGAGAAGATCGATAATGCAGCGGATGCAGCAACTGCTATCGCTGACAGCACCACCGATTACGTAATGCTGACTGCTGATATTGCAGATCAGATCGTTGTTGACGCCGACGTTTCCAACAAGACCATTGATGCTTGTGGCAATGACGTATCCTTTGACTTCAACGGCAAGCTTGAAAACGTTGTTGTTACGGGTATCGTTACCGAAAATGCAAAGCGCGCGGTTGACGTTGTAAATGCAAGCGGCGATATTGCGATTGTTGACTGCACGCTTATCAGCGGCTCCGGAACGGGCGCTTCTGCCATCGGTCACGGTCCCAACGTAAACGTAACGGTAGACCGTTGCAACATTTCTTCTAATGGCATCGGCAAAACCTACGGTATGTACTACAGCGGCGCCAGCGGAAGCCTTATCATCACCAATTCCGTTTTCGGAGAGTTCACCTCTTGGACTATTACGTCGAACAGCACCATCAACGGTGACGTAGTTATTGACAACTGTGTTTTCAATACTAAGGACGGCGTATTCAAAACCCTTGGCGGCGGTATTACCGGTGACTTCACCTTCACCAACAACACGATGAACGGTTGCTACGGTCACGACGGCTCCGAAACGAATCCGAAGCTGAACAACCTCGTTGTTTCCGGTAGTGGTCCCGTTGTTTGCGGCGGTACTAAAACCGTTTCCGGCAACATTCGTAATGGTGTAGAGTGGACGCAGTAATAATTTGATTCCTGCGTTTTACCCAAATCGAATCTAATCCCCTCCCCCGCGCCTGTTGGCGCGGGGGTTTTGTTTGATCCCACACAAAGATCCCCTTCAACGCCTTCACAAAAATCTTCGTAAAATTTGAAAAATCCCTTGACAAACCGCGCGCTTTGTGCTACACTATAGGAAATTCTTGATTACAAGGATTTCTAATCTATTTTTTTAAGGAAAACGCTTTATGTTCTCTATCTGTTTCGAGGCATACTATTATTACTTTTACACCGTATCCTGAAGATCGTGTAAAAGTGTTTTGCTGCGGAACAAGACGAACGATATCGCTCGGATAAATGCCTCACAGTGAAAGCACTGGGGGCATTTTCTATTTTCTTTCGAAGCGCTCCCCGTGCCGGGTGAGGATCCGAGGCTCCTCCCTTCTCTGTGGCAACACCGAAAGAGAAAGACAGACACCGAAAGCGCAAAAAGAAAGGAAACACAAAAATGATTGCTGTACTCAAAAGCGGAACGACCGATGCACAAATCGAAAGCCTCACCACCTGGCTCAAGTCGCAGGGACTGACCGTCCATCTCTCGCGTGGCGAATACCAGACCATCGTCGGTCTCGTCGGCGATACCCGAAGGATCGACGGCGATCTCCTCGGCAGTCTTGAATTTGTAGAATCGGTCAAGCGCATTTCCGACCCCTTTAAGAGCGCAAATCGCAAGTTCCATCCCGATGACACAGTCGTCACGGTCGGTAACACCTCTGTCGGCGGCAGTGTCTTCTCGGTGATCGCCGGTCCCTGCTCGGTCGAGAGCGAGGAGCAGCTGATCGGAATCGCGCGTGAGGTCAAAGCGGCAGGCGCTACGATGCTGCGCGGCGGCGCGTTCAAGCCCCGCACCTCGCCGTACGATTTCCAGGGACTCAAGGACGAGGGTATCCGCCTTCTGCTTGAGGCGAAGAAGGAGACCGGACTCCCGATCGTTACCGAAATTATGAATCAGAATCACCTTGATCTGTTCGCGGACGTTGACGTCATTCAGGTCGGTGCGAGAAATATGCAGAATTTCGAGCTTCTGAAGGAGCTTGGTCGGTCGAAGAAGCCGATCCTTCTGAAGAGAGGTCTCTCGGCAACCCTGAAGGAGCTTCTGATGAGTGCCGAGTACATTATGGCAGGCGGCAACGAGAGCATCATTCTCTGCGAGAGAGGCATTCGGAGCTACGACACCTACACCCGAAACGTGCTCGACCTTGCGGCAGTTCCCGTGCTCGACGAGCTGACCCACCTTCCCGTGATCATTGATCCCTCCCACGCAACGGGTGTTTCCCGTCTCGTGAAGCCGATGGCTCTCGCGGCGGCGGCTTGCGGCGCGGACGGTCTGATGATCGAGGTCCACAACAACCCGCAGGCGGCTCTGTGCGACGGTGCACAGTCCCTCACGCCCGCACAGTTCGCCGATGTGATCGCCGCTGTCACCGCGGTTCTCACGGCGGTCAAGCAGTAATTTCAGAGAGGCACGACAATGCCGCCGTCCGGCGGCGAAGGGAGGCTATTATGACGATCGGAATTTGCGGCCTCGGGCTGATCGGCGGCTCGATGGCGAAGGCATACAAATCCTTTGGCGGTGTCACCGTCTACGGATACGACAAGGACGAAGCGACGCAGGGCTTTGCCCATCTCGCGGGAGCGATCGACGGAGCGCTTGACAGCGCCACGATCCCCCTCTGTGACCTCATTCTCGTTGCGCTCTATCCCGAGGCTACGGTACAGTATCTCGAAGAGATCGCGCCGCTCGTCTCCCACGAGACGCTTGTGATGGATCTCTGCGGTGTGAAGACCGAGGTCTGCCGCAAGGGCTTCGCGCTCGCAGAAGAGTACGGCTTCACCTTTGTGGGTGGGCATCCGATGGCAGGCACGCAGTATTCGGGCTTCAAGCACACGCGGGCGAATCTTTTCAGCGGTGCGCCCCTCGTTATCGTACCGCAGGACTTCGGAAGCATCGCGCTTCTTGACCGCGTGAAGAGGCTCGTCGAGCCTGCGGGATTCGGCAGCATCTCCGTGACGACTGCGGAGGATCACGACCGCGTGATCGCCTACACCTCACAGCTTGCGCACGTCGTCTCAAACGCGTACGTGAAAAGCCCGACCGCAGAGGAGCATCGCGGCTTCTCTGCGGGCTCGTACAAGGATCTGACGCGCGTTGCGTGGCTGAACGAGGCAATGTGGACCGAGCTCTTTCTCGACAACAGAGAGCCCCTTCTCACCGAGCTCGACACGATCATTTCTTCCCTCTCCGAGTATCGCACCGCGATCCGTGAGGGCGACCGCGACAGGCTGCGTGCCCTCCTCCGCGACGGACGAGTAGCAAAGGAACGCGCGGATGGATGATCACGCAGGAAGGTGGGGCTCTGCCCCACACCCCGCATAAGGAACTTCTTATAAGAAGTTCCTTAAGAATCTTCAAGAACCTTTCAAAAAAGATATGGATATTTCAACGTTTTCCGGATCAGAAAAGATCTCGGGAGCGTTTACAAAGGGTAGGATGCTATGAACAATTCGGAAAATCACATTGAAGAGACCGTCAGGGTCGACGCCTCGCGCTCTTACGATATTCTGATCGGAAGGGGGCTGCTTACGGATATCGGTACGCTCTCTGCGTCTGTCGTCCACCCCTGCAGTGCCGTTCTCGTCACCGACGACACGGTTGACGCACTCTACGGCGACACGGCGGAGGCTTCTCTCACGGCGGCAGGCTTCACCGTTTCTCGCTTCGTATTTCCGCACGGTGAGGAATCCAAAAACACCGACACCTACGTGCGTCTCCTCAATTTCTGTGCTGAAACGGGCATTACGCGCTCCGACTGTCTGTTCGCGCTCGGTGGCGGCGTCGTTGGGGATCTGACGGGCTTCGCTGCGGCTACCTTTCTGCGCGGTGTGCGCTTCATTCAGATCCCGACGACCCTTCTCGCAATGGTCGATTCCTCGGTCGGCGGAAAAACGGGGGTCGATCTGCCCGCCGGAAAAAATCTCGTCGGTGCGTTCTGGCAGCCCTCTCTCGTGATCTGCGACTATTCGCTTCTCGACACGCTGACGCCCGAGATCTTCGCGGACGGATGCGCCGAGGTGATCAAATACGCAGTCATCAACGACCGTCCTCTGTTCGAGCGGCTGAAAAAGCAGATCCGCCCTCAGCTCGGATCGGTGATCGCAAGCTGTGTCGGGAACAAGCGCGACATTGTGAATGCAGAC
Source organism: Clostridia bacterium (assembly GCA_017501345.1). The sequence continues at coordinate 52,854 of JAFVXC010000004.1, forward strand.
GAGCGCGACGTGGGATGCCGTCAGCTTCTGAATCTCGGGCACACCCTCGGTCACGCCGTAGAGGCATCGTCAAGCTTTACGGTCTCCCACGGATCTGCCGTCGCGATCGGAATGAATCTCGTGGCGTCTGCCGCCGCGAAGCGCGGTCATCTCAAAAAAGAGGAGCTCGCAGCGCTTCGCGAAATGCTGCTTTCTTACGGTCTGCCGCTCGTCTGTGATTACTCTGTGAAGGAGCTTGCAGCAGTGGCGGCATCCGACAAAAAGCGCACGGGCGGGACGATCACCCTCGTCATTCCCTACGCGATCGGTGACGCGCGGCTTGTGAAAATACCCGTGTCCGAGCTTGATGCCTTCATCGGTGAGGCGCTCACGGCAAGTCGGGAGGCGTTATAATGGATATTCGTATCACCCCTACCCCCGCGTTCGGCGGTACGGTCGATGCCGTTGCGTCAAAATCGGCGGCGCACCGCCTCCTCATCTGTGCGGCGCTTGCGGATGCGGAGACCTTTATCCGCTGTCCCGAGAAAAGTCGCGATATTCGCGCGACCGCCGCGTGTCTTTCAGCGCTCGGTGCGAATTTTTGCGAGACCGATGACGGCTACACGGTAACGCCCATTTCTACGGTAAACGAAAACGCGCTTCTCGACTGCGGTGAATCGGGCACGACCTACCGTTTTATGCTGTCTCTCGTCTCCTGCCTCGCGTCGGGGGCTTCCCTCGTCGGACACGGCAGACTTCCCTCTCGCCCCCTCTCCCCGCTTTACGAGACGCTCGCGGAAAACGGTGTGTCTCTTTCTCCGCAGGGCTCGAATCCGCTCGCCGTTTCGGGAGGGCTTTCGGGCAGAGATTTTTCCTTCCTCGGGAACGTTTCGTCGCAGTACGCAAGCGGACTCCTTCTCGCGTTTCCGTATCTTGCCAAAAAAGAAAACACCCCCGTTTCGCTCACGCTTACGGGAAAGATCGAGTCGCTTCCCTACCTCGATATGACGGTGCGCGCGATGGAAGCCTTCGGCGTGTCGGTCGAGCGGATGTGGCAGTCGGACGGATCGCTCCGCTTCACGGTAGAGCCGTCAGATTACCGCTCCCCAACGTGGGTCTCGGTCGAGGGAGATTACTCGGGCGCCGCATTCTATCTTGCGGCAGGGGCGATCGGTACATCCCCCGTGACGCTGACCTCTCTCGACGCAAATTCCCCGCAGGGGGACCGTGAGATCCTCTCGCTTCTTCGCCGCTTCGGCGCTCGCGTAGAGGAATCGGCAGACGGCATCCGCGTTTCCCCCGCCCCCCTTTCGGGCATTACGGTCGACGCATCGCAGATCCCCGATCTCGTACCGATCCTCGCGGTCGTTGCGGCGGCGGCACAGGGCGAAACGCGCATCGAAAACGCGGCGCGCCTCCGTCTGAAGGAGAGCGATCGCCTTGAAACCGTACACCGTCTCATCGAAACGCTCGGCGGCGATATTTCGGAGGGCGAGGATTTTCTCGTGATCCGAGGGTGCGGCAAGCTGCGCGGCGGCACGGTATCGGCAGAAAACGATCACCGCATCGCAATGAGTGCGGCGGTGGCTTCCCTGATCTCGACAGATCCCGTAACGATCCTCGGCGCAGAATGTGCCGAAAAATCCTATCCGCGCTTTTACTGCGACGCAAAGCTCCTCGGCTTTGACGTTGCCGTGATTTGACGGAAAACATTAAAACGATACTTGATTTCTCCTCGGAGGACAAAGCAATGACGACCTACGGACAATCTCTCCGCCTTTCGATCTACGGCGGCTCACACGACCCTGAGATCGGGGTCAAGGCAACGGGACTTCCCGCGGGGGAGGAGATCTCCCTCCCCGCACTCCTCGCCTTTATGAAACGGCGCGCACCCGGGCAGAATGCGTATTCGACGACGCGCAAGGAGCCCGATACCCCCGTCTTTCTCTCGGGACTCACCGACGGAAGGACCGACGGAACGCCCCTTCACGCCGTGATCCGCAACACGAATCAGCGATCGGGAGATTACGCGAATCTCGCGGACATTCCGCGTCCCTCTCACGCCGATTTTGCGGCGCGGATGAAGTACGGTGACACGGTCGATCTCCGCGGCGGCGGTCATTTTTCGGGGCGTCTCACCGCTCCTATGTGCATTCTCGGCGGCATCTGCCTTCAGATGCTCGAGCGTCGCGGCATCCGCATTGCGGCACACGTCGCATCGGTCGGAGGCGTCAGGGATGTACCGTTTGACCGTGTCGCTCTCTCTGCCGCCGATATGGACGCGCTCCTATCGAAGGAATTTCCGACGCTGTCGGACGCCAAGGGCGAAGAAATGCGCGCGGTGATCGAGGAGGCACGCCTCTCTGCCGATTCGGTCGGCGGCACTGTCGAATGTGCGGCGATCGGACTCCCCGCAGGGCTCGGAGAGCATATGTTTTCGGGGGTTGAGGGGCGGATCGCGCAGATCGTATTCGGCATTCCGGGGGTCAAGGGCATCGCATTCGGCAACGGCTTCGACTGTGCCGCGCTCCACGGAAGTGAGAACAACGATCCCTTCTGCACCGACGGCAAAACGGTCCGCACGAAAACGAACAATGCAGGGGGAATCCTCGGCGGTATGACCTCGGGGATGCCGCTCGTCTTTACGGCGGCGCTGAAGCCCACGCCGTCGATCGGCAAGGAGCAGGACAGCGTTTCGCTTTCGAGGATGGAAAACGTCCGCTTCACCGTAAAGGGCAGACACGATCCCTGTATCGTCCCGCGTGCCGTTCCCGTATTTGAAGCGGCGACGGCGATCGCACTCGTCGACCTTCTCCTCTCGGACGCCCCCGATCTTTTCAATCAGAACTGAACTCAGGATAAAGGAACCAAAGGCTATGGAACTTAGTGAATTACGCGCCGACATCGACCGCATCGACAAGGAGCTCGTCCGTCTCTTCTGCGAGCGGATGCAGGTCTCTGCAGGCGTTGCGGAATATAAGCGAAAAAATCATATGCCCGTTCTCGATCCCGTGCGCGAGCGCGCCCTCCTCACGAAGGTAGCAGATCTCGCGGGCGAGGAGAACGCACAGTACACCCGCATTCTTTACGAAAGCATCCTCTCCCTCTCGCGCGCCCATCAGGAAAGGGCGCTGTGCGGCGATTCCCCGCTCTACACGGCGATCACCGACGCGATCGAGAATACGGAGAAGCTCTTCCCCCACGCCGCAAGGGTGGCGTGTCAAGGCGTTGAGGGGGCGTATTCCCAAAGCGCGGCCGAAAAGCTCTTCAGAAGCCCCGACATTCATTATTACAGCACGTTCGAGGACGTTTTCCGCGCGGTTGAAAGCGGCGAATGCCGCTACGGCGTTCTGCCGCTCGAAAATAGCACGGCAGGCTCTGTCAACAAGGTATACGATCTGATGCTGACCCACAGCTTTCACATCGTGCGCTCGGTGCGTGTGCGGATCGCACACAATCTCTACGTAAACCACGGCGTAAGGCTCGAGGATATAAAAGAGGTCATCTCTCACGAGCAGGCGCTGAATCAGTCGGCGGAGTTTCTCCGCTCGCTCGGTGACGTGAAGATCACGCCCGTTCTGAACACCGCGCTCGCCGCAAGGACCGTCCGCGATTCGGGAAGGACCGATCTCGCCGCCCTGTCGTCGTCTGCCTGCGGCTCGCTTTACGGTCTTTCCTGCCTTATGTCCTCGGTGCAGGACAAGGGCGCGAACTACACGCGCTTCGTCTGCATCTCGAAGGATCTCGAGCTCTACCCCGGTGCCGAGCACACGAGCCTTATGATGGTCATTTCACATAAGCCCGGCTCGCTCTATCGCATTCTGTCAGCACTCAATGCCTCGGGCATCAACATCACGAAGCTCGAATCCCGCCCGATCCCCGACAAGGATTTTGAGGCCCGCTTCTATCTTGACGTGGATCTTTCGATCTACGACCCCGAGTTTGCCCGCACCCTTGCGGCGCTTGAACGCGAATGCGAGGAGCTGCGCTATCTCGGCACGTACAGTGAGATCATCTGACGAAAGAGGTTCTGAAATGGCACAGAAAAGCAGCACAGTCCGCTGTGGACTGATCGGTGAGCATCTCACACACAGCTTTTCCCCGCAGATCCACCGCGCACTTGCGGATTATCCGTACAATCTATACGAGATCGATCGCGGAAGGGTCGGCGAATTTATGGAAACGACCGCTCTCACAGCGTTCAACGTAACGATCCCATATAAGAAGGACGTGATCCCCTATCTCAGCGAGATCTCCGATGAGGCGCGCCGCATCGGTGCGGTCAACACCGTCACGCGGCTCGACGGCGGCGGCTTTCGCGGCGACAATACCGATTACTACGGCTTCAAAATGATGGTCGAGGCATCGGGCATTCCCGTAAAAGACAAAAAGGTGCTCGTGCTCGGAACGGGTGGCGCGTCGGTCACGGTCCACACGGTGCTCGAGGATCTCGGTGCAAGAGAGACGGTCGCAGTCTCGCGCTCGGGGGAATGCAACTACGAAAACGTCTATACGCTTCACCGCGACGCTGACGTGATCGTCAACACAACCCCCGTCGGAATGTACCCAAATACGGGAGATACCCCCATCCGTCTTTCAGAATTCCCGACACTCTCGGGAGTGCTTGATCTCATCTACAATCCTGCTCGGACAGCGCTTCTTCTCGAAGCCGAGCGGCTTTCGATCCCCGCGATGAACGGACTTCTGATGCTCGTCGCACAGGCAAAGCGCGCGTCTGAGCTCTTCCTCGGCGGCATCCGCATCGACGACGGAAGGATCCCCGAGATCGTGCAAAAAATTCGCCTTGAAACCGAAAATCTCGTCCTCATCGGTATGCCCGGATGCGGAAAATCGACGGCGGCGCGCCTTCTGTCCGAGATGACGGGGCGCGAAATGATCGACACCGACGAGGTCTTTCTTTCACTTTCGGGCGGAATATCGCCTGCCGACTACATCAAAGCCCACGGCGAAAAGGCGTTCCGCGCGGTCGAGACCGAGGCGGTAAGATCGGTCGGAAGGCTCTCGGGTAAGATCATCGCAACGGGGGGCGGTCTGCCGACGGTCGCAGAGAATTATGAACTTCTCCACCAGAACGGCGTTATTCTTTGGCTTGAGCGCGAGCTCTCCGCCCTCTCGACCATAGATAGACCGCTCTCACAGGGGCGGGATCTCACAGCTCTGTACGAGGAGCGGCGCCCCGCATACGAGAGCTTCGCGGACGGGCGTGTCAAGGGAGCACAAAGCCCTCGCACGACGGCAAGACTTCTGCTCGAAAAATTCGAATCCCTGATTTCATAAAAAGGATGGCAAAGCGATGAAATTTCTTGTACTGAACGGACCGAATCTGAATATGCTCGGCATCCGCGAGCCCGCGATCTACGGCGCGAAGAATTTTGCGGCGCTTGAAGCCTTCATCCGCGACATATGCGCCGACGAGGGCATTGAGGTCACACTCTTTCAGTCGAACTACGAGGGCGCGCTCGTCGAAAAGATCCAGGAGGCGTACGGCGTTTACGACGGCATCGTCATCAATCCCGCCGCCTACACGCACACGAGCGTGGCGATCCTCGACGCGCTGAAGTCGGTCGACATTCCGACCGTTGAGGTGCATCTCTCTAAGGTCGAGGAGCGCGAGAGCTTCAGGCAGATCTCCTACGTTTCCTACGTCGCGAAAAAGACGATCACGGGGCTTGGATTCGACGGCTACGCCGAAGCGATCCGATATCTCAAGGCGTATCTTTCGGAATTATGATCAAAATAGTAGAGGGGTGAGTCAAGTGCTTAAACGCATTTGACTCACCTCTCTTGTACATTTTTTGACACGGGTCTCGAATGAATTTTATATTGCCTTTCTCTCAAGGCGACGAATATCATTGGGTTTCCATAGTAATACTCAAAAGTATTTTCGGGCTGCCTTGTCTGCGTTATTTTTACGCATTTAAGGCAGCCCCTTTGGAGTTTGTTATAAGACGAAACGATCATAAGCGCAATGCGCTTTTATCGCATTCGTAGAACTATTAGAATCACGCACGTCTTTTGCGGCTTACAACAGCAACAACTACACCCGTTACAACAACAAGCACAATTACCACACAAAGAACAATCGGTCCGATGCCGTTTCCTTCAAGTTTCGGAAGCGGTCTGCTTTCTCTCGCGTCGCAATTTGCACACTTGCGTTCAGAAAGTCCCTCTTCCTTTGTCGTAGCTTCCTTAACAGTTTCCCATTCTCCAAAGCTGTGACCCTTTGCAGAGATCTCCTCCTGCGCTGCGAGAACCGCATCACAGACCGAACAATGCTTTCCCTCGGTAAGACCCGTCTCGGTGCAGGTAGGAGCAACAGCCGCATCAACTGCCTCGGTGTGGCCAAGGGCAGGAACGATCTCCTGTGCTACAAGGATCTCGTTACATACAGAGCAATGCTTACCCTCGGTAAGACCCGTCTCGGTGCAGGTAGGAGCAACAGCTACGTCTACTACCTCGGCATGGCCGAGGGCAAGAACGGTCTCCTGCGCTACAAGGACTACGTTACATACCGAACAATGCTTGCCCTCGGTAAGACCCGACTTAGTACAGGTTGCAGCAACAGCTGCGTCTACTACCTCGGTATGGCCGAGAGCCGTAACGGTCTTTTGGGCAACGAAAACCTCACTACAAACCGAGCAATGTGCACCCTCGGTCAGCCCCGTCTTAGTGCAAGTAGGAGCTACGGAAGCATCACGAACTTGAGTGTGGCCAAGTGCGGCGATTGTTTTCTGCGCTACAAAGATTTCGTTACATATCGAGCAATGCTTGCCCTCAGTAAGACCCGTCTTAGTGCAGGTAGCGGCAATCGGTGCATCGACCACCTCGGTGTGTCCGAGAGCAGGAATGGTTTCCTGCTCTACAAGAACTACGTTACATACCGAGCAGTGCTTACCTTCGGTAAGACCGGTTTCTGTACAAGTAGGAGCAACAGTCGTGTCAACTACCTCGGTGTGTCCGAGAGCAGGAACGGTTTCCTGTGCTACAAGAACCTCATTACATACCGAGCAATGCTTGCCCTCGGTAAGACCCGTCTCGGTGCAAGTAGGAGCAACAGCCGCGTCAACTACCTCGGTGTGTCCGAGGGCAGGAACGGTTTCCTGTGCTACGAGAACCTCATTACATACCGAACAGTGCTTACCTTCGGTAAGGCCGCTTTCGGTGCAGCTGGGAGCAACCGCCGCGTCAACTACCTCGGTGTGTCCGAGAGCAGGAACGGTCTCCTGTGCTACAAGAATCTCATTACATACCGAGCAATGCTTACCCTCGGTAAGACCCGCCTCGGTACAAGTTGCAGCAACTGCCGCGTCAACTACCTCGGTGTGTCCGAGGGCAGGAACGGTTTCCTGTGCTACA
>JAFVXC010000005.1 GCA_017501345.1 Clostridia bacterium
ATCGCCTCGATCTCTGTCAGCAGCGCATCCTGCTCCGAAAGCTCTGCGGTGAGGTCCTCTGAGGTGCCGCCATCCGCTGCCTCCACGTTGACCGTCACCTTCGAGAAATGCTTCCCCACAGGCGGCGTGTATTCGCCGTTCTCGGTAACCGATAGCTCCTCGGTCGGCGTCTCGACCTCAACCTCCGCAGAGGCATACCCTGTCACGTCATATGTACCGTTCTCCGTGATCCGCCTCGTACCCGACGGCGTGATGCCGCCATCACCTGACGGAATCGCTCGGATCTGTGCACCTACATCGCCCGATCTGAGAAGCGAGCTGTCGCCCGTTCGCTCGCGCGTCGCATCAAGCACCTCCTGCCAATCGTTTTTCGGCATAACAACGTAATCCATCACATCGCCACCTCCGAGGCGTCGGTAAAGTGCGAGAGAACACTGTCAACGATCCCCTGTTTGTCCGTCTCGGTCAGAACGTATGCGTCACCTTTTGCGCCTTGAGGACCCTGCTCCCCTCTCTCGCCTTGAATGCCCTGAGGTCCTCGGGCACCCGTTTCGCCCCTTTCGCCTTTTTCTCCTTGAGGTCCCTGTATCCCTTGAACGCCCTGCGGGCCTTGCATACCCTGCGCGCCCGAAAGGTCGGTCAGATATTCGTAAGCGCTTGCTCCCTTGACGTAAAGCCGCGCGTTCTCCTCGTCCTCTACGTTGCCCGTCTCGATAACAACGAAGCCGCCGATCGCAACACCGTCGCTCGAATATCCCGCATTCATCGCAGAGACTGATGCATAAATTTTCGATACAGAGAAGGGATCGCCTTTCTCTCCGGGAACACCCTGTATACCCTGCTCTCCCTTCTCGCCGTCTATTCCGGCAGCTCGCACGCCCGTGTCACGGTCCCCGACCCACCAGTTCCCGTTATCTCCGATATGCGGTAGCTGATAGGACTCAAACTGCTCGGCGGCACGCTTCAGCATCTCGTCAAGTGCAAGATATTCACTCGTCGACGCGATCTCCTTGTATCCCGCCGGCGCAGGAAGGACGATCGTCGTAAAATGTGCGGTAGCGGCGATCAATCCGTCCGTTCCGTATAGACGAAGCTGACAATCGAGAACCCCCGCAAGCGCAACCGTCTGCTCGGTCACGGAATATGTAACAAATCCCCCGCCGATCTCGCAATCGTTTGCGATCTCCGTACCGTCCGCCTTCACCGCGCTGAATACGGCAAGCGAGACGCCGTCAAGCGCAAAGGGCTCTATACCCTCGACAAGCGAAAAACGGATCTCCGCCGCAGTGCCGCCCTGGTGAAGCTCCACGACCTCACGGGCGACCGTGTCCTCAAGGTCAAGAGAAATGCGTATCGTGCTTTTGTTCACTGTTTCCTCCTTCGCGGCAAGGGCCGCAATTACTGAAAATTATTATATCACTCGCGCAGCGCTCGGAGGGAGCCCCCCCGAGCGCATTTTCTTTTAGTCCTTCCTCCACGATCTGAGGGTGTCGTCGAGCTCCGAGAGCCTACCGTATAGCCCGGTAGCGTAAAGGAGCGCGCGGATCTCCTTCACCCTCCCCATGTCCTTCGAGCTCCACGCCTCCTTATAGAGCTTCTTCCAGTACGAGGTCATAGACGAGCGTATCGAAGACCTTGCATCCTTCTCGGTCTTGCCGTTCTCGACCTTGAACGCAACGAGCTTCTCAATGATCTCCTTCGCCCTCTCGCTGTCTCCCCTCTCAAGAAACACGTTGATGTCGGATGCGGCATAGATCGAGTAAACCGTTTTCTCCTCGTCCCCCTCTCCGACCGTTACGCTCGCGAGCGTACGCTCTGAAGCCTCGGGATCGAGCTTCTTCGCCTTCGCGTTGTACTCCGCATTGATCGCATACGCGACGTCCTCGGAGGTGAAACTCCCCTCTTCTATGATTTCATTAAGGGTTCTTTCATATGTGTCAAGGTCGCCCTCAAGCATAGCACTTGCCGCGTCCTCGACGCGTTCATCGTTCTCACGGAGCGCCTTCCGAACGGCAGAATCATATGCATTCTCGCTCGCGTAGCCATCCTTCAGGCGATCGACGTACACGTCGTCACCCTTAACGATTGCATCATATAGCTTGTCGCCCTTGCTTTCCTTCTGAAACCAATTCGCGACGGGAACAGAGGATTGCACGTCCTCCTGCACCTGATCGACAAGGCTGCCGAATGTCGTCTTGTCATTCCGCCCGATCATTTCAAAAATATTGATCAGCGCCTTGCTCTCTCTCACGACGTTTTTCAGCGGGATCCCCGTAAGCGAGCAGAGACTCGAGAGCACCCCGAGAAGATCGTCACCGAGCTTCATCATATGTGCCTTGAACTCATCCTCGTCCATATTTTCGGTGTCCTTAGCGGCGGTCTTAACCACCTTCTTGAAGGCATCGGCAAGGTCTGAAACGAGAGACATATCCGCGCGCTCCACATCGAAGCCCTGCAGGATGGACCATATATCCCTAAAGATTGGAAGATACGTGAGCGGATTCAGTCCATCGAGCATCTCCGTAGTGACGCGAGAGACGTACTTTTCCCAAAAGGTCTCGTCCTCGTCATCGTCCCGCGCGGCGTAAACGAGTGATACGAGCGCCGAGTTAAGCATAACCGAACCGAACAACGAAAAGATCGCTCGCGCCGCATATCCTTTATTTCCACGCTTGCCCTGCCTCAAGGCATCCTCAAGCATATTGATCGAGGTCGTCGGCTCGCCCATAAAGGACGTTAGCATATTCATAAACGTGCTCTTTGAACGCATATTCGATGACCGTGAAAGCACCGAGTCGTATACCTGTGTTTTGGTAATGACCTCGGTAAACCGCTCGCCTGCGAGCTTCAGAAGCTCCTCGGAGTTTTTGGAAAGATCCGTGTGTTCAGATGCAGTCTCGCGCTTGACCGCCTCCCAGATCGCCACCCACGTAAGTTCATCCGCGAGGGCGGGCGCCTTCGACATAGCGTCGTCAACTCGATCCATAAAGGTCTTTTCGTCCTTGATCCAATCGACCGTGCTCCGCCCCATATTGGTGTCAAAGTATCCCATTTCCTTGATGATCGCAACGGGCGCATACTTTTTGAGCTGCTCCCATCTCGCGGGGTGTCCTTTTTGCGACGAACGACCAACGAAATACTTCGGATCGACAAGCGCCATTGCCCTGACTACCGCCGTTGGCTGCTGAACCACGACCGACAACGAAGCCATCACAGACGCCTTCTTAAACTTCGACATCAAAGCCTTCGCTGTGGTCTCTCTCGGGTCGGTTCTCGCTCCTCCGTTCAGATCCTTCAGGAGCTGACTGATGTACTGCACCGATTCCTCACCGTAAGCATCCTGCAGGCGCGACTTCACCGATACGCTGTTCTTGTCATCCGCATATACGTTTGCATTCCAGTTGAAAACTCTATTGAAATCCTCAAGCGGAAGTACGAATGCGTGATACATCGACATATCGTTCACGTGGTTCGCCCACACGTCCATAAAGCCCGAAAGAATGATCGGATTCCCTGCTTGCGGCTTCGTTTCCTTCGATAAGCCCGAATTCTTGACCTTGACCTCTCCCGCAGTCTCGTTCTGCTCGAACATAAACTGCTTTGCGGATTTTAGCGGGAAGTAGAACCTCTCCTTATAGAGCTTAACGTCGTACAGCGCGAGTGAGACCTCGTTGCCCTTCTCCCCCATAACGGTCGAGAGATACTCCTGCATTTCGTCAACGAACCCTCTCTGCTCCTCTGTGAGAGAAGCTGCGATTGAACCGAGCGTTTCCTTCGAGATCGAATAAGCACTTGAAGTATTGACCTTATACTTGAACAGAGTTTTCTTTTGTTTTTTGCCGTTGCCTCCCCCTTCGTCGACGGCCTCCTTGTATCGTACGACGTCGCCACTGAACACGAATCCGCCAACCTCGAGGTGCTTGTCCGCCTGCTCGCGCTTCGAGTACGCATAAAGCGACATCATCTGCTCGAGCGTCAGCGAAAAGCTCTTTCCGGTCTTTGACTTGAAGCGGTAGCGCTTCTCGAAATCCCACGAAGCGTAATGATACTTCTTATTTACTTTGAGATAAAACTCCCGCGCCTCGGAGACGTCCCGCGCCCAAGTGTCCTCTCCTGCTCTCACATTGTTGAATAGACTTGTAAATACCGTCGAGCCGATGCGCTCAAAGGCATATATGGGCTTCAGGTTGTTCCACCCGAGCCTGCTGATCGTCTCTGCGATCTCTGCGCGGTATTCCTTCGCCCCACCGACCTTTAGGATCTCCTCCATAACCTGATCGCCGAGCGAAGAGATCTTCTGGTCTCCCTCGAGCTTGAACGCCTTGTTTGCGTCCCGCACACGCTTGAGCACAGCCTTATAGGAATCGTATACAAGTTCAAGCTGCTCGCGGGTCATACTGCGGAGCGGTGTCTCTCCGACCTCGTCAATGGCCTTTTGGATGAGTCCCGCAACGACGTCGTCGTACGCGTTCTTTACCATCGGGTCCTCGGATTCCATGATGCCGTTATACGCCGCACGAAGCGCACCGAGACGTTGGTCAAGACGGTCTCCCATCTCTCGGATGTGGTCGATCTTGCGTGAGATCTTCTGCATCTCCGCAGGTGTTTTTGCCATCATCAACTCCGCTTCGAGCCGCTCGATGCGCTTGTCCGCCTCGACCGTATCCATATTCACGGCATTCAGAGCCGACGCAACCGCGTTTTGAAGCCCGATTGGAACGTGACGGTCCTTCGTTCCCCTCAAAAGATATTGGTTCAGATCCTGTACGACGCGCTTGATCTTTCCCCGCAGTTCGGTTCTTTCGGCACTCTCCCGCCGTTTCGTGAGCGTTTCGCGCCCTCTCTCTGCAGCCTTTTCGTACGCCTTCTGCGCCTGCCGCTCGACGACACGCTTCATCGGTGCCATTGCTTCGAGCCCGAGCAGCTTCTTGTCGTAAAGATTGATGCGATTCTGCGTTTTGATCGCCTCCTGGCGAAGCTCGGAGATCCGCGCACGGTCCTTCGCTCCATCAGAGAAGGAGAGGTTTTTGATCTCGGCATTCAGCTCTTGAAGCCGCTCCTGCTGTGCGTCGAGGTTCTCGATGTTCGCCCGGTACACATCAAGAATTCTTCGCTCCTCAGGATCCGTCACCACCGAATCGAGCGCCGCCGTAAGCGTCGACCGATTGGATTTGCGGACAGAGTAGCTCCCATCAACATCGGCTGTTTTCTGTGTGTCCTCTATGTCTCTGTGGAATACCGCATCGAGGTATGCGGTTTCATTGGAAGAAAATTTTTTCGTTTTCCCCTTGACAGAACCATCGGGATATGATATACTACCCTTGGAAAGCTCCTTTTCGGAGGCTGTAGCGAGGGTCTCGCCATATGCAGCATCTGGATTGGAGCTTTCTGTTGTTATATCCACATTCAACTCAAAGTTAGAGTCGTTTTCGAGCAGATACTCTACATAGTCAAACGGAAATCCGTCTCTAAAAACATCAGGTTCAAATACTGTAACCGTGGTGTGGTAGTTGTCCCCTTTCCCGTCTATCACCAAGGAACCCTCGTCTATATAGCTGTCAAATTCAATTATAACAACACATTTTTTGCCATTTTTAAGATTGATAAAAACGGCGAAATTATCAGGTGCAGGAACAATTGTTACAGTTCCATCCTTTTGACGAATCTTTTTTGTTCTGTTAGTTTGATGTATGATATCAGTAGGTGCTCCTATATTATCTATCGCCTCGACAATTTCATCTGGTGACAGAGCATGGTAACGAATCAATCCGCCACCGATTTTTACTGTTTCACCTTCTATTTGAGATTGCCTTGCCTTTCTTGCCTGCATAGCTATCGGTCTATCATCAATCTCTATTTCGTTGTGTTTTAATATAGCGATAAGCGAGGATTGCGTGTTTCCCCTCACAGGAAAATATGTATTATCGACAAGTGTTCTATTTCGTGCCATCCGCATAAATTCAAGCACTTGCTCTCTTGTAACTTCATACGGGTTAACAATGGTTTCTATGCCATTTGTGCGCTTTACTTTAAGCGAATAGCGGATGTCCCCCTTTGGGGCAACACTCGCCTGCTTCTCAATATCTGTATGCGCACCAATCTCCCGATACGTCTCCCCGGCATCGTTGAGCGCGTCAAAGAACAGCGCCTGTATCCGCTCGACCGCCTCGGCAGACTCGTGCAGGAACTGCGCCTCGTCGGATTGGAACGCCGCACCCTCGTATGCCCTTCGAATCTTCGCGAGCAGGTCTTTGAAGTAATCCTTGATCTTCTCGACAAGGCTCTTGTCCTTTCTCTCGAGCGTCTCAAAGAACGTCTGCGCGTTGCCGTCGGTCAGCATACGCTCCATCGCATCGGCAACGACCTCCTCGATCGCCGCGTCAAAGGTAATCGGGTGTCCCGCTTCCTTCGCAGCAGCCATCTGCTCGCGCGCCA
>JAFVXC010000006.1 GCA_017501345.1 Clostridia bacterium
AGAACTTTTGAAAAAGAGGAAGATAGCGCTTTTCTGAAAGAAGCTCCCTTCGTAGCGCTCTTCAAAAAGATATTCAGCGCTTAAAGCAAAATACACGAAGCCCTCGGAGACCGAAGTCCCCGAGGGCGGGTTTTGTTTATGAGGTGTTATTCGCTTCCCCAACGTTTCACGATCTCTCCCGTCCTCTTTGATATTGCGTAGTATAAATCGCCACCGGGGACGAGAGGCTCTATTCTGTACGTTACGACCCACGTGTTGTCTGTTTCGGAGTAGTGAACATCATGAAACACATACGTCAGGAAATGACCGTTTGCTTGTAATTCCGCAAGATCTTCGTTTGCGATCACGATCGCGGATTCTGCGTCGAGATTCAAGTCGATACTTGAAGAAGATTCTGACGGTGTGTCGGCAGGATCGACGGAGGACTCATCGGGAGAGGGCTGAGTGCCTGCACCCGTGCCGCCGCTGCACGAGGAAAGGCAGAAAAGAACGAGCAAAAGAATACTGATAAAACGTAGTTGTTTCATATTTTTTCTCCTCCATCGTTTTTCAATACAAGTATTGAGGCCTACTCCGTGGTTCCGGTCTCGGAATCATGGTACGAATATAATAAGCCGTCCTTCATCATATACGCTACCCAAAAAGTACCATCTTTTGCGGTCCTCCAAGAGATCCAAATCGATCGCCCGTCAGAGCTATCATATTCGCATCCACCGTCGACCCGAACCGGATTGCCCCCATGAGAGCTCTTAATCAAACCGGGTGCCATTCTTTGCGGATAACCTGCAATCATATACACCTCTCTGGCTGTCATCAATGGAACGATCCGGTCTAGTGTTTCATACGATGGAAGATCCTGTCGATCTGGATCAACAGGGGGATGAAACCAATTTATCAGATCAATGGTATCCGCTTCACTCGTGTCAGTGAAGTTGTTCTCCGGGGGATTGCTCTCTACAGGCTCACTTGATTCAGGGGGTGTATTCGGTTCGGTCGGAGTGCCTGCACCCGAGCCGCCGCTGCATGAGGAAAGGCAGAAAAGAACGAGCAAAAGAATGCTAATAATACGTAAAGCTTTCATATTTTACTCCTTAAGATTCGCGCACAGGACTTATCGCATAATATCCTACGAATATAGAATAATTTGTAGATCCATAATCTCTATTACAAATTTGAGGATCATATATTACCTCGTTAGAGTTATCAAGATTTGTCACAGAACGGTCGCTTTTTTTGTGAGACCAGGTACCATCCGGATTTTGTCGATACCAGTGATAATCAACATCGGTCTCTTCAATCCAGACCTCTTCTCCGTTAATATAACCATGATTATAATTATCTCTTATAGAATCGGGAGTATAGTCCCTATCAAGTACCAAGGCAATCTTATAAGTTCCTTCGGGGCATACATCATTTTTCCCAATTGGAATAAATGTTATTCCTAACTCATTCGCATCAGCCATAGCAATGGATTGGATCTCACTTCCAGTTTTCATTTCTCGGTAATAATATGGGAGACCTTCAAAAGTTCCTTGAGGACTATAATTAAATATATCATTTCCAGAGAGAGCCCCCAGTAACAACAATATATAAGGATCGTCAGTAGATGTAACTCTTATATTTAGTGCATAGTTGTAGCAATAGCTTCTACTAAGCGCTTCTGTTTCGTTCCATAGGGCGGGAGAATATGTGATTTCACTACCCGAAAGCGGCAAAACAGAAATCGTAATTCTCCAACTCCAAATCCACGGAGCGCCCGGATATGTGGCTTTCAAATAAATCTCTCCGGGTGTTTTCGCTTGAAGGAGACCTGTCGACGAATTGATGGAGGCTTTACTCGAATCCTCGCTACTGAGAGAGTACGAGATCGGGCCATTGTGCCCTATTCGCGTGCTCCGCATATAAGCGCTATACGTATACGAATCCCCAACATAGATAGAACCATAGAACTCTTCCATCTCAATATCCTCATACACATTACCGGTATATTGATGGAAGCTCCATTTTGTTCCCGTGGCGCTTGCGTTTGTTGTGAGAACGAGAGAACTGTTGTTCGAGGACGACGCAGAACGGATATAGTATTTCGTACCGTTTTGAGTATACGTAATATAATAATATCCGCCGGTATATTCAATATTCCACGTATATGAGGTGGAGAGCTGGGAGTCGCTTTCGCTTCTTCGTCCTACCATTGGAGCATTACTCGATACGCTCGGAAAAACCACAAGGGAGCTGTCAATCATACTTCTGATGACATAGTCATTATATGTCGGACGGTAGGAGACCTTAAAAATAGTTGCCAAATATGATGGGGGCGAGGTATACGACGTGGTGTCTTGGACAATCGGTGCCGGAGTATTGGACAAGGAGGACTTGAAATAATAATTCGTCCCGCTTCTTCCGATGGCATAAATGCCCTCACCGAGGTGTGTTCCCGAGTAGTTGATCGTAAGCTGCGCGAATTTCTGCATCTTCTCCTTCGCAACAAAAGTAACGCCCGACGCCGAGCCGCCGTCGTACTTTAGTGCAAAGCCGTTGTTAGCAGTTCCCGTATACCAAGAGCTGACACAGCTCGTCACGTCAAATAAAGCATAGTAGGGATTGTCCTCGGTAGCACCGTCTGCATACAAAACTGCATAGCTAAGCTCAGGCGAGCTCGTTGTCGCTTTCGTGTTCCATATAATTTCAGATTCGTTCCAGGTCGACGTGATCTTGTAAAGGTTTACCGTTGCATACGATTCGTCTGTGGAATCAAAATAGTACGGAAATTTTACGTTAGCTGAGGTGATTGAAGTTCCTGAGGGCAGAGTAGGTGTAGCAAACTTGTAATAGGTTTCACTTACAGAAGACACATACAGTCTGTGAACTCCTCCGAAATTTCTCGTCTTATTTGCCGAAGAAACGAAAGTATCATCAATCTGCCCGATGTCGACGAGCATCGGGTCGATGACGACCGGGAAGCTGCGCTCTGCAGAATTGATCCATTCTGCATCTGCCGTGAGGGTGAATTCATACTTCCCGTTCCCCGTGCTCGTCAAGGTATAGGATGCCTCAAAGGACTCATTTCCTGTCGCGTCATACATAAAAGGCGCGGGAATGCGGTAGATCGTTTCATCCGTATCGGGATCAAGAAGCACGACCGTACCGCCTTCAAGCTCTGCGACAAGTCCGTTCAGCTGAAGCGTAAACGTGTAGCAATACGCCTCGGACGGCTCTTTTACAATGATGTTTTCCTTGATACTATTCGATACGAGCACGTATTCTAGATCCACACCGTCAAGAATATCGGCATATACAATGCTCGACGAGATGTTTTCGATATTCGTCAGTTTTTCGAGCTTCGTCATTCCTTCCTCCGATGCGGAATTGCTTGTAACGACGCCCTCGATATTCTTCTCTGCACCAAAAAGCCCGACGGTGACTTTATAATGTCCGTTGTGGAGCGTGTAAAGTGATTCGTTTCCTGTAATTTTCTTCGCAAACTTCACACGGGAATCCTTTGTCGAGATCGCACCGTTCACGGATGCAAGAGAGTTATCGATCTCCTCCCATTCGCCGCTTTCGTTTAATCTGTGGATCGGCGCGCCGTACACCACGGCTTGATACGTTCCGTCCGACAGATGAATATGCTTTGTGTTTTCATTTCGCAGCGACGTGATTTCATAGGTCATTTCGTCCAGCTCTTTTTGCAGCTGTGCGGGATCCTTCGGCTCCTTCACGCCTGCCGGAATGGATTCGTCAACCGTATTTTCCGAAGGAACGTAGTCTTCGGGGATTTCGGATGAGGTGGCAAAAACGGTTGTCGGCATTATAAAGTTCACTACGAGCAGTAGCATAAGAACAAAAGAGAATGCCTTGACATTGTACTTTTTCACAAAAAGTTCCTCCTTCTGAAAATGGTTTGGTGGGCAAAAACGAACGGTCGGTAACGTATTGATTCGGTAGATCCTCCTCCTTTCAAATCTAAAAAAGCGCACAAAGACCGAGCGGGCGCGTGTCCCGACGTCCTTATGCGCTGATTTTGTTTTCGAAGGTCTGATCCCCTGTGCGGTGTCGCCTTCCGGGGAGATCATCTCGGCAACAATTTCTTTTCGCATTGTTGTCGGGGCTGTCATTTGCTATGACAGATCTTGCTTTATGGCTTTATTATACCATATTCCGGAAGGATTGTCAAGGGGGAGGCGACTTTCGGGCAGCCCTGCCTGCGCCGCGGGTGCGGAGCCCTTTGCCTTATCCCTCCCCGCCGCCGAAGGTCTCCTCGTAGAGACGGATGCAATCCTGAATGATATTCTTCGCCTCCTCGGGGCCGTGGAGCTCTCTGATCGCCGTCGTCTTGCTTTCGAGCTGCTTATAGACGCTGAAAAAATGCATCATCTCGTCGAAAACGTGCGACGGAAGCTGATCGATCGACGTGTAGGCGTTAAAGAACGGATCGGAAAACGCGACCGCGATGATCTTATCGTCGAGCTTGCCGCCGTCGAGCATTCGCATCACGCCGATCGGATAGACCTGCACGAGCGTGAGGGGGACGATCGACTCGTTACCGAGCACGAGCACGTCAAGCGGGTCACCGTCGTCGGCGTAGGTGCGCGGAATGAAGCCGTAATTCGCGGGATAATGCGTCGCGGTGTGCAGGATGCGGTCGAGGCGGAGAAGCCCCGTCGTTTTGTCGAGCTCATACTTGCAGTTGCTGCCGCGCGAGATCTCAATGACTGCGGTGAAATTGTCGGGTCTGACCATTTCAGGGTCAATTGCGTGCCAGATGTTCATAGAGGCTCTCCTGCTTACTTGATATAATCAAACTCAAAATCGTAGATCGAGACGGTGTCGCCGTCCTTACAGCCCTTCGCCTCGAGCGCCTTAAATACGCCCGATTTCTGCAGGACGCGCTGGAAGAAATTCAGCGACTCGTAGTCCGAGAAATTGATCTGCCCCATCAGGTTGTAGAGCCACTCGCCCTCAACGTAGTAGGTATCGTTCTCGCGGCGGATGACCGTCTCCTTACCGCCGCCCTTGTATGCGTCCTCAGGCTCGTATTCGCCCTCGTATACCTTGAGGGGGGGCAGAAGCCGCAGGCGCTCCGAGACGAGATGCACCATCTCGCGGATGCCCTCGCCCGTTGCCGCAGAAACGTAGAGCAGCTCCCAGCCGTTTTCGTCCACGAATTTTTCAAACGCCTCAATATCAACGACGCTCTCGTCGAGCGCGTCGACCTTGTTCGCAATGATGATCTGCGGACGCTCGGCAAGCTCGGGGCTGTAACGCTCGAGCTCGCGGTTGATCATCTTGATGTCCTCGACGGGATCACGCAGTTCAAAGCAGGAGATGTCGACGACGTGCAGAAGCAGTCGACAGCGGTCAACGTGCCTGAGGAAGGCGTGACCGAGTCCCGCGCCGTCTGCCGCGCCCTCGATGAGCCCGGGGATATCGGCGGCTACGAAGCCGCTTCCCTCTCCGTCTCCCTGCACGACCCCGAGATTCGGGGAGATCGTCGTGAAGTGGTAATCCGCGATCTCGGGCTTTGCCGCCGAGATCCGTGCGAGGATCGACGACTTGCCGACGCTCGGGTATCCGATGATTCCGACGTCCGCGAGCATCTTGAGCTCAAGAATGACCTCCCTCTCCTCGCCCTTCGTGCCGTTCTTTGCGAACAGCGGGAACTGACGCGTCGAGGTCGCGAAATGCTTATTGCCGAATCCCCCGCGACCGCCCTTGCAGCAGAGAAAATCCGCGCCGTCGTTCTCGGACATATCGTGGATGATCTTTTCGCTCTCGGCGTCGCGGATCAGCGTTCCCGGGGGGACGAGGATCACGAGATCGGGCGCTGTCTTGCCGTGCCGCTTCTCGGGCATTCCGTTGCCGCCGTTTTCGGCGACAAATTTGTGCTTATAGCGGAAGGCGAGCAGGGTGTTCACGCCCGTGTCGACGCGGAAGATGATGCTTCCGCCCTTGCCGCCGTCGCCGCCCGACGGTCCGCCGGCCGCAACGTATTTCTCGCGGTGGAACGCCACGGCGCCGTTGCCGCCGTTCCCCGCCTTGATATAGATTTTCGTCTTATCGATAAACATACTAATATCTCCTTCCGAGGGAAATTCCCTCTCCGTCTCGGATTTTGAAAATCCTCGCCACCGCCCCGCAGAGAGAGAGAGGGGGGGAGGCTCAAGTTACCGCGACTTCGGCAAGGCATCCTAACTAAGCCTCCCTCCGAGAGGGAGGTGGATTTTGCCGAAGGCAAAAGACGGAAGGAGCCTGCGTTGCTCTGAGATGAAATAAAATCTCATCCTTGCGCACTCTCCCTCAGTCTCGCTATTTGCTACGCAAATGTACGCTCGACAGCTCCCTCCCGGAGGGAGCCTTTTCTGCGTTACACCTCGTCGCCCTTCATCCGAATGATGAGCCTGATCGGCGTGCCCCTGAAGCCGAAGGTATCGCGGAGACAGTTCTCAATATAGCGCCGATAGGAGAAATGGAAGAGCTCGACGCTGTTGCAGAAGATCACGAAGGTCGGCGGTGCGACCGAGATCTGCGTCATATAGTAGATCTTGAGGCGCTTGCCCTTGTCGGTCGGGGGCTGAACGCGCATCGTCGCCTCCCCAAGCACGTCGTTCAGCATACCCGTGGTGATGCGCGTCACCGCTTGATTGTAAACGTACTTGATCTCCTCGTAAATGTTCGGAATGCGCTGTCCCGTCTTTGCCGAAACGTAGAGGATCGGCGCGTAGGACATATATGCGAGGGCGGTGCGGATCTTCTCGTTGAATTCATTCACCGTCGAATTGTCCTTCTCGATCGCATCCCATTTGTTCACGACGATGATGCAAGCCTTCCCCGCCTCGTGCGCGATGCCCGCGATCTTCTCGTCCTGTTCGGTGATGCCCGTCGAGGCATCGATCATAATGAGGCAGACGTCCGCTCTCTCGACCGCCATATGCGCGCGAAGCACCGAATAGCGCTCGATCGCATCCGTGACCTTCGACTGACGGCGGATGCCCGCGGTGTCGATAAAGGTGAATTTTCCGTGCTCGTTCTCGACCTTCGTGTCGACCGCGTCACGCGTCGTGCCCGCAATATCCGAAACGATCAGACGCTCCGCGCCGACAAAGCGGTTGACGATCGAGGATTTGCCCGCGTTCGGCTTGCCGATCACGGCGACCTTGATCGAGTCGTCCGCCTCCTCGTCGCCCGTCCCCTCGGGGATCGCCGCGACGCAGGCGTCGAGCAGATCGCCCGTTCCGCTGCCGTGCACCGACGACAGAACGATCGGATCGTGATCAAAGCCGAGCTCGTAAAATTCGTAATATTCGTAGGGCGGCTCACCCACGCGGTCGCACTTATTGACTGCGAGCACGATCGGCTTTCCGCTCTTCTTCAGCATCACCGCGATCTCGCGGTCGTCTGCGGTGAGACCCGTCCTGACGTCGCACAGAAAGACGATCACGTCGGCGTCCTCGATCGCGACCTCTGCCTGAATGCGCATCTGCCTCAGAATAATATCGTCGGTCTTCGGCTCGATTCCGCCCGTGTCGATCACGACGAGCTGTCTGCCGTTCCATTCGGTCTCGCCGTAGATTCGGTCACGCGTGACACCGGGGGTGTCCTCGACGATCGAACGGCGCTCGCCGATCAGCTTGTTAAACAGCGTGCTCTTGCCGACGTTCGGCCGCCCAACGATCGCTATAATTGGTTTTGCCATTTTTCTTCTTCCTCTCTATCTGTCTGTCACCGAGGCTTGCTCGGTGTCGTGTATCTCTATATGTTCGCAGGATTCTGACTCTGCAAGGAGAAACTTTTTGAAAAAAGGTTTCTCCTTGACCTCTTCAAAAACTTTTCTCGAAAAGTTCTTGGAGATCCTTAAGAACCTTCTTTCAAGAAGGTTCTTAAGCGGAGTCCGAGGCAGAGCCTCGGGGAAAAGAGCCCTGCAAAAAGTCGCACGTCTACTCCGCCCCAAGCACCGTCCGAACGAAGCCCTCGCCGTCGTTCGGCGCGGTTCTGACGGGAACGCCGAGCAGGTCTGACAATTCCCCGGGCGTCATACCGCAAAGGAAGAGATCGCCGTCCGCGCGGAGGGTGTTTTCGGGGATCAGAAGCACGTCACCGAGCTCCTTCCCCCGTAGCTGCTCCGAAATATCCTTGCCCGTCAGAAGCCCCGCGACCGTGATCGTCTCACCGAAGAAGCGGTTCACGATCTCGTGGACCGTGACCGTGAGCCCGGGAACCGAGCGCACAAGCGCGTCACACATTTTCTTGATATGTCCGTACGCCGCAACGCCCGTCGCAACCGATACGCGGCGCGGAAGGGGCGCGTCCTTCAGCGTCTCCTTGAGATCCTCGAGCCCGAAGCCGAATTCGGTTTCAAAGCTCGTGAGCATCCCGACGCCGTTCTCGATCTGCGGATAGCCCTCGTAGAACTCCTCCGTGGGAAGCGGAAGCCCGCCGCGGAGATAAAATTCGTCCGACGGAAAGAAGATGCGGCTGCCCGTTTCCCTGAGGCATCTGTCGCCGAACGCCGTGACCGCTCCGACCACCGCACGGCACTCCTCGGGGGTAAAGAGCCCGATCTCGGGAAGCCCCTCGCGGAATCGCGTCATCCCGAACGGCACGACCGAAACGCTCGTCACCGCGGGAGAAAGCCGATACAGATCCTCCATCGACCGCGTGAGCTCGTCGCCGTCGTTGTATCCCTTACACAGCACGATCTGCCCACAGATCGAGATCCCCGCATCCGCGAGGCGCTTGAGATAGGGCAGCACCTCCCCCGCGCGGCGGTTCTTCATCATCCTGACGCGCAGCTCGGGATTCGTCGTGTGCACCGACACGTTCACGGGCGAAATGTGCATTTTTATGATGCGGTCGATGTCCGCATCCTTCATATTCGTCAGCGTGACGTAGTTGCCGTGCAGGAAGGAAAGGCGCGAATCGTCGTCCTTGAAGTAGAGCGACTCGCGAAGCCCTGCGGGAAGCTGATCGATGAAGCAGAAGATGCACTTATTGTGGCAGGTCTGCTTCTTGTCCATAAGAGGGGTCTCGAATTCAAGCCCGACGTCGTCGTATTCGCCCTTTCGGATCTCGACCGTAATTTCGGCATCCCCACGCGTGAGCGCAAGCCGAACGATCCGCTCCGCGAGATAAAAGCGGTAGTCAAGCACGTCGGTGATCTCGTTGCCGTTGATCGAAACGAGCACGTCCCCCGCGAGGATCCCCGCCCGCTCGGCACGAGAGCCGTGTAAAACCTCGGTAACCGTAACCATTTCCGTCTCCTTTCCGCACTTCTCCATTTTATTCTTATAGTATACCACAAAAGTCCCGCGTTGTCAAATCTTTTTTTGGGGGGCTTTTCGCAGGGCTCTTTTTCCGAGGCTCTGCGAAGGGAGGGCTCTTTTTCCGAGGCTCTGCGAAGGGAGGGCTCTTTTTCCGAGGCTCTGCGAAGGCAGGGTTCTTTTTCCGAGGCTCTACCTCGGACTCCGGCAAGGGGATTTTTGAAAAAATCCCCCTGCACCCCAAAAACTTTTCGGGAAGGGGGAAAGAAGCATCCGCTTTCCTAGTCAAAAGACCGAACTACTCTACATAGTCCGTGCGGGTCAAAAACGGGACCCCGAGAATCGGGAACCCCTCGGGCGAGCCTCGGGAACCACCGATTCCCACCCCTTTTTTTGACGGAAGGCCTCCGCATCCCTATGAAAAAAGGGCGGTCTCCGAAGAGACCGCCCGAGGGGTTTGGATGAATTTCAGAACAAATTACTTGATTGTAACCTTTGCCATATCCAGCTGCGGGAACAGGGTGCTGACGTTTTCAGCAGTTACTTCTTCGCCGTTAACGGTACAACCGTCAAGGGTAATGCTGCTCCACACCTGGAAATCGGTGCCTGCTGCAAAGTCACAGCCTGCAAATGCGTAAGCTCTCTTACCGCCAAGATGAACCTTGCCACCCTCGAACTTACAACCGTTGATGGTAATTAAACCGCCCTCGGAAGCACTATCAGTCTGGAAGTGAAGCGCATATCCCTCAGAGTTAGAACCGAAGGTGCATTCCGTGAACACAACGTTCTTACCATAGCCCTGTCTGAAGCCTGCGGCAAAGTTTACGTTCGTGAAGGTAGCGTTGCCACCATCTGCCATCGTGTAAACGGTGTTGGTAATCGTTACGTTCTCCAGATGAATTGCCTGCCAGATTGCTCCGATTGCCTTGCCGCTGGCGTACTTGGTGGTGTTAGCAACCTTAACGTTGTTGCCGATACCAACAAGCGTAAGACCATCCTTCTGAACACCGTTCAGGTCATATTCGCCATCAGCGAGCCGAACCCACATATAGAAGCCGCTTCGCGTCCGCGAGGGGAGAGGCTGATGCCCCTCACGTCAAAAATAGGGTGGCGAAAGACGCGCCTTGAGGCTCGTCCGAGAGGTCGGCTTTCGTCAGGACCCATTTTTGACCCGCACGCGATGCGTAGAATTGTTCGACCTTCTGACCAACGATGCGGATGCTCTTACTCCTGCCTCAAAGGTTTTTGAAGGGGTCAAGGGGAAACTTTTTTCAAAAAGTTTCCCCTTGTCGTCCCCTATTTTATTACATTCCGTACCGATCAGCGATAGAATACGACTTCATCGGGATCGACTGCGAGATCGCGGCGATCTTATCGCAGTAGCGCGCGAAGAGCAGATCCGAGAGATCGGGATCCTCGTCAAGGATCAGCATCGAGGCGAGGTAATTCCCCGCCGCGGGCGCAAAGCGGTCGGACAGCGGGAACGCCTCCTCGAGGGAGAGATAGATCGGGATATCCGTTTCCTCACCATCCATTCCCATCCGCTCGCGAAGGCACCTGTCGATCGGCTCTGCCTCCGAGGCAAACGCCGCGATCAGATACCCCGCGCGCTCCTCGTAGTCTCCGTTTTCGGTTCGGTCGCCGTTCTCACTGAGAAGCGCGAGCGCGAGATCGTAAACGTCACGGTTCTTCATTTCGCGTCACCGTGGTCACGCGACCGTGAGGTCGAGCAGTACCATCTCCTCGGGGTAAACGACCTTCGCGCCGTAGAGATGCAGACCCTTGACGGCATCGGCAAATCTCTGCTCGGGACGGTACGCCTCGATCTCGGAGAGCTGCTCGGCGAATGCGATCGAGCGGGTCGTGCGGACGAGGCACTTGTGCGCGTCGCCGTCCTTCACGACGTTGTTCGATACGTAGATCTTACAGCCGCAGATCGCGCCGATGCAGCCCGCCTCGAGGACGTCCTTTGTCTCGGCGACGAGATTGACCTTCGCCTTGAGGATCAGCGCCGCGACGGCGGGAGAAACCTCGATCACGACGTTGTCGGACTTCGACACGTTGTTCTCGTAGAGCTTCTCGACGGCGTCGATCACGGTCGCGATGACCGTATCCTCGTTCACGTCGCCCGAAACGACGTTGCCCGCCTCCTCGTAAAGACCGAAGACGTACTTGTCGGCGGTGTTCGCGAGGGCGGATGCCGCGAGGTGCATCGCCTCCTGCATCAGACGCGGCATCGACTGTGCGCGGTCGACGTCGTCGATCTGGAAGTTAAAATACTTCGCCTGATCGATGTCGAGCGTGCGGACGCTGTCGGACAGCGTCTCGGGCGTGCCCATATCGGTGTTCTTCGTGTAGTCGGAGACCGTCACGTTGCCGACGCCGACGATCTTGACGCTGTCGCCCATCGCCTTGATGTCGCCCTCAAATTCGCGGTTACAGTGACGGACCGCAACGTACTCCTTGTCGAGCGCTCTGTACAGATTCTCGCTCCATACGGTAGGGATAAAATTGGTAATTGCCATATTCTTGTTTCCTTTCTGTTTTCGTATTGATCGTTTTCGGAAGCCTTACTTCCATCTTTTCATTGAGCGAAGGATCGCGTCGTAATCGGCGCGGACCTCCGCAGGCGTCATACGGCGCACCTCGTCGGGGGTGTAGAAGCTCTCCTCTCCGTCGGAAACGCGCCCCGCAGACCGCGCTCTGTTCGCCTCGTTCGCGCGTTCGACGCGCTCCATACGGCGTCTTTCGCGTCTCTCGTAAAGCGCGTACGCCGCGGCAAGAGGCAAAGCCGATTCCCGCACGCTTACGGGAATGTCTGCAAACGGTACGTCCGGGAAGAGCTCAAAGAACTCACCAAGCTCGTCGCGCGCTTCCCGTCTCGCAGCCTCCACGGGATCCGTTACCGTCTCCTCGGAGGCGAAGAACGTCTCCTTCTCCGTCTCCTCCCGAAGAGAAGCTCCAGAAGCAGCTCCAGAAGCCCCCCGAGCCATCGGATCGTCCTCCACGCCTCGGGCGTTATCTCCCCCGCACATTCCTGTGCACAATCCTGTGTACAAGCCTGTTCCGCAGGGATCGCCTCCGCTGCCTTCATTTCCTTCTCCGTGTTCTTCATAAAATTCCTTCTCCTTCTCTTCCTCATTCCTCTCGGGCACGCCTCGGGCGGAGAGCCCGACCTCATTCTCGTCCATCCGCGTCCCCTCCGTCCTGTCTCTCCCGCTCTCTGAGAAGCGCGATCAGGGCGTCCTTCTCCGCGATCGCACCGTCGGGAATGCGGCGGAGATATTCCTCGGGCGTGATGTAGCCGCCGTCGAGAAGCTTATCGAGCAGGGTCTGTGCAGCAGCAGCCGTGAAGCGGCTCTGCTCCTGTGCACGCACACGCGCCGACAGAACGGCGTCGCGCAGCACCGAAATCTCCTCGGCGCTTCGTACGGTCTCCCCTGCCGCTGTCGGCAGGAGACGCTCTGCGGGATAGTACGCAAGCATCATATCCGCCCAGATGTCCCCGAGATCCTCGAGGCACTGCAAAAAGGCAGTCCGCACCTGACGGAGCGGGATCTGTGCGCTCTCCTGCAGCGCAAGGATCGCACTCGTGTTCGACGCATCGGCGTCTCCGAGTGCCACCTCGGTCGCACCGCACAGCTCCTTCGTATCCTCGATCGCGCGGCGGATAAGCTCGACAAAGCCGTCCTGCATCTGTCCGACGCCGACGACGCTGACCGCGTCCGCGATATTTCCGCCGCCCATCGCGGCGATCGCCTCTCCGACCTCGTTCGACCACTCGGGGATCTTCGACTTATCGTAGATGACCTTCGAGAACGCCGTGTCCTGCATATGCTTCATCACCATCGCATAGGCGCGGTTGATGAATTTCTGATTCGGGATCAGCCCCGAGATCGGGGAGGTGCCGTGAAAGCTGTTCTTCGTCGGCGTCCAGTTGAAGTACGCGACGGGATAGAGCCTCTGCCCCGTGTCCGCACGGGAGATCACGACCTCCCTCGTCGATTTCTCGAAATGCACGGTTCCGTTCTCTCTCCAGAAGTAAAGCAGATAGGTCGCCTTCTCGTTCTCCTCCCCCGAGAGCTCACAGCGCGAGAGATCGCCCGCGCCGCTCGGGTACTCCCCGTCGGGTCGGATGCGCCGCGCCTCGCGCTCGGGGACACCGTTTCCTATCGCCTCCTCGTAGAGGCTTCTCACGCTCGCCCTGCCCGAGAGCATCACGTACTCCTGCGACTGCAGGTCGGGGCGATTCACGTCCGCAACGAAAAGATTCGTGCTGTCGACCGTCTCGGTCACGACGTCACCCGTAAAGGACTGCCCCGTGCGCCTTTCGGGATCCCAGTAGCAGTAAAGCACACCGTCCCCCGCGATCGCCGCGTCGAGCAGAACGCGGTAGACGAGACGATCCATTCGGTCGTTCTCCCATCTCGCCTCAGCCGCCCCCGAGAGGACCTCGAGCGCCTCCGAAAGCGAAGCGCGCAAGGCGGGATCCCTGAAGGGCAGGCTCTCGTCGGTGTATCCGATGCGGACATCCGATCGCCCGATCGAGCCGACGAGATAATCGACCACACGGCGGATCACGTTGAATACGGGCTTCGGGAGCGCCACCCCCTCACTGCCGTACCACTGATCTCCGCGGTAAAATCGCTCGTTTTCGCGAATGCGGGCGTAAAGCCCGATCCGCTCCTTGTATTCCTTGCCCGCCTCGTACTGCCGCCAGGCGTGAGACAGGCGTCTGTTCTCATTCATTGAGCCTTAGGTTCTCCTTCCCTGTTCAATTTTTGCTCTGACCGTCATCCCCTGCACCGAGGGCCGCGAGGTGCCGCCCGCCTCGACCGATGCGCGGAAATAACGCAGGCGTCCGAGAGAAATGCGCCGCTCGTAGGCGTTCGGCGTGACCTCCCCCCGTCCGAAGAGATCGACCGCCGCGCAGTACCCACGCTCACTCTCAAGCCGCACCGTGAGGCGTCCGCCGTCGGGATCGCCAAGGAGGGAAAACCGCTGAAGCCGCTTCGTTCTCTCAGGGGCTCCGAGATCGATCCACGCGGTTCTGTAAAGCGCGCGGATCTCCGCATTCCCCTCGTCACAGAGACACGCATCGTCGAATACGTACAGGATCTCTCCATCCAGAAACATCGGCTCCGAGCCCGACGGCACGAGACGGCTCGCAGAGATGCCCTCGAAGGTGTAAAAGCCCTCTCTCTCGGCGTTATAGATCAGCACGCGGCCTCTGTCTGCACGCACGGTCGTCACCCAGAGCTCGGTTCTCTCGGCGTAGTACTGCATCAGGACGGTCTCCCCGCGCATCTCTGCGACGTCTGCCGCAACGGGCGAGGAGAGGATCTCCGCCGAGCATTCCCGCTGCGTCGTGCTTCGGGCGCTCCATCGCCACAGCTTGCCGCCGAAATAGGTCACGGGCGCGTTTCCGCACAGCACAGCGCAGTCCTTCTTGTCGCATCCGACCGTCGAATGCACGGGCGTGACGCTGAGCTCCTCCTTTTCCGAGCAGTCCGCCGCCCACGCTCCCGAGGCGGTGAAGATGAGCAGACGGTCGTAGTAGCGGCAGACCGCCGTGACGGGCGCATCCACGCGGTAAAGCTCGGCACTGCGCGGGAAATAAAGCGCCCCGCCGTATCCCCCGCCCCGCTCGTCGGAAAGCGCGGCATCCGAGACCGATACAGGCTCGGACGCGTAAAACGCGCTCGCGTCGGCGCCGTCCCAGGTAAAGAGGCGGTTATCACGCGCCCCTCCGTAGGCGATCGCACGTCTTGACGAGGTGATCGCTCCGCTGCCGTCCTCAGCGTCAAGCGTCAGAAGGAGCTCGACCGTCTCCGCCGTGAGAAAGCGCTCCGAAACGCATCCGTTCCCCGTCGACAGAAGCTCGACCCCCGAGACGTCCTCCTCCACGCCGTCGAGAAATACGCGGTCGACCGACAGCGCGCGCCGACCGAAATATATCGTGTCGCGCTTCTCGGAATTGTGATAGGTGATCCGTACGCGGGGCGTGAGCAGATTCTCCGCCTCAAGGATCTCCCCCTGCGTGAGTGGATCCCATCCCTTGCCGTAAAGCGGAATATAGCCCTCCGCCCTCTCGAATCGGTCTCCGCTGAGGACGTACACGCAGTCGCCGTCAAACAGCCACAGCCGTCCCGAGAACTCCGCAAACGCGGCGTCTCCGTCGTAGGTTTCGATCCTGCCCGCAGAGGCAAAGCCGTAGGTGTCGCCGCTAAGATAACGGCGGTATACCGTTCCGCCCGAAAGGACGTAGAGCACCTCCTCGCCGTCGAGATAGCCCGTGTAGACCGCACGGGGCGGCTCGGACATTGCGACGAGGGTGCGGTATCCGCCGCGCTTTCTGATCGAGCCGTCACCAAGGGGTCTGAGGTTCACCATTTTGTCGGCGGCGTGCATACCGTCGTACTTCCTTTCGGCGTCGGGAAACGGAAATCCGCTCAGTGTTGCCGACGCATACGCACGCTCCCGATTGATCTTTTTCATTATGTTTCTCCTTTCGCTTTGCATAGTCTTGCTGTACGGCTCTCTGCCGAGGGGGGGCAGCAGAACACGCGCATACCTCCGGGCGTCATCCGTAAAAGTAGTCCTGCCGCCTGCTCTTCCCGAAGGAGAATGGCAGTGGCGTGCACTCCGCCTCGGGCGGTCGGACGCGGCTCATCACGCCGTAGCGGAGTGCCTCGGGCGCGTGCGTCACCGCGTGGGGCTCGTTTGCCGCATCCTCGGGACGATCTCTGTCGTAGAGAAGCAGGGGCAGACAGCGGATCAGCTCGCGGCACTCGCTTGAAATACGGAGGCGCGGTGCGCCCCCCTCCTCCCCCTCGGAGCGCGGAAGGGCGAGATACTCCCGAAGCAATCGCCATCCGGGGATCCTGCGATCGTCCGCAGGAAGCATCGGGGGCATTCCGCGCCCCGCCTGCATAATCTCAAAGCCGCTCCGTCCGCTGTCCTGACGGCGGTTCCAGAGATCGGGGGACGCGACCGCGTAGTCGAATCGCTCGCCGCGCGTAAGCCCGACGACCGCACGCGCCGCCTCCGAGAGGATGAGCCCCGAGCGGCAGCATTCGCGCGTGACCCAAAGATTCCCCGCGCGGTCAACACCGATCGCAAGTGCCGCCAGCATATCGAAGCCGTAGTCGAAGGCGATGAAGCGCCTGAGGTCCGTCGGGATCTCGGAGGGAGAGACGACGTGCCGCCGCTCGTCGAATTCGGGAAAGAACTGACCGTCAAAGACGTCCCACCGTCCGTAAAGCCACGCGTCGCGCATCTGCCTCGGCAGACTCTCGAGCATTTTCACGTACGCGGGATCCTTCGAGAGGAGCGCCTCGTTGTCGTAAACGCTCGCACGGATAAAGCGGTAATCCGCGCCGTCCTCACCGTCGCGGTAGTCGCGGTCAAGAAAGAGTCTCTTCACCCAGGCGTGTCCGATCCCGCCGGGATTGCACGTGAGATACATTCGCCTTGGAAAGTCGCTCGTACCGCGCAGACAGGCCTTGAAAATCGAAAATCTGAATTCGCTCAGCTGCGTTGCCTCGTCGATCGCGATCACGTCGTATTCTTGTCCTTGGTAGCGAAGTGCATCTCCGTCGTCCGCACAATACCCGAGCTCGATCGTGCTGCCGTTCGGGAAGCACAGCCGCTTCGAGCTTTCCTTGTAGGTAACCAGGGCACCGTATTCCCTTAAGAAGGGTAACAGATGGTTACCTCGCAATTCGGGATAGCTCCGTCTGATCAGCAGACAGCGAATTCCGGGATATACAAGACAAAGTCCGACCAGCTTCCGACGGAGCGCCCACGATTTTCCACCGCCGCGAGCGCCGCCGTAAGCCGTAAATCGGCTGTCCGACCGAAAAAATTCCTTCTGCCTTTCATTCGGCACGCCGGGGATCACAACTCTCTCCCCCGCACCGCTTCCTGCCGTCTCGTTTGAATGCGCCTTCATTCTGTCACCGCCCATCCGCGAGGATGTCGTGCTCGAAGGTCACGAGAAGGTCGCCGACAGGCGGCTTTTCGCCGTCCTCCCCGACAGAGGAGGATGCACCGAGGAGAAATTTCAGGTAAAAGCCGAGCACGGTCGCCGAGAGCTCGGAATTGAGCGCCTCGTCCTCAAATACCGCGCGCATCCTGCCGACCTCGGTCGGAAATTCGCTTTCGAGCCGCCCGTAGGCGTCGCGCGAGATCCCATAGTAGCGGCAGAAGCCCGCAGGATTCGGAAGTAGCGACCGCTCCCTCCGTCGGACGCGCCGCCCCCTCGCCGTAGCATCGGTCGCCCCCTCCGCAGTGCCGTCCTCCGATTCCCTCTGCCCGCAGGACGCGAGATACGCGTCGAGGAGCAGCGGCATATTCCCACGCGCAAGCTCGCGCCTGATCCTGCGGTAGCGCCGCTCGTGCTCACGCTCCGCCCGCGTTTCCCCCTTTCGCTTTCCCGTCTCTTGCTTTCGTTCGGTCATTTTTTCACCCTTCCCTTTCCTCGCTTGAAGGAGCCTCTCGCCTCCTTCTGATGCCATTATACCGCAAACCCGCGTCTCATACTGTCTCACCCTTTCTCACTTCGTCTCAAAATCCAACAAAAATTTTTGTTTTTTTGCGAATTGACAACGCCCGAAAGGGGTGTTATAATAAGAATAATAAGTATGGGAAATATACGGAGAACACCGCAAGGATGCTCCTTGCCTTTCGCAGGGCGGCGCCTTTGCTGGGATCTGCCTTTGCAGGGATCTTTCCCGAGGCTCTGCCTCGGACTCCGCTTAAGAACCTTCTTGAAAGAAGGTTCTTAAGAATCTCCAAGAACTTTTCGGGAAAAGGAAGAAGGAGCATCCGCATTCTTGACCGGAAATTCAAGCCGCTCTACGCATCCCATACGGGTCAAAAACTGGGCCCCGAGAATCGGACCCCCTCGGTCGAGCCTCGGGGGATCAACGATTCCCACCCCTGTTTTTGACGTAATGCACGTTGTGCTACAAAGATCTTCCACCCCCTCACTCGC
>JAFVXC010000007.1 GCA_017501345.1 Clostridia bacterium
CCCGAGAATCGGACCCCCTCGGTCGAGCCTCGGGGGATCAACGATTCCCACCCCTGTTTTTGACGTAATGCACGTTGTGCTACAAAGATCTTCCACCCCCTCACTCGCGGACGGGAAGTGGAGCGAGTCATCGGGATCACCAAAGCGCTCCCCTACGAGGTGGTCAGGTTTCTGCCGTGTCGCGCTACCCGGAGCCTCCCCCCTCACGTCCGAATAGGGGGTGGAATTTGAAGCGGCGAGTTGAATCGAGCCGTTTCAAATTTCGGGGGTCCACGGTCGGACTCGGAGAGAATCCGTAGGGTTGCTTGGATTTTTGACCGAAAATGCGGATGCTCTCCCCCTCCTTCCCGAAAAGTTCTTGGAGATTCTCAAGAACCTTCTTTCAAGAAGGTTCTTGAGCGGAGTCCGAGGCAGAGCCTCGGGAAAGAGCCCTGCGAAAGGCAGAGCCCAGCAAAGGCACCGCCCTGCGAAAGGCAAGGAACATCCGCGTTCCCCCTTCCCCGAAAAGTTTCTCACGGCATTCCTGCTTCCCCCTCTTGACAAATGCGAAAAAGTATGCTATAATGACCATAAATACGAAGAAAGGATTTCTGTTTTATATGCTTTGCGACAGTAGCGACGGCAGTATATTGCCCCGATGTACTATCGATTTTAACAGAATATCTATGGAGATCAGCCTGCCGTAGCACGTCAGGGTTGGTCTTTTTTTGCTTTTTTCGTAAAATTTTATTTTTCTTTTGGAGGAAACTATGGATATCCCCTTATGGCTGCAGATCGTTTTTCAGGTGCTTCTGCAGCTCGTGCTCATCGCACTGAATGCAATCTTCGCCTGTGCCGAGATCGCGGTCATCGAGACCAAGGGCGCAAAGCTCGATAAGCTCGCGGAGGACGGAAACAAGCGCGCGAAAAAGCTACGCCGTCTGACCGATAATCCCGCAAGATTTCTCGCCACCATCCAGGTCGCCATCACGCTCGCGGGCTTTCTCGGCTCGGCATTCGCGGCCGACAGCTTCAGCCATTACATCGTAGAGGGCTTTCAGAAGGTCCTCACCCCCGAGGACTTCGCGCGTTGGAGCGGTCTCATTGACACCGCCTCGGTCATCGCGATCACGATCGTCCTCTCCTACGTCACGCTCGTTCTCGGCGAGCTTGTTCCGAAGCGTCTCGCAATGAAGAACAGCGAAAAGATCGCACTCGGACTCACCCCGACGATCGCCTTCGTCGCCGTATTCTTCCGCCCCCTCGTCTGGCTTCTGACCGTCTCCACGAATGGCGTTCTCCGCCTGTGCGGCGTCAACCCGAACGAGGAGGAAAGCGAGGTCTCGGAGGAGGACATCCGTATGCTCGCCGATGCGGGCAGTGAGCAGGGCGTCATCGACGAGGAGGAGAACGCGATGATCCAGAACGTGTTCGAGTTCGACGACACCTCGGTTGGCGAGATCGCCACCCACCGCACCGAAATGACCGTTCTCTGGGAAGAGGACGGCGACGACGTGTGGGAAAACACCGTAAAGAACGAGATCCACGCCCACTATCCGATCTGTGCTGAGGACATCGACCACGTCACGGGCATCCTCAACGCAGAGATCTACCTGCGCCTCTCGGACAGAAGCCGCGCATCGGTAAAGAAGAACGCGATAAAGCAGCCCCACTTCGTCGCCGAGGTGATGAAGGCGAACGCCCTCTTCCGCGAGATGAAGCGCGACAAGATCGGTATGTCGATCGTTGTCGACGAGTACGGCGGCACCTACGGCGTCGTTACGCTGACCGACCTCGTCGAGCAGATCGTCGGTGACCTTGACGAAAAAGAGACCGAAAACGATATCATCCCCACGGGCGAGGGCTTCTCGGTGTCGGGGCTTACAGAGCGCGAGGAATTCGAGGAGCACCTCGATATCGACACCGAAAGCGACACCGCAACGGTCGGCGGCTGGG
This sequence comes from Clostridia bacterium, assembly GCA_017501345.1. The sequence continues at coordinate 1,936 of JAFVXC010000007.1, forward strand.
TTATGGAGCATCTCGAGAAGATCCCCGAGGTCGGAGACGAATTCGAATCGGACGGCGTCCGTGTCCGCGTCACCAAGACCGACGACAAGCGTGTGCTTGAGGTCTACGCCGAGCGTCTTGAAAGCGAGGACGATGAGGACGACGACGAAAAGGACCGCAGAAGGTCGAAAAATAAGGACAAAGAAAAAGAGACCGCCGTCCTTGACGACTGATCTCTTCCCCACCATATATATATATAAGACCCCCGCGAGTCGATATCGGCTCGCGGGGGATTTGTTTTAAAGATATGCAAACAAGAGATGTGTACTGCGCTTATCCATTGCAGTGCAGTCGGGGATCTCGTAACGGTTGTCGTTCGAGTCGCGGATGATGACACGGTTCGAGCCTTGAAAATGCTTGATGTCGCTGTGACGGCTTCTGATCTGAAACACGACCTCTCCGCGATCGGTCTCGACCGTCCACCTGAGCACACCGAACTTGTCCTCGCAGGAAATCACCCGCAGGATCTTCGGAATCATATAATACTCACTGAAGCACGCATCGAGCGCCGCCGCCGAGTCCGCATCGAGCGCCCGCATATCGCGCACCATCGCGATCTCGCGCTCTCTCTCGTCGAGAAGCGATATGTAGGACGAGCCGTTCGTCAAGGGAAAGAGCCGCCGCGGCTCAAGCCCCTCATATACCGTTCCGTCCGCGAGCGTCAGCCGCACGAGATAGAGGTCGGTGCGTTCGATTTTTCCCGTTTCTCTGTCAACGTAAATTCTTCCCATTGTCTCCGCCTCCTTATTCAAAGCGCTCGGCACGGCGGGATTCCTCCGCCTCCTCGGACATCGACTGGATCTGCACAAGGCGGTAATATTTGCCCTTCTTTGCGAGGAGCTCCTGCGGTGTACCGCATTCGATGATCTCGCCGTTGTCGACCACAACGATCTTCGTCGCCTTCGACAGCGTCGATAGCCTGTGCGCGATCATAATGGTCGTCCGCCCGCTGATCAGGCGCTCGATCGCCTCCTGAATGAGGTGCTCGGTCTCGGAGTCCACAGATGCCGTCGCCTCGTCGAACACAAGGAGCTTCGGGCTTCGCAACATCGCGCGTGCGATCGAGATCCGCTGCTTCTCACCGCCCGAAAGGCCGACGCCTCTCTCGCCGAGCACCGAATCGTACCCGTCGGGCTGACGTACGATGAACTCGTGCGCGTTCGCGATATCCGCAGCGGCGATCACATCATCCACCGAAAAGCTGTCGTCACCGTAGGCGATGTTGTTGTAGATGGTATCGTGGAACATATGCGGCTCCTGTTGAACGTAGCCGATCTGCCCACGGTAATACTTCATATCGATCTTGCGGATGTCCACCCCACCGACCGTGATCTTGCCGTGGTAATGGTCATAGTAGCGCAGAAGAAGATTGACGAGGGTCGTTTTACCCGAGCCCGTCGTACCGACGATGCCGACGATCTCCCCGGGCTCAATGCGCAGATTGATGTGATTCAGCACCTTCTTCGTACGGTCAAAGGAGAAGTTCACGTTCTTAAATTCAATCGCCCCACCGATGTCGGCATCCGTATTTCCCTTTCCGAAGTCGTGCTCGGGCTCGGCGTCGAGAATGTCGAGGATGCGCTCGACCGATGCCATCGCGTGCTGGGTCGAATCGGACAGATTCGCGAAGAAGTTGACCGGCCCGTAGAACATCGTCGCATAGGAGATAAAGGAAACGAGCAGACCGACCGAGATCGAGGCACCGGTACCGCTCACGAGACCGTCAATGACGAGATTGCCGCCAAGCGCCCAGATGACCACACCGCCACAGCTCATCACACAGTTGACGATCGCGGGATAGGCGTTCAGGATCTTTCCCGCATGCGTGTCGGTCTTACGCCATTCCTCCACGCAGTCCCGAAACACCCCGACCGATTTCTTCTCATTCGTGAAGGACTTGACGACACGGATGCCGGGGAGCGTGTCGGTAAGCACCGATGTCACCGCCGTTGACCGCCGCCAGATCCTGCGGTAGAAGGGCGCGATCTTGATGCGGAAGATGCGCGAGCCGATCACGACGAGCGGAACGGGAAAGAGCGAAAAGAGGGTCAGCTTCCAATCGATGCACAGCATCACCACGACGATGCCGATCAGCTTGAAGAACTGAATGACGACCTCCTGCGTGATGCGGAGCATAAAGGACTGGATCGTCGCGGTATCTCCGCTGATGCGGTTGATCACGGCACCCGTCGAGGTCTTGTCGTAAAAGCGCATCGGAAGGTGCTGTGCCTTCTCGTAGACCTCGCACCGAAGCCGCGCCATAATCTTGTTGCCCGACACGCGGAGCATATAGCCCCGAATGCCCGATAGGAAATAATGCACGATGTGGATTGCAACGAGCGAGACCACGACGACCGAAAGCATCCGCCTGTCGCGGTTCGGAAGAATGTCGTCAACAAGCGTTTTCGTAAGCAATGGCGGCACAAGCGCGAGCGCCGTCACAAAAATCGAGATCAGCACCGACACCGTGAGCACAAGCATCTCGGGCTTCAGATATTCGACAAGCTTCCGAAAAAGCCTGCCCTTTTTCATACAGTGAATGCACGGAGCACCGGGCGCCGACAGCGTCCGTCCGCATTTCGGACAGACCGATAGGAGCTTCTCGTACACCGCCGCCATCGCGTCAAGCGCCTCCTCGGGGTCGGTTCCGTCACGGATCCCCTTGACGTATCCGAGCACCGCATCACACAGCGCGGCGACCGAGAAGGTGAAGCGGAAGACGTCAGAGAGGACGCCGTCCTTCGTGCGAAGCCGCATCACACCGTTGCCGTACATCCGCTTATTATAGATATCGAGGATGTCCGCAAACGTGTAGCGCTCGGAGCATTTCTCCAATTCAAAATCATAGGTAAAGAGTGCAGACCGTGTGGCAAGCAGCACACACGTCCCATATCTTGCACGGTTGGAGATCTCTCCAACGACGGCAAAAACGATCTCATCCCCCTCTCTGCTGAGAGACTCGATGATCCCGATCTCACGATCGGTCAGCCTTTTGTTCGTCAAAAACGTAGTATCCATACCTTCGTTCGCGGTGCATTCGACCGCTCTCCTTTTCTTTCTGGATTACTCGTGTACCCGTGAGCCTTCTGTTCCCTATTCAATTGTTTTTAGTATGATACCATCAAAAAAAAGGGGTGTCAACCCCTTTTTCGACATTTTTTGAAGAACGGCATTTCAAACAAAAAATTCCCGAAATATCATTGAATTCGCCGAAAGGTTTGGACAAATCCGGAAAAGATGTTGTATGCCGGATTCGGGATAACTCCGAGGCAGAGCCTCGGAGTCATCCATCCTACCCTCGCTTCCTTTCACGCAGGAATGTCCTGCGAAGCGCGCGCGCATTGAACGGAATGAGGGGATAGAGATAGCTCCTTTTGCCGTTCTCGGTCTCGTTCGTGAGAAGCAGAACGGCGATCAGCACGATCCCGAGAGCAAAGCCCCAGACACCGAAGAGCCCCGTCAAAACGAGCAGGATCACCCTGAGGAATTTGAACGCATAACCAAGCTGATACGACCGCTGGCTGAAATTCGCGATCGCGACGAACGCCATATACAATATGACCTCGGGGATCAGCCAGCCGATGTCCACCGCGAAGTCTCCGAGAATGAGCCCCCCGACGACCGATAAAGAGTTTGACAGCATATCGGGTGTGTTCATCGAGGCGAGCCTCAGTCCGTCGATCAGAAATTCCACGAGAAGAAGCTGCACGAGAATGGGTAGCTTCCCCGTCTCATCGGGTATAATAAACGCGAGCCAATCGGGAACGACCGATGGATACCGCAGAAGCAGATACCATACGGGCGTCATAAAAAGCGTCAGAAGAAAAACGACCTGCCGCACAAAACGCAGATATCCACCCGTCAGGGGCGGCATATAAAAATCGTTCGTCTCCTGGAGAAAATCGAAGATCGTCGTCGGAAGCACGATCACCTCGGGGCTGTTGTCGACGATGATGAGCACGCTCCCCTCAAGGAGCTGTGCCGCGGCGGCATCGGGCCGCCCCGTTGTCCGAACCTTCGGGAAGGGATTGTACCATCTCCGCTTGATCAGACACTCAATGAGCGACTGATACCCGAGCGACAACGCCTCGACGTCGATCGCCCGAAGCCTTTTCCGAAGCCGCGAAACGTATTCCGCATCCGCCCGACCGTCCATATAGCACAGGACGACGTCGGTTTTCGAGACCGAGCCGACCGTGTGATACTCCATCGTCAGATGCGGATCGCGGATACGCCGACGGATCAGCGCCGTGTTGAAAATGACCGTTTCGACGAATCCGTCCCGCGAGCCCTTCATTACCCTGTCGTCCTGCGGCTCCTCGATCGAACGGACGGGATAGGTCCGCGCATCAATAATGACCGCGTAGTCTTCAAAAAGCGAGCCGAGCACGAGCGTTGCGCCCGACAGAACAAGCTGAAGCATCAGATCGGGATCGTCCGTGACGTCGGTCTCGACGTGCGGCACGGCAAATTCCACAAAGCCGCGCGCATTCTCCGCGCCACTGTGGGAACGGACCGTGCCGTCAGACCCGCCCGCGATCCCCTTCCGCGACAGCAGCCCCGTAATGAGCTTCTGCATCGAAGCGCCCTCCACAAAGCCGTCAATATAATACAGCGTCAGCTCGTCGCCCTCGTCTCCGATCTTCAGGATCTTTTTGATCACGTCAAAATTCTCCGTAACACGGAGCGTGCGATCGAGCAGACTGACGTTCGATTCATAGCTCGCGGATAATCTGTGCATCGCTCTTCCTTTCCCGCCGTACGGCGATCTTCGTTTCTCCGCCATACAGTATCCGCAACGAAAGCACAAAAAATACGGCACCCAAGAGCAGTAATTCCTGCCGCAGATGCCGTTTTTTGATCGTTTTTTTGTGTCTATGTGTCTTGCGCGAGTCCTTTCTCCGAGGCTCTCTCTGCAAGGGGGAGCGCCTTTCCCGAGGCTCTGCCTCGGACTCCGCTCAAGAACCTTCTTGAAAGAAGGTTCTTAAGAATCTCCAAGAACTTTTCGGGAAAAGGAAGAAGGAACATCCGCGTTCTTAGTCGGAAATTCAAGCAACCCTACGCATTCTCTCCGTGTCCGCTTCTGAGAGCTCTGCCTCGGACTCCGCTTAAGAACCTTCTTGAAAGAAGGTTCTTAAGAATCTCCAAGAACTTTTCGGGAAAAGAAAGAAGGAACATCCGCATTCTTGGTCGGAAATCCAAGCCTCTCTACGCATCCCATACGGGTCAAAAACTGGGCCCCGAGAATCGGACCCCCTCGGTCGAGCCTCGGGGGATCAACGATTCCCACCCCTGTTTTTGACGTAATGCACGTTGTGCTACAAAGATCTTCCACCCCCTCACTCGC
>JAFVXC010000008.1 GCA_017501345.1 Clostridia bacterium
GTTCTCCAACATTATGAAAACTGTGTTTAAGAAGCAGTAAAATTTAGCCCTCGTTTCAAAAATGGAGCGAGGGCTATTTCTTAATGATTGAAATATTCATAAAAATGTGGTATAATAAAGAAACGCAACCCGAAGTTTACAGAAAGAAACGCAAACTTTATGGAGTATTTTCTTCTTGTGTGCTACAATAAAGGCAACGCGGCGTCAGAAAACGGAAAGGAGCAAAACAATTATGACACTTGGCGAAAAGCTATCAAAGCTCAGAAAAGAATACAACTATACCCAAGAGCAGCTTGCCGAAATCCTCGGCGTTTCCCGTCAATCTATTAGCAAATGGGAGTCGGATATTGCATATCCCGAAACCGATAAGCTGATCAAAATGGGCAAGATCTTTGAATGCTCGATGGATTATCTGCTCAACGAAGATATTACCGAAAAGCAAGGTATCGAACCGAAAGAAACCGAAACATTTTGGGATAAATTCAAAAAACAGCTCCGCGAACGCAAAAGTGAGAAAATGATCTTCGGTATGCCGCTTTACCATATCGGCAAAAATGCACACGGATTTTTCGCGGTAGGCATTCGGGCACGCGGAGTGTTTTCTGTCGGTCTAATGTCTCGAGGGATCGTATCCCTCGGTCTGCTTTCCCTCGGAGTAATATCGATTGGGCTTTTGTCGCTTGGCTTGATCTCAGCAGGTGTGTTCTCGGCGGGGCTGCTTGCTGTTGGTTCTATTGCTCTCGGATTATTTGCGGCAGGGGCGATCAGCGCAGGACTTATATCTTTTGGCGCACTGTCTGTCGGTTGCTTTTCAACGGGAGCGCTTGCTGTCGGTAAATATGCCGCCGTTGGCGACCACGCATACGGTATGATTGCGATAGGCAGATCGGTTGCGGAGGGAAGCGTCTACCGCCATATCGGCGATCTGAATACGGCGGATATTCCGACCGTCGTAGAATGGCTTGACGCAAACGTTCCGTCTTGGCTCGGTTGGGCAAAAGAGATCTTCAAATTCTTTGTGCGTTCTTAGTTTTGTGCTCGTGCTCTGAATTTTCGTTTTCTCGCTTGGAGCATCCGTTTCAGTACGCATTTCACCTGCAAGTATGGGAAGGCAACCGATACGTATTACGATTATTGTACGATTGACAAAAAGAAAACCCGAAACCCCTCGATTTATAAGGGATTTCGGGTATTTTTGTCATTATTCCCACTCGCTTAAATTAGCATTATAATGAGTGAATTTAGGTCTTTTTGCGTGATTTTTCGGGGGATTTGACCACTATTTTCCGCCTCGTCTATGGAGTCCGCGAAAAAACAGTATCATAGTGGTATCAACAAATTACTGATAGAACTTATCAAATAATTCGTTGGCTTTGTTTTCAGATATTTGGGCTTGGGTGATGATAGCCTTGCCATTCTTTACCTGAATGTCAATCTGTAAATCAAAATCCAAGTAATAAACGGTACGACTGTAATCTGAAGGAGAAAAAGCATTTACGTATTCTATGAGCGCAATCGCAGCCTTTTGCGCAAAATCATTCGGTTGTTCAGCACCTATATGAACAACCCCCATGCCGTAAACGGTCAATATGACACTTTCTCCGTTGTCCGCAGTAGCACGAATGATATAATTAAAAGAGTTTTCATAATTTTCACTCGTGTATTGCGGCTGACCGAATGCGGAAAGCAGTTTTCCTTCTGCTATTGCGGCATCTTCTTGCGATTTCATCTCTCCGAAATCCATAAAATACGAGCTTTCACCCATTAAATTTTCATCTTGTAAAGACTCAAATTCAAATGTATATTTCATTAGATTCCCTTTGTTGCATGCCGATAATAGAAAAACAATACAGAGAAGAAGAACACTCGATATTATACGCTTTGCCATTATGATGACCTGCAATCCAGTTGGATTTTTTTACTCCCACTCGATCGTGCCGATCGGCTTCGGGGTGAGGTCGTAGAGGACGCGGTTGATGCCCTCGACCTCGCTTGTGATGCGGTTCGTGATGTGGTGCAGGAGTGCGTAGGGGATCTCCTCGATCGTTGCGGTCATTGCGTCGGTGGTATTGACTGCACGGATGATCGCGGGCCATCCCTCGTAGCGGGCCTCATTTCTTACGCCGACGCTCTTGACGTCGGGGATCGCGATGAAATACTGCCAGACCTTACCTGCCAGACCGTTCTTATCGAATTCCTCGCGGAGGATCGCATCAGCCTCGCGGAGTGCGTGCAGACGGTCGCGCGTGATCGCACCGAGGCAACGGACGCCAAGTCCGGGGCCGGGGAACGGCTGACGGTAGACCATTTCGTGCGGTAGGCCAAGTGCCTCACCGACGACGCGGACCTCGTCCTTGAAGAGGAACTTGACGGGCTCAACAAGCTGCATTTCCATATCTTCGGGCAGACCGCCGACGTTGTGGTGCGACTTAACGGGCTTTCCGCTTTCCTTTGCCTTGATGCTCTCGAGGATATCGGGGTAGATCGTACCCTGTGCGAGGAAGGAGATGCCGTCGAGCTTTGCAGATTCCTCGTCAAATACCTTAATGAATTCGGCGCCGATGATCTTACGCTTCTTCTCGGGATCGGATACTCCTGCGAGGAGATCGAGGAAACGGTCGGTTGCGTCGACGTACACGAGGTTTGCATCAAGTGCCTTGCCGAAGACCTCGATGACCTGCTCGCTTTCGCCCTTACGCATCAGGCCGTGGTTAACGTGAACGCAGACGAGCTGCTTACCGATGGCTTTGATGAGGAGTGCGGCGACAACGGAAGAGTCTACTCCGCCGGAGAGGGCGAGGAGCACCTTCTTGTCTCCGACCTGTGCGCGAACCTCAGCGATCTGCTCGGCGATAAACGCGTCTGCTCTCTCGCGGGTCGTGATACGTTGCATGGTTTCGGGACGGATGTTGTTTTCCATAATTATCTCCATTCTGCCGCGTTCGCGGCATAAATTTTATAAATTCCGAGAAGAATTTTGATATTCTATATTCTATCACAAACTTTGAAAAACGGCAATATATTTTTCGAAATTTTTTTCTTTGAAGTGAAAATTTTTTATAATTCTTTATGGAAGGATTCCCGATACATCAGAATTGTTGAATGAAATTTCTCTTTTCTGAAAATCACGGGGACTTTCTCCCATTACATCGTGAAAGGCTCTGTAAAAGCCGGAGGAGCTCGAAAAGCCGCTTTCAAATCCTGCGTCAATTGGCTTTGTGCCTTTTTTTATAAGCTCTGCCGCGTTTTTTACCCGAGTCCGTACAATGTAATCCTGTAAGCATACTCCGCTGTATTCCTTGAATATTCGCGAAAGATATGAGGGACTTATGTAGAGCTTTTTTGCGATAGCTTCTCTTGAAAGATCGTTTTGTAAGTTGCTTTGGATATACGCCATAGCCTTGCATACCGTTTCGTAGCCTGAGTTGTTGAGTGACACGCTCTTTGTTTCCTCGGTCACGAATATTCTTGATATGCTGATAGCCATTGATACAATGATATTGGATATGCTTTCGTTTCGCCAAGGCTGGTTGCTTTTCGCCTCCGCGTCGATTGCGTCAAAGCTTTGCAGAAGCTTTTGATAATAAGGGGTGTCTCTGGGGATAATATTGGAAAAAGCATCCGTTCTTTCGAAGAAAAATCGAACGCAATTCTGCATTGGATATACTGTAACCGGGAGAAAACGTATGTCGGCGATCAAAAACCCTTCCTTCGACGTAACGTTTTTGATATATCTTTCGTCGTCCTTACAAAAAATGAGGATGTCGCCCTCGCCAACGGTGTAATCCTTTCCGTTGATATGCCAGATCCCGCTGCCCTCCATTACTCGTACGAATTTCATTTCTTCGAATATGCAGAGGGGTTCTGAATAGCCCGTAGGGCGCCTTACGATAGCATAATGGAACGCGATGTTTTTTATTACGTAATTGTTGATATATCGATTCATTCCGAGCCTCAAAAACATATTTTTCATTATTATAATACAATAATGGAATTTTGTCAATCACGAATGGAGAAAAAAAGCATTTTGGGTGGTACAATTATAACAGCAGCAGTTCGCTGCAATATGCTTTTTGGGGGGAAAACAATGAAAGTAAAAGAAGTTCGTGGCGTTGACGTTGTGACGGGGCTTGACAGGACCGAGAAATGGGATGTTTACGGAACCGACCTTGGAATTCCTGTATATAGTCCAACGCGTAGGAGAATGTATTTTCTCTTTGGAGATACCGAAGGCATAAGTGAATACGACAAAACGCAGCCGAGATATTGGAGAGGCACCGTTGCGGGATACACGGACGATATGGATTTTACAAAAGGAATAAATTGGGACGGATTTCTTTTGGATGGAGAGGGTCGCGCAAAGGAGCTTGTTTTTTCTCATCACTCTAAGAAAGATGTGCATAAAGAAAGATCTAAAATAAGCCAGGGCGGAATTGAGATAAACGGAAATCTATACGTATTTTACGAATCCATCTGTTATTGGGGACCTCTTGCGTCGGGGTATTGGTATCTCAACTACGGTGGAACGCTTAAGTCCACGGATGGCGGAGAAACCTTTGAAAAGGTTTACGATCTTACTTGGATCGAGCCGCTTGAGGATGACGACCGCTTTGAAAATGCTTCGCTTTGCGCGACGGAGGATATGAATTTGAATCCGAGCGGTGTGGAATTTGACGCCAAGGCTCATATAGCTCCGGGATTCGGTCAGATGTACGGCTGCGACGGCAAGGACGGATACATTTATATATTCGGACGCTACGGTGGCAGAATTCACGGGATCAAGGTCGGAAGAGTAAAGAAAGAGAGCTTTGAGGACTTTTCTGCTTACGAATACCTTACCGAATACGATGAAAGCGGAGAGGCGGTATGGAAGCCTTACAGAGAGGGGCTTGACGCAATAATAGCAAATCCCGAGAAGGCAGAGATCATTCCCGCGCCCACAAGCAATATGTCCGTCGCATACAATAATTATCTTCAGAAATGGCTTCTTACTTATTATTATCCCAACAAGGGCATTATGTTTGCTACGGCAGAGTCACCTTACGGTCCATACTGCGAGCCTCAGATGGTGCTTCCTATCGATCATCCCGAGCTTACAAAGGAGATAGACATCGAGTTTAACTCCAACAGCCTTTACGGTGGCTTTACACACGAGATGATGTATCGCGAGAACGGAAAGATTGTTCCGATCGTTATTTCACAGTGGTATAGGCGTGCAGGCAAGAACAGATTCTACGGCTCAAGACTTTTTGAGATAGAATTCGAATAAATATGAAACGAAAGAGTTGACGTAAAGGAGATATGTCAGCTCTTTTGTTTTGTTAAAGGAGGGAGTTCTCATGTGAGAAAGCAAAAAACACGTTGAAAAAACGCTGAAATTTATGGCTTTGCACAGAGGACTGCTTGGCGGATTCCCTAAAAAAGTCGACGCGCCTTGATGGATTAGGCAGCTGTGGTGTGTGAAGGGGGTGATTTTTTCCTTCGGGGGGGATTTTTTTGCAAACAATCGAAAAAGCACTTGCAAAGACGGCGAGTTTATGGTATATTTAAGGCGGTAACTAAAAAGGTATGGAGGGCATTGTATGAATCCCACGTATTATCTTGCCGTGGATATCGGCGCGTCGAGCGGACGGCATATCCTTGGGCATATAGAGGAGGGACGGCTGATCCTTGAAGAGGTCTACCGATTCCCGAACGGTATGAAAAAGAAGGACGGGCATCTCGTCTGGGAGATCGACGAGCTTGTCGGTCACGTCAAAAAGGGAATGAAGGCCTGCGCCGATGCGGGGAAAATCCCGACCTTTATGGGCATCGACACCTGGGGCGTTGATTTTATCCTTCTCGACAAGGAAGGACGGCGACTTGGAGATGCGGTCGGATACCGAGACAGCCGCACCGAAGGAATGGACGCGGTCGTTTCGCGGACGGTTCCCGAGAGCGAGCTTTACGCGCGTACGGGCATTCAGAAGCAGCTCTTTAACACGGTTTATCAGCTCGTTGCGCTGCGGGAGCAGGAGCCTGCGCTTCTCGACGCGGCAGATGCTCTTCTGATGGTTCCCGACTATCTGAATTATTGTCTCACCGGTGAAAAGGCGAACGAATACACCGAGGCGACGACGGGACAGCTTGTGAATGCAGAGACGGGCGAGTGGGACACGGAGCTGCTCGAGCGGCTCAAGATCCCGACGGGGATCTTCGGTGAGCTTCGTCCTGCGGGCAGTGTGCTCGGCGAGCTTCTTCCCGAGGTCGCAGAGGAGGTCGGATATAATCTGACCGTAATGCTACCCGCCACGCACGATACGGGCTCTGCCGTGCTCGCCGTTCCGACGAATTCGGACGACGTGATCTACATTTCCTCGGGTACCTGGTCGCTGATGGGCATTGAGCGTCTGACGCCCGACACCTCGGCGCGTTCGCAGAGGCACAATTTCACGAACGAGGGCGGTTACGCACGCAGATATCGCTATCTGAAAAATATTATGGGGCTCTGGATCATTCAGTCGATCAAGAAGGAGCTTGAGGTGTACAGCTTCTCTGAGCTGTCCGAGATGGCAAAGAAGGGGGCACCCACGCCTCTTGACGTCGACGATCCCCGTCTCCTTGCGCCCGAATCGATGATCGAGGCGGTGAAGGCGGTCGCGGGCAAGGGGGATATGACGATCGAGGACATTCTCGCATCGGTCTATCACGGGCTTGCGACGATCTACGCGAGGACTGCGCGTGAGATCGAGGAGATGACGGGTAAGGTCTATCCTGCGATCCACATCATCGGCGGCGGTTGCCGCGACGATTATCTTTCGCATCTGACCGCCGAAAAGAGCGGCAAGCGCGTATTTGCGGGACCCGTCGAGGCGACCGCGATCGGTAATATCCTTGCGCAGATGCTCGGTCAGGGTGTTTTCGCGTCGATCTCCGAGGCGAGGGAATGCGTCGCGCGTTCATTTGACGTTGCGGAGAAGAAGTGATGTGCGAGGCCCTGCCGCGCGCTCCGCTTGAAAACTTTTTGAAAAAAGTTTTCAAGACTTTCAAATACTTTTTTCGAATTTTTTGAGAAAGGTTCTTGAGCGAAGTCCGAGGCAGCACCTCGGGAATAATAACTTTAATTTCTGAAAGGAAGCACAGATATGAACACAGTATATGAGGCGGCAAAGGCACGCTACGCGAAGATCGGTATTGACACCGAGGCGGTGCTGAAGACACTGAAGGAGATCCCGATCTCGATCCATTGCTGGCAGGGTGATGACGTCATCGGCTTTGACCACGACGGTGCTTTGACAGGTGGCATTCAGACGACAGGCAATTATCCGGGAAGAGCAACGACTCCTGCGGAGCTTATGCAGGATATTGAGAAGGTGCTGACCCTCGTTGGCGGCAAGCACAAGCTGAATCTCCACGCCTGCTACGCGATCTTTGAGGATGGCTGCTACGCCGACAGAGATGCACTCGAGCCGAAGCATTTCAGCCGTTGGGTCGAGTTTGCAAAGAAGCACGGAATGGGCATCGATTTTAACCCGACCTTCTTCTCGCATCCGAAGGCGGCAGAGTTTTCTCTGTCCTCGCCTGACGAGGAGATCCGCGCGTTCTGGGTACGTCACGGTCAGTGCTGTATCCGTATTGCGCAGTATTTCGCAGAGGAAACGGGCGTTCCCTGTGTGATCAATTTCTGGATCCCCGACGGCTATAAGGATACGCCCGCAGACCGCATCGGCCCGCGCGCACGCTTCAAGAAGTCGATGGACGAGATCCTCGCGATCCCCTACGACAAGTCGAAGGTCTACGTTACGCTTGAATCGAAGGTCTTCGGTATCGGTATGGAATCCTACACGGTCGGAAGCGGTGAATTCTGTATGAGCTACGCGATCGAGAAGGGAATTACGCCCCTGATGGATACGGGACACTATCACCCGACCGAGGTGGTTTCGGATAAGATTTCGGCGATGCTTCTCTTTGCCGATAAGATCGCGCTGCACGTTTCGCGTCCCGTTCGCTGGGACTCCGACCACGTCGTTCGCTACGACGATGAAACGCGCGAGATCGCGAAGGAGATCGTGGCGTCGGGCAGAGTGAACGACATTGCGATCGCGCTCGACTTCTTCGACGCAAGCATCAACCGCATCGCGGCTTGGACGATCGGCATCCGCAACTTCCGCAAGGCACTGCTCTCGGCACTTCTTACACCAAGCGAGGCGCTGAAGGAGCTGCAGAACGACGGCAGAATGACCGAGCTTCTCGCGCTTCAGGAGGAATACAAGACCTATCCGCTCGGTGCGGTCTGGGAGGAATTCTGCTTGCGTGAAGGCGTTCCCGCAGATGAAGCGTGGATCACGGACGTGCTCGCATACGAGAGAGACGTTTTGTCAAGACGCTGAAGAAAACCTAACACTTATACATAAGGAGAACGAAAAATGAGAGTTCTGGATTCTGAATTTTGCAAGGATTATACTACGATGGCGGACGACTCGTGGAACCTTGGGTACCACGAGCGCAACGGCGGCAATTTTACTTACAGACTGAAAAAGGAAGAGGTTGAGGCGGTAAAGGACGATCTGTCCTTTGACCGGGAATGGCTTGAGATCGGCACCGACGTGCCGCATCTTGCGGGCGAGTTCTTTATGGTGACGGGCTCGGGCAAGTTCTTCCGCTGGGTCAAGGAAAAGACCGAGGATACCTGCGCGATTATCGAGATCGACGCGACGGGTACGAAGTACCGTATCGTCTGGGGACTTGTGAACGGTGGTAAGCCGACCTCCGAGCTTCCGACGCATCTGATGAACCACGAGGTCAAGATGCTTGCGACGAACGGCGCACACCGTATCATCTTCCACTGCCATCCCGTTAACCTGATCGCGCTTACCTTTGTCGTTCCGATGACCGACGCGGACGTTACGCGCGCCTTGTGGGAATCGATGACCGAATGTCCCGTGATCTTCCCCGCAGGCGTTGGTGCTCTGCCGTGGATGGTTTGCGGCGGTCGTGAGATCGCGGTTGCATCCGCAGAGAAGATGAAGCAGTACGATCTCGTTGTCTGGGCGCATCACGGCATTTTCGCTTCGGCTGATACCTTTGACAACGCGATGGGTCTCGTTCACTGTGTCGAAAAGAGCGCGGAGATCTATATGAAGGTTCGTGCTGTGACCGACAAGAAGGTGCAGACCATCACGAGGGAGAACTTCCTTGATCTCGCGAAGGCGTTCGGCTTCACGATCAACGAGGAATTTTTGAAGTGATTTCGGCGTAAAGCACTGCCTTCTTTTGCAAAATCCTATATTTTGCTTGACAAAATCGCCTCGGAGGAGTATAATAAAGCCATCGCCGTCTCCGGCGTATTTGATTTTGAATCAAAGCGGAAAGGAAATGCTTTTGTTATGGAAACTACTCTTGTGATTATGGCTGCGGGTATTGGTAGCCGCTTCGGCGGTGGGATCAAGCAGCTCACTCCGATCGGCCCCTCGGGCGAGATCATTATGGACTATTCGATCCACGACGCTGTTGAGGCGGGCTTTGACCGCATTCTCTTTATCATTCGTCACGATCTTGAAGCGGATTTCCGCGAGATCATCGGGAACCGTCTTGAAAAGATCTTCCCCGGGAAGATCAGCTATGCATTCCAGGAGGGCGATGATCTGCCCGATGGCTTTACGAAGCCCGAGGGGCGCACGAAGCCGTGGGGAACCGGTCACGCGGTGCTTGCCTGCCGCGGTGTGCTTGAGACGCCTGCGCTTGTCATCAATGCGGATGACTACTACGGCAAGGATGGCTTTGTGAAGATGCACGAGTATCTCGTGTCGGAGAAGTCCTCAACGGAAGGCGTGCTTGATATTGCAATGCCCGGATTTATTCTTGAAAACACGCTGTCCGATAACGGCGGTGTGACGAGAGGCGTTTGCTGTGTGAATGAGGAGGGCTATCTCGCAGAGATCGTCGAGACCTCGAACATTCAGAAGGGTGAGGATGGCGGCGCGTACGTCGAGGAGGATGGATGCGTCAAGAGGATCGCTCCCGGGACGCCTGTTTCGATGAATATGTGGGCGATCACGCCCGAGCTTCTGCCTGTGCTGGAGGAGGAATTCAAGCTCTTCCTCGCTTCTCTGAAGGAAGGGGATCTGAAGAGCGAATATCTCCTGCCCGGTGTGATCGGCAAGCTTGTTTCGGAGGGCCGCGCTACCGTCAAGGTCCTTCCGTGCTCCGACAAATGGTTCGGTGTGACCTATAAGGAGGACCGAGAGAGTGTGATCTCGAGCATCCGCGCGCTTGTGGACGCAGGGGTTTACCGTTCTCCGCTGTTCTGATTGCGGAGCTTGATCCTGAATCGAGACAGAAAGAGATATGGACAAAGCAGTCCATATCTCTTTTTTTGTATATAATCCCGCATTTTGATAAAATAATAAGCAAAAAACGCAGGAGGGATCGAATGAGAGGGAGAACGGTTAACGAAAAAAGCATAAAGGACTTTGCTGTGCATTTATTAAGAGAGGAGCGTAGCCTTGCAACAAGGGAGAAGTATCTCCGTGATGTCAGGCGCTTCTCCGATTTCGTCGGTGGTCGTGCGGTGGATTGGCAGGTCGTATATAATTATAAGATCTCGCTTGAGCGCGATTATGCAGTCGCAAGTGCCAATTCGATGCTTGCGGCGCTAAACGCATTCTTTCGCTTTTGCGGATGGCAGGACTTATGCGTGAAGCAGTTCAAGGTTCAGCGCGAGGCATTTTGCTCCGAGGAGAAGGAACTGACACGGGCTGAGTATTTGCGGCTCGTCGAGGCGGCACAGCGTAAGGGAGACCTGCGGATGAGTCTTATTATTCAGACGATCTGCGGCACCGGCATTCGTGTGTCGGAGCTTCCGTTCAT
This sequence comes from Clostridia bacterium, assembly GCA_017501345.1. The sequence continues at coordinate 10,849 of JAFVXC010000008.1, forward strand.
CACGGTTGAATCGGCCATAAGAGGAGAGGCGACCGTAAACTGCAAAGGGAAGACCCGCCGCGTATTCATCGTTCGGAGACTACAGAATAAGCTTCTTCGGTATGCGAAGGAGAGGGGGATCAATACGGGTTCCTTATTCATTACGAGAGAAGGGAAACCGATGAACAGGTCTTGTATCTGGCGCGAGATGAAGCGTCTTTGCCGAGATGCAGGAGTGCCACCCTCAAAGGTTTTCCCGCACAATCTGCGCCATCTGTTTGCGCGGACGTTTTACGAAATTGAGAAGGATATCGCAAAGCTTGCGGATATTCTCGGACACAGCAGCATCAATACGACACGGATCTATATCGTCGAGACGGGGACGGAGCATCGGCGGAGAATGGAAAATATGCGTCTGATTATTTGACACGTGTAAAAACAAAAGCGCCGCTGAAGCGACGCGTGTGACATAATGTGTATTATGTTGCACAGAAAAAAGGAAAAGCCCCTCTCGGCACGGAAGGCGTCCGATCGGGGCAGTAAAACTGTATAGAAAAGAAAGCCTTTTCAGACAGAATCGCAAAAAGGCTCTTATTCTAATGCAAAAAAAGAAACGTTAATACCGCTTTTTCTCAAAAATACTGTTGCAATTTCGTTGTATCTGTGGTACAATACGTATGTATAAGGGAAAGCTTTTTACAGATTGCAACATAATACACATTATGTGACCGCATCGATGGCGTACGGTCGTTGCAATAATGACGAAAGGAGGCTATGCTATGATGAAAAGCATTGAACGTTGTTTCCTTGGCTCTGCGGCAGAGAAGATAACAGATCGGGTACTCGTGCGCAGTATCGTGATGTCGGTCGGCGGAATCCTGCTATCTATCGTTTTCTTGACGTCTGCGACGTGGGCGTGGTTTTGCGGCTCGGTTTCGTCAGGGGGGAACGTTATTAAGGGCGCGACCTGTACGGTTTCGGTCTTGGTTACGGCAGAGAGGAGTGCGTCTGATGTGGGTTCGACTACGGCAGGGGGTATTGTACCCGATACGATCAGTAATGATAAATACAGCTACACCTTTCAGGCAGACCGCCTCTATGAGATCACTTTGATAGCAACAGGTACGGCCAAGTCAAGCTACTGCTATCTCAAGATCGGTGATCGGGTATATTATACACAGCAGATCCCTACGACGGGAAAAAATTCGATTTCGTTCAAGGTGAGATTCAGCGCAGAGACGAAGGCTGAGCTTGTGACCTGTTGGGGAACGTATGGCATAGAGGATCGAACCTTTTATGATAACGAAAGCTATCATAATCTTGTTCGGATATCCTGATAAAGAATGCGCAGATGAAGAAGCACTATTACAGCGTTGACCTGACGGGCAGGCGGTTTCACCGTCTCGTTGCGCTTTATCCGACTGAGCAAAGATCGAAGAAGGGGAGTGTGATCTGGCATTGCCTCTGCGACTGTGGGAGAGAGGTCGACTTTTCCTATAACGAGCTTTGTTATAGCAATCTTCGGAGCTGCGGGTGTCAAAAGAAAGAGCACGATAAGGCACTGCACGGGTATCTCGTACACAGCGGAGGAACGTCGATCGATCTCTTGAGGAGCGCAAAGCTGCCGACGAATAATACCTCGGGGAAAAAGGGCGTTTATTTCGTGCGCGGCAAATGGCTTGCAAAGATCGTGTTCCAGAAAAAGGCTTATTATCTCGGTACATATCCCGATTTTGAATCGGCGGCAGAGGCTCGTGCCGAGGCAGAGGAGCTATTGGAGAGAGGAACGGTCGAGCACTACGAGCGGTGGAGGCGGGCGGCTGAGGAAGACCCTGAATGGGCACGGAATAATCCGATCTGCATTTCGGTAGAAAAGGACGGTACGGGACTTTCCGTGCTGTTTTTGCCCGAGCTTAACGGGGAGTAATAAAAAGTGTAACGGACGTTGGTCCGAAAGAAATCGCGGGCGCAAGTATTCCTCGCAGCCTGGGCATCTGCGTTCCGCAAGCGGAACGGAATATTTCCGGGAACAAGCGCAGATCTGACCCGGTTTTTTTGCTTTGGAAGAAAAAAACTTCGGAAAAATTCGAAAAATGCTTGACTTCCTTTCGCCTAAATGTTATAATATATGCTAAATAAAAATGTCCCTCCGCCGCATTTGACAATCGTCATCGGAAGCGGATCGAAACGTATGAACGAAAGGATAACGCATTATGGCTACTTATTTTACCGAGCCCTCTCATACCTTTAACGAATATCTTCTGGTCCCCGGCTATTCCTCCAGTGAATGCATTCCCACGAATGTTTCTTTGAAGACCCCTCTCGTCAGATTCAAGAAGGGTGAGGAGCCTGCAATTCAGATGAATATCCCGATGGTTTCTGCAATTATGCAGTCGGTTTCGAACGATACGCTTGCGATTGCGCTCGCACGTGAGGGTGGCGTTTCCTTCATCTACGGCTCGCAGTCGATCGAGGCGGAGGCGGAGATGGTCGCGCGCGTCAAGGGTTACAAGGCGGGCTTTGTTAAGAGCGATTCGAATCTGCGCCCCGATCAGACCCTTGCAGACGTGCTCGATCTCAAGGCTCGTACCGGTCACTCGACGGTTGCGATCACTGATGATGGAACTCCCGACGGTAAGCTCCTCGGCATCGTTACAGGACGTGACTACCGTGTCAGCCGTATGGATCCCTCGGACAAGATCGAGACCTTTATGACGCCCCTCGAAAAGCTCATCACGGCTCCCGAGGGTACCTCGTTGAAGGAAGCGAACAACATCATCTGGGATCACAAGCTGAACTCGCTTCCGATCGTATCTGCGGACGGCAAGCTGAAGTATTTTGTGTTCCGTAAGGACTATGACGATCATAAGAACAACCCGCTCGAGCTGCTCGATGCAAAGAAGCGCTATATCGTTGGCGCGGGCATTAACACGCGTGACTACGCTGAGCGTATTCCCGCTCTTCTCGCAGCAGGTGCGGACGTGCTTTGCATCGACTCCTCCGAGGGCTACTCCGAATGGCAGAAGCGTACGCTCGCGTGGGTTCGTGAGAAGTACGGCGACAGCGTGAAGGTCGGCGCGGGCAACGTCGTAGACGCGGAGGGCTTCCGCTTCCTCGCTGACTGCGGTGCGGACTTTATTAAGGTCGGTATCGGCGGCGGCTCGATCTGCATCACCCGTGAGACCAAGGGCATCGGCAGAGGTCAGGCGACTGCGCTGATCGAGGTCTGCAAGGCGCGTGACGAATACTACAAGGAGACCGGTATCTACGTTCCCGTTTGCTCGGACGGCGGTATCGTCTACGACCACCATATCACGCTCGCACTCGCGATGGGCTCGGATTTCGTAATGCTCGGCAGATACTTCGCACGCTTTGACGAGAGCCCGACCGAAAAGGTCAACGTCAACGGTACCCTGATGAAGGAATACTGGGGCGAGGGCTCGAACCGTGCGCGCAACTGGCAGAGATACGACCTCGGCGGAAGCTCGAAGCTTTCCTTTGAGGAGGGTGTCGATTCCTACGTTCCTTATGCAGGTAAGCTGACCGATAACGTTCAGCAGACTCTTGCAAAGGTACGCTCTACGATGTGCAACTGCGGTGCGCTTTCGATCCCCGAGCTTCAGGAAAAGGCTAAGCTGACGCTCGTATCGTCGGTCAGCATCGTTGAGGGTGGCGCACACGACGTCGTTCTGAAGAATACCAACAAGGCGCTTTGATGCATCGGCACCGATCGGTGCTTGGTGAACGAAAGGACAGCGGCGATTGCAGAGATGTGTTTCTTCACTGCGGTCACCGCTGTTTTCTTCATTATATATTTGTATACTATGGCTTTGATTTTGACAAGGAAGGGTTAGGCTATGGCAGGAGAAATCCGGGAACGTTATCTCGCGGCAAAGCGGGCGCTATTTGATAAGGTTTATGCATCTCTCAACGAAAAGCAGCGCGAGTCTGTGTATACGGTCAATGGACCGCTCCTCGTGCTTGCGGGTGCGGGAAGCGGAAAGACAACTGTGCTTGTAAAGAGGATCGCTTTTCTGATCCGTTACGGCAATGCGTATTACAGCACGTACGTTCCGTACGGCGTGGACGAGAGAAGGGTACGGGAGATTGAGGATGCGCTTGCGCTTCCTGCTTCGGAGATCGAGGAGGGCATTCTGCCCGAATTCATTTCGGATCCCTGCCCGCCGTGGCGTGTGCTTGCGATCACCTTCACGAATAAGGCGGCGAACGAGATTAAGAACCGTCTCACGCAGGCACTCGGCGGTGAGGACGGAGAGGGCGTGCGGGAGATCTGGGCGGGTACCTTTCACTCGATCTGTATGCGCATTCTGCGTACGCACGGAGAAAGACTCGGGTATGGAAGCAATCTGACGATCTACGACACCGATGACTCGAAGAAGTGCTACGGTGCCGTAATGAAGGAATTGAATATCGACGAAAAGACGCTCCCGATCAAGTCGGTGATGAATACGGTCAGCCGCGCGAAGGACAGACTGCAGACGCCCGAGATGTTTGCGCGAGATTGCAGTGCGAATGATTTTCGGATGAAGCAGATCGCGCGGATCTATGCGGCTTATCAGAAGCGACTCGAAACGTCGAATGCGATGGACTTTGACGATATCATTATGAAGACGGTCTTTCTGCTTCGCGACCACGAGGACGTGCGTACACAGTATCAGAATCGCTTCCGTTACGTTTCGGTCGATGAGTTTCAGGATACGAACGAAGCACAGATGGAGTTGACGAAGCTTCTCTCGGGCGGCTTCAAGAATCTAATGGTGGTCGGTGACGACGACCAGAGCATCTATCGCTTCCGTGGCGCGACGATCGAAAACATTCTTTCGTTTGACCGATCGTTTGAGAATGCGAAGGTGATCAAGCTCGAGCAGAACTATCGCTCGACGCAGACCGTGCTTGATGCGGCGAACGCGATCATCCGAAACAACAACGGCAGAAGGGGCAAGACCCTTTGGACGGCGCGGACGGGTGGCGACAAGATCCGCGTGAAGGAAGCGGAGGATCAGAACGGAGAGGCGCGTTACATCGCGGAGACCATCTCGCGTATGGTAGCAAAGGAAGGGAAGCAATTCCGCGATTTTGCGGTGCTTTACCGTACGAATGCACAGTCGAATACGATCGAGCGTACGCTTGCGCGCAGCGGTATGCCTTACCGTATGCTCGGCGGACTGCGCTTCAGTGACCGTAAGGAGATCCGCGATCTCGTCGCGTACCTTCAGCTGATCAACAATCACGCGGACAGAGAGCGTATGCTGCGTATCATCAACGAGCCGAGGCGGAAGATCGGTCCGAAGACGCTCGAGGCGGTCGCGGCGCTTGCCGAGGAAAACGGCAAGACGATGTTCGAAATTATGGAGAACGCGAATGCGTACATTGCGCTCGGGCGGACCGCACCGACGCTGATGGAATTTGCCGCGCTGATCAATGGTCTTTCGGAGCGTGCAAATGAGGTCTCGCTTGAGCAGCTCGTCAAAGAGGTGCTCGATCGCTCGGGCTACCGCAAAATGATTGAGGAGGCAGGTCAGGCGGAGGCGGATCGCCTTGACAACCTCGACGAGTTTATTTCGAACGTGATCGAGTATCAGAGCAGTGCGGAGGATCCGACGCTGACGGGCTTCCTTGAGGAGACCGCACTCGTCGCCGACGTCGATCGCTATGACGACTCTGCCGATGCGATCGTTCTGATGACGATCCATTCGTCGAAGGGGCTTGAATTCCCGATCGTCTTCCTGCCCGGTATGGAGGATGGCATCTTCCCCGGAATGCAGACGATCACGGGTAGCCCCGATGAGATGGAGGAGGAGCGGCGTCTCGCTTACGTTGCGGTGACGCGCGCGAAGGACGCCTTGTTTATTCTGCACGCAAAGAATCGACTTCTTTACGGACGCACGACGGCAAATCCGATCTCGCGCTTTGTTTCGGAGATTCCCGACGAGCTTATTGAGCGGGTGGAGCCGCCTATGCAGGCGAGAGGAGGATATGACGTGGGTCGCTACGGCGGAGCGCCCGTATCGGGTGGGCGTACTGCAATGGGGGCTTCGAGCTACGGTGCGAGAAAGCCTGTGCAGCCCGACCGCCCGCGTGACAGTATGACGGTGGCACAGCCGCTCTTCAAACGTCGCGCCGAAGCAGGCGGTACCACCTTCTCGGCGGGGGATCGCGTGAGCCACGCGCTGTTTGGCGTCGGCGAGATCCTTTCGGTGCGCCCGATGGGGACTGACACGCTGTACGAGATCGCTTTCGAAAAGGTCGGCACGAAGAAAATGATGGCGACCTACGCAAAGCTTAAGAAGCAGGATTGACCGAAAGGGGCGGATGAATCAACCGCCCCTTTCCTTTTCGAAAATGGATTTGTGCAGGTTGCACTAAAACGGATTTGAAAAATTCCGTATTTTCTACACGCGATTTTTGATTTTTTTGAAGGAAAGTTCTTGCAAAACAATAAAATGTATGGTATAATAACTCCGCTTGATGTGTGTAAAAAGCGATGAAGCGGGAAATTGCCGTTCGGACGATGCCAAATGTCCGTGGCGGGGAACTCCCGTGGAGCGAGTCCGGCAGAGCACGCGACCTGACAGTTACTCGGAGGGTCACGGGATCTGCAGAAATCGGACGACGCTGTTGCAGAGATCAACGTTGAGGTTTCCTTGAGGCCCCTTATCCCCGGATGGGTTCTGCCGATGCTGCGGCGACAAATCCGGTTTTCCTAAGGGGAGCGAAGAAACACCCGACGGAGTGACAAGCAACAGGCTTCCAAGAATGCCGCGCCGAGGCCCTTCGCCTTCGTGCGAGTGCGGAGTCGGCAAGCGGTAAAATCCAAAGGAGGTAAGAAAGATGGCAGTAAAGGAAAAGATCAGAGTAAAGCTTAAGAGCTATGATAACTCCCTTATCGATGCGGCGGCTGAAAAGATCGTCGAGGTTGCAAAGAGAAACGGCGCCGAGGTTTCGGGTCCGATTCCGCTTCCTACCGATAGAGAGATCATCACCATTCTTCGTGCGGTACACAAGTACAAGGACAGCCGCGAGCAGTTCGAGACCCGTACCCACAAGCGTCTGATTGACATTCTGAAGCCCACCCAGAAGGTTGTTGAAGCCCTGATGAGTGTTGAGCTTCCCGCGGGCGTCGAGATCGAAGTCAAGATCTGAGTTCTTCCTTAATATAAGGAGATCCTACATCAAGGCAGATCGTGTCGAGAGATCCTTGACACTCCGGCGCGAAGAGGTGCCATATACAAACGTGTATGTCAAAGCCGCACGCTCCGTTAAAATAAACGCGGCAGACAAAAGCCGATAGATCGGCTCTTTGTAAGTCATGTTGACCGGCGATGCCGGATCAACCAATAATTTACAGGAGGAAAACAATTATGAAAAAGGGTATTATCGGACGTAAGGTCGGTATGACCCAGGTCTTCGACGAGGTTGGAAACGTAATTCCCGTAACCCTCATCGAGGCAGGTCCCTGCGTTGTCGTTCAGAAGAAGACGCAGGAAAAAGACGGTTATGACGCCGTACAGCTTGGCTTCACTGATATGAAGGAAAAGCACGCGAACAAGGCTGTGAAAGGTCATTTTGCAAAGGCGGGCGCACCGCTTAAGAGACACCTGAAGGAATTCCGCCTCGACGATTGCTCCGCAGTAAACGTTGGCGACGTGATCTCTGCCGATACCTTCACCGCAGGTGAAAAGGTCGACATTACCGGTATCACGAAGGGCCACGGCTACACCGGTGCAGTTAAGAGATGGAATCTTCACACCCTTTGCTCCACCCACGGCGTAGGTCCTATCCACCGTCAGTCCGGTTCTATGGGTGTTATCGACCCTGCGAGAATTTTCAAGGGCAAGAAGATGGCAGGTCAGTACGGTAACGAGCAGGTCACCGTCCTCAATCTCAAGGTCGTTAAGATCGACGCTGAGAGAAACCTGATTGCTGTTAAGGGTGCAGTCCCCGGTGCGAAGAACGGTATCGTTTTCATCCGCACTTCGGTGAAAGCATAAGACAAGGAGGAACTAAACAATGCCTATCGTTAAAGTATTGAATATGAGCGGCGCGGAAGTCAGCGAGATCACCCTTTCTGACAAGCTGTTCGGCGCAAAGGTCAACGAAGCAGTCCTCCATGCCGCAGTAAGAGCGTATCTGATGAATCAGAGACAGGGCACGCAGTCCACGCTTACCCGTACCGAGGTTTCGGGCGGCGGTAAGAAGCCCTGGAGACAGAAGGGCACCGGACGTGCACGTCAGGGCTCGACCCGTTCTCCTCAGTGGACGCACGGTGGCGTTGCACTCGGCCCGAAGCCGCGTGACTACCGCACTGATATGAACAAGAAGGCAAGACGCGCTGCATTCTTCGCGGCACTCTCTGCTAAGGTTGCTGAGGGTAACCTCGTTATCGTTGACGAGATCAGCTTCGAGACTCCTTCCACGAAGAAGGCTGCTGAAATGCTGGTCGCACTCGGCGCAACCAAGACTGTTGTTAAGAAGTATTGGCCCGATCACGCGGCAGGCGAAGAGCTTCCCGCAGAGAAGGTTACCGGCAAGGAGCGCACCGTGCTTGACAGCGCACTGATCGTTACTGCAAACGCAGATCAGACGGTTTACAGAAGCGCACGCAACATCCCGGGCGTTACCGTGTCCCACAGCGGCGTTCTGAACGTTTATGAGGTTCTGAACTGCACGAAGGTCGTTATGACCGTCGACGCTGTTAAGAAGCTTGAGGAGGTATACGCATAATGAGAGCTGCTGAAGATATCATTCTCGCTCCGGTCATCACCGAGGCAAGTATGGATGGCATTGCCAACAAGGTATACACCTTCCGCGTTCTTTCGAGCGCAACCAAGGCTGAGATCGCTGCTGCGGTCGAGACGATGTTCAAGGGCACCAAGGTTGCCAAGGTGAACGTCATCAACATGAAGAGAAAGCCCAAGAGAGTCGGCTACCACGCCGGTTACACTTCCGAATGGAAGAAGGCAATCGTTACGCTGACCTCTGATTCGAAGGCTGTTGAGTTCTTCGAAGGTCTGAACTGATAAAGGAGGGAACTGAATAATGCCTACTTTCAAGTATAAGCCTACAACTCCGTCGAGAAGACACATGGCTGCTCCCTCTTTTGAAGAAGTTACCAAGTTCACTCCCGAAAAGAGTCTTGTAGTTATCAAGAAGAAGAACGCAGGTCGTAACAGCTACGGCCGCATCACCGTCCGTCATCACGGCGGCGGCAACAAGCAGAAGTACCGTATCATCGACTGGAAGCGTAACGATTCTACGCCCGCTACCGTCGTAGGTATCGAGTACGACCCGAACAGAACCGCTTACATCGCACTTCTCCAGAACGAGAACGGCGAGAAGAGCTACATCGTTGCTCCCGTAGGCCTGACCGACGGCGACAAGGTGTACTCCGGTGCTGACGCGGACATCAAGGCAGGTAACTGCCTCCCGATCGCCAACATTCCCGTTGGTACGCTGATCCACAACATCGAGCTTTACCCCGGCAAGGGCGCTCAGCTCGTTCGCTCTGCAGGCGTTTTCGCACAGCTTATCGCTAAGGAAAACGGCCAGGCGCAGGTTCGTCTCCCCTCGGGCGAGGTCAGAATCATCCGCCTCGAGTGCAAGGCAACCGTTGGTCAGATCGGTAACATCGAGCACGATACCGTTAAGCTCGGTAAGGCAGGTAAGAGCCGTCATAAGGGTATCCGCCCGACGGTCCGCGGTTCGGTTATGAACCCCTGCGATCACCCGCACGGTGGTGGTGAAGGTAAGTCTCCGATCGGTCGTCCTTCGCCTGTTACTCCTTGGGGCAAGCCTGCTCTCGGCTATAAGACGAGAAACAAGAAGGCGAGAACCGAGAAGTTCATCGTAAAGCATAGAAATGCGAAATAAGGAGGGAATATAAAATGAGCAGAAGCTTAAAGAAGGCGCCCTATGTCGAAGAAAAGCTCTACGCTCGCGTTGAAGCAATGAACGCAAGCGGCGAGAAGAAGGTTCTTCAGACCTGGTCCCGCGCATCCACGATATTCCCCGAGTTCGTTGGTCACACCATTGCAGTTCACGACGGCAGAAAGCATGTTCCGGTATACGTTACCGAGGATATGGTGGGCCACAAGCTCGGTGAGTTTGCACCCACCCGTACTTTCAAGGGCCACGCCGGTTCCAAGACGTCCAACAACGGCAAGTAATCAAGGAGGAACTGAACAATGGCAAACGAAAAAGTCGCAAAGGCGTACCTGAAGTACGCTCGTATTTCCCCGAGAAAGGTCTCGATCGTTCTTGACCTCATCCGCGGAAAGGACGCAGGCACTGCTATGGGCATTCTGATGAATACCAAGAAGAGCGCGTCCGAATATCTTATCAAGCTGCTTAAGAGCGCTATCGCGAATGCAGAAAACAACTTCCAGATGGACGCTTCGAAGCTCTATGTCAGTGAGTGCTTCGTATGCCCCGGCCCCACTCTGAAGAGAATGATGCCGAGAGCAAAGGGAAGCGCTGACAGAATCCTGAAGAGAACCTCCCACGTTACGATGGTTCTCAAGGAAAGAGACTGAGAAAAGGAGGCATAAGTAACAATGGGACAGAAAGTAAATCCCCACGGTATTCGTGTGGGCGTAATCAAAAACTGGGATTCCAGATGGTTTGTTAAGGATGAAGTGTTCGGCGATACCCTCGTTTCGGACTACAACATTCGTAAGTTCCTGAAGCAGCGCCTCTACAAGGCAGGCGTTCCGAAGATCGAGATCGAGCGCTTCACCACCACCGATGCAAACGGCAAGGACAGCCAGAGAGTGAAGATCTACATTCACTGCGCAAAGCCCGGTATGGTCATCGGTCAGAACGGTAAGGCAATCGACGAGCTCAAGGCTGAGCTTGAAACGATGCTGAAGATGCCCGTTGCTTTGAACATCGTCGAGGTTAGAAACCCCGAGCTCAACGCACAGCTCGTTGCTGAGAACATCGCTTCCCAGCTCGAGAACAGAATCAGCTTCCGCCGTGCTATGAAGATGGCGATCAAGAATACCATGAACCCCGAGGGCGGTCGTTTCCGCCGCAATGAGAGCCGCAACGCTCCCAAGGCGAAGGGTATCAAGATCAGCTGCGGCGGCCGTCTGAACGGCGCGGAGATCGCTCGTAACGAGCACTACCACGAGGGTACCATCCCGCTTCAGACGCTTCGTGCGGACATTGACTACGGTTTTGCAGAAGCAAACACCACCTACGGTAAGATCGGCGTTAAGGTATGGATTTACCTTGGCGAGGTTCTGACTGAGGTCAATCGCCCCACGCTCCAGCAGCCCGCTCCCCGCAATGAGCGCCCCGAGCGCGGTGACCGTCGTAACGATCGCCGTAACAACGGCGACAGACGTCCCGCAGGTCAGAGACGCGAGGGAAGCAGAGGCCCCAGAACTCCCAGAGAAGGAGGGCACAAGTAATGTTAATGCCTAAGAGAGTCAAGTTCCGTCGCGTTCAGCGCGGACGACTGAAGGGCAAGGCAACCCGCGGTAATACCATTTCGAACGGTCTTTACGGTCTGGTTGCACTCGAGCCCGCTTGGATTACCGCGAATCAGATCGAAGCAGCCCGTATCGCTATGACCCGTTACATCCGTCGTGGCGGTAAGGTCTGGATCAAGGTCTTCCCGGATAAGCCGATCACCGAAAAGCCCGCTGAAACTCGAATGGGTTCCGGTAAGGGCTCGCCCGAATACTGGGTAGCAGTTGTAAAGCCCGGCCGCGTTATGTTCGAAATGGACGGCGTTGCTGAGGACGTTGCAAAGGAAGCTATGCGTCTTGCAGGCCATAAGCTCCCGATCAAGACTAAGTTCATTACCAAGGGGGAGGCATAAACGATGAAAGCACAAGAACTCAGAGCAATGACTCCCGCTGAACTGGATGCAAAGCTGAAGGAGCTCAAGAGTGAGCTGTTCAACCTTCGCTTCCAGCACGCGATCAACCAGCTTGAGAATCCGCACAAGATCGCGGACGTCAAGAAGGATATCGCTCGCGTAATGACTGTTATCGGCGAGAAGAAGATCGCCGAAAACGCTTAATGGAGGTAAGATACGATGGAAGAAAGAAACTACAGAAAGACCCGTGTCGGCCTTGTCTCCAGCAATAAGATGGACAAGACTGTTGTCGTCTCGATCGAGGACAACGTCAAGCACGCCGTTTACGGCAAGATCATTAAGCGTACCCTGAAGGTTCATGCCCACGATGAGAACAACGAATGCGGAATCGGCGATAAGGTTCAGATTATGGAGACCAGACCGCTTTCCAAGACCAAGAGATGGCGCGTTGTTAAGATTATCGAAAAGGCGAAATAATTTTAGTCGGCAAGACACACTTATCAGTAGATACGGCACAGAACCGTATTGAAACAGGAGGAAAATAAAGTGATTCAGCAGCAAACACTTATGAAGGTTGCCGACAACACCGGGGCAAAGGAACTGATGTGCATCCGTGTACTCGGAGGAACCGGTCGCAGATATGGTAATATCGGCGACGTTGTAGTAGCTTGTGTTAAGAAGGCTACTCCCGGCGGTGTTGTAAAGAAGGGTGACGTCGTAAAATGCGTAATCGTCAGAAGCGTTCACGGAATGAAGCGCGCAGACGGTTCCTACATTAAGTTCGACGAGAACTCTGCGGTAATTGTTAAGGAAGATGGCGAGCCTAAGGGCACGCGTATCTTCGGTCCGGTAGCAAGAGAGCTTCGTGAAAAGGGTTACACCAAGATCCTCTCTCTCGCTCCCGAAGTACTGTAAGGAGGTATCGTACAATGTCTAAGATGAATATCAGAAAGGACGATACCGTAATCGTTCTCTCCGGTGACGACAAGGGCGCTACCGGTAAGGTCATCAGTGTCTCTCCCTCGGAGAGAAAGGTGATCGTGGAGGGTGTTAACATTATCCATAAGCACGTTAAGCCCCGCAGACAGGGCGAGACGGGTGGCATCATCGACGCAGAAGGCGCAATTTACGCCGACAAGGTCGCAGTAGTATGCCCCAAGTGCGGCAAGGCTTGCCGTGTTGGCCACAAGAAGGTAGCCGACAAGAATGGCAAGATGAAGACCGTTCGTATTGCAGCAGGCAAGAAGCACGAAGCTTGCGGCAATCCTGAACTTTGATTGGGAGGAATCGGAAAATGGCAAGACTGAAGGATTATTACAAAGCTGAAGTTGCCCCCGCTCTCATGAAGCAGTTCGGATACTCCAGCGTTATGCAGATCCCGAAGCTCGACAAGATCGTTGTCAACGTCGGCGCGGGTGAGGCAAAGGAAAACTCCAAGGTCATCGAGAACGTAATCAATGACCTTACCCTCATCACCGGTCAGAAGGCTGTTGCAACCACCGCTAAGAAGTCGGTTGCAAACTTCAAGATCCGTGAGGGCCAGAAGATTGGTGCGAAGGTTACCCTCCGCGGCAATCAGATGTATGAATTTATGGACCGCCTCTTTAACTTCTCGCTTCCGCGTGTCCGTGACTTCAAGGGTATCAACCCCAACGCCTTCGACGGTCGCGGCAACTACGCGCTCGGTCTGAAGGAACAGCTGATCTTCCCCGAGATCGAATACGACAAGGTCGATGCGATCCGCGGTATGGATATTTGCTTCGTTACCACTGCGAACACTGACGAAGAGGCGCGCGCGCTTCTCACGCTCATGGGCGCACCGTTTGCGAAGTAATCGGAGGTAAAGAAAAATGGCAAAGAAATCCATGATCAACAAGCAGCAGAAGGCACAGAAGTTCTCCACGAGAGAATACAACCGTTGCAAGATCTGCGGCCGTCCCCACGCTTATATCCGCAAGTACGGCATCTGCCGTATCTGCTTCCGCGAGCGCGCATACGCTGGCGAGATCCCGGGCGTGAAGAAGGCATCCTGGTAAGAAACGCTTCTCGGTCGAGAAGAAGTCTTACAGGCTTTAAGGTGGTCTGCAAATGCAGACTGTCACCGTTCATTTGGAACCGCTCACGGTTCCTTGTGATAAACCCCTAACTACCGGTAGGAAATCCGAGCGGCAACGCCGCAACGGATTTAACCCCCGGTCGGCCGCCGTGGACTGACGATCCCGGCAGCAAGAATAAAACTTGCATACAGGAGGATTATTACTATGCAAATGTCAGATGTTATTGCCGATATGCTCACCAGAATCCGTAACGCAAATGATGCAAAGCACGCTACGGTAGAGATCCCGGCATCCAACATGAAGAAGGCAATCGCCGAAATCCTTGTTAACGAAGGCTACATCAAGAGCTACACCGTCAAGGACGCAGAGGAAGGCAAGCAGGGCACGATCGTTGTTTCGCTGAAGTACGGCGCAGGCAAGTCGAAGGTTATTCGCGGCATCAAGCGCGTTTCCAAGCCCGGTCTCCGTATTTACGCTGGCTACGAGGATATGCCCAAGGTCATGAACGGCCTCGGCATCGCGATCGTTTCCACCTCCAAGGGCATTATGACCGACAAAAAGGCTCGCTCTCTGAAGGTTGGCGGCGAAGTTATCGCCTTCGTATGGTAAGGAAGCAGGAGGTATAACGCTATGTCAAGAATTGGAAACGCTCCGATTGCGATCCCCGCAGGTGTGACCGTTGAGGTCGCCGCAAATAATGTTGTTACCGTTAAGGGTCCCAAGGGTACTCTTACGCAGGCTCTCTGCCCCAGAATGACCATCACGGTCGAGGGCACTGAGGTTAAGGTGTCCCGCCCCTCCGAGGAGAAGGCTGACAAGAGCCTTCACGGTCTGACCCGCTCGCTTCTCAACAATATGGTTGTTGGTGTAACGAACGGCTACGAGAAGAAGCTCGAGATCGTTGGTGTCGGTTACAAGGTCGTAAAGACCGGTAAGACCCTCCAGCTGTTCCTCGGTCACTCGCTCGTTCCGGGTGCGGCAACGCCTCAGGCTCAGTTCTGCGTTGAGGAGACCGACGACGTTAAGTTCGACGTTCCGGACGCAAACACCATTATCGTTAAGGGCATTAACAAGCAGGCTGTCGGTCAGATGGCAGCCGTCATCAGAGGCAAGAGACCTCCCGAGCCGTACCACGGTAAGGGCGTTAAGTACGCTGATGAATATATCCGTCGTAAGGCTGGTAAGGCCGGCGGCAAGAAGAAGTAATTTGAAAGGAGTAAGCTAAAATGGTATCGAGAAAAGACAGTAACAAAGCTCGTCTTAAGAGACATAAGAGAATCAGAGCAAAGATCTCCGGAACCGCAGCTCGTCCGCGTCTTTCGGTTTTCCGCTCCGAGGCTCATATCAGCGCGCAGATCATCGATGATGAAGCAGGCGTAACGCTCGTCTCCGCTTCCTCCTATGAGAAGGACTTCACCGAGTACGGCGGAAACAAGGAAGCTGCAAGAAAGATCGGTAAGACTCTTGCCGAGAGAGCTGCAGCAAAGGGTATCACCGATGTCGTATTCGACAGAAGCGGCTATCTTTATCACGGACGTGTATCGGAACTGGCTGAAGGCGCTCGCGAGGGCGGCCTGAAGTTCTGAGTTTGCTCCCGCATTTTGCGGGGTGAACTGAATTCCGGTTTGTACACTGTTCAAAGCATTTACTTGAACAAATATCAGGAGAATTAACATGGCAAAAAGAATTAACGCAAACGAGCTCGGCGAACTCGAAGAAAAGCTCGTTGTTGTAAACCGTGTTTCCAAGACCGTCAAAGGTGGCCGTATTGCAAGATATGCAGCACTTATGGTCGTAGGTGATAAGAATGGTCACGTCGGCGTAGGACTTGGAAAGGCAGCTGAGGTTCCCGAAGCAGTTCGCAAGGGAATTGAGGATGCAAAGAAGAATATGATCGAGGTCGCACTCAAGGGCACCACCATTCCTCACGAGGTTCTCGGTGAGTACGGTGCAGGCAGAGTCCTCATTAAGCCCGCAGGCGCAGGTACCGGTATCATCGCAGGTGATAAGGTCAGAATCGTTCTCGAGCTGGCAGGTATCTCTAACGTTCGTGCAAAGTGCCTCCGCTCGAACAACCCGATCAACGTGGTCCGCGCAACCATCGCAGGCCTCGAAGAGCTTCGCTCCGCTGAAGAGATCGCTAAGATCCGTACCATCAGCGTAGAGCAGGTCAAGAACGGTTAAGGGGGTAATCGGTAATGATTAAGGTAACTCTTACGAAGAGCCTGATCGCTTCCTCCCCGAAGCAGAAGGCAAATGCGATCTCCCTCGGACTGAAGAACATCGGCGACTCCATCGAAGCACAGGATACTCCCGCGCTTCGCGGTAAGCTGAAGGTTCTCGCGCACCTTATTAAGGTCGAAAACGTATAAGGAGGTACGCAAGAATGAACGAAAAGAATATTTCTCTCGAAACCCTTTCCCCTGCCGTTCCCGCAAAGAAGGTCTACAGAAAGGGTAGAGGTCCGGCCTCCGGCAACGGTAAGACTGCCGGTAAGGGTCACAAGGGCCAGAACGCTCGCTCCGGCGGCGGTGTAAGACCCGGCTTTGAGGGCGGTCAGTTCCCGATCTACCGTCAGCTTCCGAAGCGTGGCTTTAACAACTACAGATTCGCAAAGACTTACGAAATCGTAAAGACCGGCGATCTGAATCGTTATGAAGACGGCGCAGAAATCGATCTTACGGAAAAGAAGGTTCTTGTCGGCGGCGAGCAGCTTCAGAAGAAGCTCACCGTTAAGGCATCCGCTTTCTCCGCAGGCGCCAAGGCAATGATTGAAGCAGCAGGTGGTAGTGTCGTAGTTGTAGAGGAGGAATAATAAGATGTTTCAGACTTTGAAAAACGCGTGGAAGATTGCAGAGCTTAAGAGCAAGCTCCTCTTCACGCTTCTGATCGTCATCCTTTACAGAATCGGTGCCAACATCCCGGTACCGTATATCAGCCAGGCAGTGCTTTCGGGCGACGCGCTTTCGACGCAGGGAACGATCTTTGACTTTGTCAATACGCTCTCCGGCGGTGCGTTCAGCCGGGCAACGCTGTTTGCACTCGGTGTGTCTCCGTACATCACCGCTTCGATCGTAATTCAGCTTCTCTCCGTTGCGATTCCTTACTTTGAGAATCTCGCAAAGCAGGGTGAGGACGGTAAGAAGGTCCTGTCGAGATGGACGCGCGGCTGCACCGCAGTTCTCGGTCTCGTCACGGCAATCGGTTACACTGTATACCTGAACAGTGCGGGAATGCTTGGCGTTTCGCTCAACTTCTTCAACGGCACTGTTATGGTTGCTTGCTACTGTGCAGGCACCTGTCTTGTGATGTGGCTCGCAGAACGGATCAACGAATTCGGTATCGGCAACGGTATCTCCGTTATTCTGTTCGCAAACATCATCGCAAGCTTCCCGAGGCTCATCGCTAACATCTGGAGCTTCATCAGATTCGGTAGCGCAGACGGTGGATTCAATCCTTGGGGCATCGCTCTTGCGGTTTTCGTTGTTGCGTTTATGGTCGGTATGGTCATTCTGATCGTTCTGATCACCGACTCCGAAAGAAGAATCCCTGTTTTGTACGCAAAGCGTACGGTCGGACGTAAGCAGTATGGTGGACAGTCCTCGAACCTTCCCATCAAGCTGAATATGACCGGTGTTATGCCGATCATCTTCGCAAATGCGATCGTTTCGATTCCTGCTACGATCATTGCGTTCTTCAGAAAGCCGCCCAAGTGGCTTGAGATCACGAACGATATCCTCAGCTACGACTCGTGGCTCTACGTTTTGATCTTCACGTTGCTCATTATCGCGTTCGCATTCTTCTACGTGATGATTTCCTTCAATCCCGTTGAAGTTGCAAACAACATTCAGCAGCAGGGTGGTCAGGTTCGCGGCATTCGTCCCGGACGTCCTACGGTTGAGTACATTTCTAAGGTGCTGAACCGCATCACGCTCCTCGGCGCACTCTTCGTATGTGCGATCGCGTGCGTTCCGCTGGTCATCTACATTGTGCTCGGCTATATTTCCGTGAATGCACAGGCTACCTTCAGCTCGTTCGCATTCCTCGGATCGTCGATCATCATCGTAGTCGGCGTTGCACTCGAAACCGTTCGCGAGCTCGAGGCACAGATGTCGCTTCGTAACTACAAGGGCTTCCTCGATTGATCGTCGAGTAAACCATAACAAACTGAACCAAAACAAACGGAGGAAATTATGGATTTGATTCTGATGGGTGCCCCCGGTGCGGGAAAAGGCACTCAGGCCGCAAGGATTTCGGAAAAATGGCAGATCCCCGCAATTTCCACCGGCGATATTCTCCGAGCTGCGATCAAAAGCGGCTCGGAGCTGGGCAAAGCTGCGAAGGGTTATATCGACGCAGGTCAGCTCGTGCCGGATGATGTTGTGATCGGACTCATTCAGGAGCGTCTCGCTTCTCCCGAATGCAAAAACGGCTTTATTCTGGACGGCTTTCCCCGTTCGATTCCGCAGGCAGAAGCGCTTGACGCGATGGGAGTCAACATTGACGTTGTTCTCAGTCTGACGGTTGACGACGAGGTGATCATTGAGCGTATGAGCGGTCGCCGCGTATGCGCTTGCGGAGCCTCCTATCACGTACAGAGCAATCCTCCGAAGCGCGAAGGCGTTTGCGATAAATGCGGCGCCGAGCTCGTGATTCGTTCCGACGATAACCCCGAGACCGTGAAAAAGCGTCTCAAGACCTACCACGAGCAGACCGAACCGCTTGAAGCGTTCTATGCTGCGAAGGGAAAGCTTGTTCGCGTAGCGGGTAGGGATAACGTTGAGGATACGACCGCTGATGTCTTTCGGGCACTTGAGCGGTTCTGATCTCCGTTTTTGAGTAAGGTTAAAGCTGAAATAATATGATACAAATCAAGAATTCGGCTCAGATCAAGGCAATGCAGGAAGCAGGCCGCATCACGGGCGAGGCGTTGCTCGCGGCACGCGAGCGTGTTAAAGAAGGAGTAAGCACCAAGGAGCTTGATGACGTGATCCGTCACTACATTGAGCGCGCAGGTGCAAAACCGTCCTTCCTCGGCTACGGCGGCTTTCCCGCTTCCGCTTGCATCAGCATCAACGACGAGGTGATCCACGGGATCCCGTCGAAAAAGCGTTATCTTGAGGAGGGAGACCTCGTGAAGATCGACGTCGGTGCCTTCTATAAGGGCTTCCACGGTGACAGTGCGCGGACCATTCCGGTCGGCAAGGTCTCAGAGGAGGCAATGCGGCTGATAGAGGTAACGCGCAACAGCTTTTTCGAGGGCGTAAGGATGCTGACAGCCGGAAACCGCATCGGAGATGTGGGTTCGGCAATCGAAACTTGTGTTCTGAAGGCTGGCTTCTCCGTAGTCCGTAAATATATCGGTCACGGTGTCGGCCATGCGCTGCATGAATCTCCGGACGTTCCGAATTACGGTACGCCGGGCAGGGGTGTCCGTATCTGCAATGGCATGACACTTGCCATTGAACCTATGGTCAATATCGGCGCACCCGAGGTGTATGAGCTCTCTGACGGCTGGACGGTGAAGACCACTGACCACAGTCTGTCGGCTCATTACGAGAATACCGTCGCAGTAACGAGCGAGGGTGTGTTGATTATGACGCTTGTGGACGATACGTTCTGACACGGCGACAGAAATTTTCTGACAGAGAAACGGAGGGATTATTCTGCCTAAGGACGCAATTGAATTTGAAGGTGTTGTTGTAGAGGCTCTGCCGAACGCGACCTTCAAGGTAAAGCTCCCCAATGAGCACATCGTTACGGCTCATATTTCGGGAAAGCTTCGTATGAACTATATCAGAATTCTTCCCGGTGACCGCGTAACGGTCGAGGTTTCGGTTTACGACCTTGATAAGGGACGCATCACCTGGAGAGCAAAATGACCGTGATCTCGAAGCAATGCTTTGAGATATACAACAGATGTCACACGAACGTGTGAACAAACACCAAAACAGAAAGGTATGGTATAATAACAATGAAGGTTAAACCATCCGTCAAGAAGATCTGCGATAAGTGCAAGATCATCAAGAGAAAAGGCAAGGTTATGGTGATTTGTGAGAACCCCAAGCACAAGCAGAAGCAGGGTTAATCACAATCTCCGGATAATTTTGCATACATCTTTACAGAGAGGTGAAAAAAGAATGGCTCGTATAGCTGGTGTTGATATTCCGAACAACAAGCGCATTGAGATCGCTCTTACCTACATTTACGGTATTGGTCGCAAGAGCGCAAACGACATCCTTGCAAAGACCGGTATCAATCCCGATACCCGTGCAAAGGATCTGACCGAAGAGGACGTTGCGAAGCTTCGTGACGAAATCGAAAACTCCTACACCGTAGAGGGTGATCTTCGCCGCGAGGTCTCTATGAACATCAAGAGAATGGTCGAGATCAACTGCTACCGCGGAATCAGACACAGAAAAGGTCTGCCCGTAAGAGGTCAGAGAACCAAGACCAATGCAAGAACCAGAAAAGGTCCCGCGAAGACAATCGCGAACAAGAAGAAATAAGGAGGGCTACGAATTATGGCAAAGGCTGCAAGCAATAAGAAAGTTGTCAAGAAGCGCAGAGAAAAGAGATCCGTTACGAACGGTCAGGTGCATATTCAGGCAACCTTCAACAATACCATCGTAACCATCACCGATGCAAACGGAAACGCAATTTCGTGGGCATCTGCAGGTGAGCTCGGCTTCAAGGGCTCCCGTAAGTCCACCCCCTTCGCAGCACAGTCGGCAGCAGAGGCAGCAGGCAAGGTTGCTAAGGATCAGGGACTTGAGACCGTTGAGGTATTCGTAAAGGGTCCCGGCTCCGGACGTGAATCCGCGATTCGCGCACTTGAGACCGTTGGACTCAGAATTACGATGATCAAGGACGTAACGCCCATTCCTCACAATGGATGCCGTCCCCCCAAGCGCAGACGCGTTTGATCGTCTATAGGAGGTAAACGAAAATGGCAGTTAATCGCAGTCCTATTTTGAAGAGATGCAGAACGCTGGGTATCAGCCCTGCAGTCCTCGGATATGATAAGGAATCGAACAGAAAACCCGGCGGCGCAAAGCAGAGAAAGAAGCTCTCGGGCTACGGCGCACAGCTGAAGGAAAAGCAGAAGGTAAAGTTCATCTACGGCGTGCTTGAGAAGCAGTTCTATCACTACTACGAGCTCGCAGCAAGAAAAGAGGGCGTTACCGGTGAGAACCTGCTCCAGATTCTGGAGTGCCGTCTCGACAACGTCATTTGGAGAATGGGTATGGCTTCCACGCGCCGCGAGGCAAGACAGCTCGTTACCCACAATCACTTCACCATCAACGGTAAGAAGGCAAACATTCCTTCGATGATGGTCAAGGTTGGCGACGTTATCGCTGTTAAGGAAAACTTCCGCTCCTCTGCTCTGTGCAAGTCTCTGGCTGAAGCACTCCAGACCAAGATCCCCGCAAAGTGGCTCGAGGTTAACAAGGAAAATCTTTCGGCTAAGGTCGTTGCATTGCCTGCAAGAGAAGATCTCGACTACGAAGTAGACGAGCAGCTCATCGTCGAGCTCTATTCCAAGTAATACCCGTGCTAGGTTTCGGTGTTTTCTTTGCGCTTGTTATCGCAGGCTCGATTTGCCCGAAACCGAAGGATCGGTACGTATTTTCCCGCGAGGGAAATTCAAACAAGATCCGCGCATTATCCGATTCGGAGGCGCGGTCAAAAATGATTACAGGAGGGTATTATAGGAATGATTGAGATTGAACGCCCCAACATCTCGGTCGTCGAAACAAGCGACGACGGCAGATGCGGAAGATTCATCGTTGAGCCCTTGGAGCGCGGCTTCGGTATTACGCTTGGTAACTCCCTGCGCAGAATTCTGATGAGCTCGATGCCCGGATACGCTGTGGTCAGCATTAAGATCGACGGAGTCCTGCACGAATTCTCCACCGTTCCCGGTGTGAAGGAGGACGTGACGGAGATCGTTCTGAATGTAAAGGGAATTACCGCAAAGGTTTACGGCAATATGCCCAAGACCTGTGTGATCGATGTGACAGGTCCTCAGAATATCACTGCAGGTGATATCAAGCAGGATGCAGACATCGAGATCCTGAATCCCGATCACCACATCGCAACGCTCGCTGACGGTGAAAGATTTTATATGGAGCTGACGTTTGATCAGGGACACGGTTACGTGTCTCAGGAACGCAACAAGAAGCTGCACAACAATCTGTTGGGCGCAAACGTTTCCGCTCCGATCGGTACGATTTATACCGATTCCATTTATACTCCCGTTTACAGCGTAAGCTACAACGTGGAAAATACCCGTGTCGGTGATAATACCGATTACGACAAGTTGACTGTTGAAGTGGCTACCAACGGTACCATTTCGGCAAAGGAAGCGATTTCACTCGGTGCCAAGATTCTCAACGAGCATCTCAAACTGTTTGTCGACCTCTCTGAGGACGCAAGCAATGCACAGATCATGGTTGAATCCGACGTAGCCGTCAAGGAAAAGGTTCTTGAGATGACCATTGAGGAGCTTGAGATGTCTGTCCGTAGCTTCAACTGCTTGAAGCGTGCAGGCATCGATACCGTCGAAGATCTGACGAATCGTACCGAGGAGGACATGATCAAGGTCCGCAACCTCGGAAAGAAGTCGCTTGAAGAAGTGATCGCGAAGCTGCATTCGCTCGGCCTTGACCTCAAGAGACCCGAGGAATAATACGATCGTAGCTTCAAATTAAGGTATAATTTCGATAAGGAGGGAATCACAATGCCCGGAACCAGAAAACTCGGCAGACCGACCGCAGCGAGAAAAGCAATGCTTCGCGGTATGGTTACCTTGCTGCTTGAAAACGGTCAGATCGAAACGACCGTAACGCGCGCAAAGGAAGTCCGTTCTATTGCAGAAAAAATGATTACGCTCGGCAAGAAGGCAGGTGCTGCAACCGCTGAAGGCAACAAGGCTGCTGCAATCGCATACCGCCGCCAGGCTCGTGCTTTTATCACTACCAAGAAGGCTTATGAGAAGGTATTCGGTACCTACGCAAGCCAGTACGTAGATCGCAAGGGTGGTTACACCCAGATCTTTAAGCTCGGCCCGCGCCGCGGCGACGGAGCTGAGATGGCTATTCTCCGCCTCGTTGATTACGTCGCAGAGGAAGCTCCCAAGAGCAAGAAGGAAGTTAAGGAAGCTGCTAAGGTTGAGGAGACCACCACGACCGAGACCGCAGAATAATTCTGTTCTTCTGAACCGCATTTCCGTTTTCGGGAGTGCGGTTCTTCTTTTTTTGTTGCGGGATCTTTTACGAATCCTGTGACGATTCTTGACAATAAGCGTGATCTGTGGTAGAATAATACCGTTATATCGGCGGCGTCACGCCGTGTTCTTATGATTCAAGGAAAGTAATACTATGTTAAAACGATTTTTGTCCTATTACAAGCCTCACAAGTTGATCTTTACCCTCGATATGCTGGCGGCGCTTCTCGTCGCTCTCATCGGAATCGTCTATCCGATTATGACCCGGACGATGCTGAATGATCTGTTTCCGAACAGAGAGTACAAGAAGATCGTTTTGTTCGGCCTCGGACTTCTTGGGATCTATCTCGTGCGTATGCTGCTGAATTTCTTCATTCAGTATTACGGTCACGTAATGGGTGTTCGGATGCAGGCACAGATGCGCTCAGATATGTTTCGGCATCTCGAAAGGCTTCCGTACAGCTTTTATGACGGACATGAGACCGGAAAAATTATGTCGCGTATGACGAATGATCTGATGGACATCAGCGAGCTTGCGCATCACGGCCCCGAGAATCTTTTGATCTCGTCGATCTCGATCATCGTATCTTTTATCTATCTTTCGAGTATCAATATCTATCTGACGCTGATTATTTTTGCGTGCGTTCCCTTTTTGCTCCTCATCTCCTTCGCGCTTCGCAAAAAGATGCGGAATGCCTTTCTGAAGAGCCGCGAATCGACCGCACAGATCAATGCATCGCTTGAAAGCAGTATTTCGGGCATTCGCGTGACCAAGGCATTCACCAACGCCGAGAAGGAGCAGGAAAAATTCGAGGAGGGAAATGCGGCATTTGTCGCATCCCGTAAGGAAGCCTACTGTGCAATGGGGCAGTTCCATTCGGGGACGGAATTTATCACGAATATCTTTAACGTTGTCGTGTTGATCGCGGGCGGAATGTTTCTCTTTGGCGGCTCGATCTCGCTTGGCGACTATTCTACGTTTATCGTATCGGTCAGCCTTTTTATCAGCCCCGTTATGACGCTTATCAATTTTATGGAGCAATACCAGAACGGCGTTACGGGCTTTGAGCGCTTTATCGAGATTATGGATGCGGAGCCCGAGCGTGATGATACAGGGGCGATCGATGCGGGAGTGCTTGCGGGACGGATCGAGTTTTGTGGCGTCAGCCACTCCTACGACGACAGCAAGACCGTGCTTGACCACGTGAGCTTTACCGTGGAGAAGGGCAAGACCTTCGCGCTTGTCGGTCCGTCGGGCGGCGGAAAAACAACGATCTGCCATTTGATCCCGCATTTTTACGAGACCAATGAGGGGAAGATCCTGATCGACGGAAAGGATATCCGCTCCTTCACGAATGAGTCGCTGAGAAGGAATATCGGAATCGTTCAGCAGGACATTTATCTTTTCAATTCCTCGATCCGCGACAATATTCTCTACGGGCGGCTTGATGCCACCGAGGAGGAGGTGATCGCGGCTGCGAAGCGCGCAAATATACACGAGTATATTATGACACTGCCCGATGGCTACGATACACAGATCGGAGAGCGCGGCGTCCGCCTTTCGGGCGGTCAGAAGCAAAGGCTTTCGATCGCACGCGTATTCCTCAAGAACCCCCCGATCCTGATTCTCGACGAGGCGACGAGTGCGCTTGATAACACGACCGAGATCCTCATTCAGCAGGCGCTCGACGAGCTTTGCCGTGGCCGCACGACGATCGTGGTCGCGCACAGACTTTCCACCGTAAAGAATGCGGATGAGATCGCGGTAGTATCCGACGGGCAGATCGTGGAGCAGGGTACGCACGACGCACTTCTCGATGCGGCCGGTGTGTACGAAAAGCTCTATCGGTTGCAGTTCCGATCCGACCGTATGGAGACAGGTGAAAACGAGGAGGCAGAGCGCGAGGCGCTTCGGCTGAAGCTCGAGTAATGATATAAAATTCCCGCAAACCGAGAGGAATTATCGGTTTGCGGGAATTTGTTTCAAAGATAGAAGCTCTTACCTTGGATTCAGAAGGCCCAGTTTCCGTCGCGGAAGATCGGAACGGTCTTGCCGTCACGGGTGACAGCGTCGATCGACAGATCTTCAGAGCCGATCATAAAGTCGACGTGAATGATTGAATCGTTGATGCCCTTCTCACGACATTCTTCGAGGGTATATTTTTCGAAATCCTTGATGCAGTTTGTAAAGCCGAAGCCGAGTGCAAGGTGGCAGCAGGCATTCTCATCAAACAGTGTATTGTAGAAGGTGACGCCCGAATTGCAGATCGGGGAGTCGTAGGGAACGAGCGCACATTCGCCGAGGTAAGCGGCTCCCTCGTCCATTGAGATCATTGTGCGGAGCAGGTCCTCGTTCTTTTCGGCCTTGCAGTCGACTGCCTTGCCTTCTTTGAAGGTGATCGAGAAATTCTCGATCAATTCACCGCGGTAGGAAAGGGGCTTCGTCGAAACGACCGTGCCTTCGGCCTTGCCGCGCATCGGCGACGTGAAGATCTCCTCGCTCGGAATGTTCGGGTTGAATTCGACGCCCGTGTTGACCGTGGTCTCCGAGCCGCCCATAAAGAGCGCGTCGGGGATCAGGCCCACGCGGAAATCGGTTCCGTTTGCCGACTTGTAGCGAAGCTCCGCAATTCCGAGAGAGTTCAGATAATCACAGCGCTTGTGCAGCTCCTCGTTGTGTGCGTCCCACGCGGCGCAGGGGTCGTCGCCGTCTGCGCGGGAGGTGTAGAGGATCGTTTCCCAAAGCTTTTCGACAGCAGAGCAGGCGCGCAGCTCGGGGAAGACCTTTTTCGCCCACTTCTTGCCCGGAACGGCGGCAATGCACCACTGATATTTGCTTTCCTTCGCGTCGCGGATCGGCTTTGTGATCGGGTAGAGCGCCTTTTGCGCCTTTGCGACCTTTTCCTGATTGATGCCGCGAAGTCCGTCGGGATCCTCGGATTCGATATAGATCATTGCAGGCAGGCGATCGACCGACAGCTTCAGCTTTTCGACCTCCCAATCCTCCATCGTGGAAAGGCTCTTCAGCGTGCGGTAGCGGTAATTCAGCTTCGCGAGGGGCTGATACTGCCACTCGACCGTGACCTTAGCGGCGCCCGCCTTGTAGCATTCCTCGACGGTCATACGAACGAATTCGGGCTGGTCAAGGTCGGCGCGGATGATGACCTCCTGCCCCTTCTGAATGTTGACGCCCCGTCTTGCAATGAGACGGGCATATTTTTGCATTACTGTTTTTTTCATAGCATTCCTTTTCTCTCTTTCATTTGCGGACCCTTCCGCAGCTTTCACGGTTATAGTCTACCACGGAAATGGGGAAAAGTCAAGAAGGTTTTAGAGAGGGAATCGAGCGCACAATTGATAAAATCCCCGGATAAGTATTGACAAAGGGCGTTCATTGTAGTATAATGAATACGCCAAACTAACTCAATAAACGTGAAGACGGGTGTACTATCTCTATTTATAGGGATAATTATACTCTTTTTTAGCCACAATTACATTATTGAATTTGATAAAATGCAAATTCCATTTATGTAATTGTGGTTACACCCATTTCACGTAAAGTTAGTTTGGCGACTATCGGAGTTTGCGTTTTTGTGCGCTTGCTTCGGTAGGCGCACTTTTATTTTTTTCAGGAGGCTTTATGAAGAAAGCAAAACGAATTTTGGCACTCATCCTGTCAGCACTGATGATCTTTAGCCTTTTCTCGCTCACGTCGTGTGACGAAGACGCGGACACAGACGGAGAAACGACCGAGAGTACCGCCGACAGTACGGGTGGAGGAGGCGACTCGACGACCGATCCCGATTCCACAACCGAGGGTGACGCATCTTCCGACGACGAGATCACGACGGAAGGGGACGCGATTGAGCCCGATGTCACCACGGGCGGCGTAGTGATTGAGCCTGACGTTACGACGGACGGAGGGTCATCAACCGAGCCCGAGTCCACGACAAGTGGGGAAATTACCACAGGGGGCAGTTCGGTACTTGAACCCGAAACGAACAACAATGTGGGTACCACCCCCGAGCCCGAAACGACCACGGGCGGCGGTACAACGCCCGAGCCGGACTCGACCACACAGGGAAGCGGAACGACACCCGAGCCCGAGGAACCTGCCAGCGAGGGACTCGAATTTGCCTTGAATGATGATGGAATTTCCTATTCCGTCGCAGGTATTGGCACTTGTACCGATACCGACCTTGTAATTCCGAGTACATATGAAGGCTTGCCTGTTACGAGAATCGGGTGGGATGCGTTTAAGGGTTGCAGGAGCCTCACGAGCGTGACGATTCCAGACAGTGTCACGAGCATTGGCGATAGCGCGTTCGCGGGTTGCAGGAGCCTCACGAGCGTGACGATTGGCAACGGTGTCACGAGTATTGAGATGAGTGCGTTCGATTATTGCACGAATCTCAATGCGGTCTATATCAACGACATTGTAGCATGGTGTAATATTTCGTTTGTTCCCTTCTTGCAACCAGATATCTACTATTCTTCAAAACCTCTCTACTATGCAAACCCTCTCTACTATGCAAATAACCTCTACTTAAACGGAAGGCTTGTTACGGATCTCGTGATCCCCGACAGTGTCACGAGCATAGGGAGCGGTGCGTTCTCGGGTTGCAAAAGCCTCACGAGCGTAGTAATCGGTGATAACGTTACAAGTATTGAGGATAGAACGTTTGAAAAGTGCACCAACCTCACGAGTATCGACATCCCCAACAGTGTCACGAGCATAGGGAGCGGTGCGTTCTCGGGTTGCACGAGCCTCACGAGCGTATCAATCGGTGATAACGTTACAAGTATTGAGGATAGAACGTTTGAAAAGTGCACCAACCTCACGAGCATCGACATCCCCGACAGTGTCACGAGCATAGGGAGCGGTGCGTTCTCGGGTTGCACGAGCCTCACGAGCGTAGTAATCGGTGATAACGTTACAAGTATTGAGGATAGAACGTTTGAAAATTGCACCAACCTCACGAGTATAACTTTTCCTAATAATGTAACTGTTGTTGGAGGTATATACGGAGCATTTCATGGGTGCACAAGTCCTATGAGCGTCACTCTTGGAAGCGGGGTTACAGATATTAGCTTTTTGAGTGATCTTAACATTGCAAGCTATGCAGTTGATTCTCAAAATCCAATGTATGAATCTAAAGACGGAAACCTATATTCTAAAGGTGGTATGGCACTAATCAAGTACGCTGCCGGCAAGACCGACACATCGTTTACGGTTCCCGAGGGTGTTATAAGTGTTGGTAACCGCGCTTTTTACGGTTGCACAAGTCTCACGAGCATTGAATTATCAAATAGTGTTACAGTCATTGATAAGTATGCATTCTATGATTGCAACTCTCTCGCGAGCATCGAAATTTTGGATAACGTTAAGAGCGTTGGGGCACATGCTTTTGAGGACTGTACAAACCTTACAAGCATTACGCTTGGTAGTGGTATTACGGGGATTGAGTTTGGCACTTTTATGGGATGCTCTAGTCTCACAGGTATTACGATCCCCAACAGTGTTACGAGCATTGGAGGATCCGCATTCACGAGCTGTACAGCTCTTACAAGCATCACGATTCCCGACGGTGTATGGAGCATTTCGTTACATACATTTTCCAATTGCACAAATCTTACGAGTATTACGCTTGGTAGTGGTATTGCGAGGATTGAGTATGGTGCTTTTAGGGGATGCTCGAGTCTCACGAGCATCATCATCCCCAAAGGTGTAACTTATATTGATGAGGGAGCATTTTCTGATTGTCCCAATCTTACAAGTGTCATCTTCGAACACGCCTCCGGTGAATGGACCGTTACCACCTCGGGCGCTTCGAATGGTGTGGTTGTAGATATAAGTGATCCTGCCGATGCAGCAATGTATTTGAAAATGGTCTATTGCGATTATGACTGGCACTATAATGGAGACTAACCCCAAATGGAGTGAATGAAACTAGATTTACTGAAACAACAATAAATCAAGGAGGCAAATATGAAAACGAAAGATATAAAACTGCATATCTCCAATCTGTGCCAAAGGTATAATATTGATCCATTGTTCCTTCATGCACATCACAAAAAAATGGCTTCTAACATCTCTGACAATCGAATTTCTTGTGAAATATCAAATCCCCATAATATTGATTTCAGAAAGTCTCGTTACGTAGTTTTGTATATTGAAGAATATGAGTGGTATGTTGTATGGAATACAATACCAATACATAGTGTATATTCTGTGTCTTTAAGAGACGCAGAAGCCGCACGCGCAAAAGGGACTACATGTGTAATAAAAAATTGCCAATATCCCGGTTGGGGAACAGAGGTTGTGCAAATCCTCAATGAGTTGGAATTCGAAGATTTTATTAAAAATATTGAAATTGCCGAAACTTAATATTACCCCGCCTGCGCGTTTCTCTGTGTGGGCGGGCTTTTTGTATGGTTTCGTGTTGCGAGAGCGGCACATATAAGGCCCCCTCCGAGAGGGGGCTCCCGCAGAGCGGGTGGGGGAGAATACGTAAAGATGGAGATTTGTCTATTCTCATCGTAACGCAGGCTCCTTCCGTCTTTTGCCTCCGGCAAAATCCACCTCCCTCCCGGAGGGAGGCTCTTATGCGGATGGGTTTCGTGTCGAAGGTCATTGTTCACAGAAATATAACATTTTCTTTGTTGTCAAATTCTGCAATTTGTGGTATTATTTAAGTATAATCGGGGAGAAGGTGGATTTCACCGGAAGTGTGCGTTTTTCGTGATAATTGTAATATAAAAATCGGAGATTTTCGGTTGGTTTATTGCAATTTGCAAAAACGTACGCGGTGCGGTTACGCATCTCCGAGAGGAAAACCGAAAAGTAATTTTTGGAATTTTTCGGAAAGGACAGGACGTTTGACTGAATGAGTAACAGCTTGAATTTGAATTATACCGTGTCGCACGACAGCGGCGAGGGAAATCGCCGCGCTGAGGCGTTCTTCGACGCAGGAACCTTCGTAGAGATCGGCGCACACCTCAGAAGAAGCGGCGACAGTGCCGAGTTTGAGGGCGTTGTCACCGGCTACGGTGCGGTGGACGGTAAGCTTGTATTTGCATTTTTCCAGGACAATGGACGTAAGAAGGGCGCGATCGACGCGCTTTACGCACGTAAGATCGCACAGATCTATTCGCTTGCGATGAAGAACGGTGCACCGATCGTCGGCGTGCTTGACAGCGCGGGCGCTTCGATCTACGACGGCGCGGCTTCGATGGCGGCGTACGGCGTTTGGATGAAGTCGGTTGCCGATGCATCGGGCGTGATCCCGCAGATCACCGTGATCGACGGCGTTTGTGCAGGCAGTGCGGCGATGGTTGCGGCAATGTCCGATTTCGTCGTTCGCGTGGAGGAAAGCGCGGAGATTTATCTGAATCCCTCGTACGAAGAGGAGCAGACCGCTCCCGAGACCGACGGTCTCGTTGCGACTACGGCAGAGGATGAGGCGGCTGCGTTTGCCTCGGTCAGAACCCTTCTCTCGCTCCTTCCTGCGAACAACGCAGAGGGGACGGTCGTGCTCGAGTCCTCGGATGACCCGAACCGTGCGATTCAGTGGAACAACGCTGATCTTGCGGCATCCCTCAAGGCGCTTGCCGACGGCGGAGAATATTACGAGCTCTACGCGGATTACGGCAAGGGCGTTTCTACGGGCTTTCTTGCCCTCGCAGGCGTTGTTTGCGGCGTGATCGCGAGCAATTCCGTAGAGAATGGCGGCGCGATCGGCGGAGAGGAAGCAAGAAAGGCCTCGAAGCTGATCTCCTTCTGTGACGCGTTCGGTCTGCCGATCGTGAATCTCGTTGATTCGGTCGGACTGAAGAACGAATCGGCTCCCGCGATGGTGCAGGAGCTTGCAAAGCTCGCGGGCGCTTACGCGAATGCAGATTGCCCCGTGGTGACGGCGGTGGTCGGCAAGGCATACGGTGCAGGCTTTACGCTGACGGGTGCAAAGGCGCTCGGTGCGGACGTTGTGTTCGCGCTTCCCGATGCTTCGATCAGCCTTCTGTCTCCCGCTTCCTCGGTCGCATTCCTTTGGAACGACCGTGTTTCGGAGGACGTGAGCCGCGAATCGCTCGAGAAGGAATGGCAGGATGCGTACGCATCTCCCGCTGAGGCGGCTTGCCGCGGCGAGGTCGATGACGTTATCGCACCCGAGGAGCTTCGCGCACGTCTTGCGGCTGCAGTTTCTATGCTGATCTCAAAGGCAGACGGCACGCCGAGCCGCAGGCATCCCACCCTGCCGCTCTGAAGGGGGACAAGCGTATGAACGTAAATTCCCTCACCTCGTTGATCCCCGAGTCGGTGAATCCCGCGGTCATATACGCCGTTCTTGTGATTCTTGTCGTGCTTGCGCTGTACGGTCTCGTAACACTCATTCGTCGGGGAAGGGACGCGCGCGGAGAATCGAAGGATAACGGCGCAGGAGCGTCGGTCGGGAATCCCGATGACGCGGCGATCGCGGCGGCAATTGCGGCTTCGATCGTTGTCACCGAGGATCAGGCACTGACGGCAGCGATCACGGCGGCGGTTGCGGTCTATCTTGAAATGGAAAACGGTGGAAAGTCCTCGCTTCCGACGGGATTCCGGGTGGTTTCCTTCAAGAAGAGAGGCGGCGCTTGGAACCGCTCTTCGAAATGACCGAAGTCCTTTTAGAATTTAATTTGAAATCCAAATCAGTCTATATCAAGTAAATCTATCAAGTAAAGAGGAGATATAAAATTATGAGAAAGTTTGCAGTTACCGTAAACGGTGTTGTTTATGACGTTGTTGTTGAGGAGGTTGCGGCAGGTGCTTATGCAGCCCCCGTCGTTACCGCCGCAGCTCCCGCACCCGTAGCCCCCGTGGCTCCCGCTCCCGTAGCAGCTCCCGCTCCTGCGGCAGCTCCTGCACCCGAGGCGGTACCCGCACCTGCAGCAGCAGCTCCTGCCGGAAGCGAAGGCAAGACTGCAGTGAAGGCTCCGTTCCCCGGCACGATCGTTAAGGTCAATGCATCGGTTGGCGCATCGGTCAAGAAGGGCGAGGTCCTGCTCGTTCTCGAGGCGATGAAGATGGAGAACGACATTTGCGCACCCGAGGACGGTGTTGTTGCAAGCATTTCGGTACAGAGCGGCGCATCGGTCACCGCTGATCAGGTTCTTCTGACACTGAACTAAGATCCTTTTCTTACGGGAGGCGACCCCCGAACGGTTGCCGAAGCGATAGGAGGTTCATTCAAAAATGGCAGATAAAACACAGAAAAAACAGATCAAGCTCACGGAGACGATCCTCCGTGACTCACATCAGTCTCTCGTTGCGACCCGTATGACCATCGACGAGATGCTCCCGATCCTTTCGACGCTTGACAAGATCGGTTATCATTCGCTCGAGGCGTGGGGCGGCGCGACCTTTGACAGCTGTCTGCGTTTCCTCAATGAGGATCCGTGGGAGAGACTCAGAAAGATCCGCGACGGCGTGAAGAATACGAAGCTTCAGATGCTTTTCCGCGGACAGAATATTCTCGGTTACCGTCATTATTCGGATGACGTCGTTGCGTACTTCGTGCAGAAGTCGATCGCGAACGGCATTGACATCCTTCGAATTTTCGATGCGCTGAACGATCCGAGAAACCTGAAGACCGCGATCGACGCAACGAAGCGAGAGGGAGGTCACGTTCAGGCGGCGATCAGCTACACGACGGGCGAGATCTACACGAACGAATATTTTGCAAATTACGCAAAGACGCTTGAGGAGATGGGCGCTGACTCGATCTGTATCAAGGATATGGCAGGACTGCTCCTGCCGTACGATGCGTATGAGCTTGTAAAGCTTCTGAAGGAGACCGTTAAGGTCCCGATCCAGCTTCACACGCATTACACGACGGGTCTCGGCTCGATGACCTATCTGAAGGCGGTAGAGGCGGGCGTTGACGTGATCGACACCGCGATCTCTCCGCTTGCACTCGGCACCTCTCAGCCTCCGACCGAGGCGATCGTTGCGACACTCGCGGGTACGCCGTACGACACGGGCATTGATCTCCACGAGCTTGATGCGGTCACGAAGTATTTTACGCCCATTCGCGAAAAATATCTCGCGAGTGGACTGCTCGACCCGAAGGTGATGAAGGTCGACGTCAACGGGCTTCTGTATCAGGTTCCCGGCGGAATGCTGTCGAACCTCGTTTCCCAGCTGAAGCAGATGGGACGCTCTGACGCGCTTCCCGCAGTGCTTGAGGAGGTTCCGCGCGTGCGTGCGGATGCGGGTTATCCGCCTCTCGTTACGCCCTCCTCGCAGATCGTCGGCACGCAGGCGGTGATGAACGTCATCGGCGGCGAAAGATATAAGATGGTCACGAAGGAATTCAAGGCGATGATGCGCGGCGAATACGGCAAGACGCCGATGACGCCTGATCCTGCGTTTGTGAAGAAGATCATTGGCGATGCGGAGGCGATCACCTGCCGTCCCGCAGATCTCCTTGAGCCCGAGCTTGATAAGCTCCGCAGCGAGATCGCACCTTATCTGGAGCAGGACGAGGACGTCTTGTCCTACGCGTTGTTCGAGCAGGTCGCGCTGAAGTTCTTTGAGAAGAGAAAGAACGAGAGGTTCGGACTTGACGGGAAGAACGGCGACGCAAAGCTCGGCGTACACGTTTGCTGATCAAATGAATAATTCCTTGTAGGAGCCATTTTCGGATGGCTCCTACAAGCTTTTTGTGTTGTTTCGTAACGTATTTTTCTTCCCCCACGGAAAAATTTTGCTGTCTCCCTTGCAAACTGCCGCAAAACATAGTATAATGATAATAATGAGATTTGCGGAGGGAAGAGAAATGCTTCAACGTGGGATAGCCGAACTGTATACCGCGCTTTCGGACTGTGGGATCGCTCTTGAACGGACGGTGCCGCTTTCCCGTCATACGACCTTCCGTATCGGCGGAGATGCGGCACTTGGGATCTATCCGAAAAGTGAGGCCGAGGTGCTTCTCACACTCTTCGCGGTAAAGGCAAGCGGCGTTCCGCTTTTCGTAATTGGCGGCGGGAGTAATCTCCTTTGTCCCGATGTGGGTTATGACGGCGCGGTGCTCTTCACGGGTGGACTCAACGAGATCTCCTTTTGTGACGCCAAGGACGGAAATGTTTTCGTAACGGCGGGAGCGGGTGTCAGCCTTTCCGCATTGACGCGGGCGGCCGCAGATCGCGGGCTCACGGGTGCGGAGTTCCTTTACGGCATTCCCGGAACGGTCGGCGGTGCCGTTGTGATGAATGCAGGCGCGTACGGCGGGGAGGTGTCGGGGATCCTTGATTCCTCACGTTATGTTGATGCAGATGCTCCGAGCGAGATCTATGAGCGAGATCTTGATGAGCACCTTTACGGATACCGCGCAAGCGTATATCTCGGCAGACCGAGCGAGATCATCCTGTCAGCGACCTTCCGACTTGCGGAGGGAGATCCTACACTCGTGAGAGCCGAAATGAAGCGCCTTCTCGCAGCGAGAAGGGAGAAGCAGCCCCTTGAATACCCGAGTGCGGGAAGCTTTTTTAAGCGACCTGTGGGGGCGTTTGCGGGGAAGCTGATCGAGGACTGCGGACTGAAGGGCGTACGCATTGGCGGAGCGGAGGTGTCCGAAAAGCACGCGGGCTTTGTAATAAACCGTGGCGGTGCGACCGAATTGGATGTGCGCCGACTTGCCGCACTCGTTCGCGAAAGCGTACTCCGCGAGACGGGGTATTTGCTTGAAGCTGAGGTCAGAACGATGGGAGGCGAGCCGATTTGAGTTATTCGGATGCTTTGAAGGATGATATCCTGAAAAATGAGCCGAAAAAGGTCTGTTGCAGTCGTGCGCTCGCCTGTGGACTGTTCCTCGGAGTCGAGAGGACCCTCTCCTCGGAGACTGTGGAAAGGGGGGATGAGATGCTGATCCTCCGTACAGAGCACGACGGAGTTGCGCATCTCGCACAGAGACTGCTGAAGCTGCGATTTGGTAAGGATGCGGAGATCATTGTGGGAAGCCGCCCGGGGCACAAGACCTATACGCTGGCCTTTTCCTCAAAGCCCGTTTCGAAATTTCTGAGGGGGGTGGAGGAGCCGCTTCCCGAGGATCTCGGGCTTCGGCGTGCGGTGCTTTCCTTGAAATGTCCCGAATGCCGCGCGGCGTTTTTCCGTGGGATCTTTCTCGGATGCGGCAGTATCAGCGATCCCGAGACCGCATTTCATCTTGAGTTCAGGCTTCCGCCTGCACGCGCGGATGCCGTTGCAGTCCTTCTGTCGGAGGACAACGAGTCGCCGAGACGGGTCACGCGGCGGGACAAGGTTGGGCTTTACTACAAAAAAAGCACGGTGATCGGGGAATTTTTCTCGCTCATCGGTGAAAATGGACTTTATTTTGCCATTGCGGACAAGCAGATCGAGCGACAGATCCGTGTGTCGGAGAATCGTATCACGAACTGTGAAATGAAGAACCTCGAGAAAACGGTCAACGCCGCACTTGCGCAGATCGAGGCGGTCAAGGCGCTTTTCCTTTCAGGGGAGATCGAGCGGATGCCCGCAGAGCTCCGCGAAACGGCGGTCTTGCGTCTCGAATACGACGACGACAGCCTCGCACGTCTTGCCGCGCGGCACGTTCCGCCGATCACGAAATCGGGACTGAACAACCGCCTCAGACGGATTATGGAGGCGGCAAGAGAGATCGAGGCGGAGTCGGAGCAGAGGAATAAGGCGGGGTCGGATTGACACGCTTTTCATAGAAACGAAGCCGAAAGGAGCACACAGGTGGAAAAGACACAGGAAACGGGCGATTTCGTCCATTTGCATCTTCACTCGGAATACAGCCTGCTCGACGGTGCCTGTCGCATCGCCGATATTCCCGCGCGCGTTAAGGAATGCGGTCACACGGCGGTTGCGATCACCGACCACGGCGTGCTTTACGGCGCGGTGGCGTTTTATTGTGCCTGCCGCGATGCGGGAATCAAGCCGATCATCGGGTGTGAGGTCTACGTCGCGCCGCGCTCGCGCTTTGACCGAGGCAACACGGGAGAGGCGAATTATCACCATCTGGTGCTTCTTTGCGAGAACGAGGTCGGGTATCACAATCTGATGCAGCTCGTGTCGCGTGGTTTTACCGAGGGCTTTTACAGCCGCCCGCGTGTCGACAGAGAGTTGCTCGAGCGCTATCACGAGGGGCTGATCGCTCTCTCCGCTTGTATTGCGGGAAAAATTCCACGTCTCCTTTCGGCAGGCGACTTCGCGGGGGCAAGGCGCGAGGCGGAGGCGATGGCGCGTCTGTTTGGGGAGGATCACTTCTATATCGAGCTTCAGAACCACGGGCTTGCAGAGGAGGAACAGCTTCTTTCCTCGCTCGTGAATCTTGCAGAAGAGTGCGGACTGCCTCTCGTCGCAACGAACGACTGCCATTATCTTCGCCGTAAGGATGCCGACACCCAAGCAACTCTGATGTGCATTCAGACGGGAACGACGCTTGCGGACGGCAGACCTGCCGGCTTTGCAACCGACGAGTTCTACTATAAGGACTCGACCGAGATGCGGATGCTGTTCGGAAAGATCCCCGGGGCGCTTGAAAACACGGTAAGGATCGCCGAGCGGTGCTCGTTTGACTTTGACTTCGATCACCTCTACCTCCCGACCTTTAAGATCCCGGGCGGAATGGACGCCGCGTCCTATCTCAGGTTTCTCGCGCTCTCGGGCTTTCAGGAGCGCGTGTCTCGCGGTATGATCCCGTCGAAGGGATACGAGGAGGCGGATTACAAGAAGCGGATGGATTACGAGCTTTCGGTAATCAACGAAATGGGATACGCCGAATACTTTCTGATCGTGCAGGACTACGTTAATTTCGCGAAGAAGGCAGGCATTCCCGTAGGTCCCGGAAGGGGATCGGGGGCAGGAAGCCTTGTCGCGTATCTTCTTTCGATCACCGACGTCGATCCTCTCAGGTTCGATCTTCTTTTCGAGCGCTTTCTCAATCCCGAGCGTGTCAGTATGCCCGATATTGACGTTGATTTTTGCTACAATCGCAGAGATGAGGTCATCCGATACGTCACCGAGCGATACGGACAGGATCACGTGTCCCAGATCATCACCTTCGGTACCCTCGCGGCGCGCGCGGCGATCCGTGATACGGGGCGCGTAATGGGGATGTCCTACGCGGAGGTTGACGCCGTTGCGCGTGCGATCCCGCGTGAGCTTGGGATCACGATTGCAGATGCGCTGAAGATGCCCGATCTCAAGGTGCTTTACGAGTCCTCCGAGTCGGTGAAGAGACTTGTTGATACAGCCGCGATGCTTGAGGGGATGCCGCGCAACGTCTCGATTCACGCTGCGGGTGTCGTGATCACCTCAGGTCCGATTTCCGAGTACGTACCGCAGTCGATGAGCGGCGACGCGGTGATCACGCAGTACGATATGGATACCGTTGCGAAGCTCGGGCTTCTCAAGTTCGACTTCCTCGGGCTTCGTTATCTTACGATCATACACGATACCGAGGAGATGATCCGCGAGCGTATTCCCGATTTTTCGATCGAGGATGCCGATTTTGACGATGCGGAGACGTATCGGCTTTTGGCGTCGGGCAATACCCTCGGCGTTTTTCAGCTGGAATCGGCGGGAATGCGGCAAACGCTCGTGAATTTTGCTCCCGATTCGATCGACGATATCATTGCGGCGATCGCACTCTATCGCCCGGGACCGATGGATTCGATCCCGAAATATATTGAGGGGCGGCATCATCCCGAAACGATCCGCTACGATATTCCGTGCCTTGAGCCCATTCTGCGCTCGACCTACGGCTGTGTTGTTTATCAGGAGCAGGTGATGCAGATCTTCCGGGAGGTCGCGGGCTATACCTTCGGTCACGCCGATATCGTGCGCCGCGCGATGTCAAAGAAAAAGCACGCAGTGATGGAAGCGGAGCGCGAGGCATTCCTTCGCGGCGCTGAAGCGCGCGGTGTGCCTTCGGACAAGGCGAACAAGCTCTTTGGCGATATGGCGTCCTTCGCAAATTACGCGTTCAACAAGAGCCACGCGGCGGCATACGCCGTTCTCTCCTTCCGAACGGCGTATCTGAAGGCGCATTATCCCGAGGAATACCTCGCGGCGCTTCTCACCTCTGTGCTCGGAAATACGGAGAAGCTTGCCGAGTATATCGCTGAGGCACAACGGCTCGGGATCTCGGTCCTGCCGCCCGACATCAATGAGAGCCGTATGCACTTCACGGTCAGCGGCGGCAATATCCGCTTCGGACTTCTCGCGCTTCGCAACGTCGGACAGCAGTTCGTCCGTGCGATGCTCGATGAGAGGCGGCGCGCGCCCTTCCGCTCCTTTGAGGATTTCGTTGAAAGAATGGCGACGGTCGATCTCAATAAGCGAATGGTCGATTCGTTGATCAAATCGGGGGCATTCGACCGTCTCGGCGTGTACAGAAGTCAGCTCCTTTCCTCGTACGAGCGGCTGATCGATCTTGTGCAGGATAAGAACCGTGGCGGTGTTGCAGGTCAGATAGATATGTTCTCGATGATGTCGGACACGGTC
Source organism: Clostridia bacterium (assembly GCA_017501345.1). Next base: position 49,491 of record JAFVXC010000008.1, read on the forward strand.
GGGACGGCTTCTGCACCCGATGGCTTTGCCTATCCCGATCTGCCCGAATTCACGGTCAGGGAAAAGCTCCTTCAGGAGAAGGAAAGCTCGGGGATGTATTTCTCGGGGCATTTGCTCGACAGCTACGGAAAGCACGTTTCGGCGCTGCGTACGGATGATATCGGTGCTCTCACGCGCGAGGATGCGGATTTCCCCGATAAGCAGAGCGTGTGCGTTGCGGGAATCGTTTCGTCGGTGACGAAAAAAATGACGAAAAAGGATCAGCAAATGGCGTTTTTCACGCTGGAGGATCGCTATCACGACATTGAATGCCTTCTTTTCCCACGCCAATACGAGGCACTTGGGAAGCTCGCCCTGCAGGATGCCGCGATCTGTGTTGAGGGGAACCTCTCGCTCGGAGAGGGTGAGAAGGCAAAGATTCTCGTTTCGCGTATCGTGCCACTGGTCGAGGACGGAAAATTCGACGAGAGTGCCGTGCGGCAGGAGAAAAAAACGGTCGCAGACGCAGTGTCTAACAAAAATCAAATGGCAGAACGACCCTCAGAGTCTCGGACGCAAAAAAACGAGCAGAGAGCTCCCGCACAGCCGAGCAACTTAGGCAAGCCCGTGTCAAAGGTCTATCTGCGCTTTGAGGATCTCACATCCGTGTCCTACCGAAAGGTCGCGAATCTACTCGATATTTTTGATGACGGTAGCTTCCCCGTGATCGTGTACGACGGCTCGACGAAAAAGTATATGCCCTATCCCCACGGTGTTGCGATGAGTGACTATGTGCGGCGGGAGATCGAGTCGATCCTCGGAAAAGAGAACGTGGTATTTCGGTAGAAAAAACAGAAAAGGAGCTGTCTCACCTTAGTGAGACAGCCCCTTTTTCTTATATGACGTATCAGGTGTGGTCCTTGCAGATCGTCTCCATATCGGTGATCGAGGATCCCGCTGTGTCGCCCTTTGCGGTGACTGTGACGTAGAGATTGCCGTTTTTATCTTCAAGGAAGGAGGCAAGGCAGTTTCCGCTTGCATCGGTATATCCTGTCTTGGCACCGAGCAGGGTCATTCCGCAGGAGAGCGAGGCGGGGAGCTTTTTCTCGTATCCCGCGCCCGAAAGACGACTCCATAGGGTATTGTAAAGCTGTCGATTGTAGCTCTTCTCCGTGCCGCCGTCATCATAGTAGCCGAGGACGGTTCGGTTATCGGTTGAGAGGATCTCGCGGCAGAAGGGATTGTCGAGCGCGTAGGCAAGGATCATTGCCATTTCGCGTGCGGTGGAGTAGTTGTTTTCGTCGTCGAGACCCGTGGAGTTTGCAAAATTCGTTTTCGTAAGTCCGAGAGATGCCGCTTTTGCGTTCATCAGATCGACAAACGCCTCCTCCGAGCCCGCGACGTGTTCGGCAAGCGCAATGCAGGCATCTGCCGCAGATACTACGCCGACGCCGTACAGCATATCGGTCGCGGTGAATCGGTCGAGGGGATCCATCGCAAGCACGGTGGCATCATTCTCGCGGCAATATTTCATAATCTCGTCCGAAACAGTCAGAACGACCGACGCATCCTCGATCTCCTCACACGCGACGATCAGGGTCATAATTTTGGTCATTGATGCGGGATAAATACGCGCATCGGCGTCGAGAGAAGCCACGACGCTGTAATCGGAAAGTGAAACGAGGATCGCAAAGTCTGCGGACAGCGTACTGCCGTCGATCGCCACACCGCTTCCCGAAAGAAGATAGCTGTCACGCGACGGAGAGGTCGGATAAGTGACGGCTGCGTTTACGGACGGCTCGGTCGTTTCGGTGGGATCTGTGGTGTCGTCGGGGATATCGGGCAATACCGTTCTCGGCTTTATGAATGCAGTCAGGATCATCAGAACAGCGAGAACGAAGGCGACTGCAGACGAAAGAAGGGCGAATTGATACGCTCGCTCCGACACGCCGCCCATTCCTTCGGAGGGACAAGCAGGCTTGTCCGTAGCAGGTGGGCGCTGCTTGGTTGGCTTATTTTGAATAGGGGTCTGATTCATAGGTATCGGTTCTCTCCTTCTCTATGTATGTGTATGGGCAAAGCTTCTCCTCGGTTCAGGCGTTTTCCTTGGACTTGATCTCCTCGAAGAGCACGGCGACCTCATCGAGATTCTTCGCAGTCATAATTCTTCCGCGGAATTCGGCGGCACCGCGAATGTCGCGGACGTATGCGGCGAGGTGCTTGCGCCCCTCGGCAAGGCCGATCCGTTCACCCTTCTCAAGGATCATACGCGAAACCTGTGCGAGCGCGGTGTCAAGTCGCTCGGAGAGGGGGGGCGGGGTGAAGGATTCGCCGCGTGCGGCGGCAAGGATCTCCGAAAAGAGCCACGGATTTCCCATCGCGCCTCTCGCGACCATCAGTCCGTCACAGCCCGTTTCGTCGAGCATACGAAGGGCGTCCTCGGCGCAGAAGATGTCACCGTTTCCGATCACGGGGATCGAAACCGCTTCCTTGACCGATCGGATCCCCTTGAGGCTGACGCCGGGGGAATAGAACTGCTGGCGTGTCCTGCCGTGAACGGCGATGAGAGACGCACCCGCGCTTTCGACGGCACGTGCGACCTCGGGGGCGGTGAGTGAATCCTGCGACCAGCCGAGGCGGATCTTGACCGTTACGGGAAGGCGCGTCGCCCGCTCGACGGCTCGAACGATCTCGGCGCAGAGGCGGGGATCGGAAAGAAGCGCGCTTCCTTCGCCGTTGCCCGTGACCTTTGCCATCGGACAGCCCATATTGATATCGATCGCCGCGGGGGGGCATTCACGGATGCAGCCGTCGTATTCGCCGCTTTCGATCATTTGGGCGGCTTCTGCGAGAAATTCCGGCTCAGAGCCGAAGATCTGAACGGCAGTCGGGCCCTCATCCTTGTAGGTGGCGGCGAGCGGAGCGGTCTGTGAGTGTGATTCGGTTTTTTTCTTTTTGCGTTTTGCATATACGAGTGCCTTCGCAGACACCATCTCGGTCACCGAGTAGGATGCGCCGCAGGCGTGTGACAGCGCACGGAAGGGGTGATCGGTGATCCCCGCCATCGGCGCGAGCATCAGGGCGTATGGAAGGGAAACTGCGTTTTCGCTTTCCCCGAAGGTTAAGGGAGATAATCTCATAGACTTATGTGCGCTTTCGGATTATTTTTGCGGACGGTGCTTGACACGACCGTGCGAATGGGGTATAATCATAACGTGGAGTCGCTCCTGCGCGCATCGCGCCCGAGCGGATAAAGGTAAAGTGAGGATTCAAAATGCGTGACCGCTTTTTCTTGTTTGATCTCGATGGGACCCTGACCGATTCGCGTGAGGGTGTTATCAACAGCGTGATGCTCGTTTTGACGCACTACGGGATAGAGATCCCCGACGATGAGGGAATGAACCGCTTCATTGGCCCGCCGCTTCGGGTGTCCTTCCGCGCGTGCGGTATCCCCGAAAACGAGATCGAAAACGCGATGAGACTTTACAGAGAGCGCTATTTCTCGGTAGGAAAATATGAATGCCGTATCTACCCCGGAGTCGAGTCCTTGCTCGCGCGTCTCTATGCCGAGGGATATCCTTTGTACGTTGCGACGTCGAAGCCCGAAGTCGTTTCGGTCGAAATTCTGGAGCATTTCGGTCTTGCGAGGTATTTCGGCCGCATTGCAGGCGCGACGCTTGACGGCTCGCTCGATACGAAGGAAGCAGTGATCGAACGGCTTTTTGAGGAGATCGACGCACAGCATCCGCGGAAGAACGCAGTGATGATCGGGGACACGGTGTTTGACGCGCTCGGTGCGCGCTCACACGGCATCCCGTGCGTCGGCGTTGCGTGGGGCTATGGAATCCGCTCGGAGCTCCTGTCAGCGGGTGTGCTTGCAATCGCGGAAAGCACCGAGGCGCTATACGGTATCCTGACCCGTGACTAAATACAGCCTATCGGCTTCTTATATTTCGGGGGCTCGTCTCACCTTGGTGAGACAGCCCCTTTTTGATCGGAATTACGAAGGACTACTTTCCTTGCCCTCATCAAGCTGCTCCGAGATGCCGACGACGTTATCGACGGGGAGCGAGAAGGCAATGCCCTGACCGGGGGTCTGAAGCCCCACCTTTTTGTAGAGCGCGTGCAGGATGTCGTCCTTGATCGATGCGGGAACGAGGATCATAACGATCTCCTTTTCGGGCTGTACCGTGATGCCGAAAAGGGTCTCCGCCTCGCGGTTAGCCGTTCCGCGCGCGTGAATGATGGTTCCGCCTCGCGCGCCGAGCTCCTTCGCTGCATCCATAACCGTGTCGGAGTATCCCGCATTGACGATGCAGAATATGACTTCATGAGTGAATTTCATAAGGATCCTTCTTTCTTCGTTCGGATTTCATCCGGGATGTTCGCGAGGAAGCGGTAGATCGCAACGCCGATCGTGCCCGTCATCGGGATCGTGTAGGCGATGCCCTTTCCGCCTCGGATGGTTCGGAATTTTTTGTCAAGCGTCGAGAGTGCCGCCTTTGCCCGATCCTCACGGATCACGCTGAGGAGGACGCTTTTTTCGTTTTCGGAGAGGCCGAGAAGATTCAGCATCTCGGTGCTTGCCGTGCCTGACGCCGAAAGCGTTAACTGCAGATTGACCTCGAAGGAAAGGAGGAGGTCGGTGTAAAACTCTGCCTTCTCACGGTTGACGACCGTCACGAGGAGCTGGAGCTTCTCGGGCGCGATCGGAGACGCGGAGGGAGCTTGTCTTTCGGTATGCTTATGGGATGCTTTTTTCATAATACGCTCCTTAAATCACATAAAACGAATGATCTGCTCGTCGTCTGCGTCGAGGATCCGTCTTCTTGCGATACGCTCGCTCACACGCTTTGAAACGACTGCCTTGAAGCCGAGAAGCTGGATCGTGATCAAAGGTGTCATCGCGACCATTGCGACGATACCGAAGGCGCAGCTCATTACGGCGCTCTCACCCTGAAGCGCACAGCAGGCACCTATCGAAAGGGGAAGGATGAAGCCCGAGGTGAGAGGTCCGCTTGCAACTCCGCCCGAGTCAAAGGCGATCGCCGTGTAGAGCCCGGGAACGAAGAAGGAGAGACCGAGGGAAACGAGGTATCCGGGGATCACGTAATAGAGAATATTGAAATCAAGAACGATACGGAGCATCGAAAGTCCGATCGAAATGCCGACGCCGATCGAGAGGGCGAGCATCATCGATCGGCGGCTGACCGTGCCGTCGGTGATATTTTCAACTTGTTTGTTGAGGACGTGGACTGCGGGCTCGGCAAGGACGACGACCATCCCAAGCAAGAAGCCAAAGCCGACGAGCACCCACGAGGGACCCGATGCGAGCTCGGTACCGATCTTGTATCCAATCGGCATAAAGCCTACTGTTACAACGGTGAGGAATATCACGAGTCCTATGAAGGTGTAGAGGATACCGACCGCGATGCGCAGCAGCTTTTTCTTCGGAAGCTTCAGGCAGAAGATCTGCAGGACGATGAAAAAGGCAACGATGAGACCGAGTGCGATTGAGACCTCCTTCAGCGTATGTAATAGCGTTTCGAGTACGGAAAGCGCTGTGATGTTGGTCGTGTAGTCGGGGGCGGTATAGTCGATGCTACCCGTCACGCCCACGCCGAGCAGCATCACGGCGAGGATCGGGCCGATCGAGCACATCGAGATGAGACCGAAGCTGTTTTCACTTGAATCCTTGCCGCCGAGGGCGGATGCGATGCCGACGCCGAGTGCCATAATGAAGGGGACGGTGATCGGTCCCGTTGTCACTCCGCCCGAATCAAAGGCGAGCGCGAGGAAAGCACCGTTTCCGCGAAGCAGAAGGAGTGCCGAGAGGGCGAAGAGGATCATATAAAAGTACAGAAGCATCGAAGAGAGGTGCTTCTTAAAGACGATCTTCAGCACCGAAAGGAGCAGGAAGAGGCCTACGCCGACACCGACCGCGAGGATCAGGCTCGTGCCGTTCATCACCTTAGAGACCTGTGCGGCGAGCACCGAGAGATCGGGCTCTGCCACTGTGATAAGCAGTCCCATCAGAAAGGCAACTGTGACGAGGAGTTTCATATTCCCCGAGCGGGTTAGTCCCGATCCGATCTGCTCGCCCATCGGCGTCATTGCGATATCCGCACCGAGGTTGAACATTCCGATGCCGATGATGAGGAGGATCGAGGATACGATAAAAACGCCCATTTCGGTTGCAGAGAGGCTGATGAGCGGGGTAAAGCTCAGCACGATCACGATCAGCGAGACGGGAAGGACCGACGTGAGTGCTTCTTCAAATTTTTTCAAAAGGCTATGTAGCAAGTGAGGACGCTCCTTATCGGTTATTTGTCGGAGGACTCGGAGAGCTTACGGAGAAGCTCCTTCTCGTCGTTTGAGAGTCCTCCCTTGTGTCGAAGGGAGAGAAGGGCGGTATAGTTGCGTGCGCCCGGCAGGATGCGAAGGGTGGTCTTGTTTTTTACGTAGACGAGGATCGCGCTTCGCTTCTCCTTCGGACTCTGGAATCTCCACGACACGTCTGTGTAGGTGTAGATCGCTTCCTTTGACGAGAGCTTACGGATCGCGATCCTTCCGTTTCCGATCAGCATTCGGGTGACAAGCGCATCTACAAAATAGACGATGGGGATAAAGGAAACGATGAAGAGGATGAGAGCGGAAACGGCGTACTGCCGGATCGGCTGTATGAGCAGCATAAGGATCCCTCCTGCGACGAAAAGCAGGGAGATGATCGGATAAAGACAGACGCGGAAAACCGAGCATTTCGACACGGAAACGGCACCCTTGAGCGTTTTCGACGCGGATTCCTCGATCTCGGTATAACGGAACAGCATAATCAAACTCCTGAAAATAATATACAAATAAAGTATACCATATACGTGTGGAAAAGTCAAGGAGGATTTGCGTTCGGGTAGGTGATTTTCGGCCTTCTTATGGTAGGATTTCCCCCCATAATTCGGCATAAGAACAGCCTGCCGCGCATACGATGTACAAAAACGAAGTCGGGAGGGCTTTTATTATGTTTGTTTATTCCTTTCGGGCGAGCACGGCGAAGTTTTTTGCCGTCGTTGCGCTTGCACTTACCACACTCGTCTTGCTGATCGTATTCGTGCCGACCTATGCGGCGACAACGGAGGACGGAACGGTTGCGGGGGAGGTGGCGTACAATTACACGAAGATCAAAAGCGATGCCGATCGAAGAAGCTTCCTTGCACAGTTCGGGTGGGAGACCGCTGAAGGTGTCATCGCGGAGTGTGAGGTGACCATTCCATCGGATTTCGACAAGGTGTTTGCTGCGTACAACGAGATTCAGAAGGAGCAGGGCTTCGATCTCTCAAAGTACAAAAAGAAGACCGTAATGCGCTATACCTACGAGATCACGAACTACGAGGGGTACGAGGGGACGGTCTATGTGAATCTGCTCCTTTACCGCAACCGTGTGATCGGCGGTGACATTTGCTCTGCGGACGTCAGCGGCTTCATTTGCGGGCTTGAGGGAAAATGATCTGCGGTAGGAGCTGTCTCACCTTAGTGAGACAGCTCCATATTTTCGTGTATCACCGTATTTTTGGAAAAGCGATTGACAACCTCGTAAGAATGGTGTATAATGAAAGGTAAATCCCGGATGGATCGAAGCAAACGGAGGCTTAAGAGATGAAAAGGATTACGGCGCTGTCTTTGGCTTTTCTGATTTGTCTCTGCGCCTTCAGTGCGTGCGACGATGCCTTGGGAATCGATTCGACCGAGGAAAGTGCATTTTCCCCTGAGGTGGATACCACGGACAGAGCAGAGGGTTCTTCGGGAATGGGATCCGAGGACACAGGATCGGAGGCGCCCGGAGCAGGGCACGCTCTTAACGGAAAAAAGATCATTTTTATCGGAAATTCGCACAGCTATTACGGAAAGGCTCTTCTTGATAAGGGCGTAACGGAGCATACGCAGGCGGCGCGGAGCAACGACGAGGGCTATTTTTATCAGCTTTGCCGATCGAATGGCGCTGCGGTATCGGTGACGAATTGGAGCTTCGGAAATCACGGCTTTACCGATCTATTTAAGATGTGTGAAGCAGACCGTGGCTGTAACGGTGTGGACCATCTCGGCTATCTTGAGGACCGTTCCTTTGATTACGTCGTGATGCAGTACGAAACCGGATCGGACGAGGGATTTCTTGAGAATTGCCGAATGGTAATGGACGTTTTTAAGGCGGCAAATGAAAGCGTGAAATTTGTTTTCCACGTTCAGAGAAGAGCGCACGAGCTTAATTGCTTGTGGCTTTCCGAGCTGAAGGTGCTTGAAGATATGGGCGTTACCGTAGTGGATTGGGGCGGCCTTGTGGACGGTCTCATCAGCGGAGAGATCACCGTGCCGGGCGCCGAGCAGACGTACGATCAAAACAGCTTCATCGTCTGCAAGAGCGCAGACGACGGGTATCACCCCAATATGCTGACGGGCTACATCACTGCGCTGTCGATCTACTGTGCGATCACGGGTGAAAGCGCGGTCGGGCAGGAGTATTCCTTCTGCGGGGACGTACGGCTCAATAAAGAGTTTAATGTGATGAATTTCATCTGCAAATATTACACATACGACGGGGCGACGACGAATTTCGACGCGATCCTCGATTCCGAGACCGATATGCGCGGCATACAACAGCTGATCGATGCGTATCTTGCGGAAGGATCATATCGGAATTACTGAGAAGCCTTAGCGGTATATCAAAAAAATAACAGGCTCGCAAGACTGATCCGTCATTTGCGAGCACACTGTAAAAATATCGAGTTATATTCGGCTCGGCCGAAAGGAAGTACATTTATGAAAGTGGTAATTAAGGTAGGAACGTCAACTCTGGCACACGCAACGGGGCGGCTCAACATCCGCCGCACGAATGCGCTTTGTCGTGTCATCAGCGATCTCAAGAACGAGGGACACGAGGTGATCCTCGTCTCGTCGGGCGCGATCGGTATGGGTGTCGGGAAGCTCGGACTTCTCGAGAAGCCGACCGACATCCCGACAAAGCAGGCGGCTGCCGCTGTCGGTCAGTGTGAACTGATGTACGTTTACGATAATCTTTTCACCGAATATAACCATACCGTGGCACAGATCCTGCTCACGGGCTCGGATTTTTCCTCGGAGGAGCGGCACGAGAATTTCAGCAATACGATGAAGCGGCTTCTGGAGCTTCGCGTGCTTCCGATCATCAATGAAAATGATACGATCGCCACGGAGGAGATCAAGGTCGGCGACAACGACACCCTGTCTGCACTTGTCGCGGTCAGCGTGGGTGCAGAGCTGCTCATTATTCTGTCGGACGTCGAGGGGCTTTATTCGGCAGATCCGAGAAAGGATGCAGATGCGAAGCTGATCGAGGAGGTCCACGGCGTAACCGATGAGATCCTCGCGCTCGCGGGCGGGGAGGGATCTCTGCTCGGCACGGGCGGTATGCGGACAAAGCTCCGTGCGGCACAGATCTGTAACGCGGAAAAGTGCGATCTCGTGATCGCAAACGGCGAGGACCCCGAGTGTCTTTACGACATCATCGGCGGCAAGAGAACGGGGTATACGCGGTTTTATGCCGACTGAGCGGAACGAGTCGCATACGTACGGGAACGGAGTGTCCCGAAAGAAAGCAAAAAGGAAGTTATTATATATGAATACGACACAGGAAATATTGGAGCGGGCAAAAAAGGCGGCCCCCGAATTGATGCTGCTCGGCGCGGACGTCCGCAACGCGGCACTGCTGAAAATGGCGGATGCACTCGAAGCGAATGCAGAGCGCATTCTTGCGGCAAACGCGCTTGACGTCGAAGCGGCACGCGAAACGATCGGAGATGTGATGGTTGACCGTCTTCGACTTGATGAAAAGCGCATCGCGGGGATGGCAAACGGCATTCGTGAGGTCGCGGCGCTTCCGGATCCGCTCGGCGGCGTGATCGAGTCAGGCGTTCTCCCGAACGGACTTGAGATCCGCAAGGTGCGCGTTCCGCTCGGCGTGATCGGTATCATTTACGAGAGCCGTCCGAACGTGACGTCGGATGCAGGCGTGCTTTGCTTCAAGAGCGGAAACGTCTGCGTTTTGCGCGGCGGCAAGGAGGCGTACCGCACGTCCTTCGAGATCGTCTCGGTGCTTCGGGAGACACTCAAAGAGTGCGGCCTCAATGAGAATTTTATCAATATGGTCGAGGACGTATCGCGCCAAAGCGCGACCGACCTGATGACGGCGGTCGGGTATGTGGATGCTCTGATCCCGCGCGGCGGCGCGGGACTGATTCGCGCCTGCGTTGAAAATGCGCGCGTTCCCTGCATTCAGACGGGAACGGGCATCTGTCATATTTACGTGGATGCGTCTGCCGATCTTGACAAGGCGCTCGATATTCTCGAAAACGCGAAAACCAGCCGTCCGTCGGTTTGCAACGCCGCAGAGGTCTGTCTCGTTCACGAATCGGTCGCGGAGGAGCTGCTGCCGCGTGTGAAGAAGCGTCTCGCGGACGACCGCAGAGAGAAGGGGCTTCCCCCCGTCGAATTCCGCTGTGACAACAAAGCACACGCAGTAATGGGCGGAGCTTTGGCAGGCGAACACGATTTTGATACCGAATTCCTCGATTATATTCTCGCCGTAAAGGTCGTGAAGGACGTAGACGAGGCGATTCTGCACATTGGTGCGCATTCGACGCATCACAGCGACTGCATCGTTTCGCGGTGTGACGCGGCGATCGACAAATTCACCCGCGCCGTTGATTCGGCGGCGGTATACGTCAACGCCTCGACGCGCTTCACCGACGGCGGTGAGTTCGGCAAGGGCTGTGAGATCGGCATTTCTACGCAAAAGCTTCACGCCCGCGGTCCGATGGGACTCACAGAGCTCTGCTCGTACAAATATATTGTTACGGGTGACGGTCAGGTGCGCTGAAGACCTGTGGCGTGCTTCCGTAAAAACATAAGGGAAGGGAAAACTGTTATGAAATATACGCTTGGATTTATCGGTTGCGGCAATATGGGCGGTGCGCTTGCCCGCGCGGCTGCAAAAACGTTGCAGGGCGCACAGATCGCCGTATGTGACCGTGATGAAACGAAAACTGAGGCACTGAAGTCGGAATGCGGTGTCGTGCCGACCTCGGCGCGCGACATCGCGGAGAATGCCGCGTTCGTCGTGCTTGGACTCAAGCCGCAGTATATGGAGAGCGGTATCGCGGAATTTGCGGACGTGCTCTCTCGGCGCAAGGGTGTGACCGTCGTTACGATGGCGGCAGGGCTCTCGGTCGCGGCGATCCGCTCCTATATCGGTGCAGAGCTTCCCGTGATCCGTATTATGCCGAATACGTCGGTTGCGGTCGGACAAGGGATGATCCTTTACACCGTTGACGAGGTCGGGGCGGACGAGGAAAGCGTCTTCCTCGGAGCGTTTGCGGCGGCAGGACGGTTTGACCGCATTCCCGAGACTCTGATCGATGCGGGAAGCGCGCTCTCGGGCTGCGGCCCTGCGTTCGTATATCTCTTTGCCGAGGCACTTGCCGACGGCGCGGTCGAATGTGGTGTTCCGCGCGATAAGGCGGCGATCTATGCGGCACAGACCCTTCTCGGAGCGGCAGAAATGCTACTCGAGTACGGACATCCCGGGGATCTCAAGGATGCTGTGTGCAGTCCGGGCGGGACGACGATCGCAGGTGTGCACGCCCTCGAAAGGGGCGGTATGCGAAACGCTGCGATGGATGCCGTGCTGTCTGCGTACAAGCGGACGCTTGAACTCAAAAAATAACCGGACACGGATTTCCGTAATTACATTCAGACGTTAAAACAGGAGACAACTATGAAGATAAAAAATGGATTCGGAGGAGCGCAGGCGACGATGCTCTCGGAGCGAGATCTGCTCGAGCGCAGATACAATTCGGCACGTGGGGATATCCTGCTCGTGCTCCTGCTTACGATGCTCAATCTCGGATTACTGCTTTTTGATTCCGACACCTATTTTCTCTTTTCCGCATTTCTGCCGTATTTTGCTGTCTTAATGGGCAAGCTTCTGTGCGGGATGATGCCCGACGATTACTACACGGATGGACTTGAAGATCTTGAACCGATAGATTCTTCCTTCTTTGTAGTTATGCTGATTTTCGCTCTCGTCGGTACGGCGCTGTATTTTATCAGCTGGCTCTTGTCCAAAAAGCATAGGATCGGTTGGATGATCTTTGCTTTGGTCATTTTTTCCATTGATACGATTCTGTTTTTGCTTCTCAGCTTCTCCTTGGAGGCAATTATTGATCTGATCTTCCACGTATGGTTCATCATTGCGCTTGCGCGCGGCATTCACGCGCATTATAAGCTGAAGAAGTTGTCGGGGGAGGCTCCGATCCCGGAAGAGGAGATGACCCTTGATCCCGATGCGCCTCCGACAGAGGGTGAATACGCTCCCTCCGATTCTCCTGCTGCATCCTTTGCTGAAACGAATGCGGATGCGGAGGTCCTCTATCCTGCCGATATGTCGGTCAAGCACAGGGTTTTGCTGGAGGCAAATGCGTTCGGACATAGTATCTGTTACAGACGCGTGAAGCGCAGAAACGAGCTGGTCATCGACGGCAACGTGTATCACGTGTACGAGGCTGTGATCGAACAGCAGCACGAGCTCAGAGCGATCCTTGACGGACATACGATCTGCGCGGGATATAACGGAACACACAGCTACATCGCGGTGGACGGCGAGATATTTGAAAAGAAGATCCGACTTATATAGTCGGTGTCGGGAGCATATAAAAATGGGGCTGCCTCTTTGAGACAGCCCCATTTTCGTTATTTCTTTCGTTTCCTGAAGATCAGGCTTCTGAACAGGATGACGTTCAGAACGATGAAGAAGAGGATCACAATAAGCAGTGTCAGAACGGTTTGCTTCGGCGCGAGGGTCGCGAGGAACATCAGCGGGAAGCCGAACACGATCGCGGGGAAGTTCTGGTACACCATATTGTCCGATGCAGGGGTCTTGAAGTCGCCGTCGACCTCGCGGAGAAGGATGATACCCGTGCTTGCCGTACCCGTCAGCATACCGTACATCATAAGGAATTGCTCCTCTGCGTATTCGGGAAAGAGGGTCTTTGCTACGATGCGGTTGTACACGTAGGTAACGATCGCACCCACGACGCCGAGGATCAGCATAATGCCCCAGTAGCGCTCGAGATAATCGAGACGGATCGCCGCGATTCCCGCAACGACCATAATGTCAAAGAAGAAATTGCTTGCTCTCGTAAGGAGAAAATTGTTCGTATATTCCTTTTTGACGATCGATTTCTTTTGCAGGAATTTCAGTACGGCCTTCAGAAGCGTTGCGGAAAGGACGCCGAGGAGAAAGTTGAAGCCGTATATGACGGCGCGCATACCGGGAAGGAGGCTTCCGAGCGCGTACATCAAGAGATACGACAGAAGGTAGGCAAACGCGATCAGGGCGATCTGGATCGTCATTTTGTCGATGCTTTCCTGCATCGGGATCTCGTTCTGCGCCTCGATCTCCTCGGCTCTGATTCCCTTTTCCTCGGTAGAGGCAAGCTTCAGCTTGTTTCTGCGCCTCATAATGTTCATATGAAGCACGCCGCCGATGCTTGCAGACAGGAAGCCGAGTGCCGCGATCGTGAGACCGAAGCTCTTGCCGCCTGCAAAGCCGAATTCGGTTTCGTAGATATTGCCGTAATTCATCGCCTGGCCCGTGCCTTGGCCGTAGCCGAAGGGAAGGAGCATACCCGCAGATGGGAAAAAGCCGGTGACAACAAGTGCCGCGATCATTGTGATTACTAGACCGAATATACCCTGAATGAGATAGGTCGAAACCGTTGTTACGCCCGTGTTGAAGATCTCGGTCGTGCGCTTTTTCGAAAGCTTGCCGCCCGAGGTCTTGAGAGAGGAGGCGATGAAGCCGAGCGCGAGGGTGTGATAGGTCAGGATCTCGAGATTCGTCGTGCCGTTTCCTCCGAATGCCGCCGTTTCAAAGAACACGTCTCCCGTGATCGCCTTGTATACGCCTGCGATCACGAGCAGAAGGAGCCCGCCGATGACCGAGGTCGGGATCAGCGACTTTCTGAGGAAGGGGATCGATTTTCTGAGTATGTTTCCTGCGAGAAGGCTGGCGAGCAGTACCGCAAAGAGGGTAATGCTGCCCCAGACCTTAAAGTCCCAAAAATTTTCCATTGCCGTCTCCAGTCGTTATGTTTTTGTATCTGTGATAGAGGTTAACGTATTTCACTGCATTGAAGCGCTTGTCACCCTTCAGCTGATAGATCCTCTTCTCGTAGTAGAGGTTCAGCTTGTTCCGTCCGAGCACGGTAACTGCCGTTGCCTCAGAGAAGGGAACGATCATATCTCCGACCGTGACTCTGTCGCCGTAGAGCGCGACGGGGGCATTCTTCAGAAGGCGCTTTTTCTTCTTATAGACGATGACCTCGGACAGCGTTGCCGTGTCCTCGTAAAGAGGCTTTTCGGTGTACTGCAGGGTATCGAGCTTGTTTATGAAATCCTTCTGATACTCGTACCACTCCGAAAGGAAGCGGAAGGGAAAATCGGATTCAATCGCGGACAGCTCCTTCGTCGGGAGATAACGGACGCCCTGTCCACAGGTCGTGCAGGTGACCGTGTTGCCGTGGCTTTCAAAGCGTGAAAGTCCGCAGAAGGGACAAACGTAGAGCATTCTCTCGAGATATTCGGCACCGTGCCGGCTCTTGTATTCGCCGTCGAGCGAGGCCTCGTTTACGTACAGTCCGTCACGGATGATTGCGAACAGCTCGTCGTCGGTAAGGCTTGCGTATTCCTCGGGCTCAATGATGCGGGAGACGTAGGCGCGCATTTTTCCCTTGCGCGTTTTGTCCGACCATCTCGGATGAACGCCGTAGCCGCCCTCGATGCGAAGGAGGGCAACGGGGAGCTTCATCCGTCGCACGAGCGGTGCGATCGACGGAGCCATATATTCGGTCTTTCCGCTGTAAGTGCGGTTTCCTTCGGGGGCGATCGCGATCGAGCCTCCCTCTCTCGCGACCGAAAGCAGGGTTTTGATCGCCCGAATATCGGTGGTCTGCTTTTGGATCGGGATCGGAGCGACGAGGAAGCGAATGAGGGACGACACGAAGCCGTTCGAGAAGATATCCTCGGATGCGAGATAGTAGATCACGCGCGGAAATGCCATTCCGACGAAGAACTGGTCAAACGGCGTCTGATGATTCAGAAGGATCACGAACTGCCGCTTGTCGCGTATCGGCTCGATCCTGATGCCGTATTTCACGCGGCTGATCGGCTTCAAAATGAGGTAGGCGATCACGCGGACGACTCTGTGACGGACTTTGATCCACTTTTTTCGCTTTTTTTGCTTTGGAAACGGCTTTTCCGAGTCCTTGACGGGAAGCTTTTGTGTGTTCATATCGCCCACCTCGCGAAGCGCGATCCTTTCAAAGGCATTTCTGCATCTTGTGCAGAGGATTCGTTGCATAATCAACATATTATATCATATTCTGGCAATATGTATAAAAATGACTTTTTACCATTCTGTGAATTTTTAGGAAATGTTTTGTTGACTAAGACAAAGAATGCGCACTACGGGAATGGCAGTGCGCATTTCTATGGGGTTAGTTTGTGTCGTCGGTATAATCGCTCATTGACTTCATTCTGCCGACAGGGAGCTTGAAGCCGTCGATTTCGCCGCGCTGCATCGCGCCGAAGATGCGGTAGCGGAGACCCTTATGCTGTCGGTCAAGTGATGCGAGAAGCTGCTTCATTTCCTCTCTCTCGGTGTTCCCGTCGGCAGGGCATTCCGATTTCACGACGGGAAGGGCGGTGTGTGACGCGAAGTAGCGGATATCCTTTTCGGGCAAGTAGACCATCGGGCGGATCATATGAAGATCGGCGCGCGACAGATAGGTGACGGGGGAGAAGCATCCGATACGCCCCTCGTAAAAGAGGTTCAGCATAAAGGTCTCGACTGCGTCGTCAAAGTGGTGCCCGAGTGCGACCTTATTGCATCCGAGCGCCTTTGCCGCATTGTGGAGCGCGCCACGTCTCATTTTTGCGCACAGTGAGCAGGGATTTTTTTCCTTTCGCACCTCGAAAATGATCTTATAGATCTCCGAGGGGATCACGTGATAGGGAACGTTCCGTTCCTCGCAGAAGGTGCGTATTCCCGAAAAATCGGTGTTCGGGAAGCCCATATCGATCGTCACAGCCACGAGCTCGAATTTTTTCGGATAAAACCTTTGCAAAGCGGCAAGCGCGGCGAGAAGGGTGAGAGAGTCCTTGCCTGCCGATACTCCGACGGCGATGCGGTCGCCGTCCTCGATCATCTGGTAGTCGTCGACTGCGCGACGAACGTAGCTCAGAATACGTCTCATACCTTCTTTGCCGCCTTATATGCCTTCTTTGCCGCCTTCATCCGCTTTTTCATAATTTTATGCTCAAGCTTTTTTACGTTTTTTTCTGCCTTCCTGAGCTTTTTTGCGTCCTTATCGGAGAGGGGGGCGGGCTCGATCACAACGGGCTTCTTCTTTTTCTCAAGCAGTGCTTCAAGGCTTTGGAGATCCCTCCTGACCTCTCCCATCGGACGGAGACCGACACGGAGAAGGGTCTTGTTTTCGATCGAATCCTCGCATTTCGGTGCGATCGAGATGCGAAGCAGGAGGGAGGAGAGATCGTATCCGTCGTCTCCCGTTTCGGGATTTTGCCTTTTTTCAAGCTTGTATGGGATCACAGCGCTCACAGCGGCGGCGGTCAGGAATTTTGCTGATGCGCGTCGCGTGACCTTTTTAACTGCCTTTTTTGCCATAGACAGATTCTTTTTTACGTTGTTCATAGTGGAATCACTCCTTTTCGTGTTCGCCGTTCCGTTTTCCCTGTATTGGGTAAAGCGCACAGGTATCGTATACGGCGCGTGCCTCGTCGGTCATTTCGGGAGATCCCGAACCGTTTCGTTCTTTGTGTAGGATCAAGGGAGGTGTGACGGAAAGTCCCTTGCCGCCGCCCTTGCGGCTTTCGACAAGCACCATTGACGGGGCTGTATGCACGTCTGAAGAGACGAAGGTCATACGCTTCGGCTCAAGCCCCGCACGGTCAAGCCCGACGATAAGCTCGGGGAGCCGATCGGGGCGGTAGACGAGCGTAAAGATGCCGCCGTGCTTCAGCAGGCGTGCCGCCGCGAGACAGAAATCCGCGATCCCGCCTGCCGTTTCGTGGCGGGCAATATTTTTCCCCACGCTTGCGTTCGGAAGTCCCGAGTCGGTCCGCATATAAGGGGGATTGGAAAAGACAAGATCGGCCTCATAGCCGATGTGGGTGGGATCGAGCTCCCGCACGTCGGCGCAGAGGGTATCGATCCGATCAAGGAAGCCGTTCAACTCGGTATTCCGCCTGCACAGCTCGGCAAATTCGGGCTGAAGCTCGACTGCGAGGGTGTGCTTTACCTTATTGCGCGCCGAAAGCAGGAGGGAGATGATCCCCGTTCCCGCGCCGAGCTCGATCGCCCGTGCGCGCGATGACGGCCTGATAAAGGCGGCGAGGAGGTAGGCGTCGGTGCCGAAGGTCAGACCGTCCTTTTTCTGGATCAGGGTGATGTCCTCATTGACCTCGTCGAGCCGCTCGTTTTCGTATAGTATGGGAGGAGCCTTCATATTTAAATCTGTTATCAAATGCAATATAGAAAAACGGAGCCGACCGTGCTCTTACCGTGAAGATACAGCCGACTCCGCTTCCTGTGTAAATTACTCTGCCTTGGGTGCGTCAACGGGGCAGTCGCCTGCACAAGCGCCACAGTCGATGCAAAGGTCAGGATTGATTACGTACTTGCCGTCGCCTTCGGTAATTGCGTTAACAGGGCAGTTTTCAGCGCAAACGCCGCAGGAGATGCAGTCATCACTAATCTTGTAAGCCATTTTGGGATTCCTCCTCTATGTATATGATATTTTGGTTACGGGTATATTGTATCACACTTTTTCGATTTTGCAAATACCTTTTTGCAAATTTTTTCGAAAAATATACGTTTTTTTGAAACTTTTTTTGGAAGTGCCGTCAAAAATGGGTGCTTCGGTCAGGAATTTCCGCCTCCGGAGCCTGACTTACCGCCCGATCCGCGGTGCTGTGTCTTTTGTGTGGAGTGAGGACGTCTGCCTTGATTTTGCGGTTTTCCGCGGTGCCTTTGAGAGTGACTGCGGTTTTTTGCATTGGCAATGTCCTCGACGGGCGTTTTGGGGCGATCGCCACCGTCTGCCGATCTTTTCTGTGCGTGACCCTGCGGGCGCTTTTCGTCCTTTTTGCGGATGACGTGCCCCTCACTACGGCTGTCCTTCGTGCGGAGCGGATCTCCAAGAGGGCGGCGGGGGGGATTTTCCGAGGTCGCGAGCGCGCTTTCGAAGGCGGCGAGCTTTTCGGAGAAATCGTCCCTTTGGCGTGCACGGATCGCGAGATCCTCCTCGGTTGGGGCTTTTCCCTTCGGGAAAACCGTTACGGTATCTCTGTGGTAGGAGCGGGGGACTGCATCGGGCTCCGAGGAGAGGCGAACCTTGATCATTCCGCGCAGCGGAGCGGTCTCAACGACCGTTCCGACGCCGTCCGGCGTTTTTACGATGCTGTCGACGGGCGGAGTCAGACGGATCTCCTCGAGATATGCCTCGTATTCGAAGCGCAGGCAGCACATCAGCCTGCCGCAGGTGCCTGAGATCTTGGTAGAATTGAGGGAAAGGTTCTGCTCCTTTGCCATCTTGATCGAGACCTGACCGAAATCGGAAAGGAAGCCCGCACAGCAGAGAGCACGTCCGCAGCTTCCGAGACCGCCGATCAGCTTTGCCTCGTCGCGGATGCCGATCTGACGAAGCTCGATGCGCGTACGGAATACCGAGGCGAGATCCTTGACGAGGTCGCGGAAATCGACACGTCCCGCAGAGGTGAAATAGAACAGAAGCTTCGAGTTGTCAAAGGTATACTGCGCCTCGACGAGCTTCATATCGAGCTTATGCGCCGCGATCTTTTCAAGGCAGGTGCGGAACGCCTCCTGCTCCCTTTTGCGGTTCTCCTCGTAGTGCTCCTCGTCTGCCTTCGTTGCAATGCGGACGACGGGGCGGATGGGGGGGATGATCTCGCTTTCGGAAACAAAGGTGTTTTCAAGCGCGATCTCGCCGTACTCCTGACCGCGCGCGGTCTCGACGATGGCGTAGCCGCCCTTCGGTGCCTTGATGCCGTGCGGATCAAAGTAGTAGATCTTTCCGCCCTTCTTAAAACGGATGCCGATGATCTCCACCGTGGCAGTAGAGTCATTCTTTTTCGGCTCCTCTGCGGGAGAGGGTGTTTTTTCGTTTGCAGGGGCGTTGACCGAGGCAGGAGCTTCCGCTTCTGCGGGCTCCTTGTGCGTTGAGAGGTCGATCATAACGTAATTGTCGGGAACACCCGAGACGTTTTCCGTGGGAGCGTCGCTTCTGCGGAAGGGGGATTCCTCCCGATCGTCTCTTTGGGTCGTGTTATCGTTAGACATCATATCCGTATCTTTCTCTATGCTGTGATTTGGTTCGTGTCGGGGTCAGCGGCCCGCCGCCACGGAAAAATTAACGAGGGTAAGGGGGACGCTCGCGTTTCTGGAGAGTGCATCGATCGCACGGTCGGTGTCTTCGAAGAGCGAGGCGAGCGATGAAAGGGAAAAGCGCGACGCAAGATCGGCGGCTTCCTCCGCATCGGTGAAAAAGCAAAGATGGGGGTCCTCTGCGCGGCTGACCGCGATAAGATCGCGGAGGGCGGTGAGGAGAAGGGAAAAGAGGGCGATCGCCTCGGGACGCTTCAGCGGAGGCTGGGGAAGAAGAGCTGTTAGCGTGTCGCTTGCCGATCGATCGGCAAGTGCGTCCACGATCGAGCGGACGGACGCTCTCTCAGAAAGAAACGCCTTTCTTTCCTTTGGGTCGAGCAGACGGAGTGCCTCTCCTACCGAGCCGTCGGCTGCGGTCAGGATCGCCTCGTACTCGTCCGGAAGATTGTTTTTCGTCAGCCGAGCACGAGGATCGCTTTCGCAGAGGTATGCGTCAAGCAGAGCTCTTCCGAGCGGCTCAACGCGGATCGTCGGTGCGCGGCTTCGGATCGTTTCGAGGAGCGTGCGTGCGTTTTCGCATAAAAGCAGAAACATTACAAAGGCAGGAGGCTCCTCAAGCGTGAGAAGGAGCGCGTTTTGCGCCGCCTCGGTCATAAGGTCTGCTTCCTCTACAATGTAGACCTTTCGGTCAAGCTCGCCCGGAACGGTTGCCGTATCGGCACGAAGGGCACGCACGACGTCGACGCCGAGGGTAGCCTTTCCGCTTTCACGGGTGACCGTGATGACGTCGGGGGAGAGACCTGCAAGGATCTTGCGACAGGCCTCGCACTTTCCGCAAGGAAGGGATTCGGCATCGCCCGTGCAGTTGACTGCCGCCGCGATCGATCTCGCCGTCAGGTGCTTTCCGCAGCCTCGGCGTCCCTCGATGATATACGCGTGAGAGAGAGAGCCCGTTTGCACGTCCGCACGGAGGCGTTTTTTCAGAGCGTCGTTGCCTACGATGTGTGAGAAAATGCTGTCCACGCGGTACTCTCCCTTCATTTTTTACTACATATAATCATTATAACAGTTTCCGTTCTGCTTGTCAAGTGGGTTTCTCGTCCCTTTCTTGGTCGGTTTTGTCGCTTTGGCGATATGCACGCGGAGAAACCCCCACGGCTTTCCGAAAAATACGGCTGAAGTAATACGGATCATCAAAGCCGACCTCGGCGGCGATCTCGGAAATACGGTAACTGCTGTTTCGCAGGAGAGATTTTGCCGCAGAGATCCGCATTTTTGTGCGGTACTCGGCGGGAGAGGAGCTCGCCCAAGCCTTGAAATGCTGATAGAAGCTCGTTTCGCTGACACCCGAGAGCTCGGCATAATAGGCTATCGGACGATTTTGGTTCCATTCCTTCACGAGAAGACGTGCGCCCTTACGGATTGGGTAATAATCGCTTGAACGGTAGTTGATCTCCTCGCCGATGGCGTCGAATAGTGCGAACAGCTCGGAATGCTTTCGGAGGGTGTTTTCCTCGGGGGAGCAGCAGGTGTCGGCGAGACGGGAGGCGATGGTGTAGGTGCTGTCAGGCGCGCCGTTCGCAAGGCGAGTAAGTTGATCACCGAAGCGGAGGACGTTGCCGTTTCGATCCTTCAAGCGGAAATTGACCGTGTAAAGGTCGGTTCCGTGACCGCCGCCGAGAAATCGGACGCTGTACCGTGCTCCTTCGGGAAGATAGAGAAGATCCCCCTGCTCGGCGGTCAGTGTACTGCCGCCCTCAACGGTAAAGACTGCACGCACCTTAGAGCAGACGAATATGAGTCCGTCTGCGAAGCGCGGGGTGCGCTCGTATTTTTTCCATTCACTTCCGTGTGCCCAGATCTGTTTGTGGCATTCGATCACCTCGCTGAAGGCAAGCTCCTTCCTGAGTGCGGTGAAGGACAGGTATCGTATCATACGCTTCCTCCTTTTTATTGCTTTGTTGCTTTATTATAGCACGATTCTGAAGAAAAGTCCATCTTTTGAATCGGATTTTTCATTTTCTTTTTTGAAATATCCTGTTATAATGATTACAACATATGATAGAGACAGGAGGATATCCGAATGAAAGCCATACAGTACGTTACAAGTGAGAATCAGGAGTGTGAGGTCTATCCCGTTTTTCCGACCCTTTGGCGGAGTGGGGCATTGACGCTCACGCGTGAAGAGGACACCGTGTCAGACGATTTCCGCGGCTTCGGTGTCGCAATCACGGGCAGCTCTTGCTATCTGCTCAGCACGATGGAGGAAGCTGCACGCCGCGCTCTGATCGAACGGATCTACGGAAAAAACGGGCTCGGCTTGTCGGTCGCACGTTTGTCGATCGGTGCAAGCGATTACTCTGCCGAGACCTATTCCTACGACGACGTTCCGAACGACGTTGCGCTCGAGCACTTCTCGATCGACCGTGACCGCGCATATGTGATCCCGATGATCAAGGAGATCCTTGCAGTGAATCCCGACCTCTATCTTTTTGCATCGCCGTGGAGCCCGCCCGGATGGATGAAGACGAACGGACGGATGTGCGGCGGATATATGCGCGACAAGTACGTCGCGTGCTACGCCGATTACATCATCAAGTTCCTTGAAGCATATGAGGAATGCGGCATTCATATTTCGGCGATCACGCCGCAAAACGAGCCCGAGACGCAGCAGCACGGTCGGATGCCTGCCTGCATCTGGCATCCCGATACCGAGGCGTACTTCATTTCGGTCTTGCGCGAAAAGCTCAGCGCGAGGGGAATGGATACTGAGATCTGGATGTACGATCACAACTTCGAAAACGTCGAGCGCGTCAAGGCCTCACTTGACGACCACGAGGCACTCCGCCGCGATGCGTCGGGGATCGCCTTTCATTATTACGGAGGCAGTATCACGCAGTGCGTTGAGCTTCAGGAGGCGTATCCCGCGCTGAAGATGCACTTCACCGAGGGTGGCCCGCGCCTTTACGACAATTATGCGACCGATTGGTGTAAATGGGGGATTATGATGTCCGAGGTACTGCACCACGGCTTCGGCTCCTTTACGGGATGGAATCTGCTGCTGAATGAGAACGGCGGTCCGAACGTCGGGCCCTTCTTCTGCGGCGGGCTTGTGACCCTGAACAGCCGGAGCGGTGAGCTTTCGTACAGCGGACAGTATAAGGCGTTCCGTCATATCGCGCCCTTTATGAAGAAGGGAAGCCGAGTCCACCGCGTTGCGATCGATCGGAACAGCTTCGGAATGTTCGGCTTCGGAATAAACAAGACGCGCCACGCGATGCACGCGGTCTCTTTTGAGACGCCTGACGGCAAGATCGTGTACATCCTTTCGAATCCCGACAAGGAGAAGCGTCAGGTACAGTTCTTCGAGCGTGGAGAATGGTGGTACTCAGAGCTGCTTCCGAACAGTCTGTCGACGGTCGTGGTCGAATAAGTATATAAAGAAGTATGAACTGTCCTCACGGAGATGTCCGTGGGGACTTTTTTTGAGCGAGGAATAATGGACGGGCACCTTCAGCCGCCACATTTGCAATACATATCAGGAAGAAATCCATCCGAATTTTCGCACTTTATACGAAAAATTGCAGAAATGTAAAAAAATCAGAAAAAATTCCCAAAAAGCACTTGACAAGTCTTGACAAGTCTGCTATAATACTATACTGCGTTATAATTGCCATCTGTGCGCTCTTGCGGCTCACCCTTTTGCCAAAAAGGGGGTCAGAACGCAGAAATAGGCAAGTCGAAAAGCTTGAATGGAGTGATTGTATCAATGGTCAATGTAAAAGAGACGTGGCTTGGGCAGAATAAGAGAATGAGCTTCTCCAGAACCCGCAATACGCTCGAACTCCCCAATCTTGTGGAAATTCAGACGAAATCCTTCCGCTGGTTCCTCGACGAGGGACTGCTCGAGGTTCTGCGCGACGTGTCGCCGATCGTCGACTATTCCGGCAATCTGCAGATCGAGTTCATTTCGTATTCGATCGACCAGAAGCCGAAGTATTCGGTCGAGGAGTGCAAGGAGCGCGACGCGAACTATGCAGCACCGCTGAAGGTCAACGTTCGTCTGACGAATAAGCAGACCGGTGAAGTGAAGCAGTCGGATATCTTTATGGGTGAATTCCCGCTGATGACCGAGAACGGTACCTTTGTGATCAACGGTGCCGAGCGTGTCATCGTATCCCAGATCGTTCGTTCGCCCGGTATGTATTACGACTCTGCGATCGACAAGACCGGTCGCAAGACGTTCAGCGCTACCGTGATCCCGTATCGCGGCGCGTGGTTGGAGTACGAGATCGATCAGACGGGTGTCATCTACGTCCGCATCGATAAGAACCGCAAGGTTCCGATCACGATGTTTATCCGTGCGCTGGGTGCGCTCGAGGAGACCTCGGTATTTGAAGAAAGAGAAGCCATCTACGAGCTTTTCGGTGAGGAGGAGAATCTCGCTGCGACCTTTGAGAAGGACGAGAGCGAGGATCTTGCGATCCGTATGCATTCGTCGGTCGGCATCGAGGCGCTGAAGGAGATCTATAAGAAGCTCCGTCCCGGTGAGCCTCCGCTTGTCGAATCGGCACAGACCCTTCTGAACAATTATTTCTTTGATCCGAAGCGATACGATATCGCTCCGGTGGGTCGTTATAAATATAATAAGAAGCTTGCGATCTCTGAGAGAATCGCGAATCACAGACTCGCAGAGGACGTCGTCAGCCCGATCACGGGTGAGGTTCTTTACGAGAAGGGAACCGTTCTCACGAGCGAGATGGCACTGAACGTCGAGCATAACGCGGTGAACGACGTTAAGATCGAGCTCGACAACGGCTACGTGCTCAAGGTCTTCTCGAACAATACGATCGAGCCCGAGTACATCCTCGGCTTCGATCTGAAGGACTGCGGCGTTCCCGAAAAGGCAAGAACCGCTGTTCTTCTCGACATCCTCGAGCAGTCGGGCGGCGACGTTGATACCATCAAGCTGATGGCGAAGGAGCGCATCGCAGAGCTTGTTCCGAAGCACATCACGAAGGATGATATTTTTGCATCCATCAACTATATCCTCTGCCTCGTGCACGACGTCGGCAGAGTGGACGATATCGACCACCTCGGCAACCGTCGTATCCGTTCGGTCGGTGAGCAGCTCCAGAATGCGATGCGCATCGGCTTTACCCGTATGGATAAGATCATCAAGGAGCGTATGACCACGCAGGACAGCGAAAAGGCGCTCACGCCTCAGTCCCTGATCAACATCCGTCCGGTCGCGACCGTGATCCGCGAGTTCTTCGGGTCCTCGCAGCTGTCGCAGTTTATGGACCAGAACAACCCGCTTGCAGAGCTGACGCATAAGCGCCGTCTCTCGGCACTCGGCCCGGGCGGTCTGTCCCGTGACCGTGCATCCTTCGACGTTCGTGACGTTCACTATACGCACTACGGCAGAATGTGCCCGATCGAGACGCCCGAAGGTCCTAACATCGGTCTGATCTCTTATCTGACTACCTATGCAAAGATCAGTGAGTACGGCTTCATCGAGGCACCCTTCCGTAGGGTAGAGCTCGATGAGAACGGCCGCGCTCGCGTTACCGATGAGGTCGTCTATATGACGGCTGACGTCGAGGATAACTACGTCGTTGCGCAGGCAAACGAGCCGCTCGACGAAAACGGCTACTTCCTGAACGAGCGTATCATCGCCCGCGACAGAACCGAGATCATCGAGATCGATCCCACGAAGGTTCAATTGATGGACGTCTCTCCGAAGATGGTCGTATCGGTTGCTACCGCGTGCATTCCCTTCCTTGAGAACGACGATAACTCGCGTGCGCTGATGGGCTCTAACATGCAGAAGCAGGCAGTTCCGCTGATGGTCACCGACAGCCCGATCGTCGGTACCGGTATGGAATACAAGGCGGCAGTTGACTCGGGCGTTGTCATCGTCGCAAAGAATTCGGGTCGCGTCGAGGCTGTCGATGCCGATCACATCGTTATCGAGGCAGAGGACGGACACAAGGATACCTACGACCTCATCAAGTTCAAGAGAACAAACCAGGGTACCTGCTTCAATCAGCGTCCCCTCGTTTCGGTCGGTCAGGAGATTAAGGCGGGCGACGTCATTGCCGACGGTCCCGCAACGAAGAACG
This sequence comes from Clostridia bacterium, assembly GCA_017501345.1. The sequence continues at coordinate 75,105 of JAFVXC010000008.1, forward strand.
GCGAGATCTCGCTCGGTAAGAACGCGCTCATCGGATTTATGACCTGGGAGGGTTATAACTACGAGGACGCAGTCCTTCTGAATGAAAAGCTCGTCAGAGATGACGTTTATACCTCTCTTCATATTGAGGAATATACCCACGAGGCCCGCGACACCAAGCTCGGGCCGGAGGAGATCACCCGTGAGGTGCCCAACGTCGGTGAGGACGCGCTTCGCGACCTCAACAACGAGGGTATCGTCAAGAAGGGTACCGAGGTTCGCGCAGGCGATATCCTCGTCGGTAAGATCACGCCCAAGGGCGAGACCGAGCTGACGGCAGAGGAGCGCCTCCTCCGTGCGATCTTCGGCGAGAAGGCAAGAGAAGTACGTGATACCTCTCTCCGTCTCCCCCATGGCGTTTCGGGTATCGTCGTTGACATTCGCGTATTCTCGCGCGAGCAGGGCGACGAGCTTCCCGCAGGCGTTAATAAGGTCGTCCGCGTCTATATCGCACAGAAGCGTAAGATCTCGGTCGGCGACAAGATGGCAGGCCGTCACGGTAACAAGGGTGTCGTTTCGCGCATCCTGCCTCCCGAGGATATGCCCTTCCTTGCAGACGGTACTCCGCTTGATATCGTCCTGAACCCGCTGGGCGTGCCTTCGCGTATGAACATCGGTCAGGTCCTTGAGGTGCACCTCGGAATTGCTGCGCGTAAGCTCGGCTGGAAGGTTATGACCCCCGTATTCGACGGCGCAAACGAGAAGGACATCGTTGAGTGCCTCCGTATGGCAGGCCTCTGCCGCGACGTGCGTATGCAGGTCGATGAGGACGGCTATTCGCTCGGTGTTCCCGCAGAGAACGTTGACGGTAAGGATCTCTTCGTTGAGGTCGAGCTCGAAAACGGTAAGAAGGATCTGCAGCGCATTTCCGACGAAGAGCGTAATGATCCCGAAAGAATGGCTGAGCTGTACAGACAGGGCGGCGTGAAGGTCATCGACGGTAAGCGTACCGTATACGACGGACGTACCGGAGAGCCCTTTGACAACCCCGTAACGGTCGGTATCATGTACTACCTGAAGCTGCATCACCTGGTTGACGATAAGATCCACGCCCGCTCGAACGGTCCGTACTCGCTCGTTACGCAGCAGCCTCTCGGCGGTAAGGCGCAGTTCGGTGGACAGCGCTTCGGCGAGATGGAGGTCTGGGCACTCGAGGCTTACGGTGCCGCATACACCCTGCAGGAGATCCTGACCGTGAAGTCGGACGACATCAACGGCCGCCGCAAGGCATACGAGGCGATCATCAAGGGTCAGAACATCCCGACTCCGGGTGTTCCCGAATCCTTCAAGGTCCTCGTGAAGGAGCTCCAGGCGCTCGCACTCGATATCCGTGTGCTTGACGCCGAGGGCAAGGAGGTTCAGCTCTCCACCCTTTGCGGAGATGACGACGTTCCGCAGTACTCCGACAAGCACGGTCTCGCTTCGAGAGATGCAAGCTTTGAGGAGGAAACGATTGCCGATGAGGATGCGATCCGCGATTCCTTCCTGATCGACGCTGAAAATTCCGATAATGATTCTCCGTTCTTCGCTACCGAGGATGAGGTTGCCGATCTCTTCGGCGGTCTCGGCGGCGACGACGGTAATTCCTGATAGTGAGGTTAACGGCTGTGGAGCATAATGAATTTGATTCGATAAAGATCGGTCTTGCCTCTCCCGATATGATCCGTGATTGGTCTTACGGCGAGGTCACCAAGCCCGAAACCATTAACTACCGTACTCTGAAGGCTGAGGTTGGAGGTCTGTTCTGCGAACGGATCTTCGGCCCCGCCAGAGACGGTGCTTGTATGTGCGGTAAATACAAGAACTCCCCGCATACGAAAGAGGTCCGCCGCTGCGAAAAGTGCGGTGTGGATATTACCACGAAGAAGGTTCGCCGTGAGCGTATGGGCCATATCGAGCTCGCGACTCCGGTGTCCCACATCTGGTACTTCAAGGCGATCCCGTCCCGTATGGCGCTCGTTCTTGATATTTCTCCGAAGCAGCTTGAGCAGGTCCTGTACTTTGCTGAGAACGTTGTCCTCGATCCGGGTGATACGCCCCTTCAGAAGAGAATGGTTCTCACCGAAAAGCAGTATCAGGAATACCGCGAGCTGTACGGTAAGGCATTCCGCGTCGGTATGGGCGCAGAGGCGATCAAGGAGCTTCTGCAGGACATCGACGTAGAGGCGCTTTCCATTGAGCTGAAGAACTCGCTTCTCGTTGCTACCGGTCAGAAGAAGACCCGTATCATCAAGAGACTCGAGGTCATCGAGGCATTCCGCAAGTCGGGCAATAAGCTCGAGTGGATGATCCTCGACGTTGTTCCCGTCATTCCTCCGGACATCCGTCCGATGGTTCAGCTTGACGGCGGCCGCTTTGCAACCTCCGATCTCAATGAGCTGTATCGCCGCGTGATCGCGCGTAACAACCGTCTGCGTAAGCTGATGGAGATCCGTACGCCCGAGATCGTCGTCCGTAACGAGAAGCGTATGCTGCAGGAAGCAGTCGACGCACTGATCGACAACGGCCGCCGCGGCAAGCCCGTTACCGGCCCCTCGAACCGTCCTTTGAAGTCTCTCTCCGAGATGCTTCGCGGTAAGCAGGGACGCTTCCGTCAGAATCTGCTCGGCAAGCGTGTTGACTACTCGGGACGTTCGGTTATCGTTGTCGGCCCGAATCTGAAGATCTACCAGTGCGGCCTTCCGAAGGAAATGGCACTCGAGCTCTTCAAGCCCTTCGTCGTAAAGCGTCTCGTTGAGATGCAGAAGGCACAGAACGTCAAGGACGCACAGAGGAAGATCGATAAGGTCGACCCGATCGTCTGGGACGCTCTTGAAAACGTCATCAAGGAGCACCCCGTGCTTCTGAACCGTGCACCGACGCTCCACCGTCTGTCCATTCAGGCGTTCGAGCCCGTGCTCGTAGAGGGACGTGCGATCCGTCTGCACCCGCTCGTTTGTACCGCGTTCAACGCGGACTTCGACGGTGACCAGATGCCTGTTCACGTTCCGCTTTCCGCAGAGGCACAGGCTGAGGCAAGATTCCTTATGCTCTCTGCAAACAACCTCCTGAAGCCGGTCGACGGCCGTGCAGTTACCGTCCCGACACAGGATATGATCCTCGGCTCCTACTACCTCACGATGCTGAAGCCCGGTGAGCCCGGTGAGGGCCGCGTATTCCGCGACTTCGACGAGGCGGTTATGGCGTACGAGAATAAGCAGCTCGGTCTGCACGCACCCATTAAGGTTCGTGTGACCAAGGTCATCGACGGCGTTGAGCAGTCGAAGGTCATTGATGCAACCCTTGGACGCTTGATCTTCAACCGTCCTCTCCCGCAGGACCTCGGTATTCTCAAGGACCGTCAGAATCCCTTCGAGCTTGAGATCCAGCAGGTCGTTGGCAAGAAGCAGCTCGGCGCGATCATTGATGCCTGCATCAAGGTCCACGGTACCGCAGTCTGCTCCGAAATGCTCGACAACATCAAGGAGATGGGCTACAAGTATTCGACTCGCGCATCCTTCTCGATCTCGGTCTACGATATGACCATCCCGAAGGAAAAGAACGAGTTCATCAAGGGCGCTGAAAAGCAGGTAGATAAGGTCTATAAGCACTACCTCCGCGGTGATCTCACCGAGGACGAGCGCTACCGCAACGTCATTTCGATCTGGGAACAGACCACGAAGAACGTTACGAACGCCCTCATCGGCAGCTTTGACGCGTACAACCCGATCAAGATCATGTCCGACTCGGGTGCCCGTGGCTCGATCCAGCAGATGCGTCAGCTCGCAGGTATGCGTGGTCTGATGTTTGCAACCAACGGTAAGACGATGGAGATCCCGATCAAGTCGAACTTCCGCGAGGGTCTTTCGGTGCTTGATTACTTCTCCGGTGCAAGAGGCTCCCGTAAGTCTCTGTCCGATACCGCACTTCGTACGGCAGACTCGGGTTATCTGACCCGTCGTCTCGTAGACGTTTCGCAGGAGGTCATCGTTCGCGAGATCAAGTGTGATACGAAGAAGGGCGCGTGGGTCAGCCCCATTGTCGACGGCAAGGACAACAACGTCCTCGAGCCCCTTTCCGACCGTATTGTCGGCCGTTACACCATCGGCGAGATCGTACACCCCGTTACGGGTGAGGTCATCATCGGCGACGATGAGATGATCACCGACGAGATCGCGAAGAAGATCGAGGCGGCAGGTATCGATAAGGTCTATATCCGTACGATCATTCAGTGCCACGCAAAGCACGGTATTTGTGCTCACTGCTACGGCGCCGACCTTGCCTCCGGCAAGCTCGTCAGCGTCGGCGAGGCGGTCGGTATTATCGCAGCTCAGGCAATCGGCGAGCCCGGTACCCAGCTGACGATGAGAACCTTCCACTCGGGCGGTGTCGCAGGCTCCGACATTACACAGGGTCTGCCCCGTGTCGAGGAGCTGTTTGAGGCAAGATCGCCGAAGAAGGCGGCTGTCCTCACCGAGCACAGCGGCGTGGCTCATATCCAGCCCTCCGAAACGGCAAACGTCAATGACATTATGATCCATTCCGAGGAAACGGGCGAGGTCGTCCGCTACACGGTGGACTACGGTGTCCGTATTGCCATTGAGGACGGCGAGCGCGTCGAACGCGGTCAGGCACTCACCGAGGGTAACAAGGCTCCTGCGGATATCAAGCGTATCCTCGGCCTTGACGCCGTCTACGATTACCTGATGCGCGAGGTTCAGCGCGTTTACCGCTCGCAGTCGGTTAATGTCAACGATAAGCACGTCGAGGTCATTGCCCGTCAGATGACGAGAAAGATCCGCGTGGAAGAAAACGGAGACACCGAGCTCCTGCTCGGCTCTCTCGTGGACGTCACCGAGTTCGAGGAGGAAAACAACAAGGTTCAGGCACGCATTGACGCGGGTGAGGATGATCTCAAGCTCGCTGAGGGCGTTCCGGAGCTGCTCGGTATCACGAAGGCTTCGCTTCAGACCGAGTCCTTCCTGTCCGCGGCTTCCTTCCAGGAAACCACCCGCGTTCTTACCGATGCGGCGATCAAGGGCAAGGTCGACCATCTGCTCGGCCTGAAGGAAAACGTCATTATCGGTAAGCTCATCCCCGCAGGTACGGGTATGGCTTGCTATCATAACGTCGGTGTTAAGAGATCCGAGGAGGCAGAGGCGTAAGCCGATCGCATCCGTCGGACAGCATTCCTTGCGAGGAGCCGTGAGGGGCCGAGTGGGGAAGAGACTCCCATTCATCGACAAAACAACGAAAAAGGACGGATAGAATGCTGCGCGCTAACGGCATTTTACCCGTCCTTTGTTGATAAAAATTACAAAACGACAGTTTGACACGAGTGGTTGGTTGTGCAAAAAGGAGAAAATCTGATTGCGACAAACTTGTTCTTGACAAAAAAGAGGGGAAATGCTATAATATATCGTAGCGTTTTGCGGGTATGCCATAACTGTGCGCCCACGAGCGTTACTTTCCGCGGAAATGGGTCTCTCTCCCACGCCCGCAGAGAACACGAATTCTATGGAAATGGAGGAAAAAAGAAAGAATGCCGACCTTTAACCAGCTTGTCAAGCAGGGTAGACATGACAAGCAGTACAAGTCAAAGGCGCCTGTTCTGCAGAAGGGCTTCAACACGCTTGATAACGTTCCTACGAACCAGCCCTCCCCCCAGAAGAGAGGCGTTTGCACGAAGGTATCGACCACCAGCCCGAAGAAGCCTAACTCCGCACTTCGTAAGATCGCGAGAGTTCGCCTGACCAACGGTCTGGAAGCCACCACCTATATCCCCGGTATCGGACACAACCTGCAGGAACACTCGGTTGTCCTGATCCGTGGCGGAAGAGTGCGTGACCTTCCCGGTGTACGTTACCACATCATTCGCGGTACGCTTGACGCTCAGGGCGTAGCAAACCGTATGCAGAGTCGTTCCAAGTACGGCGCAAAGGCTCCCAAGAAGTAATACGATTCCGGTATCCCCCGGACAAAAAAGGAGAGCCTGTTTATCATTAGGTAGAAAAGCTAAAGACAGCAGTCAACGGTAGTTTGATTTTCATAAATTCGTGTTTATGTACAAGCCTCCGCGGGACACGCTACGGAAGAAGCCTTTCGAGTACCAATGATCTCATATTTTTATGAAGGAGGGAAGTTACAGTGCCTAGAAGAGGTAAAATTTCGAAGAGAGAAGTATTGCCGGATCCCCTGTATAATTCCATGCTGGTGACCAAGCTCATCAACAACGTAATGTACGACGGCAAGAAGGGTGTCGCACAGAAGATCGTATACGACGCGTTCGACATCATCACCGAGAAGACCGGTGAAAATCCCCTGGATGTGTTCAAGGCAGCTCTTGAAAACATCATGCCCCTGCTTGAAGTCAAGGCTCGCCGTGTAGGCGGCTCGACCTATCAGGTTCCTATGGACGTAAGACCCGAGCGTAGACAGACGCTTGGTCTCCGTTGGCTCATCAATTATTCGAGACAGCGCAGCGAGCGTACCATGGCAGAGTGCCTTGCAGGTGAAATCCTCGACGCGAAGAACAGTACCGGCGGTGCGTTCAAGAAGAAGGAAGAAACCCATCGTATGGCAGAAGCAAACAAGGCGTTTGCTCACTACAGATATTAATTTTAGTACGGTTCTTCGCTGTGCCGCTTGAATGTGCACAGCGACAGAAACCAAAAGGAGACCAAAATGGCGAGAGAGTATTCTCTTCTGAATACCCGTAACATCGGTATCATGGCTCACATCGACGCCGGTAAGACGACCACCACTGAGCGTATCCTGTTCTACACGGGTAAGACGCACAAGATCGGTGAGACGCACGAAGGCGCAGCGACCATGGACTGGATGGCGCAGGAGCAGGAAAGAGGTATCACCATTACCTCGGCTGCTACGACCTGCTACTGGAAGGGTAACCGAATCAATATTATTGATACCCCCGGTCACGTTGACTTTACCGTAGAAGTAGAACGCTCGCTTCGCGTTCTCGACGGTTCTGTTACCGTGCTGTGTGCTAAGGGCGGCGTTGAGCCCCAGTCCGAGACTGTCTGGAGACAGGCGGACAAGTACAAGGTTCCGCGTATGGCGTACGTCAACAAGATGGACACCACCGGTGCAAACTTCTTCCGTGTTATCGAAATGATGCACGACAGACTGCACGCTAACGCAGTTCCGATTCAGCTCCCCATCGGTGCTGAAAACACCTTCCGCGGCATCATCGACCTGATCACGATGAGAGCTGAGGTTTACTATGACGACCTTGGTAAGGATTTCCGTGATGAGGATATCCCGGAAGATATGATTGATCTCGCAAACGAGTACCACGAGAAGCTCATCGAGGCAGTTGCCGAGACCGATGACGCTCTTATGGAAAAGTACTTCGGCGGTGAAGAGATCACCATCGAGGAGATCAGAGCTGCAATCCGTAAGGCGACTATTGCCAACGAGTTCGTTCCCGTCTGCTGCGGATCTTCGTTCCGTAACAGAGGCGTTCAGATGCTCCTTGACAACGTCATCGAGTATATGCCTTCTCCTCTCGACGTTCCCGCAATCAAGGGCGTTAACCCCAAGACCGAGGAAGAAGAGGAAAGACCGTCCGACGACAGTGCGCCCTTCTCGGCACTTGCATTCAAGATTATGACCGACCCGTACGTTGGAAGACTCTGCTTCTTCCGCGTATACTCCGGTACGATCGGCGTTGGCACCAACGTGTACAACTCCACGAAGGACAAGAAGGAGCGCTTCGGCCGTATCCTTCAGATGCACGCAAACTCGCGTTCCGACCTCGAGGTCGTTTACTCGGGCGATATCGCAGCAGTCGTTTCCACGAAGTACACCACCACCGGTGATACCTTCTGTGACGAAAAGGCTCCGATCATCCTTGAGTCGATGGAATTCCCGGAACCCGTTATCCGCGTTGCAATCGAGCCTAAGACCAAGGCAGACCAGGAAAAGATGGGCATCGCCCTTCAGAAGCTTGCAGAGGAGGACCCGACCTTCCGCGTTTACACCGACGAGGAAACCGGTCAGACCATCATTGCAGGTATGGGTGAGCTTCACCTTGATATCATCGTCGACCGTATGAAGAGAGAATTCAAGGTCGAGGCTAACATCGGCGCTCCTCAGGTTGCATACAAGGAAACCGTTCGCAGAAAGGTTGACCACGAATGCAAGTACAAGAGACAGTCCGGTGGTTCCGGTCAGTACGGTCACGTTAAGATCATTCTCGAGCCGAACGAACCCGGCAAGGGCTATGAATTTATCAATGCTGTTACCGGCGGTGCAATTCCGAAGGAATTCATCGAGCCTGTAAACAAGGGTATTCAGGGCGCTATGCAGGCCGGCGTTGTCGCAGGCTATAACGTCGTTGACGTTAAGGTCACGCTTTATGACGGTTCTTACCACGAAGTCGACTCTTCGGAAATGGCATTTACGATCGCCGGCTCTATGGCGTTCAAGGAAGCTATGAGAAAGGCCGATCCCGTTCTTACCGAGCCGATCATGAAGGTCGTTACGCTCGTTCCTTCCGAGTATATGGGCGCGGTTATCGGAGGCTTTGCTTCCCGCCGCGGTAACGTATCCTCTATGGAAGACAACAAGGGCGTTGCGGAGATCATTGCAGAGGTTCCGCTTTCCACGATGTTCGGTTATGCAACCGACCTTCGTTCTGCAACCCAGGGCCGTGGTAACTACTCTATGGAGCCCTCGCACTTTGCTGAAGTTCCGAAGAACATTCAGGACGAAATCGTCAAGGCGCGCGCAGGCAGATAATTTCTGCTATCCGTGTCTGGATATATTGACGGCGGCATAGCCGCCGTCCACAAAAAACAAATTAAAAAATTATTATTTATTTAACGGAGGAACACTCAAATGGGAAAGGCTACATTTGAACGTACCAAGCCCCACGTCAACATTGGTACCATCGGCCACGTTGACCACGGCAATACCACCCTTACCGCTGCTATCACCAAGACTCTTTCGATCGCTAACGGCGCAAACGAATTCCTCGCTTACGACCAGATCGACAACGCTCCCGAAGAGAGAGCAAGAGGTATCACAATTAACACCCGTCACGTTGAGTACGAGACTGATAACCGTCACTACGCTCACGTTGACTGCCCC
>JAFVXC010000039.1 GCA_017501345.1 Clostridia bacterium
AAATTTAATAGGAGGAAATGATAATGACGAAAAAGAAGACGACCAAGAAAGCTCTTCTTGCAAGCGCACTTTCGCTGCTGCTTTGCTTCTCGATGCTTCTTGGGACGACGTACGCTTGGTTCACGGATTCCGTGACGAGCGCGAACAACATCATAAGGTCGGGTAATCTCGACGTCGAGCTGTATTATCAGGTCGAGGGTCAGACCGACTGGACGAAGGTAACCGAAACCACCAACGTATTTATGGAGAATGCGCTTTGGGAGCCCGGTCACACCGAGGTTGTCAAGCTGAAGGTCGTGAACGAGGGTAGCCTCGCACTGAAGTATCAGCTTGGCGTGAACATTGCGAGCGAGGTTGGTTCTGTCAATCAGGCAGGCAAGGAATTCAAGCTCTCGCAGTTCATCAAGTACGGCATCATCGACGGTGCGCAGACCTACACCAGAGACGAAGCTGTTGCGGCTGTTGACGCGACTGCGACCGCACTGAATGCGGCGTACAATTCTGATGTTATCGTGCTTGAACCAAAGAACGACACCGACAGCGACGAAAAGATCGTAACGATGGTCGTTTATATGCCCACAACGGTCAACAACGATGCGAACTACAGAACGGGCGCGGCTGTTCCTACGATCAATCTCGGCATCAATCTGTTTGCAACGCAGGCTGATTTTGAAAGCGATAGCTTCGGTAATGATTATGACGGAGACGCTCCCGTCGTCACCTATAAGGTCAATCCCTCCAACGTTCAGGATTACCTTGACGGGAAATACGCTTCCCTGAAGAACGTCAAGCTGGTTCTCGAGGCAGGCGATTACGGTGTTCTTTATCTGGGAAGACCCACCAAGTATATCGGTAGTAATACTGAATACTACTGCGAAACCCACGATTTCGCCACGACGGATGCCGAAGCATTCAACGCTCATTATGGAGACGGTCAATGGCACACCACTCCTCGTTATACCACCACTCTTGAGGATCTGATGATCGTCGGAGAGGATGGTGCCAAGGTTGCCGGCCTGAGCTTTACGACCGGTCATTCGTACGGTGACGTTTACGATTACGTTCGTGACATCGACTACGCTTCCGGCTCTGCTTATTACAGCACCGCTTACATCAAAAACGTAAGCATCGAAAACGTTGCATTTAGCGGCAAGATCGACATCAATACCTCCGATGCAAGCACTGTTGTCGACGGTGTTGCCTTCCGTAACTGCTCCTTCACCACCGGTGGTACTGCTTCCGCTAACGGCGCAGCCATTCGTTACTATAACGAAGCCAACAACGGCAACGTAAAGAATCTCACTGTTGAAGGCTGCACCTTCACCAACTGCTATCAGGGTGTTTACGTCCACCACGCTAACGGCGTTTCCGTCATCGGAAATACCTTCGACACACTCGGTCACAATGCCATCGCTCTTCAGAATCATAGTGGCGCAGTTGATCTGAAGAACCTTGTCATCAAGAACAACGTTATGAAAAACGTTGCAGACCGTGTCATCCGCTTCGGTGATGTCGGAGCTGACTCCCATATCACCATTTGCTACAACGCCGCTGTCAACAGCGGAGACGACGGCAACGAGGTCATCAAAGCGAGTAGCATTGCCGCGGGAGCAACCTTCGACGTGAAGTACAACGACTGGGGCGGCGGGACGGTCGTCAATGACGAGCTCAAGGACGATGCAAATACGGCTGCCACCTATGCCGCAGACAACAGTGGCTTGAACGACGCACTGACTTCCGGTGCTAAAACGGTTATCCTTGGCTCCGGTAATTACATCGTCCCTGACTCTGCGAAGGGCAAGACCCTGACCATTGTCGGTAATGGTAAGACCGTTGTTGCATCTCAGGATGACGGTTCTTCAGAGGGCGATTGTGACTACAGCTTTGATGGTTCTACTGTAACCTTTGAAAATGTTACGATTACCACCTCCACCACCTATTTCCCCGGTTATGCAAGAATGAAGGGTATTTACAACAACTGTACCATCAACGGTGTCTATACTCTTTACGACAACAGCGAGTTCAATAACTGCACCTTCAATGTAAGCGGCGATGTATACAACGTTTGGACTTGGGGGGCTACTACGGCAACCTTTAATAACTGCACCTTCAATAATGACGGTAAAGCAATTCTTCTTTACGGTACTGCTAATACTAAGCTTACCGTAGACGGTTGTACCTTCAACGACAACGGCGGTCTCACTGATCTGAAGGCTGCGATCGAGATCGGCAACGATTACGGCAAGTCCTATGAGCTGATCGTAAACAATACCGTTGTAAACGGCTACGAGATCAATGACAAGGGCATCAACACCGGAACGACCCTTTGGGGTAATAAGAACTCCATGGGCACCGATAAGCTCAACGTTGTTGTTGACGGCGAAGACGTATACTAATCTCGCATAATAAGATCCCTCGTGGATCATATCGAAAGAGGCTGTCTCACTAAAGTGAGACAGCCTCAGACCACTGACAAAGTCTATCTCAGACAAGGGATAGGCTTTGTTTTTTTGTTGCTTTTGGTTTCCGAAATCCACCCGACAAGCGGAGGCTCCAAAGAGGCTCATTCCTCATTCCGGATTCACATCTTCCCGTCCCTGAGAACACGGCGGAGGACGCATTCAATGGCATCTGCCATATACGAGAAGCCGAGATCGTTCGGGTGTGCGCCGTCGACCGTGCAGGAATCCTCGTACGGCCCGCGGAAGATGCTCTGACCGTCGATGTAGTAGACGTTGCGGTCGCCCTTGTCACGCGCGTAGTGATAGGTGTCGACCGTCACGCGGCGGCGATCAACGTTTTTCTGAAAATTGTCGTACGGCGGTGCATCTCTGTAAAAATCGGGCTTCGAGAGGATCAGATAGGGAATGTCGGGGTGCTTTTCGCGGATCCTGTCGTAGAGCCGTTGGTGGGTCGCGCGAAGATGCGCGGCATCGGGGGCGTTGTGATCGTAGTCCGAGACGAACGCCGACATCTCAAGGGAGGCGAGATAATCGACCATCGTCTCTTCTCCCTTGCCGCTGCCCGAAAAGCCGAGGTTCACGTGGTCGATGTTCAGCGCGCGGGATACCATATTCGTAAATCCGTTGCCCGGACGCGACGCACAGCCGCCCTGCGTGATCGACGAGCCGTAGTAAACGATCGGCGCGAGGGGACGGTAGGGCGCACCCGCACCAAGCGTTGATCCCTCCTTTACACCGATGTAAAGCTCCGACAGCGTGTTGTAAAGTGGGAGGTGGATCGTCACGTAGTGGATCCCGGGCTCGTAAAACTCAATCATCGATTCGTATCCGTCGGTCATACCGTGAGGCGGCACGAAGGTGCGGTGATAGAGGCTCTCCGTGCCGTCGGGGGAGTCTATGTAAATGTCAAAGCCCGACGTGCCCGTGAGGGGCATATGCGAGAAATGCGTGATCGACGGCATAACCGCCTTCAGTACAACGTACGGCGAATCGGTCGAAAAGCGCACGCGACCGCCCGCAGTGTGGCGCGCGAGACGCTTCACGCCACTGTTGACCGTTGCCGCGACGTTGTCGGGCATCCGCTTGAAGGCGGGCTCGGTCGTGGGCTGATAAAGGCCGTAGATCTCGAAGGGGGGCTTTCTCACATCGTACAGCGCGAGGTCGGGTGCGTTGATCTTGTCCGACACCACGAGATTTTTGTCGATGCTTTCAATTTTGAATTCAGCCATTTGTCGGTTCTCCTTTACTGATAAAGCGATGAAATCCGCTGTGGTAGCTTCAGTATAACACCGCAGAGCGCATTTTGCAAGCCGTTTGGGAAATTTTTTCGCAGGAAAAAGGAGAGAGAAAAATAAACGCAAAAAAATCCGAATTTTTTTCAAAAAAGGGGTTGACAAATCGGCGTCGTTGTAGTATAATACATAACGTTGTGAGCGAGAGCGCACGACGGAATACGCGGGAGTGGCGGAACTGGCAGACGCGCACGTTTGAGGGGCGTGTGGTTCACACCGTACGGGTTCAAGTCCCGTTTCCCGCATAAACAAAGGCAGACCAATCGGTCTGCCTTTTGTTTATGCTTACGGGACTTGAAGGTCGCGTGTTAGAAAACACCACAGTGTGGTGTTTTCCCGCGACACCGCTCCGCCCGCAGGCGGGCAAGTCCCGTTTCCAAAGCTCTGGACAGCAGGTCAACAGACCTGCTCTTTTTCTATCTAAGACTAAAACGGGACTTGAAGGGGAGCTCGACGAGCGCGCCCGGTGGGCGAAGAAGCGAGGTCGAGCGAGTGACAAAACAAGGAGTATCGTGACGCGGGAGCGAGCGAGACGACTATGTTTTGGAGGGACGAGCCGCGACACCGCCCGCAGGCGGGCAAGTCCCGTTTCCAAAGCTCTGGACAGCAGGTCAACAGACCTGCTCTTTTTCTATCTAAGACTAAAACGGGGCTTGAAGGGGAGCTCGATGAGCGCGCCCGGTGGGCGAAGAAGCGAAGTCGAGCGAGTGACAAAACAAGGAGTATCGCGACGCGGGAGCGAGCGAGACGACTATGTTTTGGAGGGACGAGCCGCGACACCGCACGTTTTCCTCTCTCCGTCACCTACGGTGCCGAGCGGGCGATGCGGAGAGGGCTCCTCACGTCCGAATGGGGGGTGGAATTTGAAGCGGCGAGTAGAATCGAGCCGTTTCAAATTTCGGGGGTCCACGGTCGGACACGGAGAGAATCCGTAGGGTTGCTTGGATTTTTGACCGAGAATGCGGATGCTCTCCCCCTCCTTCCCGAAAAGTTCTTGGAGATTCTTAAGAACCTTCTTTCAAGAAGGTTCTTGAGCGGAGTCCGAGGCAGAGCCTCGGGAAAGAGCCCTGCAAAGGCAGAGCCTCGGAGAAGGAGCCGTATAGCGCTCACCTGCGCGCCGATCTGCATCCTACGTAGGTGAGGAGCCGAACGGCTCCTATCCGAAATTTTCCCCGCGGTATTGACAAATTTCTCCATCCGTGCTACAATATATTTCGGTGAACGAACAATATATCCTTCGTCAAACGAACGATATAACACTCGTCGTGCGAAGGATGTGGGAGAAAACGGGCGCTGAGACGCAACGAAACGGAGAAGAAATGGAAGAAATACAGGATTTAACGAAGCGATATATCAAGATCGAGGACGCGGCGGCAGAGTGGGGACTCACGCCGAGACGCGTGCAGGCACTCTGCGCGGGCGGAAAGATCCGCGGTTCGGTCAGAATCGGACGCGAATGGCTGATCCCGCTCGGGACTCAGCGCCCCATTGACGGAAGGACGAAGGCGGCGCGCGCCGAGAGAGACGAGGATATGCCCCTGCCGCGCAAAACGCCCTTCCTCTATATGAGCGACCTTTACAGCGTCCCCGGCACGGCGGACGAGGTCGGCGCGAGCCTCGACTACAACCACGAGGCGCGGGTGCTGTTTGAAGCCGAGGTCGCCTATTCGCGCGGCGAGATCGACCGTGTCTACGAGAGCGCGAATTATTTGTTAAAGAAGCATTCGGGCTTCTACGCCGTCCTGTCGGCGGGGATGCTCCTTGCGATGTGCGCGATTTGGAAGGGTGACATCGAGATGTGGCGGCGAGCGAAGATCCACATCGCGGAGGCACCCGCGAAAAACGATAATGACCGCGATATGATGCAGCTTTCGCTCAGCGCGGTGGATATTATGCTGTACAGCGTCGAGAGCTTTCCCGCGTGGTTCAAGATCGGCTGCTTCGAGCCCATCCATAGGGACGCTTATCCTGCGGCGAAGGTGTACTACGCGAAGTATCTCTACGCCATCGGATACGCCGTTGCGACGGGTTCCATGCAGCTTGAGGGCGCCGCGGGGCTTTACGTGATGTCCTCCATTCCTTATACGCTTGAGCCGATGATCTGCTGGGCAAGGGAAAGGAACACCGTTATGTCGGAGATCTACCTCAGAATGACCTGCGCCGCCGTCTACCACAACAGCGGCAACGATGCGGAGGCGACGCGGCACATCGACCGTGCGCTCGCCCTTGCTCTCCCCGATCGGCTTTACGGTCTCCTCGCAGAGTATTGCCGTGCGCTCGATTCGCTGATCGAAAAGCGGCTTGCCCCCATTGACGAAGCGGCGTGGAGGGAGGTCAAGGCGCTGCATAAGATCTATAACGAGGGCTGGTCGCATCTGTCGGGCGCGGTGCGGGGCAGAACGATCGTCACCACGCTGACGCCGAAGCAGCGCGAGGTCGCGAAGCTCGCCGCCTTCGGGATGCGAAATCAGGAGATCGCGGATCACCTCGATATGTCGCTCTCGGGCGTCAAGCAGGCGCTTCTTGCGGTCACGGATAAGCTCGGTGTCGGCCGTGACCGATTTGCCGCATATCTCTGAAAATACATATCCGTTTTACGGAAAATTTGGCTATGCTTTCTCGGGATCTTCCCCGTGTGGCATAGCCAAAATTTTTGCTTTTGGGTAGTACACAGAAGGGACAGAGGGGTGGTATAATTGGGACAAGAGGACGGGAGACGATCCAAGTCGAGACCTGTCCCTACAAAGAAAAGCCAACGGTATTCAAAAGGCGCGGAAAGGAGTTATCGATGTTAAGGAGCTCACCGGAAAACACAAAAAAGGAAGGCGATCTCTACAAGGAGATCACGACCTTCGGGCGCACCTTCGAGCTGCGGTACGGATATTATGATGACAGAGACCGCGCGAGAGCCCCCGACATCATCTATCCCGACTTCACGAAGGAGCCGATCTACACCGAACAGGGCGAGCCCTTCGTCACGATGATGCAGGATGCGTGCGAGCATTACGCGGGGAAGACGCCCCGCAACGCGGACACCCTCTGCCTCGAATGTCAGCATTTCAGACGCGGGGAGGAGTGGTTCGGGATCTGCTTGTGCCCGAGGAACCGAGAACGGAAAAACGAGTAGCAGATATCATACAAACTGTACGGAAATCATTCCCATCACATCAATTCTGTAAGGAGAAAAAATTATGAAAAAAAGAATTCTTAGTCTGATCGTAGCCATCGTGATGGTGGCAAGCCTCATTCCCGCGGCGGCGCTCAGCGTGGGGGCGGCGGAAAGAGTTCCCACCGGTGAAATCGGCGAGCTTTACTACTTCAACGACACGGATAACAACGTAACGATCATTTACGGCAACGGCGCGTTGACAGCCACCGGCCTTGTCTCTATCCTACTTCCAAACGTAGTCATTGAGGACGGTGTGACCTCCATCGGCTCAACCGCTTTCCGGGGCGCTTCCTCCATAGAAAGCGTGACGATTCCCGCAAGTGTGGAGAGCATCGGAAACTATGCGTTTCAGGGGTGCGTCTCTCTCGAGAGCGTGACCTACTACGGATCCACGGAGCCGACGTTAGGGAATGATCCCTTCAGGGGCTGCTTCTTGTCCGAGGTGAAGGTTCCCACGGATTATGAAGGCAGCACGTTCGCAGGCTTCAACGTTTCTGCGACGCTCACGCTGCCTACCTATCAGGTTTCCGTGACCGCTGTGCAGAACGGCACGGTCACGCCCGACGCGACAACGGCGAAGAGCGGCGACACCGTTACCTTGACCGTAGAGCCCGCAGAGGGCTATAAGCTCACAGCGCTTTCGGTCACCGATGCGAACGGCGACCCCGTTACTGTCAGCGAAAGCAATACCTTTGTAATGCCTGCGAGAGAGGTCACGGTCTCGGCGACCTTCAAGGAGATCGTATACGCAGAGAAGGATGAACTCGACGCGGCGGTTGCGGAGCTTGACAAGGCGATCGACGATCTCGACGCGGCGCTTGCAGACAAGGCGGACACCACCGCACTGAACGCGGCAGTATCGAGCCTTGAGACCGCGATCGCGAACGCAGAGAAGGCGGCAAAGGACTACGCCGACACGAAGGATGCCGAGCAGCTTGAAGCCGTCAAGGGGCTGATCGCGACTGCGAAGCAGGAGGCGATCACGGCGGCAGAGACCGCCCTCACGGCAGCGAAGCAGGAGCTGAACGAAGCGATCAGCAAGAAGGCGGACATCACCGCACTGAACGCGGCAGTATCAAACCTTGAGACCGCGATCGCGAACGCAGAGAAGGCGGCAAAGGACTACGCCGACGCGCAGGATGCCGAGCAGCTTGAAGCCGTCAAGGGGCTGATCGCGACCGCGAAGCAGGAGGCGATCGCGGCGGCAGAGACCGCACTCACGACAGCGAAGCAGGAGCTGAACGAAGCGATCGGCAAGAAGGCGGACACCACCGCACTGAACGCGGCAGTATCGAACCTTGAGACTGCGATCGCGAACGCAGAGAAGGCGGCAAAGGACTACGCCGACACGCAGGATGCCGAGCAGCTTGAAGCCGTTAAGGGGCTGATCGCGACTGCAAAGCAGGAGGCGATCGCGGCGGCAGAGACCGCACTCACGACAGCGAAGCAGGAGCTGAACGAAGCGATCGGCAAGAAGGCGGACATCACCGCACTGAACGCGGCAGTATCGAGCCTTGAGACTGCGATTGCGAACGCAGAGAAGGCGGCAAAGGACTATGCCGACACGAAGGATGCCGAGCAGCTTGAGACCGTTAAGGGGCTGATCGCGACTGCGAAGCGGGAGGCGATCGCGGCGGCAGAGACCGCACTCACGACAGCGAAGCAGGAGCTGAACGAAGCGATCGGCAAGAAGGCGGACACCACCGCACTGAACGCGGCAGTATCGAGCCTTGAGACCGCGATCGCGAACGCAGAGAGGGCGGCAAAGGACTATGCCGACACGAAGGATGCCGAGCAGCTTGAGACCGTTAAGGGGCTGATCGCGACTGCAAAGCAGGAGGCGATCGCGGCGGCAGAGACCGCACTCACGACAGCGAAGGAAGAGCTTGAGAAGGAGATTGCGGCTGTCGACAAGAAGCTCGACCTCGCGGTGATCGACCTGAATCAGGCGATCGAAAAGGGCGACAAGAAGCTCGACGACAAGATCACCGCGCTGACCGAGGCGCTTGCCGATGCAAAGGCGGCACTCGAAAAGGCGGATCAGGACAACAGACGGGAGCTTGATCTCAAGATCCTGAACGCAGAATCGGCACTTCAGGCGGCGATCAAGCAAGTTCAGAAGAACCTCGACGACGCAAAGGCGGCTCTGAGCGAGGCGATCGCAAGCGGTGACACCGAGCTCGACGGCAAGCTCAACGATCTGGACGACGCACTCGCGGCGGCAAGTGCGGCACACGAGGCGGCAGATGCGGCAAACAAGGCAGAGCTGACCGAGAAGATAGATAAGGCTTACGCAACGCTCGACGCGCTTGTCAAGGCGCTCCAGAAGGATCTCGAGGAGGCAAGGACGGCACTTGAAAAGGCAGATGCCGACAACAGGGCGGCGCTTGAAGCAAAGGACAGCGCACTTCAGACCTTTGTCACCGTTGTATGCATCATTTCGTGCGTAACGCTTGGCGGAGTCGCGGCGTTCGTGATCTGGTTCTTCATCGACAGAAAAAAGCGCATCTGAACAGCACCGATCCGTAACACAAGATAAACGGACGTAAAGAAAGGCGAGCACGCCGCGCGGCGTGCTCGCTGATTTTATTGTGAAGCGGTCACCCATTGGAGGGCGTGGCTCCCTTTACCCTTCAAAGAGGACCCGATCCTCCTTGATCGTTGAAAGCACGCGGATGTCCTTGATCTCGGTACGATCAACCGCGGTCGGATCGCGGTCGAGGAGAATGAGATCCGAAAGCGCGCCCGCCCGAAGGATCCCCTTGGTATTCTCCTCAAAGTAGGTGTACGCACCGCCGCGCGTCGCGGCGATCAGCGCGTCGTAAACGTCGAGGCGATTCTCCTCTCCGATCACGGTGCCGCTCCTCGTTACGCGGTTCACGGCGCACCATATCGAATGGAGCATATCGGGCGGCGTGACGGGGCAGTCCTGATGGAAGCTGAAGGGAATACCGAGAGCCCTCGCGCGCCGCGCGGGACTGATCCGCGTGCCGCGTTCTCCGAGATTCCGAAGATGCGTGTCCCCCCAGTAGTAGCAGTGTCCGATGAAGAAGGACGCCATCATTCCGAGGCGCTTCATCCGCTCGAGCTGATCGTATCGTACGGTCTGCGCGTGGATCATTACGGGACGGAGATCACGCCCGAGAAGCCCGCGCCGCTCTGCCTCCTCCTCGAAGGCAGAGAGAAACTGCTCGGATGCCGCGTCACCGTTGCAGTGTGCCATCACCTGAAGCCCCTCGTCGAGCGCTGCGCCGACGCGGAGACGGGCGGTCTTGTCCGATATCGTCGGATAGCCGCAATATTCGCTTTCTCCCTCGTAGGGAGAGGAGAGCCACGCCGTTCTTGCCTGCGGTGAGCCGTCGAGAAACATTTTGACGCCGCCGAGCTTCAGATGATTCCTGTAATCCCTGCCGAATTTCCGTAAGAGCTCCGCGCGGAGCTCTCGTTCCTTCGCCTTCGCCGTCATATACGCGACGACGTCGACCCTCAGCTTTCCCTCGTCCGCAAGCGCGCCGAGCACGTTGATCTGAAAGGCACCGTTCGAGCCGCCCTCCTGGATCGTCGTATAGCCGTTTCTGATATAAAGCTCCTCGGCGAGCAGCATCCCCTCACGCGCCTCCGCCTTCGGGTCGGAGCTCTTAAAGATCTTCATAACGGATCCCTTCGCGGTTTCTTCAAAGTAGCCCGTGAGCGCACCGCTTTCGTCTCTTCCCGCAAAGCCGCCCGAGGGGCAGACGTATTCCCCGTCGAGAAGCCCTGCCTTTTTCATCGCGGCCGTATTGCAGGTGACGATATGCCCCGACTGGTGTACGCAGCAGATCGGATTGTCAAAGCCGAGCGTGTCGAGCACTCGCGCGTCGGGGTGGCGCCTCTCCTGTATAAGCTCGGGATCGTAGCCGCGACAGCTGATGGCTTCACCGTGTGTGAGACCCTTTCTTTCCCGATAGTCTCTGATGCGCTGCAGCAGCTCATCGAAGCTCGTGCATCCCGCCAGATTACAGTTTTTGAGCATATCAATGCCGTATCCGACTGCGTGGCTGTGACCGTCAACGAATGCGGGCATCAGCGTCCTTCCGTCGAGGTCGAAGCGGGAAGCACCCGACGCATCGAGGTCTTTGAGGGCGCCGACCGCGACGATCCTGCCGTTTTCCGAGAGAAGCGCCTCGGCGCGCGGTGCGGTCCTGTCCATCGTAAGGATCGGACCGTTGTAATAAAGAATTTTGCCCATAATCTATCCTTCCTTGCACTGAAAAGTGCTGCTTCTTTTATTTTGCGTTACGGCGTCCCCGAATATACGGAGAGCATCCGCACGCCCCGCAGTCATCCGAGCAGAACGTCCATTACGAGCATCAGAGAGAAGCCGACAAGGATCGCATAGGTCGCGCCGCGCTCGCTACCGTGGGCGTGTGTTTCGGGGATCATCTCATCGCTGATCACGTACAGCATCGTGCCACCCGCAAACGCAAGGGAGAAGGGCAGGATCACCGTGGAAAAGCTGACCGCAAAGTAGCCGATCAGCGTCCCGACGACCTCGACGAGCCCCGTGAGGAGGGCGATCACAAGGGTGCGCCCGCGCGATACGCCCGCCGACAGCATCGGCGCGATGATGACCATTCCCTCGGGGATGTTCTGGAGCGCAATACCGCCCGCGATCGTGAGGGCGTGTGCCACGTTGTCAGAGCCGAAGCCGACCCCCGCCGCGATCCCCTCGGGGAGATTGTGGATGGCGATCGCCATAACGAACAGCATCACCTTGCTGAGATTTGAGCTTTTGTGCGTCTCCGTGTCGCCGCCCGTCAATTTGTGCAGGTGCGGGACGAGACGGTCGGTGAGATTCAGGCAAAGCGCGCCGACGAAGATGCCCGCGACCGTCATAAGGAGCGCGAGCGGCGTGCCGAAGGGCATACCGTATTCGAGGGACGGCAGGATCAGACCGAGCACCGCCGCCGACAGCATCACCCCTGCCGCGAAGGCGAGGACGATATCGCTGAAGCGATGCGACGTCTTTTTGAAGAGGAATCCGATGATTGCGCCGAGAACGGTAGCCCCGCCGACGCCGAGTGCGGTGAGTAATACGATTGTCATAGAAGCTCCTTTTTTTCGGTAGAATTGCGGCAGGTGCCATAGGGTGCTTACAGGTGGTTACGCGAGATCTGCGATCAAAACGGCAAGCCGCCTTTGTGCGTGCTTCATCTTCGGGTATGATATGAAAGGCAAGATTATTATATCAAATGTAGGTGCTTTTGGCAAGGGGTTTCGGTGAGAACGCAAATTTTTTCGATTTGTCCGCATTTTTTCAAAAAAAGGGGTTGACAAAAAAATCGGTTCGTGGTATAATAGCATTCGTTCTGGTGAGTGACGCGGCGGCTTGCCGTCCTCAACCGCAGGGATGCTGGTGTGGCTCAATGGCAGAGCAGCTGATTTGTAATCAGCAGGTTGATGGTTCGACTCCATTCACCAGCTCCACCTAAAGAAACCGGAATATTATATATGGGAGCGTTCCCGAGTGGCCAAAGGGGGCAGACTGTAAATCTGTTGCGATTGCTTCGGTGGTCCGAATCCACCCGCTCCCATAAAAAATAAAAGGAAGTCAACGACTTCCTTTTATTTTTTATCGTGTGTCGTGTAGAAGACCACCGACAGCGATGTTTGCCCAAGGGCAAACTCGCAGTCTCGCGGAAGGGGAGGAAAGGCTTTCGACTTTATTTCGCGCGAGACGTGTGGTCACGAATCCACCCAAAGAAAAGGAAGTCAACGACTTCCTTTTATTTTTTATTGAACGGTAGCTTGAGGACACGATGCAAGCGCGCAGAAAAGAAGGGTTTTCAGAAAACGAAGGACGTGCTTGCCGCCTCGCGCTTGCGCGAGGTAAGTGGTCACGAATCCACCCGCTCCCATAAAAAAGAAAAGGAAGCCCAAAGGCTGGTTCTTATAAGGAAGTTTGCCTGATACACGGTAGGGGCGAACTGTGTTCGCCCGCGGGAGACCACAGGTCTCCCCTACGGATAAGAAAAATTTGATACGCTGTAAACAAATATTAACGCCGACAGAAAATCTGCCGGCGTTAGTTTTGTTCTGTTCGATAAATTGGAATTTTTAAAACTCACTTTAGATTGTAGTTCTCTTGAATTTTCATGTTAAATTCGCAAAGCGCTTTCTCGTCGTTCGCAAATGCCAATTTGATTGTACGTGTTACAATAGACACTCTGTCATTCTCACGTGTAAATGTGTAATTCTCCGTAAAAATCAACTCATAAGGGCTATCTGTTGTAATCGGTTCTTTTGAGAGAGTCAAATCCTTAAAAATCAGTGTATAACGCTCATCCTTATAGAGCGTCATCGTATTATCTGCATCGCCATCGGGTGCGAAATTTGCAGGAAGCCTTATGGTAGTTCCCAGCTTTGCCATTACATCACCGAGAGCGTCATCAAATTCAATTCCAAAAGGAAGTGTGAGACCATCGAGTGGCACTTTGGTGTGGAAAGAATTGGTATACTCAGCGGTCTTTCCGTCTTTGGATGCTGTATAGTCATTGCTGAAACCAAAACTCTCACCGTTTGCAGCATAGCCGCCACCATATTGTCCATCATAGTGAAATCCGAGGGTAGCATCGTATATTGACTTGCCGTTATATGTGTATGTGTCCATTTTTTCGATCATTTTGGATTGGGAGATTGGGGGGATAAACTCCTCGCTATCAAACCATGCTGTCAACACCGTAATATCCAGTTTTATAATAGGAGTTGGATTTGTTGTGACTTGTTGTCCTTGTTGGCTACAGCTAATCAAGAATAATACACAAACCAATACTAAAATCAATGCTATTAACTTTTTCATACAAATGCCTCCTCTATAAAATTCCTATTTATTCTCCTGCTTTATCGCCAGTTTCGCCTTTGTATTACAAAGGCATAGGGCAAAGCCCATACCCCTAAGGTTGCCCGCATCCCAAGGCTCCCTCCGGGAGGGAGCTGTCACCGAAGGTGACTGAGGGAGAGTGCGTTACAATAAAGTTAATTTAACCCCAAAGTCACGCAGGCTCCTTCCGTCACGGCTACGCCGTGCCACCTCCCTCTCGGAGGGAGGCTTTTCGTTGGTTCCATTATAACACAAATCGGCAGAGAAAACAAGTTCTCTGCCGAAATTTTTGTGTCTGTCATTTCTCCGCTAAGAATGCAGAGACGACTTCCTTTTCTTTTTTATTGCTCAACGGTCGCTTAGTGCTCTACCATCGTGATAACGATCTCTGCACCGTTTGCGATTGCCGCATCATAGTCGGAAAGCGCCTTTCCGTCGACCTCGTAGGTCCAGATAAAGCCACCCTCCTCGACCGAGTACTCGTCGATCGAAACAAGTCTGCCCGTGTCCTCGTCGAGCACGCACGCAATGTCGTTGTCGGAGCAGTAGTCCGAAACGATCTCAAAGATGGTGAGCTCGCTGTGTGCCTTGAGTCCGTTGTAGAGAGCCTCCTCCTCGTCGATGACGGTGACCTCCTTGCCCGCTTCGTCGAGTGCTACGACCTTGATCGAGGTGATGAAGGATGCAGCGGTGGTGCCGTCGCCCTCCTCGTCGCCGCCTCCCTGACCTGCGGTCGTTTCTGCGTCTCCGCCGCCTTCGTCGCCCGAATCGCAGGCTACGGCAAAGGAAAGCATCAGAACGAGTGCCGTCAGAAGGGCAATCAGCTTCAGAAATTTCATAATAGAATCCTCCTTAAAAGGTAAAGATGTTGTTATTATTATACCTTTTTTTGGAGGATTCGTCAAGCAGGGAAGCACCAAAAAGTGTGCAGTTTGCACCGAAATTTTATAAATTTTCTGTGAACAGTGTGCTTTTTGACGGACTCCGCGCCAAAGTGGGAGAGGCTTGTGTAAGCTAAGGCTCGGCAAAGGCTCTCCCTTCGGGACGCCAAACGGCATTCACCATCTCGTCGCCTACGATGCTCCCGTCTCCTTCCCGTGATAGGGGCAGAGCTCGTGCGGTACGGTGCCGTCCGTGAAAAACGCTACGGATGAACGGCTTCCGCGCACGTCCGAGAGGCATCCGTCACGAAGGAGAAGTCCCGAATCGGCGCAAACACGGACGGCGCGGAGATGGGGATAACGGAAGGCAGTCCTTGTATGATCGACCGCAGGGGAATCGGTCTCGTAAAGTGCCCGCATCGCACCGTCCCACACCGAGAGCGCGGGGCTTCGGCTGAGCTCCGACAGAGACTCGGGATAGTCACAACCGTACCACACGCCCGCAAGCAGCGAGGGGGTATAGCCGACGAACCATCGGTCGAAGCTATACTGTGTCGTTCCCGTTTTGCCTGCGACCGAAACGCTGTCTGTGAGGGTGAGTGACCGCGCGGTGCCGCTTCCCGTCACGTTTTCGAGCAGCCTTGTCATAAGCTCGGCGTTTGATTCGGAGATCGCGCGGCGTACGACCGACCCGTTTTCAAGAAGCACTCGACCCGACGGATCGGTGACGAGTAGAAAGGAGCGCGAATTCCGAAAGATTCCGCCGTTTGCCAGCGCGGTGTAGGCTGTTGTGATCTCCCGAAGCGTCGTGCCGTAATTCATCTGCCCGAGCGCGAGTGCGGCGGTGCCGCGATCGGTCACGCCGTTTTCTCCGTCCCTCAAGGAGGTGATCCCGAGCGTGTTCTTCAGAAAATCGAAGGAGCGGTCGATCCCGATCTCCTCAAGCACACGCACAGCGACGGTGTTGAGGGAATGGCTGACGGCGTAGTCGATCGACGCTTTCCCGCGGTAGACGCCCGAGGCATTTTTCGGCCACGCGACGTACCGTCCGTCTGCCTGCCGCACGAAGCGGACGGGCGTGTCGTCGTAAACGCTCGCGTATTGGATCGCCCCCCATTCGAGCGCGGGGGCGTAGACAGACAGCGGCTTCAGCACCGATCCGGGAGGTCTTTTCGCGTCGGTCGCGTAGCTGTAAACGCGGTCGCCGCGCTTCTCTCCGATCGCACCCGCAACGGCGAGGATATTGCCCGTTTCGGGGTCGAGGACGATCATCGCACATTCGGGCGCCCTGCCGTTTTCAAGGCGCGGAAAGTGTGATGCGTCGCTGTAATATGCGGATAATGTCTCCTGAAGCACGGGATCGATCGGCGTATAGATGCGGAGCCCTCCGTAGTAAAGGAGATGCGACGCCTCTGCTCGGGTGTAGCCGTACTCCTCGCACAGTCCGTCGATGACGTCCTTCACAACGAGATCGGTGTACCACGAATTGTACGTCTCTCCCGCGCTACGCGCGTCCGTGTCGTCCTGCCCGTGCTTCTCGACCACCCTGACCGGATTCCCGATCGCTGTGCGGTATTCATCCTCCCCGATATAGCCCTGCAGGAGCATTTCACGGAGAATACTATCCCTGCGTGTCTTGTTGCTTTCGGGATGGCGGATCGGATCGTAGCGCGTGGGATTTTGCGTGATCGCCGCGATCGAGGCGCATTCGGAGAGGGTAAGCTCCATCGGCTCCTTCCCGAAATAGAATAGCGCCGCGCTCCCGACGCCGCGACATCCGTTCGCAAGGCTGATGACGTTCAGATAGCATTCAAGGATCTCCTCCTTCCCGAGATTCCTTTCGAGATCAAGGGCGCGAAAGACCTCGGTGATCTTTCGCATCGGCGTTTTCGCATTTTCCCCCGTGACGTTTTTCACGAGCTGCTGGGTGATGGTCGAGCCGCCGAAGCTCACGCTCCTTCTGCATAGATAATTCAGCACCGCCGCTCCGGTTCTTCGGAGATCGACGCCGCGGTGGGTGTAAAAGCGCTTGTCCTCGATCGCAACGAAGGCGTTCTGCAGATTCCTCGGGATTTCGGAGAGGGGAACGTACACGGATCTTTCGCCCCCCGACAGTGTCGCGTACAGCGCCGCACGCTCGAGGTCGACCGTACCGTCCTTCGCTCCGCCTTCAAAATAATATAGCTCTGCCGCACCGTATTTTCCCTCTGACGAAAAGAGGGAGAGATCGACCGCGAAGCGATCGGGATGGTACTCGACGTAAAGAGCACCGATCGCGGTGAGCGCTCCGCCGACCGTCGCGACTGCGAGAAGGAGCGCGAGGAGCGAGAGGAAAAACGCGCGTGCTACTCGGCGCGGCTTTTGTCTGAGCGCTCCGTATTCCGTCTCTCTTTTTTGCTTTCCGTTCTTCCGTTCCTTCCGATGCTTCATATCTCCGTCCTGCTTTTATATAAAATGTGCGGTAATGTCCGCACGGTTATTGTGCCACGGATTTTTGCATATATGAGCGATTCCTCGGTAATAATAGGTGCAAGCGGCAGGAAACGCGGGCAAAGGATTCCGTGCCTTCCTGCAATTTCAAATCAGATTTCGGAGGAATTTATGAAACTTTCCAAAAATATTCTGATCCTGTTCGGATCTTATCTCGGCGCGATCGCGCTCGTAGCCCTTGTCGGACGGTTCACGGTCTCCCTCGGAACGGGGAATACGGATGCCCCGAGTGCGGATCTTCCCGTAGACGGTGACGTCACTCTTGACACGGACATTCCCGTCGCGGTCCAGCCGGGCACGGATACCGACTCCGGCAGCGATACGGAGGGAGAAGGGACCGATGCGGGAACGGAGCGGCCCGACGGCGGCGCAGAGACCGACAAGGCAGAGACTCCGACCGTCTATTACGTCAAGACGGTGAAGAGCGAGGACGGCAAGACCTCGGGCGTGATCGGCGTTTACAGCGCGGACGGCGCGCTCCTTGATCTTCTGTCGACGCCCGCCTTCGCCCTTCCGCAAAGCGACCGTACGCTTCTTGACAGCGGCATCGAGGTCATCGGCGACGAGGCGCTCGCAGCGATCCTCGAGGATTTCGGGGGATAAGGCGTTGTGTCCTTAAGAACACAACGCAGCTATGATCACCTGCGGTGAGTTATGGGTTATGATCGGGCTTCGCCCGAGTTATGGTGCCCTTCGGGCAGTTTATAACGCTTGCGACGCAAGCTCAAAGCTCATAACGGAAACGGCTCGTAACGCGGGGCTTTTGCTGACATTTTACTATAATCCGCAGATTGGCTTGCCTTTCTGCGGATTTTATGATATAATGATGAGGATGATGCAGATGGAAAATAGCCTTAATACAAAACCTGCGACGAGAGGAAGAAACAAAATGACCGTGTTTGTGCGTTTTGCAAACAGCATTTATAATTGCGAGGTGATCGTGAAGGATTCTGTCGGAACCCGCAAGTATTTTGTCGACTTGACCGAGGCGAACGAGGAACGCTTCGATTTCCTCGAGATCGACGTGAAGAGCGGCGATTTTGAGCTGACCGTTCTGCCGCAGATGGCGGATTACAAGGCAATTATGTCGGAAATGGAGATCACGGACCGGAAGGACAGACTTGCAAAAAAAATTGGGAACGCAATGCTTTCGTTTGCTGATTCGACGATGCTTCGCGTGGGGTGCAAATACAGGGTATCGGGCCTAAAAGACGGGAATACGATCTTTCTCTGTCAGCAAGAGTACGTGTTCGGTACGTTTGACCGATTTGATCTGCTCGGGCTGCTCCCAATGGCATATATGTTTTTTGAGGCCTCCTATAGCGGATGTCGCTTTGATCTTTCGGATGCTTTTGAATTGAACAGAAAAGCGGTTATATCCACGTCAAGAAAGATCGCTCTCACCGACGTGGGGCTGCAGCTGATCCTTACATACCCGCTACAGGTTGGGCGGATCAAGCGGTTGTCCAAAAACAAAAAGATCAAAAGGACACTCATAAAATTTAACCGTATGAACGAGGAGCAAAGGCAAAGGGTGCTCGAGAAAAAGGAAAAATTCATGAGCCGCCTATAAAAGGGCAGGGATCATAGAAATTCCGTTTTTGGGGCAATATATAAACCCGACAGACTTTTTAATAATCTGTCGGGTTAATTATTGTATAACGAAAACCACCCGCTAAGCGGGTGGTTCCATAGAGGCTTTTGCCGCCCCGCAATCCCGCCGCAGCGGTAGGCTCCCCTGTGTAAGGGGAGCTGTCAGCGAAGCTGACTGAGGGGGTGTTTGAGAGTGTTTTTACAATCCCTCCGTCACGGTAAGCCGTGCCACTTCCCTTTACACAAGGGAGGCTAAGATAGTCGCCACATTTGTGGCAGTAGGGCAGGTTTGCATGTGTCGGACATTTCAGTGGGCTTTCAGCCCCGCCAGTAACATGCCCTTATAGGGCTGAGCAAGCCATCGGCTTAGCCGGTGGTTATGACTGAAGGCTCACACGAGCATATACACGAGATACGAGAGCATATACGCGACGATCGGGACACCCGAGCCGATGAGGTATTCCTTCGGGGTATGGTGCTTGCCGCGGAGAGATGCCCAGAAGATGACCGTCCAGAGGAGCACGCCCGTGATCGCACCGACCGTGCCGACGTAAAGGCAAAGCAGAAGGATCGGACCCGACACGCTGCACGCGTGACCGCTTGCGCGGACGCGAATGACCTTATTGAGGACGAGCAGAAGCACGACCGAGAGGAGATAGGTCAGGTGAATGATCCGCAGCTCCTCGGTGCAGTGGGCGAGAATGCCGTAGAGAACGGCGGAAAGATACCCTGCCGCCGAGAGGTACATCGCGAGACTGCGCTGACCGTCGCGTCCCTTTCTGCGGATCGCGGGGATTGCGTAGGAAAGCGGATAGGCGAGGATGGGGAAGAGGGCAAGGAAGCACTGTGAGAGGAAAAGCTCCGACGGCGCCGTGAAAAGCGCGGGAGATTGGAACCACAGAAGCGTCAGGATCGCCGCGACCATAAGGGGCGGGACCGTGACGATGCGCACGATGCGTGCGACCTGCCCGAGGGCTGTCTGTTTGTCTTTTTCGGGATTTCTGAGCTCATTTATCATTTTGAAACCTCATTCTGCCAAGTACCGAGGCGGCACCGACGATTTGTTTTTTATAGTATGTAGGGCACACGCCGTATGAACAAGATGTATCAACTATCAAATATAGTATTGAATACCACATCCAACATTATTTTATACCGAATCGCCCATTCTTACAACAGTCAATTGCGTGTAAAATGACTGATTTATAGGCAAATGTTCGTATTTGCTCAAAAAATAAGTCGATTTGCCCTCTCACCCGCTTCGCGTCCCCGAAGGGGGTATCCTTCTTTCATAGCCTCCCCCGAAGGACTTGACAGCATAGCGGGAATGTGCTATACTAATAAGGATAAAAAAGCAGATCCCGCCGCGGGCGGCGGGACGCCTGCGGGGGCCTCCCGCGGGCGGAAAGGGAGCATCAAACGATGGCTATCGAAACGAGGATGACCGAGGAGAGAGACGTACGCGTTCACGTTCGGTCACTGCAATACGATTACAGAGAATCGCTGTCCGAGCGGATCAAAAAAATGCGCGAGGCTGCCGAGGAGCTTCTCGAGGCTCTTGAGGAGGCGGGCGTTCCGTGCGACGGAGACGAGGGGGAGGATCTTTACGACGCCGCCGCGTGCGGAGACGCGGGCGAGCCCTTCGAGATGGTGACTGAGGGACGGCTTCGTGTCAAGGGGAATCTCTGCGAGCTTTCCTATATGGAGACGGGCGCCGAGGGGCTTGAGGACACGAGGACCACGCTCGTATTCTCAAGGAATCGCCCGAGTATCCTGACGCTCACGCGCACGGGGATGATGAAGATGACGCTCTCCTTCGAGGAGGGGCGGCACCACATCGGTGACTACCACATCGGCGCACTTCAGTCGCTCTTTTCGGACGGAAAGCGCGGGCTTTCGATCGCATCCTACGCGCGCAGGGTAGAGAACAAGCTCCTCACGAGCGGTACGCTCGAGCTTGACTACATCATCGAGGTGCGCGGGATGGATACCCAGCGGACGGTGTTCTCGCTGTCGATCTCCGATCTTCCGCTCGTCCCGAACGGCTTTTCGGGCGGCACGACAGATTGTTCGCCCGACGGGGAAGGGGTTATTCAATGATTCCGAAGCAGTATGACCTCGGGGACGGAATGACGCTCACGGCACTGACGACCGATCGCTTCAAGACCGCTTGCCTGACCGTCTCGACCGCCCTTCTTGCGGATGCCGTCCTGTCGCCGCAGAATACTCTCCTTCTCGGCGTTCTCGGGCGGGGAAGCGCGAAGCATCCGACCCTCCTCGACCTCAATCGGCGTATGGACGAGCTGTACGATCTCACGCTCTTCTCGCGTAATTACCGTATGGGGGACCTGCAGATCCTCGGGAGCGGCGCGTATTTCGTTGATCCCGCCTTTCTGCCTTTAAGCGATGGTCGCGCGATCGAGAGAGAGAACGTACAGATGCTTGCGGACAGCCTTTACGCACCGCTTTACGACGAAAACCGACTCCTGCGAAGCGACTATACCGAGCGCGAAAAGACCGTGCAGTGCGACGCGATCCGCGACGAAAGGAATCAGCCCGCCGCCTATGCGGAGCAGAGAAGCCGCGAATTGACCTTTCGGGATTCCCCCCACGGCGTTTCCTTTTTCGGAACGACAGACGGTGTCGGGGAAATGACGCCCGACATCCTGACACGGCGGTATCACGACGTTTTCCCGCGTGCCTCTCTCCGCTTTTTCTACGTCGGTTCATCCGAGGGGGAGCGGGTCGCAGAGCTGATCTCGGACTGCTTCCGAGAGGCGGACGGACGATCCCAAAGGGGAGACGTGCGCCCGATGGATACGCCGCCGCAATACGCGCCGAGCCCTTCGCCGACGCGCCGCTTTGAGGAATCCCTCCCCGTGCCGCAGAGCAAGCTTGTCCTGACCTTTTCGTCGGGGGCGGATCTCCGCTCCTCCGACGTTTACACGGCGATGGTGTATAACGAGATCCTCGGCGGCTCTCCGACGTCGAAGCTCTTTACGAACGTGCGTGAAAAAAAGAGCCTTTGCTATTATTGTTCGTCGGTGCTCGATTTTTATAAGGGATATTTTTCGGTCGCGTCGGGGATTCGGCTGGAGAACCGCACAGAGACCGAGGCGGCGATCCTTCACGAGATCGAGGAGATGCGCCGCGGGCATATTTCCGTTAAGGAGCTCGAATATGCAAGGCGCTATCTTTCGTCGGTCTATACGAGCCTTTACGACAGCGCCTCGTCGATCGAAAGCTATTTCCTCGCGCGTGGGATCTACGGCGTTTCTGTGACGCCCGAGGAGACGAGGCGAGAGATCGCCCGTGTCACGCTTGACGACGTCGTGCGATACGCACAGAGCGTCTCGCTGTCCTCGGTCTATTTCCTCGCGGGAACGCGGACGGACGGCACAGAGGAGGACACCGAATGAACGAATGCCTGTATTTTTCCGACGGCACTCCCGTCATAGCCGAGGAATTTCGGAGCGATCGCCTTTCAGAGCGGTACTACCGCGTGACGCATCCCTCGGGACTTCCGATCTATCTCTTCCCGAAGGATCACTCAACGGTCTCGGCACTCTATGCCGTGCGCTTCGGCGCCGCGAATGCGGCGTTTCGCTACGAGGGAGAGGAGACGGAGACCGTGCTTCCCGACGGATGTGCGCATTTTCTCGAGCACAAAATGTTCGAGGAGGCGGACGGAAGCGATGCCTTCCTCCTGTTCTCCGAGCTCGGTGCCGATGCAAACGCCTATACCTCGTGGGATAAGACCGCGTATCTCTTCCACGCGACCGAGAAGGCGCCCGAATGCCTCAGGGCACTCCTCAGCTTCGTCTCCGCGCCGTATTTTACCGATGCGTCGGTGAGGAAGGAGCAGGGGATCATCGCGGAGGAGAT
This sequence comes from Clostridia bacterium, assembly GCA_017501345.1. The sequence continues at coordinate 22,632 of JAFVXC010000039.1, forward strand.
CCGTATGAACGATGAAAGCCCTGCCGAGCGGTGCTTTATGAATCTGCTCCGCGCGATGTACGCAGAGAACGCGATCCGAAACGAGATCTGCGGAAGCGAGGAATCGATCTCGCGCATCACGCCCGAGGTGCTGTACGAATGCTGTCGGGCGTTCTACACGCCGCAGAATATGGCGCTCGTCATCGCGGGAAATATCACGCTTCGCGACGTGATCGAGGCGGTCGATGCCATTCTCCCATCGGAGAGACCCGAGCCCCGCTCCGTGATCCCGCGCGACGAAAACAAGAATGAAACGGCGGCGGTCCTTCTTCCGCGCGTCGAAGAAAAAATGCCCGTCGGAAAGCCGCTCTTCGTGATCGGCATCAAGGATCACGCGGCAGTCTCCCTCCCACCGAGGGAGCGGATGCGGCGCGATGCGCTTATGACGGTCATCAGGGAAATGTATTTTTCAACGTCGAGCGAGCTTTATAACCGCCTCTTTGACGCGGGGGTCATATCGCCGGGCTTTTCGGCGGCGTACGGCGCGACGCCTCTTTACGCGTTCTTTGAGATCGCGGGAGAGAGCGACGACTGCGACTACGTCCTCGGAGAGGTGAAAAGGACCCTTCACGATGCGGCGGAAAACGGCGTCGACGACGCACTGTTCGAGAGAGCGCGGCGCGTGCTTTACGCAAAGGCGGTCAAGAGCTTTGACAGCACGAAAACGGTCTCCGAGATGCTTCTCGACTACGTTTTTGCGGATTACGAGCTCTTCGGATACGTCGAGCTTTTCGATCGCATTACGAAGGAAGACGTCGAGGCGCTGCTGTGCGAGGCGTTCCCCGACGAGGCGTTCGCCCTGTCGGTCGTGTCGCCGCTTGACACGGATGAATAGAAATTTCGGAGGTGAAGGAATCTATGAATACGATAGCATTCCCCGGGCTCGGAATCGAGCCGTTTGAGGTCAATCCCGTGGCGTTCACGCTGCCGATCGGTGATGGGATCGACATTATGTGGTACGCCCTCATCATTACGACGGGCTTTATCGTGGCGTTTCTCTACGCCTGCTTCCGCGCGAAGCGGAACGAGGGCATCGTGGTCGACGATCTGCTCGACCTGATGATCTTCATCATCCTCTTCGGCGTACTCGGCGCACGGCTTTACTACGTCGTGATGTCACCCGGTGAATTCGACGGCTTTCTTGACGTGATCAATATCCGCTCGGGCGGTCTTGCGATCTACGGCGGACTGATCGCGGGCATCTGTGCGATCATCGGCGTCTGTAAGGTCAAAAAAATGAACCTGTGGAAGGTTCTCGATCTGGTCGCCCCCGGTGTGATGATCGCGCAGGCGCTCGGCAGATGGGGCAACTTTATGAATGCCGAGGCGTACGGCTACGAGGTTGCCGCGGGAAGCCCACTCTATTTCCTCCGTATGGGACTGCTCCCGAATATGGACAGCACCGTCGAGATGCACTACTATCATCCGACCTTCCTTTACGAGTCCCTTTGGAACATCCTCGGCTTCGTGCTTCTGAATCTCTTCTATAAAAAGAAGCGGTATAACGGACAGATCGTGCTCCTTTACGGTGTGTGGTACGGATTCGGCAGAATGTGGATCGAAGGGCTCCGCACCGACAGCCTCTACCTCGGAGACACGATGATCCGAGTTTCCCAGCTCGTCGCATTCCTGTCCTTTGCCGCCTCCCTCGCGCTCCTCATCGTGATGTGGGTGCGCAGGAAAAGGGGCGTGGAATTTGAAAACCTCTGCTCCTTCTGCACGAAAACGAAGGCGATCGCAGTGGCGGGAGCGGGCAAAACGGAAGGAAGCAACGAGAGGACGGGAGAAGCCGAGCCGACCGCCCCTGCGGGGAAGGAGACGGCAGAGCGCGCCGAAGCGGATACCCCGCCTATGGGATCCGAGGAAAAAAATGAGGGTGTAACCGAAAACACCGAAGAACAAACGGAACAAACAGAAAAGGAGCAGGAAAATGGCTGAACTGATCAACGGAAAAGAAATCGCGGCACTGAACCGCAGGGAGATCGCGGAGGAGACCGCGAAATTGATCGCAGAGACGGGGGTACAGCCCGGCATTGCTGTCATCATCGTCGGGGAGAACCCCGCGTCGCAGGTCTACGTACGAAATAAGCACAAGGCGGCGCTTGAATGCGGCTTCCGCTCGGACGTATATGAATTGCCCGAAAGCACCACGCAGGAGGAGCTGAACGCACTCGTCGACAGGCTGAACGCCGACGACGGCATTCACGGCATCCTCGTTCAGCTGCCCCTTCCGAAGCACCTTTCGGACAATGATATCATCCTCCGCATCGACCCCGCGAAGGACGTCGACGCCTTCCATCCCGTGAACGTCGGACGCATTATGATCGGGGATTACGACTATCTCCCCTGCACGCCTGCGGGTGTGATGGAGCTGCTCCACCGCTCGGGCGTCGTCGTATCGGGGAAGAAGTGCGTCGTGATCGGACGCTCGAACATCGTCGGTAAGCCGATGGCAATGCTGCTCCTGCACGAAAGCGGAACGGTCACGGTCTGCCACAGCAGGACCGCAGATCTGAAGAAGGAATGCCTTGACGCCGACATTCTTGTCGTTGCGATCGGCAAGGCAGATTTCATTACGGGTGATATGGTGAAGGAGGGCGCCGTCGTCATCGACGTCGGTATGAACCGCCGTGCGGACGGCAAGCTGACGGGCGACGTGGATTTCGCCTCGGTCGAGCCGAAGGCATCGAAGATCACCCCCGTCCCGGGCGGCGTCGGACCTATGACGATTGCGATGCTGATGCGCAATACGCTGACGGCGGCAAAGAGAGCTGCGGAACGTATGGCGAAATAATCGGAATACAAAGGCAGCATCTCGGCTCTTCCGGGTGCTGCCTTTTCTGTTGGAGCGGTTCTGTGCAGGACGGCGTCCTGCAAAAAAAGCACCGACCTGCATCGGAGCTCCTCGCAAAAAAAACGCCAAAACAATTTGAAAACTGCTTGACAAGTTCAAGTGACCGTGTTATAATGATTGCGTAAGCTTTTCGTCGTTAAACCATAGGAGGTAAGTATGAAAAAGCATCTTGTCCGTAACATTCTTTTGTCCCTCGGCGTCGCGCTGCTCGTCGGAGGGATCGGTTACTATCTCGTTTTGCCGCCGCTGAATCTGCAGGCGGAGGGCTTCTGGGTCTTTCTCGCCTTTCTGATCGCCGCATTCGTGATCCCGTTCTGCATATTGAACGCAAGGAGAGCCCCCGAACGGATCGTTCACGAAAACGGCGGGAAAAAGCGCCTGAGGCTCGGGGGCGGAAGGCTGAGGCTGCCGCTCCTTGCAGTTCTTGCGATCCTCGCACCGATCGCCGTAGTGCTGATCGGAAGCTTCATCTCCTCGACCCTCTTTCACGCGAAGGCGTATGCGGGGATCGTCAAGGTGGAGGAGGCGGTCTTTCACGAGGATATGCCCGAGACCGATACGGTGACGAACATCGCCCTGATGGATTCCGATACCGCCTCCGTGATCGGCAACCGCACGCTCGGCTCGCTTGCAAGCGTCGTTTCGCAGTACGGCGTTGCGCCGCACTACACGCAGATCAACTATCTTCGCTCGCCGAAGAAGGTCGCAAATCTCGAATACCTCGGCTTCTTCAAGTGGATCGGTAACAGGGACAGCGGCATTCCGGGCTACGTAATGGTCGATCCCGTGAAGAACAGCGCCGAGTACGTTGAGCTTGAAAAGCCGATGCGCTACGCCGACAGCGGATATCTCGGGGACGATCTTATGAGAAAGCTCCGCTTCGATTACCCGACCAAGATCTTTGACACGGTCTCCTTCGAGATCGACGAAGAGGGAAATCCCTATTATATCGTGTCCTGCCTGAAGCCGCAGGTGATGATGTTCGGTGCGTCGGACGTCACCGAGGTGATCGTTTTTAATCCCTGCGACGGCTCGTCGGAGCTTCTTTCCGTCTCGGAGGCACCTGCCTGGATCGACTGTGTGTATAACGGCTATCTCGCCTGCGAGAAGTACGACTGGAACGGACTTCTTTCGGGCGGCTACTGGAACAGCGTGATCGGAAACGTCGGATGCAAGCAGACGACGGACGATTTCGGCTATATCGTGATCGAGGACGACGTCTGGTATTTCACGGGCGTTACGTCGGTTACGGCGGATGAATCCAACATCGGCTTCATCATCAGCAACGCACGTACGGGCGAATATAAGTTCTATCCCGTGGTCGGCGCGGAGGAGTATTCCGCGATGGGCGCCGCCGAGGGCGAGGTGCAGGAGAAGGGATACACGGCATCCTTCCCGTCGCTCGTCAATATCTCGGGAGAGGCGACCTATATTATGGTGCTGAAGGATGCGAACAGCATCGTGAAGCTCTACGCGCTCGTGAACGTGGAGAATTACAGCATCGTCGCGACGGGTGCAACGCAGGACGAGGTTATGGCACAGTATAAGGCGCTTCTCGTGCAGAACGGCGTGATCGATCCGTCCGAAGGGGAAAAGCCTCCCGTGTCCGGGGGGGAAGACGCGGAGACAGTGTCGATCGTCGTAAGCGACGTTCGCGTCGTCACAGTTGACGGCAATTCGGTGCTCTATATCACCGCAGAGGACGGACGTGTCTACAAGGGCTCGTTCCGGGACGACGAGACGCTGATCCTGATACAGACAGGCGATCGCCTTGCTCTCACGGTAACGGAAACCGAGCACGAACGGATCTTCAATATCGTATCGTGGAGAGAGGCACCGCCGGAAGGCGCAACGGAATGACCGCATAATACGCATAAAAAGCAAAACGGGCTGTCTCAAAAAGACAGCCCGTTCGAAAATGGCGGTGTTCAGCCACCAAAGGAAAAACCGTGGGGGTGTCTACCAAATGCGAAACGCATTTGAGATACCCCCTTCTTGTTATGCGATTTACTGCTTCTCGAGATACTCCTCAAAGCACCAGCCGTGTGCCTGCATCGCGCTTGCCGCGTCAATGCCGACGAAGCGGTAATGCCAGGATTCGTAGGAGTAGCCCGTTGTTTCGGTCTTATCGGACGGATAGCGCAGAACGAAGCCGAATTTCCACGCATTCTCGCGTAGCCACGTGCACGCCTCGGTCGGCTCAAACTGCTCGTTCGTGAGATCGGTCATCGAGGAGGACCAGAAATCGACGCACAGCCCCGTCTGATGCTCCGAGTATCCGGGGCGGGAGGAGTAGGTTTCGACAAGGGCGACCGCCTCGTCGTACGAGAGCCCCTTTGCCATTTCCTGCTCGATATAATATTCGAAGAGATACGCCTGATACGCGTAGTCGCGGTAGCCGCTCGTGACGGAAACGTCGGTAATACCGTCTGCCGCCATTTCTGCGAACATCGCTTCGAGCGCACGCGCGGCTGACGCGCGAAGCTCGATCCTCTTCGTGGTGGTGACGGTCAACGTCGTGAGATCCGCGGGAACGTGATTCTCAAAAAGCGGATTCTGCTTGTTTGCGAGGATCAGATAGGAGGGATCCGTCACGTACAGATCCGTGGTGTACGCACTGACGTCGGTCTTGTAGGAGAGGTTAAGCGATACGGAAGCGCCGTCCTCGGTCTCGGTACGGTTGCCCGCAGAGATATAGACCGTTTCGTATACGGGGGAGAGCACCGTGCCCTCGGGGGTGGTATTGCGCGTTACCGTCAGCGTGTTGGTCTTGAGATCGACCGTCACGGTCACGCCTGCAAGGATATCGTCGGCAAAATAGAGGTCGATCCAAAGGCTCCCCGCGTCGTCGTATTCTGCGGGGCAGTCCATTTCGTAATTCTTTCCGTTTACAGTCGCGATCCTGCTTCCGCTTTTGAATCTGACGTACGACGTGCCGCCGCGAACGGCGTAGCGGGGCTCCTCTCTCGTGCCTGAGATCGTGAGATCGCAGAGGTCTGCGACAGCGTTCATATTGATCTTCAAGGTCTTTCCGTTCTCCGTGATGAATTTGTAGGTCTGCCTGTCGGTGACGGCATTCAGCCCCTCAATACCGTATATGATCTTGAAGTCGTTTTTGTTAATGCGACCTTCCTTCACGCAGAAGGCGATCCCGACGGTGAGACAGGCGAGGAGCAGGATGAGGGCGACCACGGAGAGCGCGATGGAAAGCGACCGATGCGCGGTCACGAAGCCCTCGATCCGTTCGCCCTTCGTCGGGGCGGGCGGTGGAACGTGATCCTCCTTTCGCGATGCGAGCTGCTTTTTTCGTGCGCTGTAAAGTGCGCGCTGTCCCTCGTTCATCGGAGGTGCGGGAGCGGTGCGCGGCTTTGGCGCGTCTGACGGCGGCTTCGGGAGTGGGATGCGGTCGTTCCTTTTGCGGATCCCTCGGTAGACCGCGCGGTAGAGGGCGGCGCATTTCGCCTTCAGCGCCCGAAAAGCACCGCGGATCGCCGTGAAAACGGCAGAAAAGCGCGAGCGCTTCTTCTTTTCTTCGGGTGCCGTTTCCCGATCGATCGGGCTTTTCGGCGAGGCGCTTGCCGTTGTCTGTGCCGCAGACGGCGACGTCGGCGGTGGCGTCAGACGGAATCGCCTTTTGCAGGCGGTGCATTCCGCGAAGTCTGCCCCCTCGGGGCGGCGCACCCTTCCGCCGCAATGCGGGCAGGGACGCGAGAAATATAATTCGGGCATAAATTCCCTCCGGGTGGTTATTTGGTTTCGATCACGAAAAAGAAGGGAGACGTCGGAGAATTGACGATCTTGATCTTCGTACAGCAGACCTTGAAGCGGCTGAGGGAGGAGAAGTATTCCTCGACTGCGATGCCCTCAAGATTGCCCTCCTCGTGACCGGGGTAGACCGCGACGGTGAGTACCGCGTCCTTGTCCATCAGCGCGATCGCGTTTTCAAGCGCGGGCAGGGTGGTCTCGCGGAGCGTCGTGATCGATTTGTCGCCTCCGGGGAGCCAGCCGAGGTTGAACATTCCCGCCTTGAAGGGAGAGGGAAGGTAGTTCTTTGCGTTGTGGTGCGAGTCGTGGATGAGAGTATAGTTCTCGGGTGCGCCCCATTCTGCGAGATTCTTCGCGGTCGAGGCGACGGCATCTGCCTGAATGTCGAATGCGTAGACGTGTCCGTTTTCTCCAACGGTTTTCGAGAGGAATTCGGTGTCGTGTCCGTTGCCCATCGTGAAGTCAACGGCGATGTCGCCCGCCTTCAGGTGGTTCAGTATAAAGAATTTTTGGAGTGAGAGAAGATCAAGCATGATTTTTTTGGTTTCCTTTTGATATGTAATTCGGGGGGCAGGTATGTGTTTGCAGGGCGTTGTCTTTTGCAGGGCAGAGCCCTGCAAAAAATCCCCTGATCTTATTGCAGTCCGCCGCTTGGGCCGGGCTTCTTCTTGGGATCGGCGCGGTGGAGATCGCTGCGGAGGAACTTGATCGCGCGCTCGACCGCATCCTTGGAGTTGCCCCACGGCTCGTCGTTGTAGCGATAGTCGAATTTCTTACAGAACCAAGAGACGTCGGCGCGGAGCTCGTCGAAATACGCGCCCGTAATTGCGGTGCAAAGAGTGGTGAAATCGGCGGCGCGCTTCTTCGGGAGCCTTCTTTGTGCGCACTCAAGGAGCTTTTTGTAGTGAGGCAGGCAGAAATAAGGCTGACTCTTCAGCTTTTCCGTAAAGGCCTCATCCTTGTCGTAGAGAAGGACGATCGTTTCGATCATATGCTCAAAATGGAAAGCGACACGCTCGCAAACGTAGCAGGAGTCTTCAAGCTCTGCGATGCGCCGTACGGGCTTTGCGGCAGGGGAGCCGAGGAGGCCGGGGCGGATCTCCTCGCGAAGCTCGTCCAGATGGCTCTCAAGCGTGAGCGCCATTCCGAGGCGATTTTTACGTGTGAACATCATATCGTAGTGGATCCTGCAAAAGCCTCGTTCGTTTGTTTTGATGCGGATGTCGGGCTCCATCATCGACGCGCCGAGGATGAGCTCAAGCTCGTTCTCCTCGAGCATTCGGTGAAGCGAGCAGACGGGGCAGCCGAGGGCGTGATCCTCCATTGCGGCCTCGAACGCCTCGTTTACGGGTATCGTGTAGATCTGTTCCATTGTGACTCCTTTCACCCCTCGGGCTTTTCTCTATGAAAAATCCCGAAATGCCTTGCATTTTTTCCACTTGTCGTGTATAATAGTTGTCGTGTATAATAGGATGTATACATTATAGCACGGACGTAGGGTCCCGTGCAAGGGCTTTTTTGTGAATTATTTCGCTTTTCCCGAATTTTGGAGGTCGTATTTTGTTTTCCACCCTGATCTTTGCGTTTGAGGCGGTTTTTCCGCTCGTCTTCATCATCTTCCTCGGATATTGGTTCCGACGGATCGGACTTTTTTCGGAGGAATTTCTTTCGAAGGGGTATAGCTTCAGCTTCCGCGTGGCACTTCCGTGCCTGCTCTTTTGTAACGTCTATTCGATCGAAAGCCTCTCCGATATCGACTTCCGTACGGTGCTGTACACGATGGCGGTCGTCATTCTGCTTTTTGTCATCGGTACGATGATCGCAGTTTCGGTGATCCCCGACAAGCGTCAAAGGGGCGTGGTCGTGCAGTGCTTTTTCCGCTCAAACTGCGCGATCCTCGGCATCTCGCTCACCGAGTCGCTCGGGGGGGCATCGGCGCTTCAGTGCGCGGCTGTCGTAACCGCGTTTACGATCCCGCTGTTCAATATCCTCGCAGTGGTCTCCCTGTCGGTGTTCTGCGGTGAGAAGCGGGAGGGGCGGCGCGGACTCCTTGCGATTGATTGGAAGGACGTCTGCCTGAAGATTGCAAAAAATCCGCTTATTATCGGTGTCTGCCTCGGGCTTCTTTGCCTTGTCGTCCGCTCCTTTATCCCCGTAAACGGTGCGGGGGAAAAGGTATTCCTCCTTTCAAAGCAGCTCGGTTTTTTGTATTCGGTCGTGCAGAGTCTTGCGAAGATCGCGTCCCCCTTTATGCTCCTCGTTCTCGGCGGGCAGTTTACCTTCTCTGCGGTAAAGCGGATGAAGAAGCAGATCCTGATCGGAACGACGGCGCGCATTTTGCTCGCGCCCGTGCTTGCGATCGGTCTCGGCTATCTTCTGTCGGAGTGCGGTGTGCTTTCGCTCGGCACTTCGGAATATGCCACCTTTATCGCTGTATTTGCGACTCCCGTTGCGGTGTCGTCCGCAATTATGGCGCGTGAGATGGGGAATGACGATATCCTCGCAGGGCAGCTCGTCGTCTGGACGAGCATCGGCTCGGTCTTTACGATCTTTCTGCTTGCAACGCTGCTCCGCCTGCTCGGATTCCTCTGACGCCTTTTGTACTTTTTGCCGCAATTGCAATGCGGAATGCAAAATTTGCTATTGCATTTCGTTTTTGGCAGAGATATAATGATGACATCCTAACTTATTTATACAGGAGGAAAAATAATGTCTGTTATCGAGTCCTTGCTGAGCGAGCGTAAGCTTCCCGCGCTCCTCCGCTTTGCGGACGGCTCTCCCGTTACGCGCGAAAGCTTCGGAGAACGCAGAAAAGAGCTCCTTCGGATTCTCGATCGCGAGATCTACGGAACGGCACCCGAGGCGCCTTCGGAGGTGCGCGCGACTGTGGTGAAGCCGGATAAAAAGAAATACGGCAACTATGCGGGGAAGGCGCGGATCTCCGATCTTTCGCTTTCCTTTGACACCGATATGGGCGAGTTTTCCTTTCCCGCAGTCGAGGTCGTGCCGAAATCGGACGGGAAGCTTCCTGTCTTTGTTTTTCTGAATTTCCGCCCCGACGTACCCGACCGTCATTATCCTGCCGAGGAGATCGTCGACGGGGGATGCGCAGTGGTGCGCGTCTGTTATAAGGATATCACCGACGACGCGGACGACGGCTTCTCGACGGGTATCGCCCCGATGTACGACCGCGAGAAATACACGTGGGGCAAGATCCGTATGTGGGCGTTCGCCGCGAGCCGCGTGATGGATTACCTTGAAACCACCGATTACGCCGATCTTTCGCGCGTTGCGGTGATCGGACATTCGCGCCTCGGTAAGACCGCCCTCGTCGCGGCGGCGTATGACGAGAGATTTGCCCTCGCCTGCTCGAACGACAGCGGATGCTCGGGCTCTGCGATCACAAGAGGGAAGGGCGGAGAGGACGTCAAGGCGATCACGAGCCGCTTCCCGTATTGGTTCTGCGAGGCGTATCAGCAGTATGCACAAAGGGAGGACGAGCTGCCCTTTGACCAGCACTTCCTCATCGGCGCGATCGCACCGAGGCCCGTGTCGATCGGCTCTGCCGACGGGGACCCCTGGGCGGATCCCAATTCGGAATTTCTCGGGGCGTGTGCGGCGTCGGAGGCGTGGGAGCTTCTCGGTGAGCGCGGCTTCGTGCATCCCGACCGCCTGCCCGAGACCGGCGACGTCCTGACGGAGGGGCGGGTCTCCTATCATCTTCGCGCAGGACGGCACTACCTCGCGAGGAACGACTGGCACGTCTATCTTGACGTGATCAAAACGCTTTAATACAGGATCGCGCAGAGCCGCTTCTCTCATATAGAGAGGAGCGGCTCGTTTTTTTACATATTTTGTGCTTGAAGCAGAGTAAAGAAACACTTTTCTTGTCGCATCTTGACAAAGGAGAAGAAAAATAGTATAATACAGTTATATTTGTATGTTTGAACCGACGGAGGACACCCGATGAAACAGTGTATGGACAGTGCGAATCTGCACAGAAGATTTGCCCGCATTATGGGGCAGCTCCAGGCGATCGACCGAATGATCGACGAGGATATCCCGTGTGAGGATATTCTGGCACAGATCAATGCCGCCAAATCGGCGCTCAATAAGGCAGGGCAGGTCGTCCTTGAGGGACATATCAAGCATTGCGTCAAGGACGGCCTTGAGCACGGCGATGCGGAAAAGACCATCGAGCAGTTCACGAAGGCGGTAGAGCGCTTCGCCAATATGCAGTAAGGGGATCGTCGATCCCACCGTAACCACTTACGGAAAAAAGAAACGACTATGAAAATTCTGATTACAACAGACCTCTTCACGACCGAAACGAACGGGGTCGTGACCTCGGTGCGCAATCTGCAGAAGGAGCTCACCGCGCGCGGACACGAGGTTCGGATCCTCACGCTGTCGGAGAATCGGCACAGCAGACGGGACGGAGACGTCTACTACATCCGCTCCGTCCCCTTTGCCGTCTACCCGAACGTACGAATGCCTACGTCGTACAGACACCGTCTGATTCGCGAGATCAAGCAGTGGAGACCCGACGTGATCCACAGTCAGTGCGAGTTTTTCAGCCTTCGCTTTGCGAAGTACATCTCCCGCGCAACGGGTGCACCGATCGTGCACACCTATCACACGATGTACGAGCAGTACGTGAAGTACGTCCTGCCGTCCCGGCGACTTGGCGGTGTGGTCGTGCGCCTCTGCTCACGTCTGTGGCTGCATCGTGCGCGTATGATCATCGTTCCGACCGCCAAGATCGAGAGGGTCCTGCGGAGCTATAAAATGAAGAATCCGATCCGTGTCATTCCGAGTGGGATCTCACTCGAGCAGCACAAGAAGCGGCTTTCGCCCGAGGAGCGTCTCGAAAAAAGACGGCAGCTCGGCATTTCGGACGACTGCATCACGCTTCTGAATCTCGGGCGGCTCGGTGTCGAGAAAAACGTTGGGGAGATCCTTCGGCTGTATGCAGAGGCGAGGAAAAAGCATAGTAGACTCTGTCTTCTGTTCGTCGGGGACGGTCCTGCAAAGGAGGATCTTGTGAAGCTCGCGCAGGAGCTCGACGTTTCGGGCAGTGTTATCTTTACAGGAATGGTAAAGCCCTCCGAGGTACAGGACTACTATCAGCTCGGTGACGTGTTCGTCAGCGCATCCACAAGCGAAACGCAGGGGCTGACCTATATCGAGGCGGCGGCAAACGGGCTTCCGCTTCTTTGCAGGCGCGATGATTGTCTCGACGGCGTGCTGTGTGAAGGAGAGAACGGCTATTCGTATACGTCGGACGAGGAGTTCCTCACGAGCCTCGACGGTATGATCGGGGATGCGGATTTCCGAAAAGCCGCAGGGAAGCGGAGCGAGGAGATCGCACGGAGGTTTGATAAGGCGACCTTCGGCGAGAGCGTCGAGCAGGTCTACCGCGAGGTCCTCTCTGACGAGAGACGGAACTGAATCCTTCGCTATATAACGCTATATAATAAAGAAAAAGCACACCGCTTGGTGAGAGATCACTCATACTCTCTCTCTCTCTGCGGTGTGCTTTCGGTTAAATGCGGATCTCGATCGGATTTCCGCTCTTGTCGAGGGTGAGGGTGCCCGTGCTTGTCACGCCATCCTTCGTTACGGTGTATTCGTACTCACCGTAGAAGCCGCGGAAGGATGCCGCGCCCGCGCCACTCGTTGTGAGCGTCTCACGCGTCGTAAAGGTCTCGTTGATCAGACGGTGGATCGTGTCGTAGGCGGGCTTTTTCGACATATCGAAGCGGAGAAGTCCTCCGTAGTAGACGTTTTCGCCGACCGTCATATCACCCGGCTCTGCCGCGTGTGCGTAGCCGTCCGCGAGGTTCCAGTAGATGATCTTTTCCATCGCGGGGTGCGAGAACCAGAGCTTGTAAAGGCGCTCGATAATGTCCGCCTGCAGCTGCTCGTCCTCGGGATCCCACGTGTACGCGGGGATCGAAATCTCGGTGATCTCGAGAGGCTTTCCGAAGGTCGCATAGGTGTCGAGGATCCAGAGGAGATGCTCGAGATCGTAGAAGTGCGAGGTAAATTCCTTCTCGGGTGTTTTCTTGTTGAACATATGGTACTGGAAGCCGATGACGTCGATGCGACAGCCCATCGCGAGGAGCTTTTCGATCTGCATATAATACTGCGACCACTTGCCCGCGTGCGTGTTCCACGAAAGGGTGGAGTCCTCATTCACCGCGATCTTGTTGTTCGGGAAGTATTTTTCCGCAAGCTTGTAGCAGAAGGGCATATAATCGTCCTCGTAGTAGAAGGGCGTGTTTGCGGTGAAGCGTCCCGATTCGTTCGTGACCTCGATCGTCGGGATCTTGTCGGCATAACGCTCGGATATCTCGCGGTAGCGCTTTTCGAGAAGCGCCTTCGCCTCATCAATCGACTTTTCGCGAAGCCACTCGGGGAAGGCAAATTTGGTCGATCCGTATGCAAGACCGTGCTCGCGGGGCTCAATGCCGTTCTCCTCACAGAAACGGATGCAGCGGTCAATGGGCGGACGGCGGTAAAGCGGCGGGCTGTTTTCCTCGTAGCGGAGCAGTCCCTCCTCGGGCTCGGTCGCTTTCCAATAGAAAGGAAGCGTTGCGAGATTGAAGAGCTCCTTGAATCGCTCCTTGTAGATCTCGTTCTTCTCGGGCGTCTCAAGCTCGTCGAGCATAAAGATGTTCGCGCCGAAGCGGAAGGCGTGCTTCTTCAGGCGGACGGAGACCTCCGCGCCCTCGACGGGGGCGCCGTTTTTGTCAACGACGGAGAGGGTGGCATCCCCCTTGCGGTACCGTTCGATGTCGCGTTCAACGCGCGCTTCGACCTTCTCATAGCTCTTTTCGATTTTTTTCCGAATGCTGTATCGGTTTGTCTTGATCATATCGATCCCTCACTTTCTCCGTCCTGCGTGTGGACGGTGCTGCTCTTTGATTCTATTTTAGCAGATTTATCGCGCCTGAACAACCCCATTTTCGCGCATAAAGGGTTGATTTTCGCAACCATTTGTGGTATAATGTGAAAAATCGAGTTACCACGGGGAGGTGGATTCCATATTACCCGAAAATATTGCAGTTGAGCTGCACGACGTTTTTCTCTATCACGGCAAGGCGAGGCGAACGCATACGCCCGCACGGTCCTTTTCAGTCTTGTCCTTCCGTCTGTCAGGCGGGAGCGTTTTTCACGTCGGCGACAGAGCGTGTGAGGCACCTGAGGGAAGTGTGACGTATATTCCCGCAGGGCAGGACTATACGCGCGTCCCGCAGGCAGAGGAGGAGATCGCAGTCTTTCACTTTACAGTGCACGGCGTGGATGCCAAGCATCTGGCGGTCTATCTACCGAAGGATACTGACGGAAGCCGAGCGCTTTTTCTTGAAGCACTCCAACTCTTCGAGGAGCGTCCGATCGGTTATCGCTATGCGGCAACGGCAGTTTTTTATCGCATTCTCGCAATGCTGACGGCGGACGGTGCTCCATCCGATACGGCGACCGAGGGACTTGCCGCGCGTGCCGCGGGAATGATCGGACGGCGCTTTGCGGATCCTGAGCTGTCGGTCGCGTTGATCGCCGAGGCACTGTACGTCAGCGAGGCGTATCTCCGCCGTGTTTTCTGTAAGGAGTATGACAAAAGCCCCAAGGCGTATCTTTCTGAGGTTCGGATCTCACACGCGCGCTCGATGCTCGGAACGGGGTACTACTCGCAAAAGGAGGTCGCCGAGCGATGCGGCTACAGCGACGTCAAGTATTTCAGGATCGCCTTCGCCAAAAAGACGGGCGAAACACCCTCCGAATACGCAAGGCGGTGTGGCGGGGAAGAACGGGTACGGTGAATTTCTACCATTATAATATACTGAACGCACCTTCAAAAAGCGCTTGGAAAAAACTCAAAAAAATTTCAAAAACTTTCAAAAAACCTCTTGACAAGAAAAAAGGTATGTGCTATAATGTCAAGGCTGTCGCGAAAGCGGGGCAGAATACACGAGCCTCGGACAAGCCGAAGGGTATTGAAAGCGGACAAACGGATCGAGAAAAAACCTCGAAAAAATTTGAAAAACTTTTCAAAAACCTATTGACAAGCCTGAAGTGATGTGGTATAATAACAAGGTCGGCGCGAAAAGCGGGCGACGAACGGTCATTGAAAATTGAACAATAAGAGATAAAGTACAAAGCAACGACTTGCGGATCTACGGATCTGCGAATCAAAGATATG
>JAFVXC010000009.1 GCA_017501345.1 Clostridia bacterium
ATCGGCGGCAACGTCGGTGTGGCGCTTCACGTTCCCGCAGACGGTGACGACATTTCGATCGACCTCGTGCCGATCGAGACGACCGTCGAGGGTGACGCCGACGAGGAACCCGAGGTGACCGAATCCACCGAAGGCGACGTCGATGCACCCGAGGTCGATGAAACCGAAAAGCCCGCAGCGTCGGAGGATGCAGAGACCGATCCCGTGATCGTTCCCGATACCGAAGCTCCTGCGGCAACCGATACCGAAGGAACCGTGACTCCTCCCGTGGACGAGCCCTCCGTTCCGGCTGATACCGAAGCTCCTGCACCCACTGTTCCCGAAGAGACAGAGACGGATACCGACGCTCCTGCGGTAGATTCTACCGAGGGCTCCGAATCCGCAGACGTCTCGGAAAATGAGGGCACGGGAGAATCTGAAGAAATCAAGGAGGAAGCATAATGACGCTTACTGAAATCTTTGCCGTATATGGCAATTACATCTGGCTTGCCGCCACCGCGCTCTTCACCTACCTCGCTATGGGTGTTCTGAAGAAGTCCTTCCTGCCCGTCACGAAGTGGCTCTCTTCGACCGCAAAGGGCCGCAGAAACGCGAACACGATCTTTGGTGTCGTGATGTCCGCAGGCTTTGCATCGATCCTCGGTGCAGTCGCCACGATGCTCGTAGCCGCTGACGTTCACTTTATGTGGTTCGTGGCTGCGGGACTCCTCGCAAACTACATCTATCTTCTGAAGGAGCGCTTTGCAGACGCCGAAAAGATGGAAATGGCAGGCGCGATCGCGGACGCCGTTCACGAGTCGAACAAGAACATCTCCGAGAAGGATTTCCCGGCGATCACCGCGAAGGTCAAGGAACTCACCGAGAAGTTCAAGACCTCCGAGTCGAACGTCCACGCGAAGGAGGTTTCCGAGGTCGCTACGGGCGTAGCGGGTGCCGTCGGCATCTCGCAGGAGGAGATCGACAAGGTTGAGGAGGCGATCGGCGAGCTCAAAAGAGCAGGGCTTGACGTTTCTCAGATTGAGGCGCTGTGGGAGCAGTGCAAGTCCGACGGGACGATCACTCCCCAGGAGCGCAACATCATTATGCAGGCTTGCGAGATCCTTCGTCAGAAGTACGGAAGATAACGCAGATCCTGCAGAGCTTCTGCTCAGCCTCTTCGTTCGCCTCGCGGAGTCTCTCGTGATCGTGAACCCCGCTCTCCTTGCGCTGAACCGCGCGTGGGGCGTGCTGTGCTTCCTCGCAAGGCTCTTCGGAGGACGGAGAGAATAGGAAAAGATCCCCCATCATCACGCTACGGCGCGGTGGTGGGGGTGCTCTTGGCTTTTTGACGAACTTTTGACGAACTTTCGACGGGATTGCTTCTGCAAATGACGAACTTTTTGACGAACGAAAGAGTGGGCAAAGAGGTAGTATAAAGTGCGGAGAAGCCTTGCAAATAAAGGAAAAAGACTATGTAAATCACTACTTTTATGGTAGTCTTTACATAGTCTTTTCTACGGAGAAGGAGAGATTTGAACTCTCGCGCCGGAAAAACCCGACCTACACCCTTAGCAGGGGCGCCTCTTCGGCCTCTTGAGTACTTCTCCATACTCTGCGAGTCGGCCTTTGCAGAAACTCGCAGGAATTATTATACCGCACTTTCGGGGAAATGTCAAGGAGTGAGGACGAAAAATCGCCGCTCTTATTGTAAACAAATTGTGAATACAGCGCATTTCAATGTCGTTTTCGGGAGTGGCTTGTCAAAGCTCTGTGTCGGCGGTAAATATGATCCGAACGTATGCAAAAATTTGCCGCTTTTATTGACAACTGATGTGTTTTGATGTACAATAAAGAAAACCGAGAGAGGAGGATGATATGAATTTCAGGCAGACGACGCTTTGTTATATCGAGCGGGACGGGGCGTATCTGATGCTCCACCGCACGAAGAAAGTGCTGGACGAGAACCGTGACAAGTGGATCGGTGTCGGAGGGAAGTTCGAGAACGGTGAGAGCCCAGAGGACTGTATGATGCGCGAGGTCTATGAGGAGACCGGACTTATGGTTACGTCGTACGCCTATCGCGGGATCGTGACCTTCGTTTCCGATCTGTACGGAACCGAGCATATGCATCTTTTCACGATCTCGGGCTTCACGGGAGAGCCTAAGGAATGTGATGAGGGAGAGCTTGAATGGATCGATAAGGAGGCACTTTTTGCGCTTCCGATGTGGGAAGGGGACAAGATCTTCCTCTCGCTTCTTGACAGCGACCGTCCGTTCTTTTCTCTCAAGCTCGTTTATCACGGAAATGCTTTGGAGAGAGCCGTGCTTGACGGGGAAATCATCAGATAGAAATATCATCAAAAACGGAGACAAATTATGGCTGAATATGTGTTTCGGAAAACGCTGACCGAGAAAAAGGTGTACGACGTCGTCGTTGCGGGTGGCGGTGTCGCAGGATGTGCGGCGGCGTATGCGGCGGCGAAGCGAGGACGGTCGGTCCTTCTGCTCGAAAAGACGAATATCCTCGGCGGCCTCGGTACGACTGGAAGGATCAATCTGTTTGTTCCGATGTGCAACGGACGCGGCAAGCAGATCATTTTCGGGCTTGCCGAAAAGTGGCTTCGCGACAGTGCGCTGTACGGATACGATACGATTTCACCGGTGTGGCGTGACGGTGAACCGAAGGAATACACCGAAAAGCGTCACACGCAGCGGTATTCACCGTATATTTTCGCTTTCCAGTTACTTGAAGACGTGATGCGGATGGGTGTAGACGTACTGTATGATTGCATTGCGGTTGAGGCTGTGATGGACGAGGAGACGGGGAAGATCTGTCGTGGTGTCATCACCGATTCGAAGTCGGGGCTTGAGCTGTACGGCTGTAAGATGCTGATCGATACGACGGGGGACGCAGATCTGCTCCGCCGTATGGGTGTGCCGACGGTAGCGGGACAGAATTTCTTCACCTACGAAACGGCGGCCGTTACGCTTGAGGGGTGTCAAAAAGCACTCGATACGGGAGACATCCGTCGGCTGTATTCGTATGTTAAGGGCGGCGGCATCAATCTGTTTGGGGATGGGCAGCCCGACGACGTACCGCGCTGGTCGGGGCTTACGGTCGAGGAGGTCACCGATTATCTTGTGAAAAACCAGATGCTTGTCCTTGATAAGATGAAGAAGTCGAGGGAAGCGCGCAAGACGCGCGATATCGGAATGATCCCGATGATGCCGCAGTTCCGCACGACCTGCCGAATAGACGGCGACTACGCACTTCGTATTTCCGATGCTTACCGCCATTTTGACGATTCTGTGTGTGCGATCAATGATTTTGAGCACCGTGACCATCTCTTTGAGGTTCCGCTTCGGGCGCTGACGCGGAGGGAGTTTCCGAACGTTATTACTGCAGGACGCTCGGCTTCGGGTGAGGGCTATGGCTGGGATCTCCTCCGCGTGATCCCGCCCGCGATCCTAACGGGGCAGGCGGCAGGAGAGGCAGCGTGCCTCGCGCTTGAAACGGGCAGGACGGTTGCGGGTGTGGATATTCGCACCCTTCAGACACGGCTTGAAAAGGAGAACGTGATGATCCATTTCCCGGACGAATACGTTCCCGAGGACAGAACGGTCGTGATCCACGGCAAAAATGCCGCCGAGATCGAGGGTGGGCATCTGTAATACGGAAACGGCCAAAGGGAGGGCGAGCTGATTGCAGAAATGCAGTAAAAGCACGCCCTCTTCTCAAAAAAACCAAAAAAATTCGAAAAAAGGTATTGACAAACAGAGGCGATTGTGCTATAATAGTCAAGCGTTCGAAAGAGGGCACCGAAAAATGCTGCTATGGCTCAGTTGGTAGAGCACATCCTTGGTAAGGATGAGGTCATCAGTTCGACTCTGATTAGCAGCTCCAATGTGGCATTAGCTCAGCTGGATAGAGTATTTGGCTACGAACCAAAAGGTCGGGGGTTCGAATCCCTCATGCCACGATAAAAAAAGGATCATCCGAAGGATGGTCCTTTTTTATCGTCATACGAGGGTGAGAGAAGGCGCGTGCAGAGCGCGCAGGAGGGAAGATCATTCCATCTCCCACGTTCTGCGATCTGCCGCCTGAACGCGAAGCGGTCAGGTATGGGTTCAGAATTCCTCATGCCACGATAAAAAAGGATCATCCGAACAGCGTGCAAAATTAGCGGAGAAATTATCTAACACACGGTAGGGGCGAACTGCGTTCGCCCGCGGGCGTTCAAAGAACGCCCCTACGGATAAACAAAAATTGATATGCAGAAAGCAAAGATTAACCCCGACAGATTTTCAAGGTCTGTCGGGGGTCGTTTATTCAGTTAGATAAATTGGAATTTATCGCTATTTAAGTTCATCCAACAAAGTATCAAAACGACTTGCTTCATCATAAGTCATTTTATACCAAGAACCGCCTTTGACCCTGATAAACATATTACCATCATGGTAGATAGTTAAAACATCACCGTTTTCATATTTAAGAGAAATCACCCAAGTCATGCCAGTATATTCATTGGGGTTTTCTTCAAAGTTGCTCTCTAAGTTCAAGGTTGACAAATAATCAACGATTGATTTTGCGTCTGCCCCGCTAAATGAATAGTTATATCCTTCGGGTAGAGAAGAAACATCAATATTGATTACGTTTCCTTCCGCTAATAGCTGACCTCCTTGCACTTGTTGCGGTTGCTGACTACATCCGACAATGCCCAACACGCAGATACATACCAATACTATTGCTATAATTTTTTTCATTTCGTTTACCTCGTTCAACAAATTCTTATTTACAGTTCTGTTTTATCGCCAGTTTCGCCTTTGTATTACAAAGGCATAGGGCAAAGCCCATACCCCTAAAGATGCACGAACGCGTCCAAAGGCTCCCTCCGGGAGGGAGCTCCCGACGAAGTCGGGTGAGGGAGAGTGCGTTACAATGAAGTTAGCACAAATATAAAGTCACGCAGGCTCCTTCCGTCACGCTCCGCGTGCCACCGTCTCGCTTCGGCTCGGTCACGCTCGGGCTCTGACACCACACCGTGGTGTCATTCACTACCCTCGCGCCGCTTCGCTACCTCCCGGAGGAAGGCTTTTTGTTAGCCCCATTATAACACAAATCGGCAGAGAAAACAAGTTCTCTGCCGAAATTTTTGTGCCTGTCATTTCTCTGCTAAGAATGCAGAGAGAAGGATGGTCCTTTTTTATCGTCATACGAGAGAAAGAGAAGCCGCGTGCAGAGCGCGATGCCTCATCCGTAACTCGTGGCGCTTGCGACAGGATCGGACGCAGGATGTCTGCTATACAAATATTTCCCGCTCCCGCTTGACAGCGGGAGCTTTTTCGTTTATAATATATTCTGTATAGTTGTTTATCAAAGAGGAGTATATATATGTCAGAAAGACAGGAACACATCAGGAATTTTTCGATCATCGCGCATATCGACCACGGCAAGTCCACGCTTGCTGATCGTCTTTTGGAGGCGACCGATACCCTCACGAAGCGTGAGATGGAGGAGCAGGTGCTCGACAATATGGAGCTCGAGCGAGAGCGCGGCATTACGATCAAGGCGCGCGCCGTTCGTCTGCACTACACCGCAAAGAACGGGGAGGCATATCTTTTCCACCTGATCGATACTCCCGGACACGTTGACTTCAATTACGAGGTCTCGCGTTCGCTTTCTGCGTGCGAGGGTGCGCTGCTCGTTGTTGATGCGACGCAGGGTGTTGAAGCACAGACGCTTGCCAATGCTTATCTCGCGATCGATGCGAATCTTGAGATCGTTCCCGTCATCAACAAGATCGATCTGCCCTCAGCGAATATTGACAAGTGCCGCGGTGAGATCGAGGACATCATCGGTGTCCCCGCAGAGGATTGCCCCGCAGTTTCTGCAAAGACCGGACTCAACATCGAGGACGTGCTCGAGGCGGTCGTGCGTGATATCCCAGCACCGAGCGGTGACGAAAACGCTCCCCTTAAGGCGCTTATTTTCGATTCTTACTACGACAGCTATCTCGGCGTTGTCGTCAACATCCGTGTGATCGACGGGGAGGTGCGCCCCGGAGACAAGGTTCTGATGATGAATACGGGCAAGACCTACGAGATCGTCGAGGTTGGTACGATGGAGCCCTTCGGGCTTTATAAGACGGGCAAGCTATCGGCGGGCGAGGTCGGATATATCACGGCGTCGATCAAGAGCGTCAGCGACACGCGCGTCGGCGATACCGTGACCCTTGCACAGAACCCGACCGCCGAGCCTTTGCCGGGCTTCAAGGCGGTACAGTCGATGGTTTACGCAGGCATTTATCCCGCTGACGGCTCACGCTACGGCGATCTCCGCGAGGCGCTTGAAAAGCTGATGCTGAACGATGCGTCGCTTTCCTTCGAGCCCGAGACCTCGGTCGCGCTCGGCTTTGGCTTCCGTTGCGGCTTCCTCGGTCTCCTTCATATGGAGATCATTGAGGAGCGTCTTGAACGCGAATTCAATCTTGATCTCATTACGACCGCGCCGAGCGTTATTTACCGTGTCAAGACGCGCGGCGGTGAGGAGCTTCTGATCGACAATCCGTCGAATTTCCCGACGCCTGATGAGATTGAGATCGCATATGAGCCGATCGTCAAGGCAAATATTATTACGCCGACCGATTACGTCGGCAACCTGATGGATCTCTGCCAGGACAGACGTGGCGAGTTCAAGGATATGAAGTACATCGACACCGACCGTGTCGAGCTGCACTACGATCTGCCGCTGAACGAGATCATCTACGACTTTTTCGATGCGATGAAGAGCCGTTCGAAGGGCTATGCATCGCTTGACTATGAGCTTGCGGGCTACGTTCCGAGTAAGCTGCAGAAGCTCGACTTCCTCTTGAACGGCGATCCCGTTGACGCGCTTTCCTTTATCGTACACGAGCAGAAGGCGTACGCACGTGCGCGCCGCATTTGCGAAAAGCTGAAGGAGAACATCCCGCGTGCGCTCTTCGAGATTCCGATCCAGGCGGCGGTCAACGGACGTGTGATCGCGCGTGAGACCGTCAAGGCGATGCGTAAGGACGTCCTTGCGAAGTGCTACGGCGGTGACATTACCCGTAAGAAGAAGCTGCTCGAGAAGCAAAAGGAGGGCAAGAAGAAGATGCGCCAGCTCGGCTCGGTGCAGGTCTCGCCCGAGGCCTTTATGGCGGTGCTGAAGCTCGATGAATCGTAACTTGTGCACAAAGAAAGCGCTCTCGCTGTATATCCATATCCCGTTTTGCGTACAGAAGTGTAATTACTGCGATTTTTGCTCCTTTCCCCGTGCGACGGAGGATTTGAAGGCGCGTTATGTGTTCGAGCTGGTGCGGCGCATCTCCTCTATGGCGGAGGCTTGTCGCGGATATCGCGTAGAGACGATCTATTTCGGCGGCGGAACGCCGACCTTGCTTCCTGCACGGGATATCGCGCGTGTGCTTGAAGCGGTCAGTGCGCATTACAGTCTGTCCGATACTGCCGAGATTTCGGTGGAGTGCAACCCGGGAACGGTGGACGGGGAATATCTTGCGGCTCTTCGCGCGTCGGGGGTAAATCGTCTCAGTGTAGGACTTCAGTCGTCAAGCGAGGCGGAGCTTCGTCTCCTCGGACGGATCCACACGGCGGAGGATTTTCTTCGTTGTATGGATGACGCGCGTACGGCAGGCTTTGATAATTTATCGGCGGACGTGATGTTCGGCATCCCCGCGCAGACGCCCGAATCCTTCCGTGAGACCCTGCGCTTTGCGCTTTTGGCAGAGCCTTCGCATATATCTGCGTACGGGCTGAAAATTGAAGAAGGGACGCCCTTCGGACGACAGCGGGAGCAGCTCGTGCTCCCCGACGAGGACAGCGAGGACGAGATGTATCGCAATGCTGTGGATATCCTTATGCGTCACGGATTCGAGCGCTATGAGATCAGTAATTTTGCGAGACCCGGGTACGAATCACGGCACAATCTTGCGTACTGGACACAGAAGGACTATCTCGGATTCGGTGTGGCGGCGCATTCGTATTTTGAGAACGAGCGCTTCGGCGCGTCACGCGATCTTGGTGCCTTTCTCCGCGGTGAGGACGTCACGGAGAGCCGTGAAGCGATCTCCGCAGAAGAACGGAGACGTGAATATCTGATGCTGCGTATGCGCCTTGAACGGGGTGTAGAGCGGTCGGATTTTGATCTCCGATTCGGAAGTGGTGCGTTTGACCGCCTTTACGGAGAGAAGCTCAGACGCTATATAGCGGGCGGCTTCGTCCGCGAGACGGACGACGGCTACGCCTTCACCACGGCAGGATTCCGCGTGAGCAACTATATTTTGTCGGAGTTATTATAAGCAGGGGCTTGCCCCTGCATCCCACTTGAAAGCTTTTTAGAAAAAGTTTTCAAGACTTTCAAAAACTTTTGCCGAAAATACTTTTTCGAGAAACGTTCTTGGAGAGGTCAAGGAGAAACTTCTTTCAAGAAGTTTCTTCTTGTGGGGGGCGGGGCAACGCCCCGAGATTAGGAGAACATATGGCAGAGAACAATAAAAAAGCACAGCGCCCTGTGGCGGAAAACCGCAAGGCGTATCACGATTATTTCGTTGATGAGAAATATGAGGCGGGGATCGAGCTGTTCGGTACCGAGGTCAAGAGCATTCGCGGCGGACAGGTCAATCTGAAGGACAGCTACTGCGAGGTTCGGAACGGTGAGATCTTTGCGGTCGGCTTCCGCGTCAGCCCGTACGAGCAGGGAAATATCTTCAATCGCGATCCGATGCGCGAAAAGCGTCTTTTGATGCACAAGAGAGAGATTATGAAGCTGCACGGTCTTGTCTCGCAGAAGGGATACACGCTGATCCCGCTGCGCATCTATTTCGTCGGCTCACGGCTGAAAATGGAGATCGGGCTGTGTCGCGGTAAGAAGCTGTACGACAAGCGCGAGTCGATCGCGAAAAAGGAATCGAACCGCGAGATCGAGCGGCAGTTCAAATCGCATTCAAAATACGACTGACTGTGCGTCTAAGGTCGAATGCGGATCAATATAAAAATGACCCCGTCGGGATTTTCCCGACGGGGTTCTTTCTTTATGCGGTTATCGCAAGATCAGACGAGTGATCAGTCCTTCTCGTCGAAGGGAACACGCGCGTGGTAGTGCGTGTGGAGCAGCTCGTGTGCGAGATGCGAGTTGGGCTCACCGAGGAACTCGTCGTACAGCGCCTTGATCTGAGGATTGTTGTGGGACTGGCGGAGAACCTGTCTCTCATCCTCGGAGTAGAGTGCCTTTGCACGCTTTTCCTTATAGGTGTCCATAATATCGGCATCCTCATTGGGGAGGAAGCACTCTCTGACGTAAGGCTGACCGCCGCCGTTGATACAGCCGCCGGGGCAACCCATGATCTCGATGAAGTGGTACTTGCTCGTTCCTGCGCGGATCTCGTCAAGAAGAACCTTTGCATTCTTCATACCGTGAGCAACGGCAACGTTGACGGTCATACCGCCGAGCGTAAGGCTTGCTTCCTTAATGCCGTCGAAGCCTCTGACAGCCTCGAACTTGATCGCCTCGTGCTCCTTGCCGGTGAGGACGTAGTGAGCGGTTCTGAGAGC
The DNA here is from genome assembly GCA_017501345.1 of Clostridia bacterium. The sequence goes on from JAFVXC010000009.1 coordinate 9,568, forward strand.
CGCCTCCATAACGCCGCCCGTAACACCGAAGATGACGCCGGCGCCGGTGTATTCACCGATGACGTCGTTGTCGAATTCCTCGTCGGGAAGCTTAACGAAGTTGATGCCGCTTCTCTTGATCAGCTTGCCGAGCTCACGCGTCGTGAGAACTGCGTCGACGTCTGCGAGACCCTTGGTCTTCAGATCTTCTCTTTCCTTCTCGAACTTCTTTGCGGTACAAGGCATGATCGAGACAACGAACATATCCTCGGGAGCAATGCCGACCTTTGCAGCATAGTAGTGCTTCAGGACTGCGCCGAACATTTCGTGAGGAGACTTGCAGCTCGAAACGTGATCGAGGCAGTCGCCGTAGTAGTACTCTGCGTAATTGATCCATCCGGGCGAGCAGGAGGTGAGCATCGGGAGCGCACCGCCGTTCTTGATTCTGGAGATCAGCTCGGTAGCCTCCTCCATAATGGTGAGGTCAGCTGCGTAGTTGGTATCGAATACCTTCTTGAAGCCGAGACGACGGAGAGCCGCAACCATCTTGCCGGTTACGGGCGTGCCGATCTTCATACCGAATTCCTCGCCGAGCGCTGCTCTGACTGCAGGAGCGGTCTGAACGACAACGTACTTGCCTGCCTTCATAGCGTCGTCGACCTTGTCGATCTCGCTCTTTTCCATCAGAGCACCGGTGGGGCAAACGTTGACACACTGGCCGCAGAGGATACAGGGCGATTCGGTGAAGCTTCTGTTCTCGGCAGGGCCGATGATGGTTTTGAAGCCTCTGTTCTGGAAGCCGATGATGCCGTTACCGTGTGCATTCGAGCAACGAGCAACGCATCTGCCGCAGAGGACACACTTGGAGGTGTCTCTTACGATCGAGGGGCTGAGCATATCGACCGTGGTCTCGGTCTTGGTGCCACAGAACATATCATCTCTTGCACCCGTGAGGCGAGCGACGTGGAGAAGCTCACACTTTTCGTTCTTATCACAGGTCTGGCAGAGCATCGAATGGTTGGAGAGCAGGAGCTCGACCGATGCACGGCGAGCCGCAACTGCCTTCGGGGAGGAGATCGTGATCTCCATACCCTCGTTTATGGGATATACGCAGGATGCGACAAGTCCTCTCGCACCGGTTGCCTCAACGAGACATACGCGGCAGGAGCCCTTGTTGCATTCGCCGTGGTTGAAGGCGCACAGCGTGGGGATCTCATATCCGCAAGCCTTTGCCGCCTCAAGGATGGTAAGGCCTTCTTCTACCTGATAGGGAATGCCTTCAATCTTTATATTAATCTTTGCCATTGTAACCTTCCCCCTTATTTCTTTTCAATAGCCTTGATCTTCTTACAAGAATCCATACACAGACCGCACTTGATGCACTTCGACGAGTCGATGACTCTCGAGGGCAGCTTGTGTCCGGGTGCTACGTAGTCGGTCTTCGAGATCGCGTTGACGGGGCACTGTCTTTCGCAAAGTCCGCATCCGATGCACTTCTCCTGATCGATCACGTAGCTCATCAGGTTCTTACATACCTTAGCGGGGCACTTCTTGTCGACGATGTGTGCGATGTACTCGTCTCTGAAGGAAGCGAGGGTCGACAGAACGGGGTTAGCCGCAGTCTGACCGAGCGCGCAAAGCGAGCCCGTCTTGATGGTTTCTGCGAGAGCCTCGAGCTCTTCGAGATCCTTCATCGTTGCCTTGCCGTCGCAGATCTTCACGAGGTACTCAAGCAGTCGCTTGGTACCGATACGGCAGGGCGAGCACTTGCCGCAGGATTCGTCGCAGATGAATTCCATATAGAACTTTGCAACGTCAACCATACAGTTGTCTTCGTCCATAACGATCGCGCCGCCCGATCCCATCATCGAGCCCTTGGCAACGAGGTTGTCGAAGTCGATCGGGGTGTCGAGATCCTTTTCGGTCAGACAGCCGCCCGAGGGGCCACCGGTCTGGATCGCCTTGAACTTCTTGCCGCCGGGAATGCCGCCGCCGATGTCGTAGATCAGCTCGCGGAGGGTCGTACCCATCGGAACCTCAACGAGGCCGACGTTGTTGACCTTGCCGCCGAGTGCGAATACCTTCGTACCCTTCGAGCGCTCGGTTCCGAGCTTTGCGATGCTTTCAGCTCCGTTGCGGAGGATGTAGGGAACACACGCGAGGGTCTCGACGTTGTTTACGATCGTGGGGCAGCCCCAAAGACCCTTGACTGCAGGGAACGGAGGACGGGGACGAGGCATACCTCTCTGACCCTCGATGGAGTTCAGAAGTGCAGTCTCCTCGCCGCAGACGAATGCGCCTGCACCGAGACGGATGTGTGCACGGAAGGAGAAGCCTGTTCCGAGGATGTTGTCGCCGAGGAGGCCGAGCTCTTCTGCCTGCTTGATCGCAAGTCTCAGACGGTTGACGGCGATCGGGTACTCTGCTCTGACGTAGAAGTAGCCGTTCTGTGCGCCGATCGCATAGCCTGCGATTGCCATACCCTCGATAACTGCAAGGGGGTTACCCTCGAGGATCGAGCGGTCCATAAATGCGCCGGGGTCACCCTCGTCGCCGTTACAAACAACGTACTTGTCGCCGTCGGGCTGTGCGTAAGCAAACTGCCACTTTCTGCCCGAGGGGAAGCCGCCGCCGCCGCGTCCGCGGAGACCCGAGTCGAGAACCTGCTGAATAACGTCAGCGCGGTCCATCTTCAGAGCCTTTGCAAGGCCTGCGAAGGCACCGGTGCCGAGAGCCTCGTTGATGTCCTCGGGGTTGATCTCGCCACAGCCGTGCAGAGCGATTCTGACCTGCTTCTTGTAGAAGTTGATATCCTCCTGCTTTGCGACCTTTTCCTGAGTAGCGGGATCAACGTAAAGCAGTCTTTCGACGATCTCGCCGCCGATGATGTCCTTCTCGATGATCTCCTCGACGTCGTCTACCTTAACGAGACGGTAGAGGGTATCCTCGGGGTAGATCTTAACAAAGGGACCCTGCGAGCAGAAGCCGAAGCATCCGACGAGGTTGACCGAAACGCGGTCTGTAAGATTCTTCTCAACGAGAAGCTTTTCGATCTTTGCCTTGATGTCAGCGGAGTTGGACGAAAGGCATCCGGTACCGCCGCAAAGGAGAATGGCACGCTTGTGACCCTTGCCCGTGAACTTGTCGCTGAGGGAAGCGGTGCACGCTGCCTGTCTCTGTTCGAGCTCTTCAAAATTCTTAATCATCAGTTTGCGCCTCCTTCTGCACGAAGCTCCTCAATGATTCCGGCAATTGCCGAAACTGCTACCTTCGGGTAGACCTTGCCGTTGATCGAAACTGCGGGAGCGATGCCGCAGGCACCGATGCAACGAAGAGCGTCGAGCGTAAACATTCCGTCTGCGGTCGTTTCGCCGGGAGCGATCGAGAGCAGCTCGGAGAACTTATCGAGAACCTGCTGTGCGCCCTTAACGTAGCACGCAGTACCGAGGCAAACGCCTACGATGTACTTACCCTTCGGCTTGAGAGAGAAGAAGGAGTAGAAGGTAACAACGCCGTAGATCTCGGAAACGCTGATACCGGTTTTCTTGCTGACGATCTCCTGAACGTCCAGCGGAATATAACCGTATTCCTTCTGGATGTCACTGAGGATCATCATCAAGGGGGTCTTTTCGTCGGCATATCTATCACAGATCGCGTTGATCTGCGCGACGGCCGTATCACTGATATGAGCCATTTTTTAGCCCTCCTTTAATTATTGACGAGTGATAACATTGAGCATCTGCCGTCCGTATGTCATCTGTATTTTGGTCAGAACACAGACGGCGGCATATTACATCCTACATTATAACAAACGAGTGCTCCGATGTCAAGAGGAAATGGGTCGGAATTTTTACAATTTGATATATTTTTCACAAAATTTGCGTATGCTTTTGGTTAGCATTTGCTAACATTCTATGCTTTTCGCGAAAATTTCTTGACAGTATAGGGAATGTATGGTATACTGTTTTTTGTATATGAATTCGATTTTCGAAGGTCTTTTGTATTGAAAGGGGTCGTATATGTACGAGTTAATGAAGGAAACACAGGACGAGCTTCGCACCGTCACGGGGTATGAGGATGCTGTGTTTCACGACGCGAGGGAGGATTGCTTCCGCATCTACGGCATTTTTGAGCCGTACGGTGGAGGACGCTATTGCCGCATTCCCGAATCGGTTGCCGAGGCAACGAACGAGGGGGTCAAGGGACGAAACCTGAATACCTCGGGCGGGCGTATCCGCCTGACGACCGATGCCTCATACATTGCGCTGTACTGTAAGGGCTGCAGAGTATATGATTCGGCGATCCTCGCACCCACAAATCAGCTCGGCTTCGATCTTTACATTGACGATCCGGAGGGTACGGGAAACGCTGCCTCCTCGGTGTTCGTTCGGACCATCCGTCCTCCCACGGGGCTAAAGGACGGTGCCTTTTGCGGCAAATTCGCTTTGCCCGAGGGCGAGCATTCCGTGACGATCAATTTCCCGCTATACGGCGGCTTTGACGAGCTTTACATCGGGCTTCCGATGGGGGCAACACTGAAGCCGGGGCTTCCGTACGCAAATGAGAAGCCGATCGTGTTTTACGGCAGCTCGATCACGCAGGGTGCGGCTGCATCGCGACCGGGACTCGCATATACCTCGATCGTCTGCCGCAGGCTGAACGCCGATTACAGAAACCTCGGCTTTGCAGGCTCTGCGAGGGCAGAGGAGGCTATCGTCGATTATCTTGCATCGATCGATATGTGCTGTTTCGTGCTCGATTATGATCACAACGCGCCGAGCCTTGCACATTTGCGGGATACGCATTATACGGTGTATAAGCGCGTGCGTGATACGCACCCTGATATACCGATCCTGATGCTTTCGCGCCCCGACTTTCACACCTACAGCGGAAAGGGCGTTCTTCGGACGAATGATTCGATCAGGCGCAGAGACATCGTGATCGATACCTTCCGCAAGGCGCGCGCCGAGGGGGATACTCGCGTCTTTTTCATTGACGGAGAGAGCTTTTTCGCGGGACCGGACGAATGCGAATGCACGGTTGACGGCGTTCATCCGAGCGATATCGGTATGCTGAAGATGGCAGATACGGTTCATCGCACGATGGTACGAATTCTGCGACGTATCCCCTTTTTGAAGGGCGAATGACGGGGGAACGATTTTTCAAAGCTACAGAAATACTCAATTATTACATTCTTATTTTTATTCGGAGGGAGCTTTTATGTTTGAATTAACTCAGGAAAAGCAGGACGAGCTTCGTGCACTTTCTGCGTACGAGGACGTTGTCTATCACGATGCGCGGGAGGACTGCTTCCGCATTTACGGACTTTACGATCCGTACGGCGGAGGACGCTATTGCCGTATGCCTGAGGACGTTGCCGAGGCGACGAGTGCTAAGGTCAAGGTAAGAAATCACTATACCTCGGGCGGCCGTATCCGTTTTACGACCGACGCCGAATATGTAGCTGTGTACGTTACGGGCAGTAAGCTCAGAGGAAGTGTGTTTGATCTTTATATCGATGATCCCAAGGTTGGCGGCAGAGCTCCCGCATCGGTCTTCGTTCATCCTCTCCGCATAGCTCCCGATTATGCGGAAACCGTATACGAGGGGAGGATCTGTCTTCCCGAGGGAGAGCATTCGATCACGCTGAACCTTCCGCTTCACCGCAGTATGCGGGAACTCTACATCGGACTTCCGGCGGGAGCAACGCTGAAGCCGGGTATCCCGTACGCAAACGAGAAGCCGATCGTTTTCTACGGCAGCTCGATCACGCAGGGTGTATCGGCGTCCCGTCCCGGCCTCTCGTACGTGTCACTTGCTTGCCGCAGGCTGAATGCCGACTTCCGTAATCTCGGTTTTTCGGGGGCTGCAAAGGCAGAGCCGACGATCGTTGATTATCTTGCTTCGATCGATATGTGCTGCTTCGTTCTGGACTACGATCACAACGCGCCGTCCCCCGAATATCTCCGCGAAACGCACTATAACCTTTATAAGCGCGTTCGTGATGCACATCCCGGTATGCCGATCCTGATGCTCTCGCGCCCGGGCTTTAATACTTATAATGCAAAAGGCACTCTCCGTACGGATGCCTCGATCGAACGCAGAGACGTTGTGATCGACACCTTCCGTGCGGCGCGTGCTGCGGGCGACGAGCTCGTATGGTACATCGACGGCGAGAGCTTTTTCTCGGGACCCGACGAGTGCGAATGCACGCTCGACGGCATCCATCCGAACGACATTGGTATGCTTAAGATGGCAGACAGCGTGCACCGTACGCTGCTCCGCATCCTGAACGACGTACCGTTCCTGAATAACTGATAGGAGGATATGGCAATGGCAGAAGAAATCAAGCTGTCCGATGCTGCGGACATTGAAGTAGATAAAAATATGATCATCGAGACCTCGTTTCCCGAGACCGATGTAAAATTTTACGATGTACGAAAGCCCCCGTTCTCACTCTATAATTTTTATGAGCCCGAGACCGAGCCGATCTTCCACCGTCTCCCCGTCGAGGTAGCGGCGAATACGAACCCCGGTGTCGTGAAGCTCGAGCGCAAGTCTGCGGGCGGACGCGTGAAATTCACCACCGATTCGCAGTATATCATTCTGCGCGCCGAGTACGCGGCGGTCGGCCGTGCCACGCATATGACGCTCGAGATGAGCGCGGGCTTCGACATTTATCTCGACGATCCCGATTCGACGAGATTTCTGAAGCCCCTTCTCCCGCCCTACAGTACAGCCGACAGCTATGAGCAGATCATACGCTTTGACGGACGGAAGGAGCGGAGCTACGTCATCCATTTCCCGCTTCAGTCGATCGTGAAGAACGTCTACATCGGCGTCCAGGAGGATGCGACCTTAAAGGAGGGAAGACCCTACCGCAATCAGAAGCCCGTCGTGATCTACGGCTCGTCGATCGTGCACGGAACGGCGGCGACCCGTCCCGGGCTTTGCTATCCGAATATCCTCTCGCGCAGGCTGAATATGAACTGCGTCAACCTCGGCTTTTCGGGAAATGCAAAGGGAGAAACTGCGATCGCCGAATATATGGCATCCCTTCCGATGTGTATGTTCATTTGTGACTACGACCACAACGCACCGACGGTCGAGCATCTGAAGGAGACGCATCAGAGGCTGTACGACATTATCAGGGCGAAGAATCCCGATATTCCGTATATAATGATCTCGAAACCAAACGTTGCGACACAGAACAGGGCTGCCTGCTATGCCCGTCGTGACGTCATCATCGATACCTTCCGTTATGCACGTGCAAAGGGTGACCGAAACGTCTACTATATCGACGGCGAGACCTTCTTCCTCGGCAAGTACGAGACCGATTGCACGATGGACGGTACCCACCCGCAGGATCTCGGCTTCACGCTGATGGCGGATAAGATCGAGAGCGTAATGCGCCGTGCGATGATGTACTACGACTGCTTCGCTGATTGACAGCAGTCGGGGAATCCTTATGATACGAAGCAAAAAAGAGGCGAGACTGCTATCCGGAGAAACGCTGGCATATCTCGGCGACAGTGTGATCGAGCTTTGTGTACGCTCCTATCTCGTTGAACGTGGGATCGCGCAGTCGGGAGATCTTAACCGTGCATCCCTGGCGTTCGTCAGTGCAACGGCACAGGCCGAGGCGGTGCGGCGCATTTTGCCCATTCTCTCCGAGGATGAGCTCGGAGTATACCGTCGCGCACACAACAAAGGACACATCCAGAATGTTCCCCGCAGTGCGACGGTCGGACAGTATCGTGCCGCAACGGGAATGGAGGCGCTGTTTGGCTATCTCTATCTCGCAGGTGAGCTTTCGAGAATACGCGAGCTCTTTCTCGTCGGTTATCCCGAGACGGAGGGAGCGGAGCCGATTGGATTTTCCGTAGACCGTCCTGTCCCTACGGAATAAAGACACGAAAAAGGAAAATACTACAGAAAAGAAGGAGTATAACGATGAACCATCCTAAGATTGCAATCAAGGTTAAGAATTATGGCACGATGACGGCGGAGCTCTATCCCGAGTACGCACCGAAGACCGTCGAGAATTTCCTTTCTCTGATCGAGAAGGACTTTTTCAGAGGACTGATCTTCCACCGCGTGATCAAGGGCTTTATGATCCAGGGCGGTGGCTATACGGCAGATTTCTCGAGCCGTGAGACCGGCGCGATCGTTGGCGAATTTGCCGCAAACGGTTGCCTCGATAACACCCTGCGCCACACGCGCGGCGTCCTGTCGATGGCACGTACCTCCGATCCCGATTCGGCATCGTCGCAGTTCTTCGTGATGCACGCAGACGCGCCGCATCTCGACGGACAGTATGCGGGCTTCGGTAAGCTCACGGACGGATTTGACGTGCTCGACAAAATCGCAACGACGAAGACCGGTGCGATCAGCTACTACGTGCAGGACGTTCCGAAGGAGACTGTTGAGATCGAGACGATCGAGCTCCTTGCAGAGTAAGAATGGGAGGGAGGCCGCGTATGGCAAAGATCCGTCTGAACGAAAACGAGGAGATCGTCAAAACGATCAAGGAGGGCCTTGAGCGCACGGGAGGATATTGTCCTTGCCGTCTCGAGCGCACGCCCGAAACGAAATGTATGTGCAAGGAATTTAAGGAGCAGGTCGCGGACCCGAATTTTGAGGGCTACTGCCATTGCCTCCTATATTACAAGCAAAAATGATACGGAGGAATCAATTATGGTAACGAAGCTGACGAACGAGAGCTTTGAAAACGAGGCTCTGAACAGTGATATCCCCGTCCTTGTGGATTTCTACGCCGATTGGTGCGGCCCGTGTAAGATGCTGGCGCCCGCCGTCGAGCGGATCTCGGAGCGCTATGCGGGGAAGGTCAAGGTTTGCAAGGTGAACGTCGACGAAGCGTATCCCGTTGCCGCGACCTTCGGTATTCAAAGCATTCCGACGCTGATCGTTTTTCGGGATGGCGAGATCAAGGAGAAGTCGATTGGACTTGTTTCCGAGAATGAGCTTGCCGCGATGATTGATCGGGCACTCGGGTAAGAGCTTTCCAAAATACAAAAGGCGTTTCGCAAAACTGCGAAACGCCTTTTTTCAGTTGATTCAGTTGATTCGATTCAGAATCACACTCTGCGGAGCAGAACGGTGAGCTTTGCACCGTCGAGGTCGATCTCGCCCGTGAATTCGGGCTCCTTGACCTCTGCAAAGGTCGCGAGCAGATCGGAAGCGAGCTGCTCCTTCTTTTCGTCGATGACGGATGCGAGAAGCTCTGCATCGGTCACGAACTGTACGTAAATGCGGTCGGAAACGTCAAAGCCCGCGTTCTTACGGAAGACCTGGCACTGACGAACGATGTCGCGGCAGATGCCTGCGCGCATCAGCTCCTCGGAGATCTCGCAGTCAAGCGCAACGAAGCCGTCCGCATCCTTGTGGACTGCGATGCTGCCCTTCGACTTCGATTCAACCGTGAATACGTCTGCGGGGATGTCGGAGAGACCGAGCGACTCGATCGAGATCGCCTCACCCTTCGATACTTTGTCGGCGAGCGTCTGCTGGGTCTCGTCGTCGAGGCTTGCGAGGTACGCCTTGACGGGATTTGCCTGCGCCTTCAGGACGCGTCCTGCAACCTTGAAATTGACCGTGAGGTAATTGCTTTCGAGTGCCGAGGTGTCCTCGAGCTCCTTGATCTCGCCAACATTCATCTCGGAGAGAATGACCGCTCCGAACGCACCGATTGCCGCGTGATTCGTTTCGGTTGCCGAAACGTACATCGTGGGAAGGGGCTGACGCACCTTGATCTGCTTTTCGTTGCGGAGCTTCAGACCGAGCGAGATCAATTCACGTGCGGTTTCAACGTTCCGGAGAATGCCGTCGTCCGTGCCTGCGAGATTTGCGGGAACGGTCGGATACTTGCTGAGAAGCACCGAATTCTCGACCTCGTTTTCGGAGTAGCCCTTGACGAAGGTCTGCCATACCGCCTCGGTCATAAAGGGAATGATCGGAGCCATTGCGCCCGTGATGGTCTTTACTGCGTAGTAAAGCACTGCGTATGCGTTCATCTTATCCTCGTCGCACTCGGACTTCCAGAAGCGTGCGCGGTTGACGCGGACGTAGAAGTTCGAGATGTCGTTGACGAAGCTCTCAAACGCGACGATGATCTCACGGGTGGTGTAATTGCCGAAGTGCTCGCGGCAGGTCGCGATGAACTCGTTCGTTTTAAGAACGAGCCAGCGGTCGACATCGCAAAGGCGCGAGTAGTCGAGCTTCGAGAGGTCGATCTTGACGTCGTCGATATCGGCGTAGGTCGCGAAGAAGGTGCAGAGGTTCCAGTAGCCGAGGAGCTTACGCTTCGCCTCGTCGCCCAGGTTGAAGCCGAAGCGGACATCGGTCGAGGTCGGGGAGGAGGCGTAGATGTAACGCGATGCGTCTGCGCCAATCTTGTCAGCCGCCTCGTCAAAGCGGATCATAAAGCCGGTCTTCGAGAACTTCGAGCCGTCCTCCGAAACGACGACCGAGTAGGTGCCGACGCGCTCGTAGGGGGGCTCGTCCACGAGAACGGTGGACATAAAGAGCATCGAGTAGAACCACAGACGGATCTGCTCCTTCATTTCGAGGACGTATTCTGCGGGGAAGTACTGCTTCCAGTAGTCCTTGTCGGAGAAATACTTGATCGTCGAGAAGGGAACGATGCCCGCGTCGAGCCATACGTCACCGACCTGCGGGATTCTTTCGACGGGCTTACCGCAGCCGTCACACTTCACGAGGACCTTGTCGATCCACGGGCGGTGGAGATGCGGGATCTCGTCAACAGCCTCGGGATTGACCGCCTTTTCGCGGAGCTCCTCCTTCGAGCCGATCACGGTCAGCTTTCCGCAGTCGGGGCACTTGTAAAAGGGAAGGGGAAGACCGTAGTAGCGCTTTCTCGAAATGTTCCAGTCGGACATATTCGTGAGCCAGTCCTCCATACGCTTGCCCTGGTAGGGCGGATCCCAATGCACCTTGCGTGCGTTGCGGATGAGGCGCGGACGGAGCTCGTCGACGCTGATCGCCCATTCCTTGACGAGACGGAAGACGATCTCTCTCTTACATCTCCAGCAAACGGGGTAGGAGTGCTTGATCTTTGCAATGTAGAAGAGCTTGTCGCGCTTCTTCAGCTCTTCAAATACCTCGTCCTTGACCTCCTGCGCCTTCTTGCCCGAGTAGAAGCCGAAGCCGTCGTAGAATACGCCGTATTCGTCGATCGGGATGACGTTCGGGAGACCGACCTTCTGTCCGAGATCAAAGTCCTCGGCACCGCATCCGGGTGCGATGTGAACGACACCACAGCCGTCGTCGGCGGTAACCTCGTCCCACAGAACGATCTTATGCTCGAATGCGAGAGCGGGAAACTCCTCAAAGCAGGTCTCGTAAAGGGTACCCTCAAGGGTCTCGCCCTTAAAGGTATCGAGCACCTCGGTGCCGTCCTTCTTTGCAAACTTCTGATTGAAGTAAGCCTCGCCCGCGATCAGCGGATAGGGAGCATCGGTGCAATTAAACTTTACATAGTTCATCTCGGGGTTGACCGCGAGTGCGACGTTCGCAGAGAGTGTCCACGGGGTGGTCGTCCAGACGAGAATACGCGCGCCCTTGTGGGGGCCGTCGAGGATTGGCAGACGGAAGAAGACCGAGTCGTGCTCGACCTCCTTATAGGAGCCGGTCATCTCGTGCTCAGAGAGGGAGGTGCCGCAACGGACGCACCACGGCATCGGCTTGTAGACCTCCTTGATCCAGCCGCTTTCGTGGCACTTATGGAGGAATGCCCAGATTCCGGTGATGTTTTCGTCGGTGTAGGTGTAGTAGCTGTTATCCCAGTCCATCCACTGACCGAGACGCTTTGACTGCTCGGTGATGATGGCGGAGCAACGGCGGACACGCTCGATGCACTTGTCGGTGAACTTGTCAAGACCGTATTCCTCAATGTCGTGCTTGGTCTGGAAGCCGAGCTCCTTCTCGACCTCGACCTCGACCCAAAGGCCCTGTGCGTCAAAGCCGTTGCGGTAGTGGGTGTCGTAGCCGTTCATTGCGTGGTACTTGATAAAGGTATCCTTCAGAGTGCGTCCCCAGACGTGGTGAACGCCCATCGGGTTGTTTGCCGTGATCGGGCCGTCGATGAAGCGGAACTTCGGACCGTTTTCATTTTGTTTTTTCAGTGCGTGGAAGCAGTCGTTGTCCTCCCAGAATTTGAGAGTTTCCTTTTCGCTTTCCACAAAGGGATAAGGCGCGTGCAGCTTGCTTTGCATTGTTGTAGATTCCTTTCGAGCAAATCGGGGTTTCGATTTTTATATGTGTTTTTGTTTTACATAAAAATACAAATATACTATTATAGTATAGCACAACGAGGGACGCTTGTCAATAGATTTTTCAGATTGAATGTGCGTGAATTGCGGGATTGAAGGTTCGCGCGTACGCGGTGGATGAGGCGAAACAGACGAGACGAAAAAAGCCGCCTCATAGCGGCGGCGATTGTGAGCCTCTCCCCTCGGGAGAGGTGGCGGCGAAGCCGACGGAGGGGGTAAAAGAGGCAATCCTCCGCGCTGTCATCCTGAGTGGCGATAGCGGCAAAGACGAGCAAAAGGCTCCCTCCGGGAGGGAGCTCCCGCGTTAGCGGGTGAGGGAGAGCGCGAAAAGAATGAAGTGCTACTAAAATTCATCGTTACGCAGGCTCCTTCCACCACTTCGTGGTCCCCCTCCCTCCCGGAGGGAGGCTTTTGTAGAGCGACTCAATGAATAAAAAAGCCGCCTCATAGCGGCGGCTTTTACGAGATATCGGAATCGGGTTTCTTGGTAGAATCATTTTCGTCCAAGTTTTTTAATGCGTATTCGCAACACTGCACGACGAGATTGTTTAATGATACACCCTTCGCTTGGGCGAGCTTTTCCATTTCCTTTATAAGGTTTGCGGGCATACGAAATGTCTTGTTTATATACTCGGCTTTTTTTACTTTGAACATAGAGCACCCCTCCCTTTTGTATATATTATACACTGAGTCTGCGCAAAAATATACACCTCAATTTAACGCTAATATTTTCAGTGCAATTTACACTTGACTTTTTTGAAGAACTGTGCTAAACTAATATTGTACTATAAATCATTAGCGGTGAGAAAGGCGACGATTCAATGCTACACGAAAGACATTTCAGACGGAACAAGCTTCGCGTTACAAAGGATTCGATCATATGGCGCGGGGTTTCTTATAGAAAAAGATATTTCCTCCGTAGGGTCTATTACTATCTTCACGCCCGACCGCACCTTCTGAAAAAGCCCGCATATCGGTGTCTCTATGAGGAGAGCCTGAACCGTCAGGTGGAACTGATATGGCGCGAGTTTCCGAACAAAGAGAAGGGACCGGATTGTTATCGTGAGTTGATCAAAATCCTTGCAGATCTCAGCGTTCAGCACAACGGCAAGAACGGCTCGAATCTCACAAGGGGCGCACTGAACGAATATCTGCGTTACAGACGGCGGGTATGGGGATGCGCGGGACGCAGTTGTACGCGCGGCTGTGAAAAAGCCAATACAGATCAAAAGAGCTGAGTCAACGACAGACTCAGCTCTTTTGTTCGTTCTATACTGATTATTCCACCCACACGACGGTGAGGGTACCGTTTTCGACGCGGAAGCAGATCTCGTGTCCCGCAAAGGGGAATCCATAGACGCGCTCAGGATCGTTCTGGTAGGCAGGTCGCGGATCCTCGGAGAGGATCTCGAGGATCGAGCTGTGCTTGTCCTTTGGGAGCTTTTCGAGGAGCTCCTGCGGAAATTCCACCTTCAGTCGGTAATCGAATTTTTCGTCCGCGAAGCCGCCGATGGCATCGGGGTGGGAATCGGTGAAGGGAAGGTAGGGCTTGATGTCGAGGATCGGGGTTCCGTTCATCAGATCCGCTCCCGAAACGACGAGGACGGTTTCGCCGTTTTCCTCGGTGCGCACGCCGAGGAGCTTGACGGACGAAAGTCCGATCGGATTTGGGCGGAAGGGAGAACGGGTGGCGAATACGCCCATTTTCGTGTTGCCGCCGAGCCGAGGGGGGCGTACGGTGGGAGTAAAGTGCTCGCCGTCACCCTCGCGCACCGCCTCCGAAAAGAGCCACAGAAGCCAGAGATGCGAAAAATCCTCGATGCCGCGCAGGGCATCGGGGTTTTGATATTCCTTTGTAAAGCGGATGACGCCCGTGAGAGAGGAGGCGAGCCCGCTCTGCCGCGGGATACCGAATTTCGTCGGGAAATCGGTATAGATATGCCCGATCACGCGATAGGTGGGAAGCGGAAGCTCCTCGCCGCGGCTGTTTTCAAAGACTTTTTTCAGATCCATTTCGTATTGTCTCCTTGCGGTTCTCCCGAATGTGTTACTGCGGTGTTTCGAGCTCGGCGACGGTCTCGGCGATCGGGAGCGTAACGGTAAAGGTGCTACCCTTCTGCTCCTCGCTTTCGACCGTGATCTCGCCCCCGCAAAGCTCGACGATGCGGCGTACGAGTGTCAGACCGATACCGTTGCCCTCGCTTTTGTGGGAGGAGTCTCCCTGATAGAATTTATCGAAGATGCGGTCGCGGATCTCCTCGGGCATACCGATACCTGTGTCCGTGATCCTGACCGTGACGTTTTGTCCGTCCTGACGGAGCGATACGCCGACCGTGCCGTTCTCGGGAGTGAATTTGACCGCGTTTCCGAGGAGATTCACCCAAAGCTCTGCGAGCATCTCCTCATTTGCGTAGCAGCGAACCGTGTCGAGGTCGAGATCAAGCTCGAGATTTTTCTCATCCCACTGCTTTTCAAGCAGCAGAATGCAGTGACGAAGCTGCTCGTCGAGGTCGTAGGAGGTCTTTCCGCCGACGATCGTCTGATTTTCGTACTGTGAGAGGAGCAGGATGCGAGACGCCATACGCGTGAGACGGTCGGACTCCTTGCAGATGATCTCGAGGTACTCCTCGCGTCTCTCCTCGGGGAGGTCTCCGTAGCGGAGCTGATGTGCAAAGCCGCGGATCGACACGATCGGTGTCTTGAATTCATGGGAGAAATTGCTGATAAAGTCCTTTCGGAAGATCTCGGTCTGCTCGAGGTCACTTGCCATACTGTTGAAGGCCTCTTGAAGCTCCGCAACCTCGAAAATGCCCTTGTCGTCGTGAACGCGAACCGAAAGGTCTCCCTCTCCGAGCTTTTTCGCCGCGCGGATCGTCTCGCGGAGGGGATACAGAATACGAAAGGAAAGAAGGGCAGCGAGCGCCGAGCCGATGATGAGGCTCGGGATGAACATAATGAGCAGAAGCCCGAACGGAGCCGATTGCACGATCCTTATAAAGCCGAAAAGTGCGTTGAGCAGAAAGAGGATCGTGCCCGTGATAAGCCCCGATATGAGCATCAGGGTGAATACGTAAGAGATCAGGACGACGCGCAGGCTGCGGTAGCGTCTTGTGGCGCGCTCGCCTTGGGAGGGATGCTTCAGTGGGCGTTTCTTCATGGTCGCATTTTCCTTTATTTTGCTTTGACGGTCGGAACAGCCTTATAGCCGAGACCACGGATGGTCGAGATCGAAAAGTCGGGATTGTCGCGGAAGCGATCTCTGAGACGGCTGATATGCACGTCGACCGTGCGCTCGTCGCTCTCGCTGTCCATATCCCAGATGTCGTCCATCAGGGAGCGGCGGGTAAAGATCTTGTTCGGATAAGAGAGAAGCTTGAAGAGGAGGAGAAATTCCTTTTGCGTGAGCTCGACCGTTCCCTCGGGGGTTGTTACGGTGAGAGAATCGTAGAGGAGCGTGGTGTCACCGACCGTGAGCTTTCGCTCGCTGACAATGCGGGAGCGGCGCAGGAGTGCCGCGATGCGGAGGATCATCTCCTCCTCGTCAACCGGTTTAACCATATAGTCGTCGGTTCCGATCAGGAAGCCGCGCTTTTTGTCGGCGGGACTTTCCTTTGCCGTGACCATCAGGATCGGGAGATCGCTCCCGCCCTGCCGAAGGGTCTCCGTGAAGGCGTAGCCGTCCATACGCGGCATCATCAGGTCGAGAACGACGAGATCAATATGCGTTTTTTCGAGAATTTCGAGGGCTTCGATACCATCCGCCGCCGTATACGGGGAGTATCCGTATCGTGTCAGAACCGCAGCCATCAGCTTGCGGGTGCTCGGATCGTCCTCGGCAATGAGAATGTTGAACATATGTGAGTCCTTTCCGGGCTCTGTACCGTGCGGCACGAGCCTCTTACGCGGTTTCGAATTTGTATCCGACGCCCCAGACGGTGCGGATCGTCCACTGATCTGAGACACCCTCGCATTTTTCTCGTACCTTTCTGACGTGGGCGTCGATCGTGCGGGTGTTTCCGAGATAATTGTAGCCCCAGACCTGATCGAGAAGCTGATCGCGTGTATAGACCTTATTGGGGTTTGACGCAAGGAAATAGAGAAGCTGAAGCTCCTTCGGTGTAAGGTCGACGCGATCGCCGTTCAGCCGCAGCTCGTACTTGTCGATCGAAAGCTCAAGCTTGTCGAGCGTGATCGTGCGGTTATCCTCTGCGCGGTCTAAGATGCGACTGCGGCGCAGGACTGCCTTCGCACGCGCGCCGAGCTCGCGCATATCGCACGGCTTCAGGAGAAAGTCGTCGGCACCCGCTTCGAGCCCGTGTACCTTGTCCGCAACGGTCGCGCGGGGGGAGGTGAGGATGATCGGAACCGAGGAGCTCTTGCGGATCTCCTCGCAAAGAGAGGCTTTCCCCTCCGAGAGGAGTGCATCGAGAATGATAAGATCGGGGGAGAAGGTCTCTACACGGCAAAGCGTGTCCGTGCCCGAGGAGACCGATTCAACGGTATAATTGTTGCTCGACAGATATCTTGAGAGATCGGTACGGAGCGTGGGATTGGCTTCTGCCAGTAAAATGCGTTCGTTCATTGCTGTATCCCTTCCTTTCGGATAGATGTTTGCTTTACGGATACAGTATATCGCACGAATATCAAATGAAATTCAAGCGAATATGAAGCACAGATTAAATTTGTGAAAGAAATATGAACGGCACGTGGATGTGCTCCCGAATCACGTATCATATAGGTTCTTCCTCTAAAGTATACCTGATTTCGACCGAAAAAGCAAGAGGGTTATCGGAGACTGTGGGGAAAACACGAAAATTTTACGCTTTGTTCGAAATATTCGTGCAGCGTGGGGTTGCAATTTCTCTTTCTTTGTGGTATCATATAACTCGTGAAATAATAACTGCCGCCACAGATGCGGCGTGGAATGATGAGGTAAGATTGAATGAGCTTTAAGAATAAGACCGCAAAACGGGCGCCTCGCGCCATTCTTTCCGTCTTGCTGGTGGTGCTCCTCCTTTCGTCGATGCTGATGCTTTCGGGATGTGGAGGCTCATCGTCATCGGTCAAGGCTCCCGATACCGATGCGGGAAGCTGTGGCACGGGTGTGGAGTACGAATTTAACGGTACGCTCTCCCGCCTTACGATCAAGGGCTCGGGTGATATGGCCGATTATAAATCTCCCGATGAGGTGCCGTGGGCGGAATACGCGCCTGCGATCGAAAAGATCGTGATCTCCGAAAGCATTACGTCGATCGGTGACTATGCGTTCTATTACTGCACTGCTGTCGAGAAGGTCAATATCGAGGCGAAGGCACTCACGTCGATCGGCAGCTACGCCTTCTGGATGAATCGGATGCTTGCGGAGATCGAGATCCCCGCGACCGTGACCGAGATCGGCGCATATGCGTTTGCATATTGCTCGTCGCTGACCTCGGCTTCGACCGAGAAGCTCGATACGCTCGGGACAGGTGCGTTTATGGGCTGCACCGCGCTCGAGGTCGCTTCACTTGGCGGAACTATTACGGCGATCCCCGAAAAGGCATTTATGAACTGCGCGGCACTGAAGACCGTGGCATATCCCGAAACCGTCGGGGCACTTGACGAAAAGTCCTTCGTCAACGCAAATCCCGATGCGGAAAAGACTGTGATCAAATCCTCGGCAACCCTTACGATCGAGTACGTTGACGCCGACGGAAAAGCACTTGCCGAGACGTACACTGCAGTGCTCGATAAGGGTGCCGAATACAGCGTGCCGACTCCTGCAGTCGAGGGCTATACCATCCCTGCGGGGAAGGAAACGATCTCGGGCACGATGCCCGGCGCAGATGTTGCGTTGAAGGTCATATACACGAAGGCTGCGGCTGACACGGGCACCTCGGACGATGAGACCGCGGCTCCGCCCGTCGGAACCGACGGAACAGGATCCGATGCAGATAAAGAGCCTGAGGAGGAGACTCCTGTCATATTCCTCGTGTTGCTCGTTGTGATCGTTGTTGCGATCGTGATCGGTGCGGTGCTTCTGATGCGCTCCGGAAAGAATATCACGAAGGATTCGCAGACCGTTCGGAAGAATGATCCGAAGAACGGAAAGGGAAAGAAAAAATAAATAAAGAATAAAAATCAGCGAGCTGTCGTAAAATTCTGCGATAGCTCGCCCTTTTTTCGGGGCTTTTGTGCTTGACAAAATGGGATTTCTTCGATATAATAGAGATGTAAAACGGTGAACGCGCGGAAGGGGGGAGAGTCGTGCTCGAAGTGATTTTGCCCGGAACGGGCGGAACCGTTCCGAGAAAGGATCGGTGGCTTGCGACCTGCCTTCTCAGATACCAAGGAAGCTCGCTTTTGATCGATTGCGGCGAGGGTACGCAGATCGCCCTGAAGGAAGCGGGCGTCACGATGAAGCCGATCGACGTTCTCTGCCTTACGCACTACCACGCCGACCACGCGAGTGGGCTTCCCGGATTTCTCCTCACGATGGGGAATGAGGGCAGAGAGGAGCCGCTGACCGTCATCGGTCCGAAGGGACTCGAAAGCGTCCTGCGCGGACTTCTCGTCGTTGGAGCTCCGTCCTTCCCGATCAGAATGTATGAGCTTGACGGAGAAGTGCCTCTGCCGATCACGGTCGGAGACTACGAGATACAGCCCTTCCGTCTTGAGCACGGCATTCCGTGCTACGGATACAGAGTGTCGATCGCCCGCGCGGGAAAATTCGATCCCTTGAAGGCGCGCGCGAATGGGGTTCCGATGTGCTACTGGAGCCGGCTGCAGAGGGGCGAGGCGGTCGAGGGTGCTGACGAGATCTACACCCCCGATATGGTGCTCGGCCCACCGAGACGCGGGCTTTCGGTCACCTATGCGACCGATACGCGACCGCTCCCCGTGATCTCTGAAATGGCGCGAGGAGGGGATCTTCTCATTTGCGAGGGGATGTACGGCGATCCCGAAAAGGAGGCTCGTGCCGAGGAGGCAGGGCATATGCTTTACAGAGATGCGGCGGGTCTTGCGAAGGAGGCGGGTGTCGAGCGGCTCTGGTTGACGCATTACAGCCCATCTATGAAGGAGCCCGAGGAGTTTCTCGAGAGCGAAGCACGAACAGTCTTCGCGGAAGCGGTCTGCGGCTATGACGGAATGCGCGATACTCTGCGCTTCAAGGAATAAGACCGCATTTGATACTACGGTTTATAAAAATAAACATAAAAAGGAAACGGTAAAATTTTATGCTGAACATCCAAACCTATCCCGACTACAATGCAATGTCTGCAGCAGCTGCAGAGATCATTTCGATGCAGGTCATTCAGAAGCCGAACAGCATCCTCGGACTTGCCACAGGCTCGACTCCCGAGGGGCTTTACAGCTGCCTCGTCGGCAAGTTCCTCCGCGGTCAGGTCGACTTCTCCGGCGTTACGAGCGTCAATCTGGACGAATACTATCCGATCTCGCCCGATAACGCGCAGAGCTATCGCTATTTTATGAACCATCACCTCTTCAACCACGTTAACATCAACAAGGGTAATACCTACGTGCCCGACGGCACCGCCGCCGACGGCGATGCAGAGGCAAGCCGCTACGAGGCGCTTGTCGAGTCGCTCGGTCAGGTCGATATTCAGGTGCTCGGCATTGGTCGAAACGGTCATATCGGCTTCAATGAGCCCGGCGATGAGCTCATTCCCACGACACACGTTACTGAGCTTCTGGACAGCACGATCGAGGCGAATGCGCGCTTTTTCGCATCGAAGGAGGATGTTCCGACCCACGCACTGACGATGGGCATCGGCACGATCTTTAAGGCAAAGCAGATCCTTCTCCTGATCAGCGGTAAGGAAAAGCACGATGCTTTGGTACGCCTCATGGCGGGCAAGGTCACGACCGATTGTCCCGCAACCCTGCTCCTCCTCCATCCGAACGTCACGGTGCTTTGCGACACCGAGGCATACGACGGCTAAGGAGATCCGAATGGAAGCTCTGAATGCAAACGGTGTGGCGGTCGATCTTGAGGCCGTTCGCAGAGATGCAGCGCTTCTCACGAGAGAGCTTCTCGATGCCTCGGAGCTTCGCGCGGGCGATATTTTCGTTGTCGGTTGCTCGTCCTCCGAGGTCGTCGGGGGAAGCATTGGCAAAGCCTCCTCGCTTGAAGCCGCAGTGGCGGTTTACGAGGGAATCGCTCCGATTCTTGCAGAGGCGGGTGTTTTCCTTGCTGTCCAGTGCTGTGAGCACCTGAACCGTGCTCTCATCATCGAGCGCGCGTGCGCCGAGCGGTATCGGTATGACGCGGTCTCTGTTTGCCCGAAGCCGAAGGCGGGCGGCTCGCTCGCGTATACGGCGTGGCAGAATTTTGCGTCGCCCGTCGCCGTTGAGCACATTCGTGCACATGCGGGGCTGGATATCGGTGGGACGCTCATCGGAATGCACCTTCGCGAAGTCGCCGTTCCCGTCCGCCTATCTCTTTCAAGACTTGGAGACGCGGTGGTCCTTGCAGCACGTACCCGACCGAAATACATCGGCGGTCCTCGTGCCTGTTACGAGTGAGTGCTACGAAAACGCTGACACGAGCCATACGGCGAGGGCACAGAGAAGCCCTGTTAAGAATTTACACAAGAAGTAAGAGCGGAAGGAAAGCGAATTCCTCCGCGCTCTGTCCGGCAATTGGCGTTCTGCCGTTGCGATCACCTGCAGATGGGCGCAAAGTCCGCCCCATCCCGCAAAAAATCCGCAAAGAGCCCTGCCGCAGAGACCGTTTACCGTTTCTGCGGCGTTTTTGGTTCCGCGTGAAAGCTCGAGAAGCCCCGACAGAAAAATCGAGAGCGCAGGCGGCGCTCCGAGCGCCGAGAGCAGAGCATCAAGTGCGCTCGACAACACCGAAAAGAAGACAACGAAGGCGGAGACCGTCACGGCGGTCTCGCCCGCCCGTACGACCGACGAAACGAAAAGTGACGAGGGGTGTATATGCGTACGGACAGAGAGCGGTGCTTCGGAGCGCTCGCATACACCGAACACAAAACGAAGCGCGATGCCTATTAGAATGGTGGAAGCGACTGATGCGAGGTAGAGCGTGAGCCCGAATCCACGGTCGCGGAAAAATCCACCGCCGACAGCGGCAAAAAGAAAGGCAAAGCTCGGTCCGTTCGAGAGGAAGAGCAGGCGCTCAGCCTCGGTTTTTGACAGCGTGCCCTCACCGTAAAGAGACGATACGATGCGCGCGCCGACGGGAAAGCCGCAAAACGCACCGAGCAGAAACGCGCTTGCCCCTACCCCTGATATGCCGAATAGTGTGCCCGTAACGCGCGACAGTTTGCGCCCGATACGCTCACCGAGCCCGCTTTCCGTCAGAAGAGACGCGAGAACGAGAAAGGGAAAGAGCGCTGGAACGACCGATCTCGCCGCGAGCAGAAGTCCGATCCGTGCCGCATCCCCACTCGCTGTTGTATCCTTGATGACGAACCAAAGGAGCAGAGCCGAAAGAAGCAGAGTAATGCTTTCGGATAGCGAGAGACCGATAGGATGCCGATGGGTGAGCCGACCCTTTGCGGTGGTGCGGGACCGATGCGCCTGCGTGTCCGTCATACCCTTTTCCTCCTATGCATAGAATTTATCGGTCGGCTGTGCCGACACGGTAATTTATGTGATGCGGAGGCAGAATATGAGCTATGGGCAGGGAGAGAAGGAGCATAATCGGAGGGACAAGGGTGTGGCGCGGCTGCGCGATCGGATCGGGCAGGCGCTCGGCATTCCATCCGATGCTATCGGTCTGTCAAGCGGCTTTATGGCAGAGCTTCGAGGGCGGAGCGGCGTGACCGTGCGGGGCTGTCGAAGGATCTTAAGGTATTCACGTGAAAAAATACGGCTGGACACGCGCGATGGCGCGGTCACCGTTGTCGGTGAGGATCTAACCTGCACGATGTACTGCTCGGACTCGATCGGGATAGAGGGAAGGGTCGGCGGTGTGTATTTTGACGATCGATCTGCGACGCTTATGCAGAGTCTTTCGTGCTCTTTCGGAGAGGGGGGAGACGAATGAAGCGGAAGCGTTCTCTTTTCCCGAAAAACGCCAAAAGAGAGCGGCGGCTGTCGCTTCTCTCTTTTCTGGTCGGTCGGGTGACACTGTCAAGTGATGCGTGCTTTGCAACCGATATTCTCAACGTATGTATGCGCTACGCACTTCCGTACGGGGACCTCGTAATGACGGAGGACGGTCGGATCTCTCTGTCAGCGTCGTATGTAGTTGCAAAAAGGCTGCGGACGATTTGCCGTTTCGGCGGGATTCCGATCACGGTTGATCGAAGCCGCGGCATCCGCGAGGCGATGACGTTTCTTGTCAGACGACCCGGTCTGCCGATCGGGATGATGCTGTGCCTCGCACTCGCGGTCGCGTTCTCGACGCATCTCACAGAGATCCGAGTGACGGGAAATTATACACTGTCGAAAAGCGAGGTCGTTTCAGAGCTTTCTGCGGCCGGACTGTCGCTGCTTGACTACGTTCCCGCGATCGACGTCGATTCGATCGAAAATAGACTCCTCATACGCTCCGAGCATATTTCGTGGATCACGATCAACCTGATCGGGAACGTAGCAGAGGTGCAGATCCGAGAGAAGACCCTGAAGGAGGAGGCGGGAGACACCGCTCCTGCGAATCTCGTTGCCAGATGTGACGGTGTGATCGTTTCCTGTGAGGTCCTGCACGGAAATATCCTCACGAAGGCGGGGGAGGCGGTCTGCGCGGGCGAGGTGCTTGTCAGCGGCGTTTATGATTCCTTGACGCAGGGGATCCGCTACACGCGGGCGGAGGGTGCGATCTATGCTGAGACCGAGCACGCGTTCGAGATCGAGGTGCCGTATCGGTATGAAAAGATCTCGTACACGGGGGATTCCGGGACCAAATATACGCTTTTCTTTTTTGGTAGGGAAATACCGTTTTACGAAAGCAAGGGCTACGACGGAGAAAACGTCGTTGAGCACCTCTCGTATATTCGGGTGTTCGGAAAGGATCTGCCGATCGGGCTTTCGGTCGAGACCTCTCATTCTCTCGAAGCGGTAATGGGAGAATATACAAGGGAGCGGGCGATGGAGCTCGCATACTATAAGTTGTCAGAAGAGATCGCCGCCCTTCCCGGAATGCAGGGGCTTCTCGAAAAAACGGTCTCGTATGAGATCGGAGACGACGCTTATACACTTTACGCAAAGGTCCGATGTATTGAAAACATTGCAGAAACGAAAAATATAGAAGTGGAATTGTTTGATTAGATCAAGGTTAGGGGGGATTTTATGGCAGGCGAGGAAACGAGGATCGTGAAGACCGAAACTGCCGAAATGACGGCGCGGATATTCGGAAGCTACGATAAGAATGCGCAGGCGGTGGAGGATGCCTTTTCGGTACGGATCCACAACCGCGCATCGGGCAACGGAGACGCGATCGTGATCTCGGGCACGGAAACGGAGAGCGTCAACCGTGCGGCAAAGGCGATCTCCTATCTGCTCGAGATCGCGCGCCGCGATGAGCAGGTGTCCGATCAGCAGACCGCGTATATCATCTCGACGCTCCTGAGCGGCAACGACGAGGAGCTGACGGGATACGGTGATGACTGCATCTGCGTTACGGCGAAGGGTAAGCCGATCAAGGCGAAGACCGCAGGTCAGCAAAAATACACCGAGAAGATGAAAAAGAACACGATCGTGTTCGGCGTCGGCCCTGCGGGTACGGGCAAGACCTTTCTCGCCGTGGCGATGGCGGTGAAGGCACTTCGCGAAAAGCAGGTGTCGCGCATCATTCTGACGCGCCCCGCGATCGAGGCGGGTGAAAAGCTCGGATTTCTCCCCGGGGATCTGCAAAGCAAGATCGATCCCTACCTCCGTCCGCTGTACGACGCTCTGTACGAGATGCTCGGCGTCGAGAATTATCAAAGACTTGCTGAGAAGCAGGTGATCGAGATCGCGCCGCTTGCGTATATGCGTGGGCGGACGCTCGACGACAGCTTCATCATTCTCGACGAGGCGCAGAACGCGACGGTCGAGCAGATGAAGATGTTCCTGACCCGACTCGGCTTCGGCTCGAAGGCGGTCATTACGGGCGACCCCAGCCAGACCGATCTTCCGTACGGACAGAAATCAGGACTTCAGGATGCAACGCAGATCCTTGACGGGATCGAGGACATCGCGATCCACCGCTTCACTGACCGTG
The DNA here is from genome assembly GCA_017501345.1 of Clostridia bacterium. Next base: position 34,030 of record JAFVXC010000009.1, read on the forward strand.
ACGTTGTACGCCATAAGCTCGTGCAGGCGATCATTCTTGCGTATGAGGCACGGGACAGAAGGCACGACGAGCAGAAGGACGCGCAAAGGGAGAGTCAAGGAGTGGGAAATCGAGGTGCATCCGAGCCCCGCGATAAGCGCCACGGAGGCGATCGGAGGCAGAAATGAACGTAAAGATTTATTTTGAAAACGAGCAGGACAAGTATACCGCTTCGGAGTATCTGAAGCGGCTCCTGAGGCGTGCGATCAAGGCGACGCTCGAATACGAGGGCTTTACACACAGATGTGAGATCTCGGTCACCTTCACTGACAACGAGGGGATCCACGTGTTGAATCGCACGTACCGTGGGATCGACCGACCGACCGATGTGCTCTCCTTTCCACAGTTTGATTTTTATGGTGGAGAGGAGCTTCCCGAGGGCGATGAAGGTGTTTCACTCGGTGACATCGTACTGTCCCTTGAGCGCGCCGAACAGCAGGCGCGGGAATTCGGACACAGCTTTTCGCGCGAAGCGGCGTTTCTGACCGTGCACTCGGTGCTCCATCTGCTTGGGTACGACCACGAGCTTGGCGATGCGGAGGACGCCGATATGCGTGAAAGGCAGAGGGCGGTTATGCGCACGATCGGATTGGAGGTCTCGTGATGATGAACGGACGGAATTACGGACGGACCGATCGGAATGCGGTCGAGCGCTTTATCGACGATCATATCCGACTGATCGCCGCGGTCAGTACCATCCTTGCGATCGTGATCACCTGGCTCGTCGCGGATTTTATGCTGAACGGAAGCCCCTTTAAGGGGAAGGACTCGGACGCCGAAAGCAGGATGCCGATCTCATACGTGCACGGCCTCAGCGAGAAGAACGGTGCGCTTTCGTGGAAGGATTTTTCGGACTTTCCGTATCGGACGGTGAGTCGGGAGGATTACGACGACGGTACGTACGAGATGCGGAGCTATACCGTCGAGGGGGAGCTCCTTTCTGTTACGGTCGCGGGCTTTACGGACGGAAGGGCGTATACGGGTTACGTGGAATATGCTACGGTCAGCTACATAAAGAATTTTGATTTTGAATTTTCACTTCTTGAGGATGATGATTTTCTCGCATATCTTGAGAAGTACGGAATAAAGCCCAATCACAATAAGGGATAAAAGGAATACGAAAATTTTTAAGGGAAAGGTCATAAGAGGTTTATCACTATGAAAAAGACAGGCTTTATCGCGATCGTCGGACGTCCGAACGTAGGCAAATCGACTCTTCTCAACGCGATCCTCGGGGAAAAGGTGGCGATCGTATCGTCGAAGCCGCAGACCACGAGAAATAAGATCGTCGGCATCCATACGATCGGGGAAAATCAGTACGTATTCCTCGATACGCCCGGTATGCACGAGCCGAAGAATACCCTCGGTGATTATATGGTCAAGGAGGCAGATACGACGATGCGTGACGCCGACGCGGTCATTCTCGTTGTTGATGCATCGAAGGAGCCGGGGCGGATCGAGGGGAACGTCATTGATTATCTGAAGAAGTCAGGGACGCCCGCGATCCTTGCCGTGAATAAGATCGATCTCACGAACAGGGAGGAGATCGCCGCCTGCCTCGCGGCTTACAATGAAAAGCACAGCTTCCACGCCTTCGTTCCGATCTCGGCGCGGAGCGGAAAGAATGTAAAAGAGCTACTCGCAGAGTGCGATCCCTTCCTCTCGGAGTCCGAATTTTTCTTCCCCGACGACATCGTGACCGATCAGACCGAGCGTCAGATCGCGGCGGAGATCATCCGCGAGAAGATCCTGCGCACGACGAACAAGGAGATCCCGCACGGAACGGCGGTGGTCATTGAGGAATTCAAGGATGAAAGGACGCTGCTTCGTATCCGTGCCGAGATCTTTTGCGAAAAGGAATCCCACAAGGGCATTCTTGTCGGAAAGAGGGGCGAGACCCTGAAAAAGATCGGAAGCTATGCGCGCGAGGAGCTTGAGCGTATCTTTGGCGTAAAGGTTTATCTGAACCTTTGGGTCAAGGTCAAGGAAAATTGGCGGGAGAGCGCAAATCTCGTCGGCAACTTCGGCTATAAGAGCGAATGAGCGGGCACGCAAGGCAGTACTCGATCGATGGGCTCGTGCTTCGCGAATCGGCGTACGGCGAAAACGACTGTATGTTCAGCCTTCTGACCGCCGAGCGCGGACGGATTACCGTGCTTGCAAAGGGCGCGCGCTCGATGAAGAGCCGTGTGCGCGGCGGTATTCAGCCCTACACCTACGGGAACTACGAGATCGCGGAGAAGAGTGGCCCCGGATGGATCCGAAGCGTTTCGGTGACCGAGTCCTTTTTCGGGCTTCGGGCGGGACTTCTTCCTTTGATGCTTGCGGCGTACCTTTCGGATATTGCGTGCGAGCTCTCGGGAGAAGGTGTTCCTGCGGACGAGCTGTTGCAGCTGACTCTGAATACGCTGTATCTTCTCTCGAACCGCATACGCCCGGACGACGAGGAGGAGATCCTGCGCATCAAGGCGGCGTACGAGCTCCGCGCGATGGCGATCTCGGGCTATGCACCCGAGCTTTCGTGCTGCACGAGATGCGGGAAAGAGGCGCCGAGCGGTGACGGCTGGTATCTCGACGTGATGAATGGCGCGGTTCTGTGCGCGGAATGTATCAAAAAGGCGTCTGCCTCGCGCGAGCCGCTTCCCGATCCGCACGAAACGGGCACTGCGACGATCCTGATCCCGATCTCTTCGTCAGCCCTCTCTGCGATGCAGTACGTGCAGGAAGCACCGCCGAAGCGCGTATTCTCCTTCTCTCTCCCCGACACAGCTGCAAGAGAGGAGTTGTCGCGGGCATCGGAGGCATATCTCGAGCATCATCTTGAACGGACGTTCGAATCCTTGAAGTTTTTTCATACCGTACGAAAAGGGTAAAGGGCTTACACGACGCCGCTTTGGACGCATCCGTCCGAGCCACACGCAACAAAAGCCATAGAATGAAATATGAAATTATCCGAAAAAAGTAAAGTAAAGCTTGAATTTGATAAAATACTACAGCGGCTTGCCGACTGCGCGATGACGGACGGGGCAAAGCGGATGGCGCTGTCGCTTGAGCCCGAGGAGGCGCCCGAGCGCGTTTTGCGCAGGCAGAGACGAACGACCGATGCGCGGCGTCTTTGTGACAGCAAGGGAATGCCGTCGTTCGGGATGATCGTTGACATCGCTGATGCGTGTGAGCGCGCCGTCAAGGGTGCAACGCTCAGCACGCGTGAGCTGCTTGACGTCGCAAACGTATGGCGTACGGCACGGCTGCTGCTCGATTATATCCACACGAACCGTAATTTCGACACCTCACTTGACGAGATCTTTTCGCGCCTCATTGCAAATCATCGCTTTGAGCAGCGCGTATCGAAAACGATCATTTCGGAGGATATGATCGCGGATGAGGCGAGCCCGACGCTTGCCGATATCCGCAGGAAGATGCGCCACGAGAACGTTCGCATCAAGAGCTCGCTCCAACAGTATATCACGGGGGGCGGCTCGAAGTATCTGCAGGACAATATCGTGACGATGCGCGGTGGGCGTTACGTCATTCCCGTTAAGATCGAGCACAAAAACGAGGTGCGCGGTCTTCTTCACGATACCTCTGCATCGGGGGCTACGGTCTTCATCGAGCCGATGGAGGTCGTCGAGGCGAACAACGAGCTTCGTCATCTCGAGACGCGCGAGCAGAGAGAGATTGAGCGGATCCTCCACGAGCTTTCGCAGGAGGTCGGCGCGGCATCGACAACGCTGAATCTGAATGTCCGTAACATCAACGAGCTTGCATTTTATTTCGCGTGCGGAGAGCTGTCGCATCGGATGCGCGGTGTTCAGCCCGTTCTGTCGGGTGACCGCTCGCTGAATCTCATCCGATTCCGCCATCCCCTGATCGACAAAAGGAAGGTCGTTCCCGTGGACGTATATCTCGGCAAGGGATTTGATACAATGGTGATCACGGGCCCGAATACGGGCGGTAAGACGGTTACTCTGAAGACGCTTGGGCTGTCTGCCCTGATGGCACAGTCGGGGCTTCACATTCCTGCCGACGAGGGCTCGTCGATCTGCCTCTTTGATACCGTGCTTGCCGATATCGGTGACGAGCAGAGCATTGAACAGTCGCTCTCCACCTTCTCGTCGCATATGGTGCATATCGTCGATATCCTCGGGGACGTGACAGACCGCTCGCTCGTGCTCTTTGACGAGCTCGGCGTCGGAACCGATCCCGTTGAGGGTGCGGCGCTTGCGATCGCTGTGATCGAATCTGTACGCGAAAGGGGCGCGCTTTGCGCGGCAACGACGCACTATGCCGAGCTGAAGGCGTACGCGCTTGAGACGGAGGGTGTGACGAATGCGGCGTGTGAATTTGACGTCGAGACCCTGCGCCCGACCTACCGCCTCGTGATCGGCTCGCCCGGAAAATCAAACGCGTTCGCGATCTCGGAGCGACTCGGACTGCCGAAGGAGATCCTCGACCGTGCGAAGGGATACGTCAACGCCGATAACAAGCGCTTTGAGAACGTGATCGAGACGCTCGAAAGAGAGCGCGTGCTGATGGAGAAGAACCGCCGTGAGGCGGAGCGTCTCCGAGCGGATTACACGCGGCTTTCGGAGGAGTCGGGGCGTGCTGTCGCACAGAAGGAGCGTGAGGCAGAGGCGGCACTCGAACGGGCGCGCGCCGAAGCGAAGGCGCTCCTCGAAAGCGCACGTGCCTCAAGCGAATACGTGCTTGCAGAGCTGGAAAAGGTGCGCCGCGCGAGGGAATCCGACCGACTTGGGGAAGAGCTTGAGGAGGCAAGACGAGAGATCCGAAGCCGTCTCCGTGAGCAGGACAACCGTGTCAATCCCGTTGAAACGAAGAAGCGCCGTGAGGACTACGTCCTGCCGCGCGCCCTCAAGGCGGGAGATGAGGTGACGGTAGTCAGCCTCGGCGTGAACGGATACCTGCTTGCAGATCCCGACAAGAACGGCAACGTGTCCGTAAAGGCGGGGATCATCAAAACAAAGGTGAACGTGAGCGATCTGATGCTGGTCGAGAACGTACCGACCGTGACCGATGACAAGGGAAAGACGCGTCCCGCATCAAAATATGCGTCTTATGCAGGCGTTTTCCGTGCCGCCTCGTATGAGATCGACCTACGCGGACTTACGGGCGACGAGGGCTGGATGCGTGTAGATAAATATCTCGATGAGGCACAGCTGTCGGGACTGCAGACCGTGCATCTGATCCACGGAAAGGGAACGGGTGCCCTGCGGCGCGAGCTTTGGAATCGGCTCGGAAACGACGACCGCGTTGCCTCCTACCGCCTTGGCAAGCAGGGAGAGGGAGACAGCGGCGTGACCGTCGTCGAGCTGCGGTAATAAACAGAGCAATTTACACTTATATAGCTGTATAAAATTGTTGAAAATCGACAAAACCGCCGATTTTGAACGAAAAAACGAAAAAAGTGTTTTACAAATGTCGAAAAGTATGGTATAATGAGTTTGTTAGAGTCGGGTAACCCTCTTTGGGAGGCACCGACGAAATGCTTCTTGACGTAAAGAAAGGAACGGACAACGGTATGCGTGATTCACAGGTTGCAGAGCTGAGTGTCATCGGTATGCGAGGCTGCGAGGACTTCGTAAAGCAGGTCGACTATTATTTGAGAGAATGGAGACGCCACAGCGGAGACGAAACCTTTGTTGTCGACGTGGAATGCCCCCGCTTCGGAACCGGAGAGGGTAAGGCACTGATCCACGAATCTATGCGCGGACACGACGTTTACATCATCTGCGATATTTTCAACTACGGTGTGACATACAAGATGCGCGGAATGACCGTTCCGTTGAGCCCGGACGAGCATTACGCCGATCTGAAGCGTATCATTGCCGCAATGGCAGGCAAGGCACACCGCATTACGGTCATTATGCCGATGCTGTACGAGGGCAGACAGCACAAGCGCTCCTCCCGCGAGTCGCTTGACTGCGCACTGATGCTACAGGAGCTGCACGCGATGGGTGTTTCGAACATCCTGACGATCGACGCGCACGACCCCCGTGTCCAGAATGCGATCCCGCTTGTCGGCTTTGACGACGTTCGCCCTGCATATCAGATGATCAAAGCGCTCGTTCGCGCAGTGCCCGATATCCGACTTGAAAACGATAATCTGATGATCATCTCGCCCGACGAGGGTGCGATGAGCCGCTGTATGTATTATTCCTCGGTGCTTGGTGTGGACATCGGTATGTTCTATAAGCGCAGAGACTATTCGGTTGTCATCGGCGGTAAGAATCCGATCGTTGCACACGAATACCTCGGTGCCGATCTCACCGGCAAGGATGCGATCATCGTGGACGATATGATCTCCTCGGGCGAATCGCTGCTTGACGTTGCAAGCAAGCTGAAGGAGAAGGGTGCGAAGCGCATCTTTGCATTTGCTTCCTTTGGTCTCTTTACTGACGGATACGATAAATTTGACGAGGCGTATAAGAACGGCACGATCACGCGCATCTTCACGACCAACACGGTCTACCGTGCGCCCGAGCTGCTCGCGCGTCCGTGGTATTACGAGGTCAATATGTGCAAATATATGGCGTACTTCATCGATACGATGAATCACGACGGCTCGATCTCGACCCTCCTGAACCCCATCAATCGCATCAACGCGCTGATGGAGCGCCACCGCAAGGAGCTGGAGCATCAGCCCGGAAGCCAGATCAAGATGGAACTGAAGAACTGAAAATAAATTCGAAAACCCGAAAGACACAGGATCTTTCGGGTTTTCTTAAGCAGGGAAGAAAATATTTTCGGAAATTTTTCGAGGCTTTGCAACCGGAACCCTCCTTTTTGCGAGTAGAGGATGAAGAGAGGTGGTGCAGATGGAGGATAAGGACATCATAGAGCTGTATTTCGAGCGGTCGGAGCGGGCGATCGACGCAACGGCGGAGAAATACGGCGCTTATTGTCACGCCATTGCGCGAAATCTGCTCGGAAGCGACGCGGATGCCGAGGAATGCGTGAACGATACGTGGCTGTCGACCTGGAACAGCATTCCGCCGAACCGCCCATCGGTGCTTCGTACCTATCTCGGAAAGCTCGTGCGGCGGCTCTCGGTCAATCGCATCCGCTACCGTACCGCAGAAAAGCGCGGAGGAGGGGAGATACCGCTCATTCTTGATGAGCTTTCGGAATGCCTCTCTGACGAGGAGCGTGAAACGGACGATCTCACAAAAGAGGCACTCCACCGTTTCCTCACGGAGCTCGGAGAGCGCGATCGACGCGTCTTTCTGCTACGCTACTTTTACGGCGAGCCGATCCGGGAGATCGCAAATCGCTTCGGCTTCAGCGAAAGCCGAGTCAAATCCATACTGTATCGGGCAAGGGAACGCCTACGGTGCGTTCTCGAGTCCGAGCGGCTTTGAATAAGATTGAAGGAGGTTATAATGAGACCCGAGGATTTATTCGACCGCATCGGAGACGCGGACGACGCGTACGTAGCCGATGCGAGGCATAAAAAGAAAAAACGCCCGTGGATCCCCGTATCGGCGGTTGCCGCCGCGCTCGCTCTTGTGATCCTTATTTGCGCATTCCTTCAGCCGTGGAACGGAGGATCCCCGTTTTCCGAAACCACGGGGCGGTATACGCAGAACCCGATAGACCCCAATCTTCGATATGACTCTGTGCTCCTTGCCCCGTTTACGCTTATGGCGAGAGGATATCCCGCGATGGCGCAGTATCCATCGGAAGATTCACTCGTTGAAAATTACGAGAAGTGGTCGGAGGATTACGACGTGTGGTGGCAGGAGAGACGCGCACAGAAAGAAGCGTTTCGGTCGCTCGAAAGCCTTCCGACGGCGTTTTTCAAATCCTTGACCCGCACGATGCTCGGTGAAGCCGAAGGGGCGAACGTGCTTTGCTCGCCCGTGAATATTTATATGGCGCTGGCGATGCTCGCTGAGACGGTCGAGGGAGAGAGCAGACGAGAGATCCTCGATGTGCTCGGGGAAGAGAGCATTGAATCGCTCCGCATAACGGCGGGGGCGATCTGGAACGCGCATTACTGCGACGATGGTGCAGTAACAAGCATTCTCGCGTCGTCGGTGTGGCTCGACAAGGATATTTCCTACGTTACGGAAACGGTAGAGCGGATCGCGGAGCTGTATTACGCATCCTCCTTCCAAGGAGAAATGGGCTCGGAGGAGTATAACGAGGCGCTTCGTGCTTGGATCAATACGCAGACGGGAGGCATTCTTTCAGAGGGGCTGGAGTCGCTCGAAATGTACCCCGAGACGGTATTTGCGCTTGCCACGACGGTTTATTATACCGCAAGATGGCAGCACGTGTTTGAAGAGGCGGAAAACGATCAGCGTGTTTTCCACGGTGCTTCGGGTGACGTACTAAGCGACTATATGAACCGTGTATCATTCGGGCAGTATTATTGGGGTGAAGAATACTCCGCGATCTCCCTCCCCTTTGCGGAGGGCGGCTCAATGTATTTCGTTTTGCCCGATGAGGGGAAAACGGTCGACGACGTGCTTATGGGAAGTGATCTTTATGAGCTGCTTGAACAGCAGAGCCTCTCTGAAAAGGCGCAGCACTGCAAGATCACGATGCATATTCCCAAGTTTGACGTTTCCTCGCAAAGAGAGCTTTCGTCCGTGATCCAAGAAATGGGCGTAACGTCGGTGTTCTCTTCACACAGTGCGGATTTTTCACCTCTCTTTGGTGAAGGCTCGGGCGGCGTTGCGCTCAGTGAGGTGCAACACGGTGTGCGCGTTGCGATCGACGAGGAGGGCGTTGTGGCGGCGGCATATACGGTTATGCTTGACGCGGGCTCTGCGGCGCCGCAGGACGAGGTCGAATTCACTGTTGACCGTCCGTTTCTCTTTGTCATTACCTCCGAGGTCGGGCTACCGCTTTTCGTCGGGGTCGTGAATAACCTGAAATAATCAGATCAAGCAAAAAATCGGCTGAATTTCAGCCGATTTTTTGTTTGGTTCAAATGCGATCAATCAACGAGAGCAATGACCTCGACCTCGACGAGTGCGCCCTTGGGGAGATCCTTTACCGCAACGCAGGAGCGTGCGGGCTTCGATGAAAAATACTTGCCGTAGATGCCGTTGAAGACTGCGAAATCCTTGATATCCGCGAGGAAGCAGGTGGTCTTTACCGCCTTATCAAAGGACGAGCCTGCCGCCGCGAGGACTGCCGCGAGATTCTGCATGACCTGCTCGGTCTGACCTTCGATGTCTGTGGCGACAATGTCGCCGACCTTCGGGTCGATCGCGATCTGACCCGAGGTGTAGAGAATGCCGTTTGCGACGACTGCCTGCGAGTAAGGGCCGATCGCCGCAGGTGCTTTATCGGTTGCGATTTTGTTCATCATATCAAAAAACCTCTTTTCTATGTATTACAGCAGCTTGAATTCTGCCTCGACGAGAGCTGCCTTGATCTCCTCGATGTGTTCGAAGTTCCTCGTTTCAAGCACAATGCGGAGATAACAGCCGTTGACGTCCGAGCCTGCCTCGGCACGCTCGTGGTGCACCGAAATGACGTTGCCGCCGAGATCAGCGATGATGCGCGAGACGTTTTTGAGCTGACCGGGCTTATCGACGAGCTCGATCATAAGCTGGCAGGTTCTGCCCGACATCAGAAGACCTCTCTTGATGACGCGGTCGAGGATCGTTACGTCGATGTTGCCGCCCGAGAGGACGCAAACGACCTTCTTACCCTTAAGGTCGATCTTGCCGAACATCGCCGCCGCGACCGATACGGCACCCGCGCCCTCGGTGACGAGCTTCTGCTGCTCCATCAGGGCGAGGATCGCCGCCGCGATCTCGTCGTCGGTGACGGTTACGATTTCGTCGACGTATTTTTCACAGATCTCGTACGTGAGAGAACCGGGCTTTTTGACCGCGATGCCGTCCGCAATGGTCGAGACCCGCGGAAGCTCCTCGATCTGGTGATCGTGTACCGAGTTGTACATCGACGGAGCACCCGCCGCCTGCACGCCGTAAACCTTGACGTTCGGATTGATCGTTTTCAGGGTGTACGCAATGCCCGAGATCAGTCCGCCGCCGCCGATCGGAACGATCACGGCATCCATCTCGGGAACCTGCTCGGCAAGCTCAAGGGCGATCGTGCCCTGACCTGCGATCACGTCCTCGTCGTCAAAGGGATGGATGAAGGAGTAGCCCATCTCGTCACGGAGCTCGAGCGCCCTTCTGTAAGCGTCGTCGTAAACGCCCTCAACGAGGCAGACCTCTGCGCCGTAGCTCTTGGTCGCCTCAACCTTCGAGATCGGTGCGCCGTCGGGGAGACAGATCACAGCCTTGATGCCGTTTTTCTGTGCGGCGAGCGCAACGCCCTGTGCGTGGTTGCCCGCCGAGCAGGCGATGACTCCGCGCGCCTTCTCCTCGTCCGTGAGACGGGACATTTTATAGTAGGAGCCGCGCACCTTGAAGGACCCCGTGACCTGCAGGTTTTCGGTTTTCAGATAGATCTCCGCATCGGTGCGGATCTTCGGGGCGTAGATCACGTCGGTCTTTCGGATGACGTTTTTCAGCGCGTAGCTCGCGCGATATACACTGTCAAGAGTAAGCATAACTATAACCTTTCTTAAAGCAAGCTTTCAATGAACTGCTCGGCACATCTTGCCGAACGGTAGCCGCGGCGAAGTGCGAAGGCCTCCGCGTCGATCTTCAGCTGCTCGGGATCGTATGAGAGATGATATTTTTCGGCAAGCTCGAAAATGATCTCGAGATACAGTGCCTTATTGGGCTTTTCAAAGCGAACCGTGAGTCCGAAGCGCTCTGAGAGCGACAGTGTTTCCTGTACGGTGTCGTTGCGATGCAGATCGTCGCCGCTGTCGCGGTCGGAGAAGGACTCCTTCACGATGTGACGGCGGTTCGACGTTGCGTAGATCACGGCGTTCTTTGCCTTTGCCGATGCCGACCCCTCGAGCGCAGCCTTCAGCATACTGAAGTTGTCGTCGTTCTGAAGGAAGGAGAGATCGTCGATGAAAATAATGAAGTGCAGGGGATTGCCGCTGATCTTGCCCATCACGTAGGGGAGGTAGGAGAGCTGATCCTTACGCACCTCAATGAGGCGGAGGCCCTTATCGTAGAAGGCATTTGCGACCGCCTTGACTGTCGAGGATTTGCCCGTACCCGCGTCGCCGTAAAGAAGCGCGTTTGCCGCAGGCTTGCCCGACAGAAACGCCTCGGTGTTATCGAGGATCTTTTTCCGTTCGTCCTCGTATCCGACGAAGGAGTCGAGGGAGATCGCATCGGCACTGATGATCGGCTCGATCTCGTGCTCGTCCGACAGACGGAACATTCCGTACGAGGAAAAGATACCGTAGCCGTAGGTCTCGATCGATTCTACGCGCGCGTCGTACGCCGCGCGAAGTCCCGATGCGTCACCGACGCGATAGGCGGGCATATAGCCCGAGTACTGGAGATCGTCGCGGAAGTCATCCATCGTGAGGGAGGAGAACTCGGCAAGCGCCTCGAGCTCTGCGTCGACCGTGGCGGAAAGATACTTGTCGATCTTGCGACCGTGAGCACAATGGGTAACGTATACGTTTTCATCCTCAAATACGAGCTTGCGGACCGCCGACGTAAGATTGCCGCCGAGGCGGTAGATCTCTCCGACGAATTCTCCGTAGGCACTGAGCCTCAGGGGCTCCTCGCGCGAGGAGGTGATGCGGTTGTATTCGATAAATTTCTGCATCAGGGGATGCTTCAGAACGCCGCGGAAAACGCTGAAAGCGCAGAAGCTGTAATAAATTTCGCGAACGCGTGACATACGTACCTCTTAAATATGACGGATGATTTCGTCGGTGATCTCCTCGGTCGAGAGGAAGGGAGCGCCGTGGGAAAGATCGGCGGTGCGAAGTCCGGCTTCAAGCACCGTGTCGACCGCAGAAACGATCGCGTCGGATTCCTTCGAGAGACCGAAGGAATAAAGGAGCATCATAGCGCCCGAGAGGATGGTTGCGATCGGGTTTGCGACGTGCTTGCCCGCAATGTCGGGGGCAGAGCCGTGGATCGGCTCGTAAAGCCCTCTTGTGCTGTCGCCGAGCGATGCAGAGGGGAGCATACCGATCGAGCCCGTGATCTGCGATGCCTCGTCCGAGAGGATGTCGCCGAACATATTCGACGTCACGATAACGTCAAACTGCGCGGGATTCCGGACGAGCTGCATTGCTGCGTTGTCGACGAGCATATCCGACAGCTCAACGTCGGGGTATTCCTCCGCGATCTCGTGCATAATCTTACGCCAGAGACGCGAGGTATCAAGAACGTTTGCCTTATCGATGCTGCAAAGGCGCTTATTACGCTTTCTTGCGGTCTCGAACGCAACGCGTGCGATGCGCTCGATTTCCATACGGCTGTAGCACTCTGTGTCATACGCCTCCTCGCCGTACTTACCCGTACGGTAGCCGCGCTCACCAAAGTAGATGCCGCCCGTCAGCTCTCGGACGATCATAATATCAAAGCCGTTTTCGACGATGTCCGCGCGAAGGGGACAGTCGTCCTTCAGGGCAGGGTAAAGCTTTGCGGGACGGAGATTTGTGAAGAGTCCCATCGCCGAGCGAATGCCGAGCAGTGCCTTTTCGGGGCGAAGATTTCCGGGGAGCGTATCCCATTTCGGACCGCCGACCGCACCGAGTAGAACGCTGTCGGATGCGAGACAGCCGTCGACCGTTTCCTTCGGGAGGGGCTCGCCGCAGGCGTCGATTGCTGCGCCGCCGATCAGGTAGGGGGTGAATGCAAACGTATGTCCGTATTTTTCGCCGACGGCGTTCAGCACGCGGACGGCGCTATTCACGATCTCGGGACCGATGCCGTCGCCGCGGAGAAGTGCGATATTGTAGTTCATAGCCTTCCTCCTTTTATGCGAGCTCGCCCGATTTGATCGCCTCGACGAGTCCGCCCGCTGCGATGATGCTCTGGATGAAGGGCGGGAAGGGCTGTGTTTCGAAGGATTCGCCCGTCGTACGGTTGTAGATCACACCTGCGTCAAGATCGGCTTCGACTGTGTCGCCCTCGGAGATGCGGTCGACCGCATCGGGGCATTCGAGGATCGCAAGCCCGATATTGATCGAGTTGCGGTAGAAGATGCGTGCAAAGCTCTTCGCGATAACGAGGGAGATGCCGCTCTCCTTGATTGCGATCGGAGCGTGCTCGCGGGACGAGCCACAGCCGAAGTTTGCGCCTGCGATGATCATATCGCCCGGAGCGATCTTCTTGTGGAAGTCCTTGTCGATGTCCTCCATACAGTGGGAGGCGAGCTCCTTTTTATCAATGGTATTGAGATGTCTTGCGGGGATGATGACGTCGGTGTCGACGTTGTCCCCGTACTTGACGGTTTTTCCGGTAAATTTCATAGGTTTTTGTCCTCTGTTATGATATTTCGAGGCACTGCCTCGAGCTCCGTTCGGAGGGACTTCTTTCGAGAAGTCTTCCCGAAACCCCTTCAAGAACTCGAAAAATATTTTCCGGAAAGATTCTTGAAGATTCTTAAGAAACTTCTTGCAAGAAGTTTCTTGAGCGGGGTCAAGGGGCAGAGCCCCTTCATTCATTCGTCACACCTTGTTCGGGTCTGCGATCCTGCCTGCGATTGCGGAAGCGGCGGCAACTGCGGGAGAAGCGAGGTAGACCTCGGATTTGACGTCCCCCATTCTGCCGACGAAATTGCGGTTCGTGGTCGCAACGGCGCGCTCGCCTGCCGCGAGGATGCCCATATGACCGCCGAGACAGGGGCCACAGGTCGGGGTCGAGACGACGCATCCTGCCTCGATAAAGGTCTTGAGGATGCCGCTGTCGAGTGCCTTCAGATAGATATCCTGTGTTGCGGGAATGATAATGGCACGAACGTGACGCGCGATCTTTTTGCCCTTCAGGATCGAAGCCGCCTCCTCAAGATCCTTGTAGTGACCGTTCGTGCAGGAGCCGATCACGACCTGATCGATGCGAACGTCGCCGATCTCATCGAAGGTCTTCGTGTTCTCGGGAAGATGGGGGAAGGCGACCGTCGAGCGGATCTCGGAGAGATCGATCTCGTAGGTCTCGTCATATTCTGCGTCGGGATCTGCCGTAAAGACCTTGAATTCCTTGTCGGTACGCTCCTTCACGTATGCGACCGTCTCGTCGTCGACCTCGAAAATGCCATTCTTCGCGCCTGCCTCGATCGCCATATTGGAGATCGTCAGACGGTCGTAGATCGAAAGCGCCGAAACACCCTCGCCCGTGAACTCCATCGACTTGTAGAGCGCGCCGTCCACACCGATCTTGCCGATGATGTGAAGGATCACGTCCTTGCCCGATACGTATTTTCTGAGCTTGCCTTTAAGGACAAATCTGATCGCCGAGGGGACCTTGAACCACGCCTTACCCGTTGCCATACCGCACGCCATATCGGTCGAGCCGACACCGGTTGAGAATGCGCCGAGCGCACCGTAAGTACAGGTGTGAGAGTCCGCGCCGATCACGACGTCGCCGGGGACAACGAGCCCCTTTTCGGGGAGAAGGGCGTGCTCGATGCCCATTCTGCCGACGTCGTAGAAGTGCGTGACCTCGTGGTCATTGCAGAAGTCGCGGCACATTTTGCACTGTACCGCTGCCTTGATGTCCTTGTTTGGTGCGAAATGGTCCATAACCATCGTCACCTTATCCTTGTCGTAGACCTCCTTCGCGCCGATTCGCTCAAATTCGCGGATCGCAACGGGGGAGGTAATATCGTTACCCAGCACGCGGTCGAGCTCGACGAGGATCAGCTGTCCTGCCTCTACACGGTCGAGTCCTGCACGGTTTGCCAGGATCTTTTGCGTCATTGTCATTGACATAGCTTTCGTTTCCTTTATTCAGATTAGGTTCAGTAGTTGATGATCGCGCCCTTATCGGCGGAGCTGACTGCGGCGGCGTAGCGGCGGAGATAGCCCGTGATGTTTTCCTTCTTCTTGATAGGCATTTCTGCTTTTCTCTTTGCGAGCTCCTCGTCGGAGACCTTCAGCTCGATCCTGTATTCGGGAATGTTGATCGAAATGATGTCCCCGTCCTTTACGTATGCGATCGTTCCGCCGCTGACCGCCTCGGGAGAGACGTGACCGATTGACGCGCCGCGCGTTGCACCCGAGAAGCGTCCGTCAGTGATCAGCGCGACGTCCTTATCAAGTCCCATACCCGCGATTGCGGAGGTGGGGGAGAGCATTTCACGCATACCTGGGCCGCCTGCGGGACCCTCGTAGCGGATGACGACGACGTCGCCCTTTACGATCTTACCGGCGTAGATCGCTGCGATCGCCTCCTCCTCGCTCTCGTAGACCTTTGCGGGACCCTCGTGCACGAGCATTTCGGAAGCGACTGCACTGCGCTTCACGACGCATCCGTCAGGAGCGAGATTGCCGCGGAGAACCGCGATGCCACCTGTTCTGCTGAATGCGTTGTCGACCTTGCGGATGACCGTATCGTCGCGGTTTTCTGCGTCCGCGATGTTTTCACCGAGCGTTTTGCCCGTAACCGTCAAGACCGAGGTGTCGAGCAGTCCGAGCTCTGCGATCTCCTTCAAAACGGCGTATACGCCGCCTGCCTCGTTCAGATCCTCCATATAGGTCGGACCTGCGGGAGCGAGGTGGCAAAGATTCGGGGTCTTTTCGCTGATGCGGTTGACCTCGTCAAGCGAGAAGGGAACACCGCATTCGTTCGCGATCGCGGGAAGATGGAGCATACTGTTCGTCGAGCAGCCGAGCGCCATATCTGCGGTGATCGCATTTCGGATCGCACCCTCAGTCATAATGTCGCGCGGACGGATATTCTTTCTGACAAGCTC
The DNA here is from genome assembly GCA_017501345.1 of Clostridia bacterium. Next base: position 49,861 of record JAFVXC010000009.1, read on the forward strand.
CATTACCTGCATGCCGGCGTGCTTGGCAAGCTCAATGCGCGCGGAATACGCCGCCGGGATCGTTCCGTTTCCGCGGAGTCCCATACCGAGCACCTCGGTAAGGCAGTTCATCGAGTTTGCAGTGTACATACCCGAGCACGAGCCGCAGGAGGGGCAGGTCTTGCATTCGAATTCGTTCAGCTTCTCCTCGTCGATCTTGCCCGCTTTGTAGGCGCCGACCGCCTCGAACATACTCGAAAGGCTGGTCTTCTTGCCGCCGACGCGACCCGCAAGCATCGGACCGCCGCTGACGAAAACGGTGGGGATATTGAGACGTGCCGCCGCCATCAGGAGACCGGGCACGTTCTTGTCACAGTTGGGGATCATCACAAGGCCGTCAAAGCCGTGAGCCATTACCATCGCCTCGGTCGAGTCGGCAATGAGATCTCTCGTGACGAGCGAATATTTCATACCGACGTGTCCCATTGCGATGCCATCGCAGACAGCGATCGCGGGGAAAACGATAGGCGTACCGCCCGTCATAGCAACACCGAGCTTGACTGCCTCGGTGATCTTGTCGAGGTTCATATGACCGGGAACGATCTCGTTATATGAGCTGACGATTCCGATGAGCGGCCGCTGCTGCTCCTCCTCGGTGAGGCCGAGGGCGTGGTAGAGCGATCGGTGCGGCGCGTTTTGGAAGCCGTTTACGATTGTATCTTTTACCATAATATTATCCTTCTACAGGTTTCTTGTTATTTTCGCCGTAGGGGCGATTCACGAATTGCCCGACTGTCGGATTCCGCTTGCCGTTGCGGAAGAGCCGATTGCCGAGGCTGCTGCCCGGGCGCTGTCCGGCAACTCGTGAACCACTCCTACGGAGTCGGTTCTTTTTTGTACGTTCGTTCTGCGGATAGGCGAGGGGAAAGCCGTCGGTGTTACGCGACAGGCCTCCCCTTGCTGCCGTTATCAGTTATTGATCAGCTTTTCCTCGTCGTTCCAGCTGTACAGCTCACGCACCTTAGCGCCGACCTGCTCTGCGGGATGCTCGGATGCGAGCTTGCGCATTGCGTTGAAGTGTACCTGTGCGCCTGCGTCGGACATATCAAGCAGAAAGTCCTTTGCGAAGGTGCCGTCCTGGATGTCGGAGAGGATCTTCTTCATTGCCTTCTTCGTATCCTCGGTGATGACCTTCGGACCGGTGATGTAGTCGCCGTATTCTGCGGTGTTCGAGATCGAGTAGCGCATACCTGCAAAGCCGCTCTGGTAGATGAGGTCGACGATGAGCTTCATCTCGTGGATGCACTCAAAGTAAGCGTTACGGGGGTCGTAGCCTGCCTCAACGAGAGTCTCGAAGCCTGCCTGCATCAGTGCGCAAACGCCGCCGCAGAGGACAGCCTGCTCACCGAAGAGGTCGGTCTCGGTCTCGGTACGGAAGTCGGTCTCGAGAACGCCGGCTCTTGCGCCGCCGATGCCGAGCGCGTATGCGAGTGCGATGTCAAGCGCGTCGCCGGTAGCATCCTGGTCGATCGCAACGAGGCAGGGAACACCCTTGCCGACCTGATACTCACTGCGGACGGTGTGACCGGGGCCCTTGGGGGCAATCATAATGACGTTGACGTTCTTCGGAGGCTTGATGCAGCCGAAGTGGATGTTGAAGCCGTGTGCGAATGCAAGGGTCTTTCCCTCGGTGAGATTCGGCTCGATGCTTTCCTTATACAGCTTTGCCTGCTTTTCGTCGTTGATGAGGATCATAATGACGTCTGCCGCCTTTGCTGCGTCTGCGGCGGTCATAACGGTCATACCCTGTGCCTCTGCCTTTGCCCAGCTCTTGCTGCCCGTGTAAAGGCCGACGACGACGTTAACACCCGATTCCTTCAGGTTCAGGGCGTGTGCGTGACCCTGCGAGCCGTAGCCGATGATCGCGACGGTTTTGCCGTTCAGCTTCGAAAGATCGCAGTCCTGCTGATAAAAGATTCTGTTTGCCATAGTAATTGTTCTCCTTGGTTTTATGGTTAGATTTTTGTAAGCCTGTTAATTTGTGCCCTTGGTGAGGAGCGACGTGCTGCCGCGGTCAAGGGCTACGATGCCCGTGCGGCACATTTCAATGATGCCGTAGGGAAGCATCAGCTTCACGAAGGCATCAATCTTGGAGGGATCGCCCGTGAGCTCAATACACATCTCGTCGGTCGTGTAGTCAATGACCTTCGCGCGGTAGACGTCTACCGCAGACATCACGTCCCCTCTGCTTGCCGGATCGTTTTTGACCTTAATGAGCATCAGCTCTCTCGTGATCGAATCCTCCTCAAGCACCTCTACCTTTTTGACATTGTAGAGCTTGCGGAGCTGATTGATCAGCTGCTCTCTCGCGTATCCGTCTCCGCTGAGGCAGATCGTGATGCGTGAATACTCGGAGCTTTCAGTCTCGCCGACGGTGAGGGCGTCGATGTTGAAGCCGCGACGGGTAAACATACTCGTAACGCGGGTCAGGACGCCGAACTGGTTGTCAACGTAGACTGCGATGACGAATTGATTTTTCTTCTTCATAAATCACACCTCCGGTTTCCGTACGATGATGTCGTCGATCGCGCCGCCGGGAGGAAGCATCGGAAGCACGAATTCATCCTGCCCGATCGGGGTGTCGATCACGACGGGACCGTTTACGGTCAGAGCCTTTTTGAACACCTCGCGAAATTCCTCAATCGAGGAAACGCGGTAGCCTTCGGCACCGAACGCCTCTGCAAGTTTCACGAAATCGGTCTTGCGATCGAGCACGGTGTTCGAATAGTGCTTGTTGAAGAAGAGGGTCTGCCATTGGCGAACCATACCGAGCACGCCATTGTTGAACAGGACGATCACGACGGGGATCTTGTAAGAGACCGCCGTTGCAAGCTCGTTCAGATTCATACCGAAGCTGCCGTCACCCGTGATCAGTACAGTCGTGTCGCGGCTTGCGACGCGCGCACCGATCGCCGCACCGAGGCCGAAGCCCATTGTTCCGAGACCACCGCTTGAAACGAATCTGCGAGTGCTGTCGAAATGTGCATACTGCGCGGTCCACATCTGATGCTGACCGACGTCGGTCGCGAAGATCGTACCCTTCGGCTTTTCTGCATTGATCACGTCTAGGATCTGTCGCGGTGTGATCGCACCACCTGCGAGACGCTCAGCCTCCTCTGCAAATCGGAGCTCGTCCTTCTTAAAGGCGGTGACAAGCTCGTTCCATTCGGGATGCTTGCTTTCGGAAAGCCCCGAAACGATACGGCGGAAGGAATCCTCCACGTCGCCGACGATGCCGACTGACACGCGGATGTTTTTATTGATCTCCGAAAAATCGGGGTCAAGCTGAATGATCTTGCTGTTCTGCGCAAATTTCGAAACGTTTCCGGTTGCGCGGTCGCTGAAGCGTACGCCGACCGCGAGGATGCAGTCGGAATCCTTCAGTGCCATAGAGGAGGCGTAATGACCGTGCATACCCTCCATTCCCAGGAAGCGCGGCTCGTCGTTCGAGATTGCCGAAAGTCCCATAAACGAGCAGCCGATATATGCGTCGATCTTTTCTGCGAGGGCAAGCACCTCTCGGCCCATACCGAGTCCTGCCGCACCGCCGCCGATATATATGTAAGGCCGTTTTGCATCCTTCAGAATATCGATCGCCGCGTCGATCTTATCCTGCGCTCCGAGCGGCAGGGGGATCTTTTCGGGAATGGGCTCGGGCTCGTATTCGGTCACGGCTGTCTGTACGTCCTTCGGAATGTCAATGAGGACGGGACCGGGTCTGCCCGATTTTGCAATGCGGAAGGCCTCGCGGATCACGTCCGCAAGCTTCGTGACGTCATTGACGAAATAGTTGTGCTTCGTGATCGGAAGCGTGATGCCCGTGATATCGATCTCCTGGAAGCTGTCCTTGCCGATCAGAGAACAGGAGACGTTTCCCGTGATCGCAACCAATGGGATCGAGTCGAGCATCGCGGTCGCGATACCCGTTACGAGGTTGGTCGCACCGGGACCCGAGGTCGCGATGACGACACCGACCTTGCCCGTCGCGCGGGAGTATCCGTCTGCCGCGTGGGATGCACCCTGCTCGTGTGCGGTGAGGATGTGATTCAGTCGATCGCTCCTTTCGTAAAGAGCGTCGTATATGTTGATAACCTGACCGCCGGGGTAGCCGAACACGTCGGTAACCCCCTGCTCGATCAAGGTCTCAATGACGATTTCTGCGCCTTTGAGCTTCATTTATAGGTGAACTCCTTTCGCTATATATTATCTTGCCGCTCTTTTTTCAAGAAGCAGGCGGTTTACGGCACTGCAAAGAGCCTTCTGCGACGAGCGGCTGATGTCCTCGTCGATGCCCGTGCCCCAATAGGCCTTACCGTCGTAGACGATCCCTATGTAGGATGCCGCCTTCGAGGAGGATTTGCCCTCCAGAGCGTGCTGTGTATAGGATTCAAGGGTGAAGTCAAGCTGTGTGAAGGCCTTGAGGGCGTTGCTCACGGCGTCGAGACGGCCGTTGCCTGTGACCGAAACGGTCTCCTTCCGCGCGCCCATGTGCAGGGTGACGCTTGCGTTCACGCCGGCTGCCGTGTCGGTAAATGCCGTTTTTCCAAGCGAGAGCGGGGCCTCGAGATTCACGAAGTCGCGTAAGAAGATGTCGTAGACCTCCTTCGGGAGAAGCTCGCGATGCTCGGTGTCGGAGATGTGCTTTATGTGGTAACCGAATACCTCGCGCATCTTCGGCGGGAGGACGTGATTGTACTGCGTTTCAAGAATGTATCCGATGCCGCCCTTGCCCGACTGAGAATTGATGCGGATGACGTCCGCCTCGTAAATGCGTCCGACGTCCGAGGGATCGATCGGGAGGTAGGGCACGTTCCAAATCTTCAGATCCTTTTCGGCGCGCCACTTCATACCCTTGGCGATCGCATCCTGATGCGAGCCGCTGAATGCCGCGAAGACGAGCTGACCGCTGTATGGCTGACGCTCATAGACGTGCATTCTCGTAACCTTTTCGTAGACCTCGGTGATTGCGGGGAGATTCGAGAAATCGAGACCCGGATCAACGCCCTGCGAAAAGAGGTTCAGGGCGAGGGTGACGATATCGACGTTGCCGGTGCGCTCGCCGTTACCGAACAGTGTACCCTCGATGCGGTCACCGCCTGCGAGAAGCCCCATTTCGCTGTCCGCGATGGCGCACCCACGGTCGTTGTGCGGGTGAAGGGAGATAATCACGTTCTCACGGAACAAGAGATTCTTGTCCATATATTCGACCTGCGCGGCGTAAACGTGCGGCATCGAATGGGAGACCGTGACGGGAAGATTGATAATGACCTTGCTTTCTGCGGTCGGCTTCCATACGTTAAGGACTGCGTTGCAGATCTCGAGTGCGAACTCGGGCTCTGTTCCCGTGAAGCTTTCGGGGGAATATTCGAAGATGATATTGCCCTCGGCCTCTTTCCGATACTTCTCGCAAAGCTCAGCTCCGAAGACGGCGATCTTTACGATTTCTTCCTTATTCTTTTTAAAGACCTGCTCGCGCTGTGCGACCGACGTTGAATTGTACAGATGAACGACCGCGTTTTTGGCACCGCGGATTGCCTCAAAGGTCTTTTTTATGATGTGCTCTCGCGACTGGGTGAGGACCTGGATCGTTACGTCGTCGGGGATCAGGTTCTGCTCGATCAGGGTACGGCAGAACTCGTACTCGGTCTCGGAGGCGGCGGGGAAGCCGATCTCGATTTCCTTAAAGCCGATGTCGCACAGCACCTTGAAGAATTCGAGCTTCTCCTCAAGGCTCATCGGAATGATGAGTGCCTGATTACCGTCGCGAAGGTCGACGCTGCACCAGATCGGCGCCTTGTCGAGGCTGTCCTTTTTCATCCAGTCCATCGTAACACCCTGCGGGATGAAATATTGCTTTTCATATTTTTCGTAATTGTTCATAGGGGTTGTTCCTTTCCTTGGGTGCGGGCGAATTTAACAAAAAAACGCCTCCCTCACGCAAATATCCCACGATTGCGTAAAAGAGACGAAGACGATTCTCCGCGGTACCACTCTGCTTGGTGCGTTGCACCCACTTGTGTCCTGTCAAGCAACAGGATCTCTCGATAACGGGAGAGACCGTCCAAATCTACAAGGAATCGCTCGAGAGGGCTCGAACGCCGTTCGGATGGAAGCTCAGGGAGGAGATAACTGCCGCCTGCATATCGTCTCGCACCGTCCGACGACTCTCTGAAATGCTTTCTGCAGCAGCCGGGATTCCCATCGGCGCTTTTCAAAAGAATAGACCTATTATAATACAGTTTTTCTTTCTTGTCAAGGGGGGAAAACAATTTTTTTTGAAAGTTTTTTGAAATTTTCGGCAAAGGAGGAACAAAAACGACTTATCGCCGCTCGGGGACGAAATAAAAATTCCAAAAACGGAATAAAATTTGCAAAAAACGCTTGACAATATGCCGAAAAAGGAGTATAATGAAGCCATAAAAGAAACGAACAAAAGCGAATACACACTTCGTTCACAAAGGAGCAACAAAATGGCTACAAAATCGAGTAAGAAGAATATGACCCCCATCGAAACGGGGGGCGATAAGGAAGCAAAGGCAAAGGCGCTGAAAACGGCGATCTCCCAACTGGAGCGCGATTACGGCGCGGGCACGATTATGAAGCTTGGCGAAAACACCCGTATGGAAGTGCAGGCGGTGCATACGGGCTCGATCGCACTTGATATGGCGCTCGGCATCGGTGGTGTTCCGCGCGGACGCATCATAGAGATCTTCGGCCCTGAATCCTCGGGTAAAACGACGGTCGCGCTTCACATCATTGCAGAGGTGCAGAAGGCGGGGGGAGAGGCGGCATTTATTGATGCCGAGCACGCGCTCGATCCGGTCTACGCGAAGGCACTCGGCGTAGACATCAACAATCTGCTCGTTTCCCAGCCCGATTGCGGCGAGGACGCGCTTGAGATCACCGAGGCACTTGTGCGCTCGGGTGCGATCGACGTCGTGGTCATCGACTCGGTCGCGGCACTCGTTCCGCGTCAGGAGATCGAGGGCGATATGGGACAGAGTATGGTCGGTGTGCAGGCGCGTCTGATGTCTCAGGCGATGCGTAAGCTCTCCGCGATCATTTCGAAAACCAATGCCGTGGTCATTTTCATCAATCAGCTTCGCGAAAAGGTCGGTGTGCTGTATGGAAATCCCGAGACGACGACGGGCGGTCGCGCACTGAAGTTCTATGCATCGGTCCGTATCGATATCCGCAAGACCGATCAGCTGAAGAACGGTTCGGAGATCTACGGCAACCGCGTAAAGTGCAAGATCGTAAAGAACAAGGTCGCGCCCCCCTTCCGCGTTGCCGAATTTGATATTCTGTATGGAAAGGGAATCTCCCGTGACGGTGAGATCCTCGATTATGCGATTACGCTCGACGTCATCAAGAAGAGCGGCTCGTGGTTTTCGTACGAGGGCGAGCGTATCGGTCAGGGCAAGGACAACGTGCGCAAGAAGCTGGAGGCCGATCCCGCGTTTGCCGCAGAGGTCGAAGCGAAGGTGCGCGCCGCGCTTGAAAGCGGTGCCATCGGCGGAGAGGACGAGTTCGAGCTTGAGGAGGACGGAGACGGTGACGATTTCGACATTCGCGTTCTCGAGGCGGATGACGAAGCGGGTCTCTGATATACGACGATGCAGATCCGTATTCTTTCTATGACGGCGCAGAACGGCGGCTCGGAGGTCCTTCTTCGTGTGGAGCTTTGCGAGGATGTGTTCGACGTCGCGGAGAATGCGCTGAGCCTTGCGCGAAAGCCCACGCGTGAAACGCGTGAGCTCGTTCTCCTGCTCGACCGATATACCGAGCTTCGTCCTGCGAGGGGTGTGATCGACGAGGAGACCTTCCTCGCGCTCGAGCGCGCCGCCGAATTCAGCGAGGCGGTCCGCATCGGGCTTCGGATGCTTGCATTCGGATCGAATACGCGGCGGGGGCTCGAAAATAAGCTTTGCCGAAAGGGTGTCGCGCACGAGGCTGCGCAGGAGGCGTCTCTCTACCTTGCACAGCGAGGGTATATCGATGAGGAGCGTGACGCCGTCAGGGAGGCTGAACGGAATGTTGCAAAGCTTCGTGGGCGAAATCGCATTCGCGCAACGTTATATGAAAAGGGCTATTGTGACGCGGCAGTCGCCACGGCGGAGCGTTACCTTGACGGCGTTGATTTTGTTGTACTTTGCAAAAGGCTGATCGCGCGCAGATACGAGAAGGTGCTTGACGATCCGTCGGAATACAAGCGTGTTGCGGCGGCTCTGATGCGGAACGGCTATACGATGAGCGAGATCCGCGCGGCGCTGCATAACCCTTCGGTGTGAGGATGGTTTCACTCATCTTTGCGGATAAAGACCGCGCTTCCTCGGAATACTGAAAGCGTGGGGGTGAGCGATCAACGCTCGCTCGTGTCGATCTCGCCCCTGAGAGTCTGTATTTCGGGGGGCGGAATATGAAAAACAGCAAAAAAAGACGGATCGGGAGCGTGGTACAAAACGTGCGACGCCCCCCTTCCGCGGAGGCGGCGTTCTCTCTTACGGACGGGCACATCCGTGTGCTCGCCTATCGGGAGGACGCCTCTTTCGGCTTCTACGCCTTTTTGAAGCGGCTTGGCGACGTTTTGGTCTCATTTCTGTCGATCCTCCTGTTTGCTTTGCCGATGCTCCTGGTCGCAGTCGCTGTGCGGTGCGAATCTGCGGGCCCTGCGTTCTTTCGGCAGATAAGAGTCGGAAGGGGAGGACGGCTGTTCACAGTATACAAATTCCGAACAATGGTGGCGGATGCCCCGCATTGCTCATCTGCCCGACTTACGATGCTCGGAAGAGAACGGTACGTCACGCGAATGGGGCGCGTCCTGCGCCGTACGGGGCTCGACGAGCTCCCACAGCTCTTTAACGTCCTTTGCGGCGAGATGTCTCTCATAGGTCCGCGCCCGGTGATTCCCGAGGAAGTTGAGCTCGTCCGTATGCGCGTTTCACTTGGTGTTTCGGATTTGCGCCCCGGCATTACGGGACTGGCACAGGTGAGTGGGAGGGACGACCGTACTCCCGAGGAAAAGGCGGCGCTTGACGCACTTTACGCACGGACGCTGTCGCCGTTGACCGATCTGCGGATCCTTCTGCTGACGGCGCGAACGGTTTTCCTTGGGACTGGGTGCAATTAAGCCTTTACGTCACTGCGTGACGGTGAAGGCATCGGCGATGGCACCCGAAAGAAGCTCAGAGAATGCCTTCGTGAGTGCATCGATCTCTTTGGGTGAAACGAAAAAGCTTCGTCCGTTTTCAAGCACCGCGAAGAGCTCGGGGCTGATCTCTCCTTCTCGGATCCCTGCACGGGCAAGTGCGTCGTAAACGAGGGCAGAGGAATCCACCACGGTTGGGACGCCGATCGCGATCACAGGACATCCGACAGTCTCTCGGCTCAGAGCCTCGCGATGGTTCCCGATTCCCGAGCCCGGACGGATGCCCGTGTCAGAAAGCTGGACCGTTGTCGCGAGACGCTCACAGCTTCGTGCGGCCAGCGCGTCTACGGCGATCAGAAGATCGGGATGGACGGTTCTGACGGCGCCTTGAATGAGCTCAAGCGTCTCGATGCCGGTTTGCGCAAGAACGCCGGGGACGATAACAGAAATCGAGGCGTATCTGCGCCCTTCGTTCAGAAGCGCAGGGTCCTCACTGTCCCGCAGGTGGCGCGTGACGGGAAGAATGCTCGCAGTCTCGGGACCGAGTGCGTCTGCGGTCATATGGGCGTTTCCGAGTCCTGCCACGAGGACACGTAGGGTGTGATCGATCGGTCTCTCCGAGAGACGCTCTGCCATGCGGCGCAGCTCGGATACAAGGATCTCGTTCAACACAGAAAGATCTTCCGGGGAGAGAAGCAAGAGCTGCCCCGTGGTGACGGTGACGTAGGTGCCGATCTCTCTTTGGAAGCGGATCTCTCCCTCCTTTCCGTCGATCTGCAGGCGGGCAACCGATATATTGCCCCGACGGTATTCCCAATAGGATGCGCCCGCGGAGTCTTCGGCGTCGCTCGGGCTCGGTGCTTCGCAGGCAAGGTCGGTTCGAAGAAATCGGGAGACATTCTCCTTGTGCGAGCTCTGCGGAGCGGTAGTACATTTGAAATATGAAGCGTTTTTCATCGGCTCACCTCCGACGGAAGTATTGCGCGCTTATGCCCCGAATATTCGGCAGAACGGCCTTGCGTGGGAAAATTTACAGATTATATACGAAATTGCCCAAGTGGGGTCTTGCATTTTCCTTCGGAATCGGGTATAATTTGAATGCGGCACACGATCGGGTAGGCGCGAAAAATGCCGTAGACCATCCGAAACAATACTTTTTTCGCGTGAAACAAAAAGCGAGTTGTGAAAATGCACATATTTTAAAAAAGCGAATTGTGCATTCGTCCGAATATTCTTTGACTTTGCGGAAAATCGTTGATTCTCCCGCCTTTTTGTGTTATAATGATCGGTAGTATGAAAAGATATGCTCATTTTTCGAGATATCTGTAAACTTTCTTTCACGAGGAGGAATTCCCAACAATGATGAAGCGTTTATTTGCTTTTACACTTTGTCTTCTCTTAATGCTGGCTTGCTTTGCATCGTGCAGCGTCCAGTTTGAAGAGAAGCGGGAGGAGCAGCTTTCGAAGGAGGAGGAAGAAGAGCTGAAGGGCGCTCAGATCGCAATGTATCTGACCGAAATGATATATGACTTCGATCCCGCCAATGCTTACAATAACGAGGCGGCGATGAAGGTCATCAGCCTTCTCTACGAGCCTACCTTCTATTTGAATGAGAAGGGTAAGATCGACAGTAACCTGATCGAAAAATATGAATACAACAGTGCTGAGAAAAAGCTTTCTCTCCATATCGCGGATACATATTGGAGCGACGGCACGTATGTTTCTGCCAACGATTTCGTGTTTTCGTGGAAGCGCGTTCTCGAGGTTGAGGGCTCCTATGGAGCAGCTTGCCTCCTGTTTGATATCAAGAACGCCCGCCTTGCAAACCAGGGTGATACCTCAATCGACAACATCGGTCTTTCTGCACCGAACGATAAGCTAGTTGAGATCTTTTTCGAGGGGGAGGTCGATGTTGATCAGTTCCTTCTGAATCTGACGAGCTACGCACTGGCGCCTCTCCGCGAGAATCTTGCGACCAAGGCATCCTACTATGAGATCCTGCTCGGTGAGGACCCCGAGACCGGTAAGCCGGTTTATAAGAGAGTCCGTCTTTACAACGACTGGGCAAAGAAGGGTGCAACGATGGCGGCATCCGGTCCCTTCAAGGTCCGTACTGCGGTATATCCCGACGATCCGGTAAAGAATGAGGACGGAAGCTATCTGCTGAATGAAAACGGAGAGTTTCTGTATTGCTACTACGTGCAGGATGCGGCCGAGCCCGAGGCGCTGGTAAAGCTTGAGAAGGGTGTTTACTTCTACGAGGATGAAAACGGTAATATCCTTGCGTATTCCAAGCTTACGATGGCAAATTACGAAAGCTCCAGCAAGCCTGAGGAGCGCGAAAAGTATGACGAGATCAAGCGGACCTGCAAGCAGCTCGAAGGCAAGATCTCCGATTATACGACTACGCCGCAGAACTCTCCTCAGATCATTCTGGAAAGAAACTCCTACTATTTCAAGGATATGAATAAGGACAACTGGAAGGTCGACGAGGTCGTTATTCCGTACCGCCTTATCATTGATTACAGCAAGTCCGACGAGGATCTGATGACCGCTTACGAAAACGGTGAGATCTTCTACGTTGGTGACATTCCGCTGTCCTTGCGTTCGAAATATGCAGATTCCGTGTCGAAAACGGACAATCTTTCCACTCATACTTACTATCTGAATGAAAATGCGATCGTAAAGTATAGCTGGATCTCCTATGACGACAACGGTATTCCCATGCTGTACGATTCGGTAGGAACGCAGTATCGTTTCAATCCGGAAACGATGGCGATCCTCACGATCGATGAAAACGGAAAGGCGATTCGTTATAAGGATACCTATGATGACAACGGCAAGCTGATCTACTTCACAAAGTCCGGCGCAAAGGTTTACACGGGCGCGGACGGACTTCCGATCCTCGGTGAGAACATTCTCTCGAACGTGAGCGTTCGTCAGGCGCTCTCTCTTGTGATCGACCGTGACACGATTGCGAACGCAGTTGTCTTTGCCGAGGCTGCAGCTGCACTCGTACCGACGGGTGTGTTCAATACCGATTCTGCAAAGAAGACCTTCCGCGAGGCGGGCTCTGATTACATAATGACCAAGGCTGACAGCGCTGCGGCACTCGCTAAGATCGCGGAATCGAATATCGATCCCGAAAATTACGTTCTGAAGCTGTCGTACGCGGCATATGATGAGGTCCACGAAATGATCGCGACGACCGTTGCCGCAGCGTGGGAGACGCTCGGCTTCAAGGTTGAGCTCGATCCATTGAGATCGGTCGACAACGAGCATTATTGGATGTCCACTGAGGAGCTTCTGTCGGACGTTAAGGACGATAGATGGCTCGAGTCGGTCGTTTCGGGTGATTACCAGATCATTGCAATGGATATGGTGGCATATTCCGTTGACGCATACAGTGTGCTTGCGCCCTTCGCGACCCTTTTCTCCGGTATGGGAATGGATATGCAGAATTTCGACGAGTACGGCGAACCGCAGTATATTCCCGCAACCCATATTACGGGCTTTGAGGATGAGACCTATAACGAGATGATCGAAGAGATCTATGCGGAAAGAGATCTCGGAAAGCGCGCAGAGCTTCTGCATAAGGCGGAGGAATATCTGATGTCGCAGATGCCCGTCATTCCGATTCTTTACAATCAGAACGCAGTTCTTGTCAACGACAAGATGCTGACCGATTTCGAGGGCAACTATTATGCTCCCGCTGGCTTTGTAAACTGCTATCTGAAGGGCTCGCCCCAGTATAAGACGCACGTCCGCAACATCTGGATCACCGTTGGCGTGATCGCCGGCGTTTTGCTCGTGATCGCTGCTGTGGTCTTCTTTACGGTCAGATATCGCATCAAGGCGAAGAAGAGAGAGGAAGAGATCGCACGTATTACGGCAGAGCAGGAAGCGAAGCTTCGTGAGATCCGCCGTCCCGGCTCGCGCTCTTAAGTGTCGAGAAAATTCTATAACCCTATAAAAAAGCGGGCTGTCTCAAAGAGACAGCCCGCTTGAATGCTTTTCTTGCGGATTTTAAGTGAATTTCATATTATGCCCACATCAAAATGATGAGCTGCAGCTGTTGTGATTTGTCTTGGGGGTGACTCGCATCGGAGAGTGTCCTTACGGGTCAAAGGAAGGCTTCGCCAAGGTTGATCAGCACGAGACCTTTTTTGAGGGCGTAGGAGACCGTGTAGGCAGTTCCACCGCGATTTTCTGTCAGGTAAGAGATGCAATAACCGCTTCCGTCAACGAGTGCGCGGTCGCGCTGAAGCATACAGTAGCGGTTGTAGGTGTCGGAGACGTAGCTGACCTTATCGGCACGGAAGAGAATGAAGTTGTAATCAAGAACGGCACTTTTGGGCCAACGGCTCGTTTGATCGCGACAAGGAAGGATGAGCTCGAGGGAGATCTCGTAGCCCTGTGATTTCAAAAACAGAACGCGCAGGGCGGCGATCGTGTCAAATCCTATCGCGCCGCCTGCCCGAAACGTGCGTACGCCTTTATTATATAATGTAAGGATCTCTTTGTCGAGAAGTGCGTAGAGACGGCTCATATGCACCGCGGGAATCGATCGATGACCTGTGAAGCAGCATATTGTTTTCGAGTCGCACATTGTCGTCCCTCCTTTGCTTTTGGATTTCTTACCATATATTATACCTGACCTCAGGGAATTTGTAAAGAGAAAAATTCGAAAATTTATTATAAATCGTTCGACGCAAAGTACACCGATTCGGGGTGCTTTGCGCTTTTTTGTGATAGTACCGATAATGGCTTTCGCGGTAGATGACAGCAATCGCGAGAATGTGACGTGCGCTTTCCTTGTTTGCCTTTTTTCGTTGTGCTTTGCACCGCCGTATTCGAGCAATTTCGCACCGTTCGTACGCTATAATGGCGATAGACAGAGTCCTCTCTGCGTGAATGCTTAAGGATGCGCGCGAGGACGGAAAGGACGTGTAAAATGAAGGATTTGGATGAGAAGGTGAGCGAAAGCGCGAGACGTGACGTATCATCGGGAAGCGAGGATGGGATCCACGGGGGATCGGAGGGGAGCTCTTGCCCGTTTGAAATGCGGGAAGAGGATTCCGGAGAGGGAGGAGGACGTGAGCGTTCCGCGAGGCAGATGCTGTCGCGGCGTACCGTTTTGGCACTCGCGAAGGGGATTGGGCTACTTGCGCTCGCCTTTCTCTTTGCTCGGTGCGAATGGTTTCTTTCGACGCGACCCTTTGGACTCGCGCTCTTGTGCGCTGCCGAAGGTGGACTCGGATGGATATACGGCGGATTTTTGCTGGCGGCACTCCCGATCCTTGGGACGGGTATTCACCCGATCTCTGCAGTCGTGGCGACGGCGACGGTTTTACTTCGAGTTGCCGCGCGAATGACGATCGATCTGCCGTGGAAGCGAGGGGAGGAGCCCGACGTAAGGAGCTTTGACGCATTCTGCAAGGAGCTGTTTCGGGAACATATTGCGCTCCGTATGGCGATCGGCTCGATCGCGGCATTTCTGACGGGGCTTTACAGAATGGTCGGAGGCGGATACCGCGTGTATGATCTTCTGTCGTCACTCTTTTCACTGGTGGCGCTTCCGATTGCGGTCTATTTGCTCGGCGGACTATGGCAAAGGGGCGTGTCAAGTCTTGAGGGCTTGCGGTGTGTTACCACGGTGCTCGGCACTCTCGGGATGATTGTGCTCGCGTTTTCGGGGATGAGCCTTTATGGAATCTCACTTTCGGTTTTTACGGCACTTGGAGCGACGCTTTGGATCACACATAGAAAAGGAATCAGCTACGGTATCCTGGGGGGACTTCTTTTTGGTCTTTTGATCGATCCCATCAGCGCACCGTTGTACGCTTTTGCGGCGCTCTCGGCAGGCGCCCTGCGACGCGTTTCGGTTTTTATGGGGGCGCTGTGCGCCTTGTCGGTCGGGATGGCGTGGGGTTTTTACGTGTATGGGCTGGGGGCGCTGTCAATGCTCTTTCCGGCACTGCTCGCGTCGTCGCTTCTGTTTTGTGTGCTGGAGCGGCTCGGACTGCTTCCCGGTCGGGCGCCGCTTGAGGATGGAACGCCGCCGCTTGGTGATGAGGTTGCGCTCCCTCGGAAGGGCGAAAGCGGCGCCGAGGAGCACGCGGACATACGCAGTGACGAGATGCGCGCGGAGGAGGATCGGATGTCGATTCTGCGCTCCTCACTCGCTGCCGAGCGCCTGCACGATGAGGAACGGAAGATAGAAGATCTCTGCGGCGCGTTCTTATCTGTTTCCGACCTTTTGCGTGCATTGACTGAAAGTAGCAAGTATCCTTCTGCCGAGGAATTCAGAAGGGTTTGTGACCGTGTGTGCGATGAATTCTGCCCAAGCTGCGTCTCCTGTACACAATGCTGGGGGAGCGAGTACGCGCGTATGGCGGGGACGCTTGGGCATATGGCGGACGAGCTTCACGAAAACGGTCGGGTCGACGTCGATGCCTTTCCGGAGGAGGTGCGGAGACGGTGCAAAATGAGCGGAGCGATCTTTCTTCGCATCAACGAGGAAGCGGGAGAACTGACGGCGGCGTATCTGAAGCGAGAAAGAGCGGGACTGTTGTCGGCCGATTACAGCGCGGCGGCATCTCTTTTCCGCTCGGCTTCGAAGGGATCGCCCGAGCGCTACGAGATAGACAACCGCAAAAGTCGTGACGGAGAGCGCTTCTTTGCGGTGAACGGTGTGCATCCGTCGCGCGTTGCGGTTTCGGGAGGACGGTGCGGATGCCTTTACGCTTGGGGCGTTGAAGAGAGGGCGGTGAGGGCACTCTTCGCGAGCGACGAAAAGCGGCGGGAATTTCTCGGAACGTTTGGGTTTCTTCCGAGCGAGCCTATCCTGGCGCCGATCCCGGGCGGCGGAGGACTTTGTGATCTCCGTGTTCCTGCGACGCCGCGCTACCATGTTCGGAATGCGTACGTTTCGCGCCCGTCCTGTCACAATGGTCGTGAGGAAGGCTTGTGCGGAGATTCGATAACGGTGTTTGAAAGCTGTGACGGTCGACTTTTCTCGCTTTTGTCGGACGGTATGGGAAGTGGAAGAAGGGCGGCGCAGCTGTCGGGGATCTGCACGGTTTTTCTTCAGAAGATGCTTACAACGGGAGGAGACACAGGCGTGATCCTTCGGATGCTGAACGATTTCCTTGCCGCGGGTGCGGTCGGGGAGGTCAGTGCGACGGTTGACCTGCTTGAGATCGATCTCTTTACGGGGGAGGGCACGTTTTGGAAAAGCGGTGCCGCGCCAAGCTTCGTTTACCGCGAGGGGAATCTGCTTCGCTTGAGCTCACGCACCGCCCCCGTTGGAATCCTTTCGGAGACCGACGTTCAGAAAACTGCGTTCCGACTTTATTCGGGCGACGTAGTCGTTATGCTTAGCGACGGAGTGGTGGATGGCCACGAGGATGGAGAATTCCTCGAAACGATGCTTGATGGGACTGAGAGCAGTGAAGGACTACGACGCGCGGCAGAACGGATAGCGGACGCGCGTCGCTACGCATCTCCTGCCGAGGCGGAGCATCTTGACGACCGCTCGGTGATCCTTCTGTCTGTAGAAGAGGTGGATAAATCCCGGGAGGAGCCTGTCCGCGCAGTGAGCTGATCCCGGCGATCAAGCACTTGGCGACAACGAAGCCGCACGCCGAAAGGTGTGCGGCTTATTGTGCAATTCGTCCAAACAACGAGCTGTTTTGTTGTATTGCATTGACAACGTGAGAGAACTCAAAAAACTTCGAAAAAAGTGCTTGACAAGAAAAAAGGTATGTGCTATAATGTCAAGGCTGTCGCGAAAGCGGGGCAGAATACACGAGCTTCGGACAAGCCGAAGGGTATTGAAAGCGGACAAACGGATCGAGAAAAAACCTCGAAAAAAATTTGAAAAACTTTTCAAAAACCTATTGACAAGCCTGAAGCGATGTGGTATAATAACAAGGTCGGCGCGAAAAGCGGGCGACGAACGGTCATTGAAAATTGAACAATAAGAGATAAAGTACAAAGCAACGACTTGCGGATCTACGGATCTGCGAATCAAAGATATGTGCGAAAGAATCTCGAACAATTCTAAAGAGAATTACTACTCAAACAAAGTAAAAGAGCTATCAATGCTCGAAAAGATTTTAGGCGGGGCTTCGGTTCTGCTTTGAATACAATTTTTTCGAGAGTTTGATCCTGGCTCAGGATTAACGCTGGCGGCGTGCATAACACATTCAAGTCGAACGGAGTGTAGCAATACACTTAGTGGCGGACGGGTGAGTAACGCGTGAGTAACCTGCCTTCAAGTGGGGAACAACAGTTGGAAACGACTGCTAATACCGACAATAATGCAACGGAATCGCATGATTCTGTTGCCAAAGGGCTGCAAGGCTTGCTTGAAGATGGACTCGCGTCCGATTAGGTAGTTGGTGGGGCAATGGCCTACCAAGCCGACGATCGGTAGCCGGACTGAGAGGTTGAACGGCCACATTGGAACTGAGATACGGTCCAGACTCCTACGGGAGCTGAGGATGAAGCAGTCGTGCTTATCCTTTGCGACATCGATACCCACACAAATCATGATGATGCCTCCAATGTTTTAATTTGATGCTGGTTCCACAGGACACTTTACTC
>JAFVXC010000010.1 GCA_017501345.1 Clostridia bacterium
CGACGAATGAAATTCGTCGTTTTGACACGAAAACGATATAAAATTTACTCGAAAACTGCGTCAAAAACGTTCGAGTTTCCGAAAATGGCGGGTTCCCGTCCGCCATTTTCGAACGGGCTGTCTTAATGAGACAGCCCGTTTATTATTCAGATTCTTTGATTACAGCACTCACTCTGCAGAAGGAGAATCTGTGTCATCCGTAGTCTTACCCATATATTCGGGAAGCTTCATACCTGCCATATCGAAGATCTCCTGCATCGGAGGAACCGACTTCATAAGGCCGGAAACGAAATCCGCCGTAGTTGTCTTCCCGTCCTTGGAAGATCCCGAGCCGGAATCCCAAACGGTGATCTTGTCGATCTTGAGACCGCTGATCGCCTCGACCTGAATGCGGGTCAGCTCCTCAAGCTTATCGGCGATCATCATACGGATCGCATCGTTCGAATTACCGCCTGCAGCGCGAACGACCTCCGAGAAGCCCTCTGCCTGCTTAATGAGGATCTCTCTCATACCATCTGCCTGAGCCTGCATCTTCATCAGAGTTGCGTCAGCCTCACCGCGTGCACGACGACGGATCTGCTCTGCCTCTGCTTCAGCCGCGAGCTCCTTTTCTCTCTTGGCGATCTCTGCCTGAACGATAACGGTTGCCTCGAGCGTTGCGGTCTCAAGCGCCGCACGAGCCTCCTCAGCCGCCTTTTGTGCCGCATAGGATTCCTCCTGCGTCTTTGCCGCTTGAACGTTCTCTGCGGCCGTAGCGCGCCTCTGGAACTCTGCCTCGCGCTCACGGCGGTTTGCTTCGGATTCTGCTACGACAATCTTTGCGCTGTTTTCGCCCTCGATTGCCTCAGAATTGAACTGTGCCACGCGGACACGCTCCTCCTTCTGTGCCTCAGAAGAACCGATCGCACCGTCACGGTCTGCCTTAGCGACCGAGATCTTTGCCTCGTTGATCGCCTTAGCGGCAGCCTCACGGCCGAGCGCTGCGATGTAGCCCGATTCATCGTTGATGTCGGTAACGTTTACGTTGATCAGACGAAGACCGATCTTTTTAAGCTCGGTCTCGACGTTATCGGAAACCGCAGAGAGGAATTTGTCACGGTTGGTATTGATCTCCTCGATGTCCATCGTTGCGATAACGAGACGAAGCTGTCCGAAGATAATATCCTTCGCAAGCTCCTGGATCTCGACGAGCTTGAGTCCAAGAAGTCTTTCAGCCGCGTTCTGCATAACTCCGGGCTCAGTCGAAATACCAACAGTAAAGCGCGAAGGAACGTCTACACGAATGTTCTGATGCGAAAGCGCGTTGGTCAGATCAACGGGAATCGACATCGGTGTAAGATCCAGATACTCAAAGGACTGGAAAACCGGAACGACAAACGCGGCACCGCCGTGGATACACTTCGCACTTCGTGCCGTGCCATCCTCGTTGCTTCCGACCTTACCGTAAATGACCATAATCTTATCAGAGGGGCACTTTTTATATCGCGTCATTATGACGAGCATTATGCCGAAAACGACGAGTGCCACCGCCAAAAGAATGGGCGGAAGGACGGACGCAACACCGTTCGCAAGAACGGTAGATGCAAGAAAATTGTTCATTTCTTCTTTCCTTTCTGAAAAAGATGTGGCATCCTCTGCGGGATAAACGCCGCAGAATTGCCGATTGTGGGAGACGGAAGTCGTGTCAAGGGGTGGCTTCCGCTTTTTTGGCTATACGGATCATTTCATTGATCCGTTCAACGCACGCATCGTCCGAGAAGCTTCCGTGAACGGGCAACCGAAAGCACTCCTTTTCCTCGTTGTCGAGGAATACAAGCTCTATACAGTGCGCCGACGGGATCCCGACGGAGAGCGGTGTTGTTTCAAGAATGACCGAGGAAAGCTCGGTGTAAGGGATTGCCGCGTGTTCGGTCTTCGCGCGGTCATCGATCATTCCGATCGATTTTTTTGAAAGACAAATGTGATGCTTGTCAAGCTGAAACGCCGTAAAGCAGTATACCGACGATCGTGCTACACTATCGTCTCCGCGTCGAATCAGCGGTTCAATGTCAAGATCAGCGAAATCCGACGGAAGGAACCGATATTCCCCACCGTAAACAGGCTTTCCGTGCTTTTCCTTCAGCGCAGAAGAAAGAGTAACGTGCGGATGGAGTGCACGCTCATCAACGCGACGGTATTTCTCCTCAAATTCCGAAATAAAGCGCTTACGCTCCTCTGTGAGGAAGGAATCATAATATTTATCACTCACGTGCCTCTGACAAACGGTGACCTCCATTATCACAGCAACAATAAGAATCGGAAATGCAATCGAATACATCCACGGCCCCATACAAACAAGGAAAGCGCCGATCGCTATCGCGCACACGAAAATAACGTGATACGGCATTGGGCTTTTTTGCGTGAAATATTTACGACTTGAGATATAATCTTTCATAGCTTACCGCTCGTAGCGGAAAATCCTTTCCGGGCACGTCGTCTTATGCCTCTGTATCTTCATTATACTCACGTTCGGACGGCTTGATCGGAGACCCGGTAAGCTCGATACGATGACGGATGCGTGCGTCTCTGCCGATGAAACCGGAAAAGTATTTGATCGAAAGATAGAACGCACCGAAAAGAAGGAACGATATAAGATAAGACGTGAGCGAAATATCCGAGAGCTGCTTAAAGGAGTAGAGCCCTGAGCCGTATTCAATAAGTCCTGCAAGCCATTTGACGCCCCCCGTGATCCACTTGGGAAATCCGAGCAAGAAACCGAGGCCCAGCAGTGGGATGAGTGCAAGCCCACCCTCAAGCGTCGAGTTAAAGCCCGAGAATTCACCGAGGTGATACGAGATCAGATAGGAGACCGCAACGAGGGGGACTGCGGTGCCGAGTGCCATACATACGACGTGTATGATCGCCTCGGTCATATACGAAACGTGAATAAAGCCCGAAAGAAGCCGCACGATGAGAAGATCGATCAGAATTGATACGAGGCAAGATACCCAAATAAAAACGAACCACAAAAGCGCGTATTGGATCTGTTCCTTGAGCGTACGCTTTTTCATTTTGACCGCTCCTCCTTAACTATTTGCAGAAACCCGCTCAACAACGAGCACACCCGCATCGTTCACCGCAACGACACGCACATAGGTGCCCGTCGTGATCGTTTCGGCTTCCATCGTGATCGCCAAAAACTCGGAATATTTTTCCTGCACGGTAATATTGATCTTCCCTGCCGCTGCCGCATTTGCGGGAATCAGAATATAGACCTGCCCGACCTTTCCGATCGTGTTGGAGATTTGGATGTTGCCCGAGGACTGAAGCCGCTGCAGGGAACGCATCAAAAACGCCATACCGATCAGGGTCAGAATGCCAAGAAGAACCGCGATCAGGATCGAGACGACGAGGGGCAGCGAGGTTCCGCAAAGGGCAAAGCCCGACCATCCCGCGATGCAAAGCATCGAGACGATGCCTCGTACCGAAAAGAGGGTGAGACCGTCGTCTCCAAGATCGTCGATATCAACGTCAACATCAACGTCGTCATTCAGCCCGATCAAAAGCAGGATCGTCTGAATAACCAGGATCACAGTCGAGGGGATTGCGACGAGCAGGAATATCTGCTGTGCAACGATCAGCTCATTCCACCATTCTATCATAGCTGTCACCTAAAAATCAATCCTTTCATAAATAATGATCAGTACCGAAAGCACGCGTATTATACTTGCATCAGCTTTTCGGTCATACGATCGGAATGTTGCTTCAGTATAGAAGCATAATATGCAAATACGATGATCTCAAGTGCCCGCTCAAGACGACGCCTTGCACCCGATATACGCTCCTCATAATTTGCCGTGACCTCGGAAATGCAAAGACGCAAGCCCTCAGGGTTACAGGAGCCGCCCTCCATCAGTCGGTCAAGAATGCGGCAGATATAGTCGTAAAGCTCGGAATCGCGAATGATATCATCCTTGTGATCGGTAACAGAACCGTTAATATAACGGATCAGAAAAGCGATACGATCGAGCTGCATACACGCACGGAGCATATTGATGATCAGAATATGCGCAAGCTGATCCTTATCGTATCGCTTCAGCTTTGAGCTCGCGACCCATCCGCGCTTTGTCCAATTCTGAAGCGTTGTACCGTCGATCCCCGAAATGTCGCGGATCTGGTTCAGCATAATTCCGTCGGTGATATAAAAGATCTTGTTGAGAAACTCAAGCCCTGTGGCGTTTCCCATATCCTTCCGTTTCAGTACCGTTCCCGGGATCAACGGATTGTCAATCTCTATATTCATATTTTCCTCCTTTTCTTCGTACGTCGTTTGTGAAGCCTTGCTTTCAAAAGGCGTCCTTAAAAAGAAATCGTTCTTGTCACCTATATTGTATCACACGGTCAAGTGATTGTCAATAGGTTTCACGAAACTTTTTTACATTCCATACACATTCCCGCACGAAAGGAGAATTTACGCATATGAAATCTCCATCCGCTCGCAGATTTCGGCTCAAAGCAGGCATTTCCGTTCTCTTTTTCGGAGTGGCGATTCTACTGACCGACATTCAGCTTGCACTTCCCTGCCTATTGTCTGCCGCGTTTCACGAATGCGGTCATATTCTTGCGTCAAAGCTACTCGGAATCGGTCTTGACGAAATGAAGCTTGATCTCTTCGGAGCACGGCTTTCGGTTTCGTCTAAGCAGATCTCCTATCACGCCGAATTTCTCCTGTGCGCGGCGGGGCCCTTCTTTAGCCTTCTTCTGTCGGTGCTTCTTTCTCTTTTCAACTGCAATACATATGTGTTTTTTCAAGACCTACGCGATTCGAGTCTTTTCCTCGGCCTGCTGAATCTGATCCCCGTACGCGGCTTCGACGGCGGACGAATGCTCACGTCTCTCCTTTCCCTCATCTCTTCCCCATATTTCGCCGATCTGATCGAACGCCTCCTGACGGGTGTATTTCTGATCATCCTCTGGGGAATCGCGGTTTATCTTCTTCTCATAACCGGCGGAGGGCTTATTCTTTTCGTTTTTTCTGCGGGACTTTTCTGCAAGGTTTTTCTTTTATAAGACTTTTAGCCGTTTCTTTATAAAAAAACATCGTCAAATCTAACGGTTTCTCGCTTTTTTTCGAAAAAGATATTGCAATTTTGCGTCGTTTCTGTTACAATAGAGGGTGCTATTTTCGATGACCCCCTCGGAAGATGAAATACCGGGCGCGGAACAGATGTAGCAAGAATCTTTATTTCAAGGGAGTATTTATGCCGAATGGAAAAAAAGCTCATCGAATTAAAATCCGTCTCGAAGGCGTATGACGGAGAAAACGTTCTCGCAGGAATTGATCTCGACATTTTCGATAAAGAATTCGTAACCCTTCTTGGACCCTCAGGTTGCGGCAAAACCACTACGCTTCGTATCATCGGAGGCTTTGAGACCCCCGACTCGGGCGAGGTTCTTTTTGATGGAAAATCGATTCTCGATATCCCTCCTTACAAGCGTCCCGTAAATACGGTGTTTCAGCGCTACGCGCTCTTCCCACACCTCAACGTTTATGAAAACGTTGCTTTCGGTCTTCGTATCCAGAAAAAATCGGATGAGGAGATCCGTACAAAGGTCAAGGCAATGCTTGCTATGGTCAATTTGAAGGGATTTGAACGACGAAGCATATCCACCCTTTCGGGCGGTCAGCAGCAGCGTGTTGCGATCGCTCGTGCACTTGTCAACGAGCCCCGCGTTCTTCTTCTCGACGAGCCGCTCGGCGCGCTTGATCTGAAGCTTCGCAAGGATATGCAGACCGAGCTTAAAAACATTCAGCAGCGTACTGAAATCACGTTCATATACGTCACTCACGATCAGGAGGAGGCACTTTCAATGTCTGACAAGATCGTGGTTATGGCAAACGGAAAGATCCAGCAGATCGGATCTCCCACCGATATTTATAACGAGCCGAAAAACGCCTTCGTCGCAGACTTCATCGGTGAATCCAATATTCTCGACGGCACGATGCCGAAGGACAAGCTCGTTCGCTTTGCAGGTCAGGAATTCGTCTGTCTTGACGGCGGCTTTGCTCCGAATGAGCCCGTTGACGTCGTTGTCCGTCCCGAGGACATCGACATCGTCGCACCCGAAAAGGGTATGCTCACGGGTACCGTAACCGCTGTCACCTTCAAGGGCGTTCACTACGAGATCATCGTGGACGTTCAGGGCTTCAAGTGGATGATCCAGTCCACCGATTATGCAGCGGTCGACCAGGTGATCGGTATGTACATAGAGCCTGATGCGATCCATATTATGCACAAATCGGAATTTTCCGAGCTCTACGGCGATTACTCCTCCTTCTCCGACGAATTCGATCCCGTCCCCGCCGATGCGGCAGAGCTCGATGAGGAGACAGCGGAGACCTCAGAAAACGAAGGAGGTGCACAGCTGTGACAGGCTCGATTCGCAAAAAGAGCGGCGACCTTGCCGCAGTACCTCCCCCCAAGCGGAGCATTATGCAACGTCTCGCAGCGGCACCTCACATTCTTTGGGCTATCCTCTTCGTCGTTGCACCGTTGATCTTCGTCGCGTATTTCTCCTTTACGGACGCAGACGGAACGTTTACCTTTTCCAATTTCTCGGGACTTTTTGAATACAAGGATGCCTTTCTGCGTTCGATCTGCTATTCCCTGATCGCAACGCTGATCTGCTTCCTCATCGGATATCCGCTCGCGTATGCAATCGCAAACGCAAAGCCGAAGTCGCAAAAGCTTCTCATTATGATGGTTATGCTTCCGATGTGGATCAACTTCCTGATCCGCACCTATGCGATTATGAAGCTTCTCGAGGATACCGGTATCATCAATTCGTTCCTGATGAAGCTGACGGGCGGCGCGATCGATCCGCTCCATATGATCAATACCCCCGGGGCGGTCATCTTCGGTATGGTGTACGATTATCTGCCCTATATGGTGCTTCCCATCTACACGGTTCTTTCAAAAATGGACCCGAAGCTCTCAGAGGCCGCCGCCGATCTCGGATGCAGCAAAATGCAGACGCTCTTCAACGTGACCCTCCCGCTTTCGATGTCGGGCATCATTTCGGGCATCACGATGGTCTTCGTCCCCTCGATCAGCACCTTCTACATCTCCCAAAAGCTCGGCGGCGGTCAGTACCTGCTTGTCGGTGATGCGATCGAAACCGCGTTCGGAAATCCGAACACCTACAACATTGGTGCGGCAATGTCACTCGTCCTGATGGCGATCGTTCTGATCTGTACGGCAGTTATGAACAAATTCGGCGACAGCGACGGCGAGGAGGTGGTTATATGACGAAGAAATCCTCAAAGCTTTCAACGCTGTATATGGCGCTTATCTTCACCATCCTCTACCTGCCGATCGGCATTATGATCCTCTTTTCCTTCAATGAATCGAAGAGTATGACCAATTTTACGGGCCTTTCGCTTCGTTGGTACAAGGAGCTCTTCAGCAGCGGAAAAGCCTTTGAAGCACTGAAATATTCGCTTCTCATCGCGCTACTCTCTGCTCTGATCTCGACCGTGATCGGTACGCTTGCCGCATATGGGCTTTACCGTATGCGCAAAAAGCTCCTTTACCGCTCGGTAATGGCGGTTACGAACATCCCAATGATGAACCCCGACATTGTTACGGGCATTTCTCTGCTCCTGCTTTTCGTCTTTATTCAGACACTCCTTCAGCTGCAGAACAGCCTGCTCGGCTTCGGCACGCTTCTCATAGCTCACATCACCTTCAACGTTCCATACGTGATTCTGTCGGTGCTTCCGCGTTTTCGACAGATGGATCCCTACCTTTCGGAGGCGGCACTCGACCTCGGATGCACGCCCTTTCAGGTCTTTTATAAGATCGAGCTTCCTTCGGTGATGTCGGGTATCATATCGGGCGCGATTATGGCATTTACGCTTTCACTTGACGATTTTGTGATCTCGAACTTCACGATCGGAACGGATTTCCAAACTCTGCCGATCCTCATTTACTCGATGACCAAGCGCGAGGTAACGCCTGATATGAACGCACTGTGTACGATCATGTTCGTCGTCATATTCGTTCTCCTTCTGCTTTCGAATTTTGCAACACCGAGATCCGAGCAGGAAAAAGCGCTTCGGGCAAAGAAAAAAGCGGCACGCCTTGCGAAAAAAGCCGCCGAGGCGGATAAGATCGGAGGCGCATTGTGATGAAAAAGATCGTTTTATCCCTGCTTCTCACGCTTCTCTGCCTTTCCGCTCTCCTGCTGTTCTCTTCCTGCGACTCTTCGGGGGAAAAC
This sequence comes from Clostridia bacterium, assembly GCA_017501345.1. Next base: position 8,260 of record JAFVXC010000010.1, read on the forward strand.
GTTTTGAACGTCTACAACTGGGGAGAATACATTTCCGACGGCTCTGAGGGCTCTCTTGACGTGATCGCCGCATTTGAGGATTGGTATTACGAAGCCTACGGCGAGACCGTTACGGTCAACTATACCACCTTTTCCTCAAACGAGGATCTTTACAACAAGCTTGCAAGCGGCGCAACCGGCTACGATATCATTATCCCCTCCGATTATATGATCGCTCGTATGATCGAGGAGGATATGCTGTTAGAGCTTGATTTCTCAAAGATCTACAATTACAAGTATATTCTCGACGATTTCAAGGGGCTCTACTATGACCCCGAAGAAAAGTACACGGTCCCCTACACCTACGGCACACTCGGCATTATTTATAATACCGACTACGTCGACGAGGCTGATGCCAGAGAGGGGTGGGATCTCCTTTGGAACGAGAAATATTCCGGCAACATTCTGCAGTATAACAACTCGCGTGACGCCTTCGGTACAGCAATGTATCGCTTCGGAATCGACGTGAACACCACCGCAGAAGCAGATTGGAATCGCGTTTACGAGTCTCTTTCCGCACAAAAGCCCTTGATCCAGTCCTACGTTATGGACGAGATCTATAACAAGATGGAAAGCGGCGAGGCTTATATCTCGTCCTACTACGCGGGCGACTATCTCTTTATGTATCAGAACAATGAGAGCCTCGCCTTCCTTCAGCCTGATGTAACGAACTTCTTCATTGATGCAATGTGCATCCCGAAGACGGCACAAAACCCCGAGCTTGCGAACATCTTCATCAATTTTATGCTTTCGGAGGAGATCGCGATCGCCAATGCGGAAATGATCTGCTACGCTTCCCCGAACCGCCTTGTCATCGAAAACGAAGAGTATCTTGCATATTTGTCCGACATCAAGGAGGATGCGGTCGAAATCCTTTATCCCGAAGGACTCGACTTCAAAGCCAAGTTCGAGCAGTATGCATACCGTTCCCTCGACGTTGAAACGAACGCACTTATGACAAGCCTCTGGAGCAAGCTTAAGATCGGTTCCGACGAGGGTGTTTCGGCGGTATATATCGTAGCACTTTTCGAGGTGATCCTCATCGTATGCATCATTCTCTTCTTCCGCATTCGCAAAAAACGACGCGAGCGGTACTATTAAAGGAGCCTTATTATGGATAAAAATGGTATTATTCTCGCCGCACACCGTGGCGACCGCAAAAACTGCCCCGAAAACACGATGCCCGCATTTATCGCCTCTCTGAACGCAGGCGTTGAGATGATCGAAACCGACATTCATATGACGAAGGACGGCGAGCTCGTGATCATGCACGACCGCAGCGCCCTCCGTACGGCGGGTGTCGATCGCTATCTCGACGAAATGACGCTCGCGGAAGTTATGGAGCTTGACGCCGGTTACCTCTTCTCCGAGGATTTCCGTGGAACACGGGTTCCGACCGTGCGCGAGTTCATCGAGTGGATCAAGGATACTCCCCTCCTCATCAACTGGGAGCTGAAGGATTATCCGCAGTACGTCGGTGACGAGCACGCCTTCACTGCGGCCGACCGACTGATCAAGCTGATCGAGGAATACGGCATCGGCGATCGCTCTATGGTCAATTCCTTCAGCGATCGCGTGCTCGAGCACATTTACAAAAAGTGCGGTCACCGTTATCCGATCCACGGTCAAGGCATCCACCGCTGCAAAAAGCGCAAGGACGAGGCCGAAATTCCCGAGGAGGAGATCTTCACCTGGTGCTGTCTCTATTCCGAGGAAAAGGGCATGCTCCCGATGGACTTCCCCGAGAACTTCCGCTACTGCACTGAGCGCGGGATCAAGCCCTGTGTCTGCCTGAAGGACACCGAGGAAATTTACAGTGCCGCGATCGAACTCGGCTGCCGTATGTTCACCTCGAACGATATTTACGAGGCTGACCGCGTGATGCGTAAGCTTGGCGTAAGATAAATCAGACAATCAAAAAAACGGGCTGTCTCATTAAGACAGCCCGTTCGAAAATGGCGGACGGGAACCCGCCATTTTCGGAAACTCGAACGTTTTTGACGCAGTTTTCGAGTAAATTTTATATCGTTTTCGTGTCAAAACGACGAATTTCATTCGTCG
>JAFVXC010000041.1 GCA_017501345.1 Clostridia bacterium
AACAAAACCCGCCCTCGGGGACTTCGGTCTCCGAGGGCTTCGTGTATTTTGCTTTAAGCGCTGAATATCTTTTTGAAGAGCGCTACGAAGGGAGCTTCTTTCAGAAAAGCGCTATCTTCCTCTTTTTCAAAAGTTCTTGAAACTCGAACGTTTTTGACGCAGTTTTCGAGTAAATTTTATATCGTTTTCGTGTCAAAACGACGAATTTCATTCGTCGAGTTCTATTTCGGGGGCTCGTCTCACCTTAGTGAGACAGCCCTGTTTTTGTATAACGAAAACCACCCGCTAAGCGGGTGGTTCCATAGAGGCTTTTGCCGTTGAGCAATCCCGCCGCAGCGGTAGGCTCCCCTGTGTAAGGGGAGCTGTCAGCGAAGCTGACTGAGGGGTTGTTTGAGAGTGTTTTTACAATCCCTCCGTCACGGCAAGCCGTGCTACCTCCCTTTACACAAGGGAGGCTAAGATGGTCGCCACATTTGTGGCAGTAGGGCAGGTTTGCATGTGTCGGACATTTCAGTGGGCTTTCAGCCCCGCCAGTAACATGCCCTTATAGGGCTGAGCAAGCCACCGGCTTAGCCGGTGGTTATGACTTATGAAAGCTCGACGAAGGTAACCTCGTCCTTTTTGAGGGAGACCGCAACGCTCTTACCGGTTTCCTTGTTTGTATAAGCCACGACGCCGTCGTCTTTGCTCCAGTTCCATACCGCAACGCCAAGACTGCCGTCCTTCGCAAGGTAACCCTTATAGAGGAAGCTTTCGGAAGAAGCCGCAATTCCGTCCGTGTCAACGAATTTTCCATCAAAGAAATACTTCGCATACTGCTTTCTGAGCGCAATAACGCGGCTCATATATTCCGCATACTTCGGAACGTCGTGCAGATCTCCGCAGCAGCGGTAGATCGTCATATCGAATGCAACACCATATACAAAGGTACAGTTCACGTTGTCAAGATAGTTTGAATCATCCTGTCCCATCTCGCGGTTCGTCATCACGATCTCGGGGAAGGTGTAGCGCATAAACTCGTGCGCCTTGACGTTCTTTCTGATATTGCCAAAGCCGCTCGGCTGAACGATGTCCATACTTTGCGCGAAGATATCGATGCAGTGCTCCTGCAGAATGATCCTCTCGTTGCCGTGCTTCTTGACGTTTTCGCGGAGCTCGGCAAAACGCTTTGCCTTCGATGCGTATGAGAAATTCGGCTTCTCGTGGTCGTGCCCCTCTGCAAAGCAGAAGAACGGAGCAAGCCCTCCAAGATCGTAAAGCACGCCGTCACAACCGAGGGAGAGGCAGTAATCTGCACTCTTCTTCATCTTCTCCTGCCAGGCATCCGAGCCGGGGCAGGCACCGAACATCGGCATCGGCTGATTCGGAAGCTTTCTGTACGTTCCCTCGCCACAGTAGGTCTCGCTGAAGGGATATTCGTATCCCCAGATATCCTTGATGAGACAGTCCTTGCCGTTCTCATTCTTGTAAAAATCGCTTTTTTTGTCCACAAGGAAGTAGCTGAGGAACATAATCAGCTTACCGCCTCTCGCATGGACGTAGTCGATCGCCTTCTTCAGCTCCTCTTCGCCGCCCTGATTCGGATCGGCAATATAATCGGGCCACATTCTTGCAAAGCCGCCCTTCGGCCATCCGAGCACGAACAACGTATTCAGTCCGACCTCCTGCACCTGATCAAAAAGTCTCGGAATATCCTTGTACGTCCAGTTGTATTCTCCGTGATGCGTTTTGAAAATACAACGGAGCCAGCCCTGGAACTCCTGCGCCCATTCGGGACGGATCGGAGCTCTCCAGCCGCATTCCTCCTCGATCCATTTCCGATAGATCTTCGAGCCAAGGTGCCAGTCACCGTTGAGCATTGCATACACGATCGGCTCGGAAACGTATTCCTCGCCCGGCTCGGTGAAGGGGTATTTGATGATCCCAAGTCGCAGGGTGTTATTTTTGACCGTTCTTTCCACGTGAAGCCCTGTCGTCTGATGCGTCTTGTCGTGGCTTCCGACGTAGATGCCCTCGCTGTCATTGCAGAGAACGTAGAACTGCATAGTCGCGCGTCCGGGGTAGAGCTTGTCAAGATCGGTGTGCAGGAAATCGTGGCGCTCGTACTTTCGGAAGCCCGACATCGTCGAGAGATCGGTGAAAGCGGGATTTGCGATCTTTGCGCCCAGATTTACAGGCCACATCACGTAGTCCTCCTTAGGACTGCCGTTCAGCGACTGAATGCCCGATATGGGAGAGAACTGAAGCTCCGTAACAAGCACGTCGGATCTGTTTTTGATCGTGTAGCCCGTCGTCAGCATATCATCCGAAAGCTCATAACGGATGATAAGCTCGATGTCAAGCGTTCGGTCGTCGCTTTTAAGTTTCTCGTACGTAACCGTCATCGCGTTTCCGTCTACGCGGATCATCGGCGTTTGAAGCGAGCCGAAAACAGGACGCTCCTCGCGGTCGCCCTCCTTGTAGATCAGCTTGAAGGTTTCACCCGGCGTTATGCAGTATTCGTGACCGTTGTAGCCGTTCACGATCGAGCTCACAAGGCCCTGCTCGTTCAGCGAGTAGGACATATGCGGTGCAGAAAGCGTATACATTGATGTGCTCCTTTCGGGTCTGTATTTTAAAAGATTCTGTCCGGATTTGATTATATCACATATTTTTCTCGGAAGCCATAGCGGAATCGTGCTTTCTTTTGCATTTTTCGAAACTATCAGAAAACGGGGCTGCCTCACTAAGGTGAGACAGCCCCTACTACTATAGAGTGATTACATTAAACCGACGGTAGCCGTGCTCGTCCAGCTTTGATGATTCACATACTGACCGTCAGCACCGGTCTTGAGTGGCAGAGAGGGCTGTTCGAGCTCTTCAATACGGTCGATCTCACCGTTTACGTAAGAGAGGACGCGCAATCTGGTCGAGACGAGCCTCGCGCGGAGACCGCCGAGACGGATCTCCTGATTTCCGAAGCCGAAGGTTTTGTTTTCAAAGTACCACTGCTTGCGGAATTTTGTAATGAAGTCGTCAAGTCGGTCGATCATTGCCGAGATCTTATCTGCAAGAGCCGAAAGCGCCTCGACGTTCTTTTCGGCATACGCCTTGCGGAGAAGGACCGAAATATCGCATTTCAGTGCGAGCACGCGGCAGAGAGCCGCAAGCGTCTCGTACATATAGCCGAAGGTCTCGTGTCCCGTGTACTGCTCAAGTCGCTCTGCGGCAGCCTTGAAGCCCGCAGGAGCGGTTGCGGGATCGAAATGGCGGTCCATCAGTCCTTCGAGCGGATCGTTGTAAAGGAGATAGCGAGAGGGATTCAGCGGCTTGCCTGCCTCGATCGTGATGCCGGGAAGCTCATTCGGTGCGTCAAGCGTGAGGAGGGCCTCGAATCCAATGTCAAAGCATTCCTCGGCGCGCTTTTCGAGAAGCTCATCGGTCGTCTCGACTGCGTATGCTCTTTCCGCAAAGTAGAGAAGGACGGGAAGGGGGGCAAACTGCGAGGCCTCGCCGCCGTTATCACCCCAAGCGGTAACGATCACATCCTTCAGCGCCTTCTCTTCGCAAACGTCAAGCTGAAGCTTGCTCGACACGAGAGAGAAGCGGTTGTGCGGCGCGAAGCCCGACCACTTCCAGGCACCACCTGCAAAGGCGGTGGGATTGTCAAACTTCCGATGGCAGTCGACCATATGCTCGAAAATATCGCGGGAGAGCGAATAGTAATCCCAATAAATGAGCGTCAGTCCCTTCGGGACTCTTGCGACGACCTCCGGGGGGACCTCGCCTTCTTTGACACGGTAGGTACCATTGAACGCCATTCTGAAGAACATATCACTCCAGATCATCGGCGCTACGCCCTCTTCATTGCAGATCGCAACAACACGGTCGAGGTGCTCAAGCATAATTTCGTGCTGCGGACGGAGACCGTGCTTTGCAAGGTATGCCCCTCGTCCAAGTCCGTGCGCCTCGTCCATACCGAGGTTGATCTTACGCGAGCGGAAGCACTCCTTGCAGGTTTTTATGATCGTTTTGATGAAATCGTAGGTAGCCTCTTCTCCGACGAGGAGGATCGAGCCCGAATCCTTGATCTTGCTGAATGCACCCCAACGGAGAGCCTGCGCGAGATGTGCGAGTGCCTGAACGCAGGGAATGACCTCGATGCCGAACTGATATGCGTAGTCGTCGATCTCACGAAGCTCGTCCTTCGTGAAGCGGCCTCTCATATGACCGAAATAGGGGTATTCGGGCATCTCGTAGGTCTCCTCGGTGTAGAGCATCAGGGAATTATATCCCATCAAAGCGAGGTAGCGGATCATACGCTTGGCACTCGGGATATTATAAACTGCGTTTCTCGACATATCCGCCATATAGCAAAGCATCGAGTCGTTCGGCTTTTGGGTGATCTCCTTTTCGTCGCTGTCGATGAACGCCTTGAGCATCGAGCAGGCGCGGAAGAATTCGACGTCCTTCGTGTAAACGATCTTGACGCTTGCGTCACATTCGGGACAGGAAACGCGACTTAGGGAGAAGCTGTCGCCCTTGACTGCGGCAACGACGACGGCGTCGCTCTCCTCCGAAAGCAGAAGACCTGCATCCGCAGCGATCTCACAAAAGGCGGGGAGAAGCTTTTCGTCGAAGGAGGAGGTAAAGCGAATCTTTTTTGTACAGTTAGCCATAGCTATGACTCCTTTCAAGGCATCGAGCTGAAATCGATGATATTTTCCGCCGTATCGATCTTGTCGGTACGGGCGTTTTTCCTTACTACCATTGTATAACAGGAATTATTGAAAGTCAATCCAAAATTTTTGCAGAAAATTAGCACGATATTGCTGTTTTGAGGGAAGAAAACAATTTTGTTTTATTGATGCTTCGAGGATTTTTCATTTTTTGAATTTCATTTTTTGAAATTATAATGATTGCACCGCTTTCCTTCGTTTACAATGAATGATGGTGCAAGGAAAAAGAAAATAATAATATCAAAACGAACGGAGGGATACAATGGAAGAAAAAATTACGGAAAAGGGCTTGCAGGCATTCGGCGAGCGTTTATGCGAGGAGGAAAAAAGCCGTCTCACGGTAGAAAAGTATCTGCGGGATATCCGTGCATTTTTTGCCTTTCTCGGTGGGCGGGAGGTCGATCGCTCGGCAGTGCTCGCATACAAGGACAGGATCGGACGCGAATACGCTGTTGCGAGCGCGAATTCGATGCTTGCCGCGCTGAATGCGTTTTTCAGATTTTCGGGGCGGCTCGATCTGTGCGTGAAGCAATTCAAGGTACAGAGAAAGACCTTCCTCTCTGCCGAGCGCGAGCTTTCAAGGGAGGAATATCTGCGACTTGTCCGAACGGCGGAGAAAAGGAAAAACGAGCGGCTTTCTCTCGTGATCCAAACGATCTGCGGGACGGGCATCCGTGTCAGCGAGCTTTCGTATATCACCGTGGAGGCGGTGCGGCGCGGGGAGGTGACCGTATCGTGCAAGGGGAAGGTGCGAACCGTGTTCATCGTTTCCACCCTGCGACGGAAGCTGCTCGAGTACGCGCGGACGTGTGGGATCTTGTCGGGGGTGCTGTTCAGGACAAATCGCGGACAGCCGCTGAACCGCACGAACGTGTGGCGGGAGATGAAGGCGCTCTGCGCAGAGGCGGGGGTCTCACAAAGCAAGGTCTTTCCGCACAACCTGAGACACCTGTTCGCAAGGACATTTTACAAAATCGAGAAGGACATCGCAAAGCTTGCGGACATCCTCGGTCACAGCAGCATCAACACCACGCGCATTTATATCATTGAGACGGGCGTGGAGCATAGACGCAGAATGGAAAATATGCGGCTGATTATCTGAGGAGGGTATCCTTTCACCCGCTTCGCACGAGCTCTCCCAAAGGGCGAGCCGCGGAATATGAGAAGCCGAAAAAAGCCTCGCTCCCTCGGGAGAGATGGATCGACGAAGTCAAGACGGAGCGGGGAAGGGCGATCTCCTATAAACAAAAAAACGTCGCCGAAGCGACGCCGATGACACATAATATGTATTATGTT
>JAFVXC010000011.1 GCA_017501345.1 Clostridia bacterium
AAATATACCACGGGCTCACCGTTCTTCGTCACGACACGCGCAATGGCGTTATCTCGATCGATCACGATGCTCTCACCCGTCGACTTGTTCTCTACCCGCTGAAGATCGGTAGCCTTCTCTCGGATCGCCTCGGATTTCGCTTCCTTTGAATTATTTTTCGAAGAACTATTGACATTTCCCACAGAATCGGGTATACTATTAGTAGCAGAGTTCGATTGAGCATTGGGTAACGGCAATTGTAGCCTATTGACCTTCAACCAATCGTCAACTCTGCTTTTGTTTTCGTTTACAAAACGGACGTTGCTGGAGTTTATCAAATTCTGCGTATCCTTGCGCGTATATGCACTTGCAACCTTTATCACATCCACATAAGATGAGTTTCCTCTTCTTGTAGTTGGGTTAATCTCTAATACCACTATAACAGGTCTGCCTTTAGCATAAATTTCTCCCAAAACCACAAGGCGACCATCGACAGTTTTAGAATCAAGCACCAAAATGGGATCGTTCAGAAGATACGGCAGATTCTTGATAACCTCGGTTGTCATTTCAGGATGATCCCGCATAATTTTTTTAATCTTTGTAGCATCTATGCGTATCTGCCTTTTGCCAATCTTCTTTCTGTTTACTTCCAGCTCAGAAAGGTACGAGGGCGTTTCACCCAAAACAAAAGCAAATCCATCGGTTTTTCCATCCCACGAGTCAATGCGTTTTTGGAAATTTTCAGCGTAGGCTTTGTTTTTTTCAGAAACAGAATGCTCTTCACTATTATCCGTAACCTGCATGTTTTCGTCATTCGTGCGCGTTACGGTCTTTTTATTTTCTCCGTTCTTCTCCCGTGCTGCCGCCTTCTGCTTTTCGATCTCCGCTTCCCTCGCGGCATCCTTCTCCGCACGAACCGTCGTACCGAGCTCGTAGGCGAGCTTCCTCTGACTTTCGGAAAGCCCCCAAAAATCACTTCCACGGGGAATATTCTCCATCCGGAGACCCACAGAGCCGTAAAGATACCCGTCCTCCACCGCACGGGCATACTGCTGTGCAGAAATCCCCGACGTCTCGGAATACGCCCCGATCAGAGCGTCAGCCGACTCGGGTGCCATCCCCTCGATCCGCGGGATCTTGTCGTAAAGCTCGTTCTTTGCGTCCGACCCGAAATCAAGCGCGGCACTCTGAGCAGTGCTTCCGTCCGACAGCTTCACGGTCGCGACGCCATCCTTCACGGACACGATCTTCTCGACTGTCGCCTCGGCTCCGTCGTCAAGCCGCGTCACGGCACCGACCGTCGCGCCCTCTCCGCTTGTTTTCGGCACCGCAGAGCCGCTTTCCGAGCCGCGAGGGGTTTCTACCCCCGTAGCACCCTCGAACGCCTCTGCGCCCCTCTTGGCGGTCTCTGTGCCCTTTGTGTCGGTCGCGCTCGCCTCGATCGCCTTGCCGACCTGATTCTTGACCTCATACGAAAGCCTGCCGACGTTCTTCGCGGAGGCTTTTTTCTCTACCTTCGAGGTGAGCTTCTCCAACCGCTTCGCGTCCCGCTTACTCGCATCGGCCGCAAGCTCACGCGAGAATTCAAGCAGCGGGTCGACACCGTTTTCATTGATGATGCGCCGCCCATCTCGTTTCGCCGCTTGATTATACTGTGCATTATTGGCTGATGCGGCTATGTAACCTCCAACACCGCCGCTGATGAACCCTCCGATTCCGGCGTTCACAACATTCTTTGCAAATGTTCCAAAGTCTTCCCAATTCGATTGGCTACCCATCACAAGAGCATCGGTGAGTGTGTTCACGATCTCGGTTGCCATCTCCTCGCTCGCTTCAACACCACCCATAATGCTCGCACGGACGAATCCCTCCCAAAAGCTCTTAACGGCCTTTTTGTCCATATCCTTAATGGCTTTAAGCTCGCCAATAGATATTTTCTCAAACACCATCTCTGCGGCACCGTAAAGAATACCCTCGCCGAGCATCTGCTCCATTGTACCGCCTCTTTCGTAAACGTCCTTCATTGCAGACGTAGCGGCATTCATACCAAGAAGCACATGACCGCCGGGGATTACGGATGCAAGTGCCGAGTCACCAAAGGACATAATGCTTTGATACACGTCCCCGAAGGTTGTTCCAACCAAAGGCAACGCCGCGTTTCCGAAAAATTCATTTATATCCTCTGCGGTATCCTGCCGAATTGCAGAGGCATCGTTCGTAAAGGAGTGAGCCGCAGAGTAGGGGTTATATTCCTTTCCTTCAATGGCGCCGATAGTGTCTTCGAGAGCACCGATAACACCTCCAAAAACAGACATAGGAACGGATGCGATATTATACCCTATCTGTTCAAGGAGACCGGCCTTGCTGATTTCGTCCGCTCTCTTCTCGGTTGCTCTTTTGGTAAGCGGCACAGCCATATCGTCGAGGTACTTATATGCCGCCTCTTGACCCTGCGTATAGAGAAGATTATAGTAAATGTTTATCTCATAATCGGAGAGCTCGCCCCACGCATTGGCTTTTCCCTCGGTTAATATGTTCGCCCAAGTGCTACTATTTGGTAGCATAGAAGCGGCTTTACTGAGTTCTTCTTGACTTGCGGCAAGATACATTCCGAGCTTGTCTTCGACAACGGTATTGTAGAAACCAGCTTCACCTTTCTCCACAAACTCTCTAGTGATGGGATCGCTGTTCTTTTCGTGGATTTGTCCGTATTTGTTAATTATGTTGCCTTCCTCATCAATATCTCCGATGTTTTTAATTAAGTCACGCAGAAAGAGATCATACTTATCAAGCTCTTCCTTTGAAGCATTGGTGTAGTCTCGGTGTGCGGCATTCTTAAGAAAATCTTCGGTTTCGGGGGTGTAGTATTGATCCAGCTTTCCCTGAACGGATTTGTACTTGTTGTTTTCGGCACGAAGTGCTTCATATTCGTCGCGGAGAGCCTCTTGCTCTTTGGAGAGGAAAATATCCTCAAGCCAATTCGCAGTCCCATCAGCAGCGGCAAAAAACGGCAACGACTCCTTTATCTCCCTCATACGAGCCTCGTTGCTCTGATACCTCTCCTGCCGAGCCTTGACACCCTCTGCGGTTAGCTCTACCTTCTCATCGAGCCAACCAATGTACCAATCCTCATATTCCTTTTCGGAGCCGAACTTCGAATAGAGGTCATTCACCTTCGTAAGCTGCTCAAGATAATCCTTACCGTAACCGTCAAAACCGTCAAGCGCCTTCGTTACAGACTCCACCCATTCTGCGTTGTAATAGTCACCGTAAAGCGAAAGCTCTTTTCGAAAGCTCTGCGCTTTCTTTGCATAATCGTCAAAAAGCATCTGCGTACTCGAGAGATAGTCCGCAGTACCCTCCCTGTACTTCGATGTGTCGGTCGCTGAAATATAGGCACCTACGTCACGAAGCGAGGTCTCGTAATCCGTCAGAAAGCCCTGAACGCGATCGCCAAGGGATTCCCTTTTGCGCTTGCGATAGAAATCCTCGACCGTCATTTTTTCAGTGCTCTTCGACCCCACCGACACCTCGGTAGAGTTTTCGGTCGTTTCTCCTCTTCGCTTCTTGTATAGCTCTTTTACCGTCATTCTCTTGCTTCCTCCTCAGTTTTCACTTGTTATTTCTTCCACGAAGTTCGCTACTATCCGGTCTCTCCACCTCCGTCGGCTCTGTATCACCCCCATAAATCTTATCAAATATCTCCTGGGTAAGTCCGTATATTTTAAGCCAATCTGGGAGCTCGTCCTCGGATAGATTGAGTCCGTTCAAATACAGAATCATCTTTTCATATCCACTGGTATCTCCATTTATTGAATATGCGAGTTCCGCTTCTTCTGCAAGCTTATCGAGGTGATTCTGAGCTGCTATTATCTCGCCCGGGGTAAGCCCCTTCGCCTTAAGCTCCTCGTTCTCCTTCGTAAGATCCTCGTTTATACCCGTAAGATCCTCGATCCGTGTATCGTTCCACCTATCGTACGCATCGACATACGTATCGACGTTCGCTTGAAGATTGTCGGTCTCCCGGTCGTAGCGCTCACGTGCGATCTCGTACAGCTCAGGGATCATATTGTCAACGTCGTCAAGCGCACCTTGGTACACCTGCTGGCCCGCCGTCTGCGCGTAGCTGCTCGCATAGCCGCCGTTCATCGCTGCGATCTGCCCGATCGTGTCCTTCATCGCGAGCTTGCCCGACTTCTCTGCCGCACTTCTGTACTGCCGGTAGGTCGGATCATTCTCGGCAGAATATTCAAAAGGCTCTCGGTCTCTTGCAGCCAAGATTGCATTCCTTGCATTCTCTGTATGCGGGTTTACGTACTCCCACCCGGGGCCTTCAATATTCCCGTCCGAATTGGTCTTTTCGCGCACCTCTACTTTTCCAAGAACGTCATCCTCTATCCACGTCGTATAACGCCCCATAGCCTTATCCCTCCTCTTCCGTATTCGCTACACCGAGCTTCTTCCGAAGCTCCTCGTTTTCTTTTTCGAGCCTCTCAAGCTCGAATTTGATCTGCTGTGTGAGCTCTGTCAGATAATCGATCAGATACTCACCTTTATTTCCCGTAATGCCGCCTCTCCTCGGCGGATCTATTCTGACAGCCATTTAATATGCACTTCCCTTCGTATAGGATTTCGCGAGCGCAAAGAGCTTCATATCTCCCGTGCCGCTGAATTTTAGTCTGAAATGATCGCACCGCTGTGGTGTGATCGGAATCGTAAAGGTGTTTGTCGACGTTCCCGGAATGCGGAAAAGATACTCCCACCGACCGCTTGAATCATACTCGATAAATGCAAAGAGAACACCCCCGACAGCAAGCGACAGCCGTACGGAAATATCCCTTAGAAACTTCCTATCAACCGTCTCCGAGGTGATCATCCCCGTTTCAAACGACCACGGGATCACCGCCTCGCCGCCGGCGTCCCCTCCCGTTACGTCAAGAATGCAGTCACCCGACGCAGGGATGCAGTATAGCGCGCGCATCGTGTCACAGAAGCAAACGGCGCGAAGCTCATCCTCCTTGTGCCACAACCCGTATCGCGCGTCATATACGAAGAGCGACCATTCGTCCGTGTCAATATCCCGCATCGACAAATAGTATTTGTATCGGTGAGCGCCCCCGACCGCATCTGCATATCGACAGTCGCCGAGCGAATACGAAATGTCGGTCGGATAGCTTCCGTCAAAGGAACAGACAGCATCGACTGCTTTATAGTACAGCACACCGTTGATCATCGCCGTGCTGTCCGACGATCCCTGCTGTATCCCCTTGCATTCGACCGCCTTCACCTGATACTGCGCGGGATACGAGCCGTAGACCTTGTGGTAGCATTTTTCCTTGAAGAAGATCGGATACCCGTTCAGCGAGCACGCCCCGGTAAAGGGGCCTTCCGTTCCGACGCCTTGCTTGTAAGCATCGGTTGAAACACCCTCGAACTTCGAAAAATCCCGAAAGCTTCCGAGCGCTGACGCATAGATCTCATTCACAAGCTCGCCAAACACGTTCCTTCCATAGCGGCATCCCCACAGACGGTTTTCGTGCTCGAATACGTGATCCATTTCGGGAATCGGGTCTCCAACAAGCGTGAAGCCGTAGTCGTAAGCCGACAGATCCCTTTCGGTATATTCAGAAATGATTTCCCGATACACCCCCTTGAAAATGATCGCACGCTCCTGAAGCGCATAAACGACAGCATTCGATATGTCGTAATACTTAACAGCGTACAGCGTCCTCTCACCAATCGGAATTTTTATGCTTTCTCCTTCAGGAAATTGCGTTTCGGTGTATATCGTTTCCGTTTTTGTCAAAATTTCCGGACTCGGAATTCCGAGGTGATATTCGAAATTCGGATCCGAGGACAGCGCCTCTGCCTTAAGACTTTGACCGACGCGGAATCCTGCCTTCGAGATCGACTCACTCTCTCCTTCGCTCGTATAGTTGGTATAGCAATTCAGAATAAAATAACCGGAGCCCGAAGCAGCGGTCGCACCGTTCTCATCGCAATATCCGATCGTGTAGTTACAATAGGTAAGGCTAACATAGCTGCTAAAGCGCGTCTCAATCGCGCCCTGATCACTCGTATCCGCCATATTGACGTAATAATGATCCGGAAAAACGATGATGTAGGTTCCCATCGACACAAGCTTTTTCGGCAGCATTGAGGAAGCGGTCGAAAGCCCGCATTCGATCCGCTCGGCTCCGATCACGAGCGCCGAGCCGTCCACGTAGCAAAGACGGTCGGTGTAGATCATCGCGGACGGCGCGGTCACCTCGCTATCCTTGAAAATTCCGCGCGCCCTTCGGACGGAGAGCGCAGGATAATGGTCTGCCGACAGGTTCTTCATATCGAAAAAGGAATTGTCGGGAACCGTGCTGTGATGGTGATACCCGCCAAAAGTCGAGATCATATCCCGCGACACCGAATGCGCGGAAAGCGTGGGCAATTTCATAAGCGCCCCCCTTAAAAGAGCTTCCACCGCGTGCGGCGGATCGGTGCGTGCTCCGACGTGTACCACTTACCGTAATCACTATATACCGCATTGAACATCGTCATAGCGTTTCGATAGCGCACGTCGTCGCCGTTTAAGTAGTGGATCTTCGCCTCGATAAAATAACCGTAGATCTCACAGTACGGCTCGGGCGCGAGAAGCTCGGTTCCTTCGTCTGTATCCGCGTTGTAGCCCATAAACTGAATCTTGTCCGCACCCTCGTGCCTCTGTATGATCTCGCGGTAGATCATATAATCAAGCGTATTCAGCCACGCGATCTTGACCTCCCTCGAGTGCCTGTTCGGCACCGTGGCATCGATCAATGCAAGCTGCTCTCTGATCGTCATCATTCTGCTCCTTTCATTTGTGAAACAAAAGCGGCACGGAGTATCTATGTTTCCTCATACCCCGTGCGCTCCTCTTATTTTACGTTGATCTGATTCTTTTTTTCGTACTTTTTTCCCATAGACGAATCATTCTTGCGACACTTCAGAAATGCCGCTACGTGCTCGGGCACCCGACATTCCCGATTCTTCGGAATTCGGTATTCCTTGAAATTGATCGACACGACGAGATCATCCTCATCATCCTCGTTTGCGCCCGGGACGAATACCGTCACCATCTTTTCGACATCCCGGACGGCTTCCTCCCGTGCATCGCTTTTCTTCTTTTCTTCGGTCATATTATCTTACCTACCTTTCAGATGGACCGAGAGGACTGTGTCCCCTCGGTCAAAATACAGATCAGTTCGCCAAAGCGGTTTTGGAGAACTTCGAGAGAGACTCGACACGGTAAATGTACTTTGCGATCAGAACCTCTGCCGCCTTCGTCATCTTCCAGCCAACGGTCGATCTCTGGTTCAGAGGATCGGCAGAGCCCGCAGAACCAAGCTGCTTAATGAAGGTCTCAAGGCCGCCGCCCTCGATCTCGGTGTCGCCGTAAGCGCCCTCACCGATGAACAGCGTCGAGAATACAGCCATATCAGTCGGACAAGTGTCATCCTTCCAGATCTTCGCATTCGAGGTTGCAACGAAGCGAACGCCCGCGATGTTGCCGATCTCGCCGTTGAAGAGCTCCTCGGGCTTGCCGTACTTGTGTGCGTCGACCCAATCGTCACATCTGCGGAGATCGTACGCCGCATACGGGTGAATGATCGCGACGTAGTCTCCGCCAAAGGTCGGTGCGTTGTTCGCACGGAGACCTGCTGCCGCCTGCTCGACAAGGTCGAGGGTAAGACGTGCGGTCGCATCGAGTCCCGAACGGGTAGTAACCGCGGTCTCCGCACCCGCCGAGCTGATCTTCGGTGCAAAAATCACGTTGGTGATGCCCGCATTGATCTTGTTACGGATGACCTTGTCCGCAACGACACCCGCCTGTCTGCCGCACTTCTTTGTTGCCTCTACGATCACGGGATCGATCGAGGTGAACTGAAGCATATCGGTCAGCGGAACGAAGCCGCCGTACTGCTTGACGGTCGACTCAAGGGTCTTGACGTTCAGTGCCTGTCCCTCGGGCGTCTGTCCCTCGGTAAGGATGCGCTCGTCTACGTCGTCCGAAAGATCCTCGAACTTGCGGAATTCAACCGTCTTGCCGCGTCCCTTCGGGATCGGACGCTTCTGCGCAAACTGCGCGTGGACGAGCTCTGCGCCCGCCTCATCGATCAGGAGGCCGTCGTAATAGACCTTCTGCTCAGGCGTCATACCCGAGCCGCCCCAACCTCTGATACCGTCGGATACGGTTTCAGTGTTCGCCGCACCCGAGGTCGTGGTATTGATTTCAGCAAAAAGCTGAAGATCCAGATTATACTTATTTTTCTTCATATTTCCCCTCCTCAAGGGTTGTTTTTTTGATCATTTTTCGGGTCAAAGAACGATCTTTTCCCCATTCATAGCACGACGGGCGATCTCCGCTCTGTCGGCCTTCGTAAATGAATGAACGTCGGTCTTTCTGACCGCCGTGGAGGAGGAACGGTTCCCGTTTTCCTGCGGGCGTGACCCGTTTTGGCGCACACTGTTCATAACCCTCGCCTCAGCATCCTGCGCCGCCGCGCTCATTGCAGCGTTTACAAGCTCCTGTGCGTGGATCGCCTCGTATGCAGTCTTCATACTGACTCCCGAGCCGAGGATCTTCTTGAACTCCGGGTTCCGCAGCTCCGACCGAAGGTCAAAGGCAGGATAGATCTTCTTTACCCCCTCTGCCTCGCCCGAGAGCTGTTGATAGATCCTTTTCGACTCCTCTTCAGCTTTCCTCGTACGCTCCGCTTCCGCAAGACGCTCGTTTTCGCGCGTTATGGTCCGAATCCTCCGTAACTGCTCGGTCGGCGTCCCCGTCTCAATCGATTCCTCCTCAAGATACGAATCATCCTCCTCAACGGCTTTTACGATCGCCTTGACGTCCGTCTTGTCGATGCCGTATTTCTTCGCGAGGATCTCGATCATAGGCTGAAGCGTTTCGTACTTCTCCACGGTTTCCTTGGTGGATTTGAAGCGATCGTCAACACTACTCTTCACGCGCTTGCCGTAGAGATCGGCAAATTCTCCGTGAATCAGCTCGTCGAAGCGTCTCTCCCGCTCCTCTGCCGTTTCCGTGTTCTCATTTTTCGCTTTTTTCTCCCCGGCGACGGGAGTGGGATCCGGCACGTCTGTCACCGCACGTCCGTACTGAACGGATGCAAGCGGATTCTTCTGCGCTCCGGATTTTCTGCCAAACTGCGGGGAGGCGATCTCCGCCTTTACTGCCTCTTGTCCCGTGGCGGCTCCACCGTCCGCCCCGCCCGAGGATGCAGCCGCTCCATCCGAGAAGAGCTGCAGGTCGAGCTTCACGTGACATTTGTTAAGATTTGACTTGAGCATAATGCTCCTTTCTGCCCGTAAGTGGGCGACCCTATGTATTTTGCAAGGCGTTAGCCCGTAAAACAAACGTATTTGGGGTATTGCTCGGCAAGGAGAGAAAAGCCGACAGCGAAAAACGACGTTGCCGCTCTAAAATCCTCCCTTGCGGATTCCCCGACGTCTGCGGAAAGCACGGTGTTTCCGGATTCGAGCTTCTCGTCCACCATCGCGATCTCGCTGTAATCAGAGAGCCGATAGATCACCTCTGCAAGCGTCGACGTCAGAACGGATGCTCCCGCGCAAATAAGATCCTGTCCGTACGGTGCATACCCCGCGTGCCCCGATACGTAGAAGAAAAATCTACCGTCCTTCTCCTCGGTATAAGCGTGGATCAATAAGCATCACCTCATCTCGGGGCGGATGCCTGTGCCGCACGCTCTCTTGCACTCCGCGTCACCTCGGATTCCCCCGAGACGGCACTGCTGCCGCCAAGCATCTCCTGCCCCTCCGTATCGGGCATCTCTTTGCCCGAGGCTGTAGAAGGGCGGCTTTGCTTTCTCTGCGCTCCTCCGCTCTCTGTAGGCATCTGAAGAGGCATTCCCGTTGCCTTCGCGAGCGCCTCCGTGAGCATCACGATCTGCTGCTGCATCTCCATCAACTGCTGATACATCGTTCCGTTCTGCGCGATCCGTGCCTGCACGAAGGACTTCCTGTCAAAGTCCATCATTTCGAGGCAAGCGAGCGCATTGTCGGCGTTCCCGGGCTGGAAAAAGCCTTGACCATAGAACTGAAGTGCAAGCTCGTTCTGCGACATTTTCGAGTACGGGCTCTGCTTCTGCGCCGTGACCTCGATGTCAAAAAGCGGTACGCGAGGATCACCGTTCGTTTGCGATCGAATATTCGCGTTGCTGTATTTCACGTACCGCTCTGCCCCTCCGTCTCCCGCGATGCGGAAGCACCGAGGGAGATCGTAAAACTGACGGATCAGCTCGATCACGAGAAGCACGATGCGGCGATAGGCGCGATACGAAGCCTTGATGATATCTCTCGACTGCTTCGAGCCCGCCTCCTGGAGCGCGGCGATCGCCGACGCAGCAGTGACACCCGAGGTGCTTCCGCCCGTCGAAACGTCTCTGCACCCCGTCACCTCCTTCAGCTCCGCGATCTTCCCCTCGAGAACCGAAAGATATACCGAGGGAAGCGTATTCCCCTTGATAAAGATCACAGAATCACTTGAAATGCTTTCGGCGTGTACGATCGACTTCGTCGTATCAGCGAACTCTTCCTCATTCAGCCCCGAGGAATTCTTCACGATCGCACGCGGCTTTGCGTTCACGAACAGATTTTCGAGAATCGCACTGTTCGACCTGTCGATGTATTCCTGCGCTTCCTTCCCGACGTCAATGTAGGAATATCCCGCAGGAGACCCCTCGATCGGAAAAAGCACGTCAAATTCGAACGGGTACCGTCCGTGATCGTAAAGCCCGCTCTCGGCTACCGAAGGACCCGCTTCTACCATCACCGCTTGTCCGGTTGCAGGATCTATCTGCTGCTTCATAGGCCTCTGTACCTCGTTCTCGGTCGCGTATAGCACGGCAGAACCCGAGAACTTGCAGTAGTGAAGCACGACCCTTCCGTTTGGATTTCGCCGCTTGTAATACCAATCGACGACCATACACTTATCCGAGAGATCGACCTCATCGTCGTAGATGTATTTCGTTACGTCGCCCGATTCCCCACTCGCGAGGCTTCCTTCGTGGTCCGGATATTGCGATTCCAGCAGATCACGGTCAACGAAATCAACCACAAAAAGGTTTGCAGACTCCTGAATATCGGTCACTCCGGGCTCCCAGAACATCCGAAGGAGATCTACCTTACGAATACTGATGTCCCCGAGACCTCCGTGTGCGGATCCGTCCCAGAACACACCGTAGACCCCCGCACCGTGCTTCAGCTTGTACTGCCATACGTCGCTGTATGTGCGTTCAAAATCACACTGATCAAGGAGCACGGGCACGACCGACGAGAGAAGCTCCGCCTCTGCCTTGTCTCCTTCCTCTCGCGGAAGAATGTTCGGCGACGGAAAGTTATCCATCGCGTCCGCATGCTTGTTCTGAAGCGCATTGAAGAGCCACGCCGACGCGGGCTCTGCGTGCTCCTCGGGGTCTCTCTCCTCTTTTCCCTCGCTCCCCTTCCGCATCTGCTCCCAATGACGGAGCTTGTACCACTCCTCGTTCGCAACGATCTTTGCGTCAAGGTTCTTCTTACCGCGCATATAGCGTTGCATCGTCGCGTATGCCGTCGCCACGCGCTCTGCGTTGATCTGCGGCTTGTATTCGGTGTAACCGCTTTCGGGGGCATTCCCACCCATAGAAGCATTGCGCTTCCCGAACGCACCGAATAGCTTTTGTAAAGGATTCATATAATACCTCATGTCGCGCCCTGCGCGACGCAAATAGATTTTGTAATTCGCTCGTGCCGCTTCTGCGGCAAAAATGGGCTCGGGTCCCATTTTTAGAGCGAATTGATGCGTGAACAGTAGATTTCGGTCTTATGATTTCAAGCCTTCACGCTATTCCTCCTCATTTTCGTCAAATATTAAGATCTCACGGTTGCGGTCATCCGTATGAAGCTCCTCATCCGTGAGCCCGAACACCGCGTAAAGCGGATCGCTTTGAAGATCCTTTCTTTCCTTTTGTCTGCGCGGCAGGATCGGACGCGCCATACACATATATCGCCACTCGTCCGCAATGTGATCCTCCATCGCCGTATTGATATCCTCAACCTTGTGCTCGTCGAATTGGAGAAGCGGGACGGTCCTGATGAAATCCTTGCAATTTTTGAAGACGTACATCCTCGGATACCCGTTCTCATCGAACTGTAAGCGATAATGACATTGCATCCACCCGGGAATGCGCTTGTGGTCGCCGGGATCAAAAAACACGTGATACCGCTCCGCCGTCTCCGCAATCGATACACCGCTTTCAGCGTCCCAGATCGCGGGATCGGCAATACCATAGATCCTTCGTCCTCGGAGCCACGGATGCTCTACCTCAATACGATGGATCTCCCGAAATACCTCGTCGGGCGTCTTTCGCACTCCCTCGTTCGGCGTTCCCGTGCAGCCGTAATACTCGAGGATCCTATATAGCATCCCGTCGTAGTCGATTGCCCACCACGCACAGGAAAAGGGCCTCGCATATCCCCAGTCGAAGGAACGGTAAACCGTCCATCCCGCAGGCGGCTCAAACGGATCGATCACGTGCGTAAACCGCCTGTCCTTGTAGTGCTCGGGATCATCTCTCCATTCAGCGAAATACTGCCCCGAATAACTGTTCCAATCCCCGTATAAAAGTGCTTTACGTTCAGCCTCGGGAAGTGAAGCAAGACGCGCCAAATAATCCGGATCGTTTTCGAGTAAGATCTTATTGTCAAATACCGAAGACGGAACAAAGATCCTCGACCTGTACCGCGTATCCGTTTTTCCGTTCGGATGTTGCACCTGCACCTTTTCCCACATCGTCGTCATCGGCTTCGCGGGCGTGATAAATCGATCCTTCACCCATCCGTGACCTATCCCTCCGGGGTTCGCCGTGGCCCTGATGTAACACCTCGTACCGGGTCCGTTCGGACGGTTTCGCGAGGAAAGGTAAATGTACTCCTCGTACGTAAAATGCGTCAACTCATCAAAAGCGATAAAATCGTACGCTTTTCCTTGATAATTCAGCTTGTCTTTGGAATGCTGCATAGATCCAAACACAATCTTCGCTCCGCTGCGAAACGTCCAAGTGTGCTTGGAATCGTTGTATCGCGCATCCGGAAACGCGGCAGGATAGTATAGCAGCGACTTCTCGATCAGTTCTGTCAGCTGTGGATAGGTCTTTCGGAGGATCAGCGCCTTGTAATGTGGAATATGTACCTGTCGCGTCGCTTCGATCACAAGGGCGTCAGACTTTCCTCCTCCCGCCGCACCTCCGTATAGCGCCTCGTCCTCGGGGCGAGACATAAACGCTATCTGCCTCGGTTGAGGCTTCCACACTGCGTTATTCTCCATAATCGTCCTCCGTCGGAGGCACAGGCACTTCTGATATAGCGGGCAGGATCAGAACGCCGGTGTCTCTGTTTTCGCCTCCGCTATTAGCATCCATTTCAAGCCTCTTGATCCTCGCCTCCTGCTCTCTCGTGTCGAGGTCGCTCTTGATGCCGTCAATCTCCTGTATGCGCTTCAATGCCGTTGCATAGTCCTTCGCGCTCTGCGGACCGATGCTGTCGGCGTTGTTCAGCGCATTGTCGATCTTGACAAGAAGCTTGTCTGCAATCTCCGTGATCTTACGCGCAACACGCGCCTGTTTTTTGCTCACACTTTTTGTGATTTCTGCGTCTGTTTTGCGCTCGGTTTGCGCTCGCAATTCAGTCCACTTCTCACGTTCTGCAACACGACGCAAGACGGCATAGGATATACCGTGCTTTTCTGCGAGCTTGCGACAGCTGATGCCGCCCGCAATATACTCGGCTTTGATCTCGTTAATTTCCACACGGCACCTCCCTCTCCGCGCGATCGTATGGCTTTATTATACATCCCAAAAACACCCCGCAGGGAGCCCCCCCTAAACACGATTTTTTGAAAACAAAAAGCCGAGAAAATCTCGGCTTTCCGTAAAGAATTATTCATCTCGATTTGCGACCATCTTATAGACGGGACAACTGCGATGCCCCTCTACGCGGTAACAGTACCGCTTTCGAAATTTCGTCCGCTCTCCCGGGGTGTCGAAGCTCTGACTGTTCGTCATTTTCGGCAGCGGTCCTTTGCATAATATTCGTTGCCCCTTATCGCCCTTGTAATACGGACACACTACAAGGGGACTCTCCTTCTTTTGGCTCATGCTACCCCCACATCAAATATATTTGAACCACAATACACAACGCGGCGATCGTTCCACCGCACACCTGAAGCCCAAGACTGTGCCTTGCAGACCCGACACACATAAGAACGATACCGATGAGAAGCCCGAGCGCGAGCAAAGCATCGGCGTAATAAATCAACATCAGCAAATTGTACCTCCGTTATATCTTCTCGTTTTTCGCATACCTGCATATCTCCCGCGCCGCCTCCTCAAAGCCGCGGCAAACGACCGCACGGTATCCATTCAGAGAGAGGAGCGCGAGCCACTCCTCCTGCTCGGGCGAGGTCTTGCCCCGCCCGTATTTCAGCTCGATGAAGAGCCCGTGAAAGCCCTCTCGGGCGAGCGGGACGAACAGATCGGGGAATCCCTTCCGCAGTCCCGCACGCTTCATCTGCGCGGCGTACGCCGCCGACCGCTTCCCCTCGTTCGGGATATGTACGATCGGTATGTGGCGCACGTCGCAGTATTCGACCAGAGCCTCCTGCTCGGCAGCCTCGGAGGAGAGGTAGCGATCACTCTGCTTTCGCACAGCATTCACCTCACACCTGCCACCCGGCACGGTTGATCAGCCCAAGAAGCGTGGACTCACACCGAGCGCGCATCTTCTGCCCGCTTCCGGGGTTCTCCTTCTCCATCGCCTCAATCTCCGCGTTGATATCGTTCAGCGCGCGGCTGAAGCCCTCGAGGGCGTACGAGATGCGGGACGCGTGCGGATCGGACTTCGCGAGCAGCTGACGGATCTTCTTCGCCGTCTCCTCCTGCGCCTCCGCCATCACCTTCTTGTGATGCTCCTCCCTCTCTGCGAGGTCAGCAGACAACTTCTCAATATCGTTCTTGTGCTTCTCCTCGACCTCTGCGATCGCCTCTGCGCGGATCTTC
Source organism: Clostridia bacterium (assembly GCA_017501345.1). The sequence continues at coordinate 15,081 of JAFVXC010000011.1, forward strand.
TCGATCTGCTCGGCAGTCGGCGCGTAGACGGTCTCGGTTTCGGTCACGACCTCCTTTTCTTTCGGAGCGTTGCGGAGCTTCTCGAGCTCCTTTTCGAGCTCATCGGCACGCCCTGCGCGCTCCTCTGCATCGCGCACCCGTTCCTCGGTTTCCTTTATATCCGATTTCGCCTCATAAAGCTCTGTAATAAGCTCCTCGTAGCTTTCTTTACTTTCGAGGATCTCCTCGTCCTTCCGGGCGATCACCTCGTCCTTCTTATCGAGCTCTTCCTTCTGCGCCTTGATGAGATCCCGCATCTCCCGGATCGACATATCGCCGCTTTCAAGCTCCTCGCGGTGCGCCTCGACGAAATCCTCGCGTTCCCCTCTCGGGAGAGCGAACAGCTCAACGAGCTGGGACTGCGACAGACCTCCAAAGGTCTCGGCGTCGCTCTTGCCCGTCAGCATATTGATCTGCTCCCCGCCAAACTCGCGGTAGATCCGCATCAGGTTCCCGGCGGTGGATTCCGAATACTCGAAATTGTTTTCGAGCCACGCGCCCCATTCACCGTGCGGAAGGAGTGCCTTCGCCTCCTCAAGCCGCTTGCCGATCTCAAAGCAGGATTGCTTCGCATAGGTAAACGCCGCACAAAGAATCCCCGACGTCTGGGATTTGATCGCATTGATCTCTGCGGCGATCACCGCAGGGCTTCTTACAAGATTGTTGCTCATTTTATGTACCTCTCTTTCTGTTTACGAGATTGCCACTATGGGATCTTCGTTGTACTCTTTGAAATCCGCCTCAAGGACCTCGACAAGGAGACGGCCTGCAAGCCGACCGTTACGGATCACGTTGCCGCCCTTCCGCAGCTCCTCGAATTCCTTCAGCCGCTTCTCCCGGCTGACCTCGGCGGCGTCTATCTCCTTCTTGCCGCCCTCAACTTTGCAGAGGCGCTTTTGAACCTCGCTCTGCCACTTGCGGAGTGCCTCCTTCGCTTCTGCACGGTCCTTTCCTTCCTCGTCACCGATCGTACGGAGCTGACGCACCTTACCGCCGGGTTCAATCTCCATCGTATACCACGGTGTATCGGGACGGTTCTTTTTCCTGAGAAACATGATGTACGACTCGCTTTCTGCAATACGGTCAAAGTATCGGTCGGTCGAGCCGACGCAGTGCCGAAGGAGCCGTCCCTCTCTGATGATGTCGTATGCTCCCGAGGGAACGCGCACCATATAATCCTCGTCGCTCCATTCGTAGAACGGACGGATGCGGTCACACGTCGGTACAACGGCAGGATAAAGTCCCTCGATGCGATCCCTCTCAAGCTCGTCCTTCTTCTGTGAAAGGAGCATTGAAAGCTCGTCGTGCCGCCCCTTCAGGTCCTTCGGTCGATAGATCATTTCCTTCGACGTGTCAAGGTTCAGCTTTTCTGCCATATCCATATAGTCACGCCATTCTCCGATCACGTGGTTCGCAGAGAGATAGTCCGATTTCTTCCCGTAGAGCCCGATCTGCTTCTCAACGTAATTCGCGGCCGACTCCGGGGACATCCCACAGTTCAATGCGAACGCAAGATCGGTCGGGCTGACGGCGTGCGCGCTGAACCACCGAAGTGTCTTGTCGGAGATCTTATCGCCGCACATCTGTGCCGACTGAAGCCAATGCAGCACACAGAGATCTCCGTCGAGCTGCCGAAGCCGCGCCACGCCCTGACCGTCGAGAAGGAGCACGTCCTTCGCGCTGCTGCCGCTCTGCTTGATCCCGCGCACGTACGCCCATCGGAGGATCGAGATCTCGTCGACGAGCCCCTTGAACCCGCCCTTAATGAGATACTCGGTCACGGGTCTGCGGTCGATCATCAGGTTATTGTAGCCGATGTACCACCCTCTCGCGGCGGCTGTTTCAAGCCCGAGCCCGTCGTAAACGGTATTCGAAAGCGCTTCCTTTACGGTGTGCGGGTAGGTGTATTCGCGTTTGGTACGGAAATTTCCGAGATTGCGGTCGTGCCAGCTCGTACCGAACCACCCCCGGCAGTGGTAGAACCACTTCGACGCAGACTCTGCGGGGTGCAGGATATCCTTCGCCTTCGGAAGCACGATCACCATCGCGTCGTCGGGATAGATCTTCATCCCTCTCTCCGTCCACTCTGCCCATACGTAGAGATGCCGCGCGACCGCGCACCTTCCGAACGGGGTATCGTCCTCCATACTCTGAAGCAGCTGTACCTGTTCCCTCTTCTCGATGCAGGTTTTTCGCTTCGTTACCTTGACCTTTTGGTTTGTACGCTTACATACCGTCTCCTGCCGATCCTTCAATCCCTTGATGCGGTGTTTTTGGCCGCACGCGGTGCAGCTGTATTCGTCGCACTTCGCCTTCCCGAAGAAATAGTGCTCTCCCTTGAATACGACCTTCTTGCACCACTCCTCAAAATCCTCGGGGTACTCGGGTAGGAGTGCTATAAAGTCGTGGATCTTCTTCGATTTGTTTCTCTCATACGTCTGTCGGCGGTCCTCGTTGTAGTGATCATCGATTCTCTGGAGACGCTCGGTGACCTGATTGACCGAATAACAGGACGTTGTGAGCTCCTCGAGGTAGGGCTCTGCGACCCGTCTGCTTGCAGGGTTCGCGTAGCTCTGCGACGTACCGTAGAGGTCGCACCCGTAGATCCATCCTCCACCGAGAAGATATCGGATGCCCTCAGTTCCCCACGTGTCGCACTTTTCTCTCTTTGTGGCCCGTCTGCCGTTCTTATGCAGCACGTAAATACCACACCGCTCCCCGTCTCTGTATACGCCGAGGATCAGCCGATCGTCGTTTTCGATCGCGCGGTAGACGATGCCCTGCTTCTTCGGGATCTTCTCGCCCCGGTACCACTCCGCGATCTCCTTTCTCGTCATTCTCATATCACGTCACCTCCCGTGCTTTCCCGCGCGTGTCATACCATACGTCGGGAAGCAGCTCCTCACCGTCAATGCGATACAGTCCGACCTCAAGGACCGCCCCGTCCTCTCCCTCTCTCGCGAGAGCAAGATAATCACCAACCCTTCCGCCGCGCGCAACAGGATCCTTCCCGCGCACTACGATGAAATCGTTATAGGACACCTCTCCGCGCTCTGCGGAAACGTGATCGCTCCACGGTCGCTTCGGATGCTCTGCCATATACTGAAGCGCATGGGCAAGAAATTCCTCTTTTCCGAGACGTCTGAGGATCTCGAGGCGCGTGCAGGAGATCTTCGAATCCGATCCGTCCTCGTGCACGTCTCCGTCCGCATAGCAGAGCCAACACTCGCTTTCATTAAAGTTGCTGTAATATGAAAGGCAGTCAAGCGGGTTCTCCGCTGCGTGAAAGCCCTCTCTCACACAGGTCGCATGCTCGCATTCGTTCACACCGACCTTGAATTGATAATCACGGCAAACGAGACCGGGACAGAACATCTTGTATACGTACATTCCCACGGTCAGTCACCGTCCTCTCGCGTGTCCAGAAGATCTAAGATGATCGCCTGTCCCTCTGTGTCCTGCTTCGGCTCCGCACCGAGATCGAGAAGATCGTCGTCATACTCGTTCGGAAGCAGAATGCGGAAGGATACCGTTACCTCAGCCGCAGTCAGATAAAAGCGCACCGCCCTGACGTATGCCTCGACGTCAGAGATCGACGGATTCGACCGCGTCACGTCCTTCACGATCTCCGCGACGTTGTCTATAAGCTCCTTCTCGCATCGCAGGACCGCCTGTGCGAATTCCTCATCCTGATAACAAAACTTCGTGAGCATCTTGCATACAGGGCCCACGATCGCCCGCTTGATCTCCTGCGTCGGTGTCGTTCCCTTGAAAACTTTTTCGGCCCTCTCAAGCTCCTTTGAGAGCTTGTCCGCCGCACGGTCGGATATGTTTATTTCTTTTGCCATTGTCTTGTACCTCTCTTTTGTCATTCAGACTGCACAGTCTGTAAGCGCAAACCTCTCGACCACCCCGAGTGCGATGCGGTTCGCCCTCTCAAGAGCTCTCGTAAGACGGGAAATCTCGCCCTCCGCACGTTCAAGCTCCTTCTCGTACCGCGCAAGGATCGCATCCGCACCGGCATGCTCGAGCTTTCGATACTCATCAAACTGCCGTTCGGTCTCCGCGAGGGCGGCCCTTGTATCCTGAAGCTCGCGATCGAGATCACTCGCACGGTTGTGCAGCTCGATCCCTTTATCAAGAAGTCCATCATTCTCCTTTTCGAGCTCCTTATTGCTTGCTTCAAGCTCTGCGATCCGAGTCGTTAGCTTCTCGATCTCCTCCCTCTGCTGCGTGATCGTGTTCGCCATCTCCTGTTCGAGTGGGTTCAGCTCGCCCTTTTCCTCCGCAGGATCCGCCTCACTTGTAGGGACAGGCTTCCCCGACGGTCCGTTTTCTGCAGTACCCGTAGAACCGACTTTGTTCGGGAGCTTCCCTTGATCTCTCAGCTGCCACAGCTTCCCCGACACAGCTCCTTCCGTCCGCCCGAGCCGTTGCGCGATCTCTGCGGCAGTCACGCCGTTTTCACGCATCTTGATCAGGTCCTTGACCTCTTCCTCCGTCCACGAAGACGGCCGTCCTTGCTTATTCGTCATCTTGATTTCCTCCGTTGCTTCTTTTTTTTTACTTTTTTCGAGTATCACGAACCGCTCGTACGCAACGTCGCTTTCCGTGAGATAGGTGTAGCACGCCGGGCAGACCGAGACCACATAC